>NZ_JBEPJZ010000001.1:1352338-2028507 GCF_040496035.1 Agromyces sp. SYSU T00194 | reverse complement strand
TGACGGCCACGTCGCGCCCGAGCTGCGTGTCGTGCGCTCGGTAGACGTCGGCCATGCCGCCGGAGCCGATGTGCTCGATGAAGCGATATCGCTGCACGTCACCCCGCGGCACCACGGGCTCCTGTGGGAGCGGGGATTCGATCACGCAGGTTCTCCTGATTCGGTCGGAGATCGACCGACGGGACTCCGCGGATCGTTAAGTGAGCTTACCCCACGACCGTCCCCGACACCCCATCGCCTATATCACGGCTCGGTGACGAAGCATTCCGACGCGTCGCCTGCACCGCGATGCTCAGCGGGCATCGTAGGTGAGGCAGTCCGCGGCGTCGGCCCCCGCCCCGATGCGCACCGCGGGCGCCGTGCACTCGAGCGACTCGTTGTGCATGCAGTCCACGCGCTGGCACGCCCCCACGTGCGTCACGACCTTGTCGAGCCCGCCCTTGGTCGAGAGGGGGATGAACGTCGCGCACTGGGCGTCGCCGTTCGACCCGGCGATGGTGACCGCCGCCGCATGGCAGTGCGAGTGGTCGTTGTAGGAGCATCCGGCGACCGAGCACTCGGTGACGGCGGGCAGATCGGCGAGCATGGTCATTTCGGCCTCCGGGGTGCGTCGGTGTCAGCGTCCTGTGGCCGATGCTAGCCCCGCGGGCAGCGATGCACCAGCCCTTCGTGACGCGTGTTCCGGCTGGTCAGAGGCGCTTTTCAGGTGAGCCTCACCTTACCTGCGAGGCATCCGCCCGCCTGCCTCAGACGATGGCGGATGCCTCGTCGCGGCGCTCCCGCGCGGCCAGGCGACGACCGCCGCCGGAGATGATGCGCGCGCGCACCGCCCCCGAGATCGAGTCGACTGCGATCGTCACCAGGATGATGACGACCAGCGTGATGCCGATCTGCTCCCACTCGCGCCGGTTGAACAGCTGCGACAGCAGCGAGCCGATGCCGCCCGCGCCGATCACGCCGAGCACGGCGCTCGCACGGATGTTGATCTCGAACCGGTACAGCCAGAACGCGACGATCTCGGGCAGCGCCTGCGGCAGGATCGCCCAGCGCATGCGCTGCACGGGGCGTGCACCCGCGGCGAGCGCGGCCTCGACCGGGCCCTGGTCGATCGACTCGATCGCCTCGGCGGTGAGCTTGCCCAGCGTGCCGATCGAGCCGATGCCGAGCGCCAGGGCACCGGTCAGCGGCCCGAGGCCGAAGATCGGCATGATCAGCACGATCGCGAGGATGATCTCGGGCAGCGCGCGCACGGCGTTCAGGAACTGCCGCGTCACGAACACCACGCCGGCCGGCGACACCGTGCGGGCGGCGAGGAAGCCGAGCGGCAGTGACAGGACCGCGCCGATGAGCGTGCCGATCCACGCCATCTGGATCGACTCGAGCATGCGGCCGATCGCGAGCACCCAGTACTCGCTCCACGGCACCTCGAGCGGGTTGTGCGCGAGGCCGGCCCCCATCAGGCCGAGGTAGTTGCCGATGGCGGCGGGGAGGTCGGCGATGCGGATCCAGTTCGCGTCCACCAGCCAGACGCTGAGGATCACCACTGCGAGGCTCGCGAGGAGTCCGAGCGTGTGCGGCCACTTGCTCGGCGGCGTCGGCCGGGTGGTCGCCGGTGCGGGGGCGGTGGGACGCGTGGCGGTCGTCATGAGATGCGCCTCCGGATCGCCTGCGACGCGAGGTCGACGGCCAGCACCACCACGAAGGTCGCGATGAAGATCGCCGAGACGTTCTCCCACGCGAACCGCCCGAGCTGCACCAGGAGCACGTTGCCGATGCCGCCGGCGCCGGCGAGGCCGATCACGATCGAGGCGCGGATGTTCAGCTCGAACACGTAGAGGCTGTAGCTGAGGTAGTTCGGCAGCACCTGCGGGTAGACGGCCCAGCGCGCGCGCTGGACGCCGTTGGCGCCCGAGGCGTCCGCCGCCTCGATCGGTCCGGGGTCGACCGCGTCGATCGACTCCGAGGTGAGCTTGGCGATGATGCCGATGTTGAACATCACGAGCGCGAGGATGCCCGCGAGCGACCCCACGCCGACGAGCGCGACCAGCAGGAACGCCCAGCCGATGTCGGGGATCGAGCGGATGACCGACAGCACCCACTTCACGACCTGGTGCGCGACGGGGTTGGCCAGCGTCACCTTCGACGCCAGCATCGCGGCGAGCAGGCCGAGGAGGCACCCGATGAGGCTCGCGAGCACCGCGATCGAGAGCGTCTCGAGCCACGCGTTGCCGACCTGGAAGATGAATCCCCAGTTCGGCGCGAAGAACTCCTGGATCACGAACCAGCCGCGCGAGGCGTCCGTGAACAGCGGTGCGAGCGTGAACTCGATGCCGAGCCCCGACCAGAGGGTGATCGCCGCAGCGGCCGCGAGCCCGACCCAGAGGGTCCACGACGGAGCGGGCTTGCGAGGGCGGGCGGATGCCCCGGGGCTGCGCGTCGGCGCCGCGGCGGTCATGCCGTCGCGCCCTCGCCGGCCGTCGCCACCGGCGGCGCCTCGTCGCCCGGCAGCACGTCGGCAGCGGTCAGGGAGCGGCCGTAGATCGACTCGAACACGGCGTCGTCGGCCTGGTCGGCGGTGCCGTCGAAGACGACCTTGCCCCCGCGCATGCCGATGATGCGCTCGCCGTACGCGCGGGCGAGGTCGAGGAAGTGCAGGTTCACGACCGTCGTGATGCCGAGCTCGCGGTTGATGCGCTGGAGGTCGCGCATGACCTGGTTGGCCGTCGGCGGGTCGAGCGATGCGACCGGCTCGTCGGCGAGGATCACCTTCGGCTGCTGCGCGAGGACGCGAGCGATGGCGACGCGCTGCTGCTGGCCTCCGGAGAGCTGCGACGCGCGGACGTAGGCCTTGTCGACGATGCCGACGCGCTCGAGGGCCTCGAACGCCAGCTCGGTGTCGGACGCCTTCCAGGCGCCGACGAGCGAGCGCAGCGTCGAGGTCGCGTGCAGCCGGCCGAGGAGCACGTTGTTCATGACGCTCGTGCGCGTGACGAGGTTGAACGACTGGAAGATCATGCCGACCTCCGCTCGCAGCTGCCGGAGCTTCCGCTTGCCGGCCCCGCTGACGGTGCGGTCACCCACCTCGAGCGTGCCGCTCGTCACGGGCACCAGCCCGTTGATCGTGCGGACCAGGGTCGACTTGCCCGCCCCGGAGAGCCCGACGACGACCACGAACTGGCCGTCGGGGATCTCCAGGTCGATCGAGTCGAGCCCCAGCGTGCCGGTGGGGTAGCGAACGGAGACATCGCTGAATCGGATCACGTGATCATCCTGCCGTGCGAACGGTGATGGCCACGCCGCGTGCGTGCGGCGTGGCCATCACCTGTGGTGCTGACTACTGGTCGCCGAAGTTCTCGTAGACCGCGCGCGCCGCGTCGAGCGCGTCGAGGTCGGCCGGAACCAGGCCGTCGATCTCGTACACCGCGTAGAGCGCGGCCGCGCCCTCCTCGGTGTCGGCCACCGCGAGGAACGCGTCGGTGATCTTCTCCTGCCACTCCTCCGAGAGCGAGCCGGAGACGGCCACGCCGTCGTTCGGGATCAGCGTCGAGTACGCGAAGACCGTGACCTTCTCGCCGACGTCGTTGGCCTCCTCGACGACCGAGCCGCGGGCGTCGTTGAAGCTCGTGCCGATGGTGGCGTCACCGTCGTAGACCGCGCGCACCGCGTTCGGGTGGCCGCCGGCGAAGAACGCGCCCGACAGGTCGAACGGGTCCAGGCCGAGCTCGCCGAGCTGGGTCGCCGGGTAGTAGTAGCCCGATGCCGAGCCCTCGTCGACGAACGCGATGGTCTCGTCCTGCTCGACGAGCGCGAGCGCGTCCTCGCCGAGCGGGCCCTCGCTCGTGGCATCCGTGCCGTTGCAGTAGGTGAAGTCGTAGCCGTCGTCGTCGGTGACGGTCACGACGTCGTCGAGGCAGAAGCGGTCGGGGTCGTTCGTGAACCACTGCGTGACGTAGGTGCTGCCGCCGAAGCGCACCGACTGGAGCACCGGCACGGCGCCGGCCTCGTCCTGCGCCTGGACCATGCCGATCGGGCCGAACATGCCGATCTGCGCCTGGTCGGCCTGCATCGCGACGATGAGGCCCGCGTAGTTGTCGGTGACCTCGACCTCGACGGGGATGCCGAGCTCGTCGCTCAGCAGGGCGGCGAGGTCCTCGCCGTCGGTGACGACCTGGTCGACGTCCGACGAGGGCACGAGGCCGAGGACGAGGCTCTCCGGCGCCTCCGGCGTGGCCTCCGCGTCCGAGCCGGAGTCGCCCGAGGCGCATCCGGTGGCGGCGAGGGCGATGCCGGCGGCGATCGCTGCGGTGGTGATGAATCTGCGGTGTCTCATGTGCCTCTTCCTCGGGTGCTGCGTCATGTCCAACGAATCGAAGCGACCGAGCAGTGCAGACCCGGTCGCCCTTCGAGACGTTACTGCGCGGGCCCCGCCCGAGCACCCGGATTCACCGGTCCGTAGCCAGATGTTTACATGCCAGCTCGCGAGGAATGCTCGACAATCAGCCGTTTCGTCCCCGAGGTGGACGCACTCAGGCGCTTCAGGCGGCCGCCCACGCCTCGATCTCGGGCACCAGGCCCGCGAGGTCGGGTGCGACCCAGTCGGCGGGCCCGCGACGCAGCCCGAACCGGTCGATGAGGCCCGTGCGGCAGCCGCGCTCGTACGCCGGTTCGAGGTCGTTGCGCCAGATGTCGCCGACCGACGCGATGCGGCCCGGCGCCGCCCCCTCGGCGAGGAGCTCGTCGAGGATCGACGCCATGCCGCCCGGCTTGCGCGCGTCGCCGACGACGGCGTCGAACGCGTCGGCCACCCGCATCCGCTCCAGCACCGCGTCGAGGCCGAGCGAGGGCGCGTTCGTGACGAGCACGACCCGGCCGCCGGCCGCGTGCACGGCGTCGGCCGCCCGGTGCAGCCCCGCCGCGGCGTGCATCGGCACCTCCCCGGCCGTCACCCGGGCCCGGCTGTCGTGGTACGCACGGCTGATGCGCTCGTCGTCGAGCGCGTACTCGCGACCCAGCACCTGCGCGAGCTGGTAGCCGTCGTCGACCTGGTGGGCGTCGTCGCGCCCCACCTCGACGAATCGCCGCACGCGGCTGCCGAGCTCGGGCGCCTCGGCCGATTCGGCGAGCGCGTCCGCGTACGCGAAGACGGGCTCGTCTCCCAGGGCGACCGTGCCGTCGAGGTCGAGCAGGAGGGTGGGGGCGTGGGGGGACGTCGATGTGCCTCTCATGGTGCGCTCAGCGTAGCGACACCCGGTGTCCGGGTGGTGCGGAGCCGCTCCCGCTACAATCGCGGCTGGCGCTCCGCGCCCCCATGCTCGCTCGAGCACTCCCCCGACCCGACCAGAGGAACCACGATCGCATGACCGCCCTGCGCTGGCTCGTCGACCTCATCCGCGGCGCCCTCATCGGCACCGTCGAGATCATCCCCGGCGTGTCCGGCGGCACCGTCGCGCTCATCACGGGCGTGTACGAGACGGTCATCACCTCGGCCGGGCACCTCGTGCGCGGGGTGGTCCTCGCCGTGACCGGCGTGGTGCGCCCCCAGGCCCGGCCGCGGGCGCGCGAGCACCTGCGCGAGGTGCGATGGGGCGTGCTGATCCCGCTCGGCATCGGCATGCTCGGCGCGATCGTGCTCGCCTCGGCGCTGCTCGCACCGACCATCGACGAGTACCCGGTGCAGACCCGCGCCGTCTTCGCGGGCCTCATCGTCGCGTCGCTCATCGTGCCGGCGCGCATGGTCGGGCGCTGGCGCACCCGGGAGCTCCTCCTGGCCGCGGTCGCCGCGGCGGGGGCGTTCGTGCTCACCGGCCTGCCCGCGGTCGACACCGATGACCCGTCGCTGCTGCTCGTGGCCGTGTCCGCCGCGTTCGCGGTCTGCGCACTCGTGCTGCCCGGCGTCTCCGGCTCGTTCGTGCTCGTCGTCATCGGCATCTACGCCCCCACGCTCGACGCGGTGAACGATCGCGACCTCGTCTACCTCGGCACGTTCGCGCTCGGCGCGATCGTCGGCCTCGCCGCCTTCGTCTCGACGCTGCAGTGGCTGCTCACCCACCACCGCGCCGCCACGCTCGCCGTCATGACGGGCCTGATGCTCGGATCGCTGCGCGCCCTCTGGCCCTGGCAGTCCGAGACCGGCGGGCTCGAGGCGCCGACCGGCGACGTGCTGCCGATCATCGGCCTCTTCCTCGCCGGCGCGGCCGCGGTGATCGCCATGATCGTCGCCGAGGGCGCGGTCGTGCGCCGTCGCGCGACGCAGCTCGACGTCGCCGACGACGAGCCCGTGCCGGCCGACGCGCGCGCCACCGCGGCCGCCTCCGACGCGCCCGCCTCCGACGTCGCCGAGGAGCCCGCTCCCCCGCGCGGCTGACCGCCCGGAGGCATCCGCTCGCCCACCCCGCCCCGCTGTGGGTCACTGTTCAGGAGCTCCTCCGGTGGCCGCGCAACACCTCGCCGCCCATGGCCCGGTGGCGGCGATTTCGGTGCACCGACTGGGGCGATGGCGCCACATTCCGCACCAGCCGCCCCGCCGTTCCTGAAAAGCGACCACCTCCACGGGGTGTCGTACGCTCGGAGCAGGAGGCCCTCGATGACCGAACGATCGTTCCACTCGAGCCACGCGGAGACCCTCGCAGTCAGCCTGGGCCGGCCGCGGCGCGACCCGGACGCCCCGCTCAACGAGCCGGTGCACCTCGCGTCGACCTTCGTCGCCGGTGGCGAGCGCGAGTACGGCCGCTACGGCAACCCGTCGTGGAGCGCGTTCGAGACGGTGCTCGGGGCGCTCGAGGGCGGCACCTGCGTGTCGTTCGCCTCCGGCATCTCCGCGATCGCGGCGGTGCTCGACCTGGTGCCCCACGGCGGCACCGTGGTCGTGCCGCGGCACTCCTACACCGGCACGATCGCCCAGCTGCGCGACCGCGAGTCCGACGGGCGCGTGCACCTGCAGCTCGTCGACGTGACCGACACGGCGGCGGTCGCCGAGGCCTGCGCCGGCACCGCGCTGCTCTGGTTCGAGTCGCCCACCAACCCGGCGCTCGAGCTCGCCGACATCCCCGCGCTCGTCGCCGCCGCCCGCGCCCACGGCGCGCTCGTCGCGATCGACAACACGTTCGCCACGCCGCTGCTGCAACAGCCGCTCGCGCTCGGCGCCGACCTCGCGGTGCACTCCGCGACCAAGTACCTCGCGGGGCACAGCGACGTGCTGATGGGCGCGGTCGTGGCGGCCGATCCGGCACTGGCCGAGCGCATCGCGGCCCGGCGCGGGCTCGGCGGCGCGATCCCGGCGCCGCTCGAGAGCTACCTCGCCCTGCGCGGGCTGCGCACCCTGCCCGTGCGCCTCGAGCGCGCCCAGGCGAACGCGCGCGAGCTGGCCGAGCGGCTCGACGGGCATCCGGCGCTCGACGAGGTGCGCTACCCGGGCTTCGGCGCGATCGTCTCGCTCGTCGTGCGCGGCGGTGCCGAGCGGGCCGACGCGTTCATCGACGCCGTGCAGCTGTGGATCCACGCGACCAGCCTCGGCGGCGTCGAGTCGACGCTCGAGCGTCGGCGGCGCTGGCCGAGCGAGGCGCCGACGATCCCCGACGGTCTCGTGCGCCTGTCGGTCGGGCTCGAGCACGTCGACGACCTCTACGACGACCTCGTGGCGGCGCTCGGCTGAGCGGCGCGGCGGCGTCGCCGGGCGAGCGGATGCCCCGGGCCGGCCGCCCCGCACGACCATCGCACGCCGCACCGACGCCCGCCGGGCGAGGCGAGCGGATGCCCCCGGCACCCGCCGCCGGGCATCAGCCGATGCGCGAGAGCAGCCAGTCCATCGCGTCGGGCACGGCGTCGAGCACCGAGACGTGCCCGTCGTCGGGGCGGAGCACCAGTTCGGCCCCCGGGATCGTCGCCGCGAGGTACTCGCCGTGCCCGAGCGGCACGACCCGGTCGAGGCCGCCCTGCACGACCAGCACGGGCGCGGCGATGTCGGCGGGGTCGAACCCCCACGGCATGGTGAACGCCACGTCGTCGTCGATGAGGCCGTCGGGCCCGAAGGCGTCGGACCGCCCCACGTCGGCGCCGAGCGCCGCCCAGGCGCCCTCGAGCGCCGCGTAGTCGGCGGCCACGAACTGGCTCGGGTCGAACTCGTCGACCTCGGCGAACGCCGCCCGCGCGGCGCGGCCCTCGGCCGCCGCGAGCAGCCCGCCCGGCGCCGCCATGCCGGCGGTCCAGTCGAACGCGTCGGTGCGGGGCGCGATGCCCGCGAGCGTGGCCACGCCGCGCACCAGGTCGGGTAGCAGCGCCGCCCCGGCGAGCGCGTGCGGCCCGCCGCCCGACGCCCCCATCGAGACGAGCGCCGACACGCCCAGTGCACCGGCCACGGCGGCGAGGTCGTCGGCCGCCGAGGCGACGTCGCGGCCGGGGTTCGCGGTCGAACCGCCGTAGCTCGGGCGCGCGTAGGAGATGACGCGGATGCCGCGTGCGCCCGCCGCCGCCAGCACGGGCTCGAGCGGTGCACCGGTCTGCGGGGACCCGTGGTGCCAGGCGAGCACGGTGCCGCCCGGGACATCCGGAGCGCTGTCGTAGGCGCGCAGCACGCGCCCGCCGGGCACGTGGACGTCGAGTGAGAAGACCATGCGGCGAGGCTAGTCCCGCCCGGCGACGTCCGTGCTCACGACGCGTGCCCCTCGAACAGGAGCACCGGCACGCGCAGCATCGGGCCGACGCGCACCGACGTGACCGCGTCGCCGACGAACCCGGCCGCGTCGAGCGCCGCGCGGGTGTCGCGATCGAGGTGGCAGCCGTGGTCGAACCGCACGGTCAGCGGCGTCGCCAGGCGCTGCACGGCGCGGTGCAGGGTGCCGGGCGGCGACGCCACGTGGTCGGCGAACACGACCCGCCCGCCCGGAACGAGCACGCGGCGCACCTCGGCGAGCGCCGCCGCCGGGTCGGTCACGCTGCACAGCATGTAGGTGCCGACGACCGCGTCGACGGAGGCGTCGGGCAGCGGGATCGACTCGCACACGGCGTCGAGCGGCGCGCGGTCGCGGTGGCCCCACTCCCGCGCGCGCGTCGCCAGCTCGGCGCGCCGGTCGGCGTCGGGTTCGAGGCCGATCCACTCGACCGACGGATCGAACGCGCCGAAGTTCTCGCCGTCGCCGGCGCCGACCTCCAGCACGCGACCACGCACGCGTCCGACCGCCGCGCGCACGAGGTCGTCGAGCGCGTCCTCGTCGACGAGCGGCGCCCGGTCGCGGGTGGCGGTTCCCATGCCCTCATGCGACCACGCGGCGGGTGCGGGGTCAAGCGGATGCCTCGGGGCCGGGGCCGCACGGCCCGACCCGGTCGGTCGGGGCGGGCCGAGCACCCCGGAAGGTCGGGCCGACGTGCACGGGTGCCGCGCGGCGCCGCGCGACGCGGCCCGTCAGGCCCGGGCCGCGTCCGCCGCCCGCGAGCGCTCGGCGAGCCACTCGTCGAACGCCGGCCCGGCGAGGTCGGCCCCGGAGCCCGGCAGCGCCTTCCCGGCGCGCATCGCGGCGAACTGCTTCCCGGGCATCCGCACCGGGACGACCGGTCCGCGCACGCCCTCCGCGCGTGCGTACGCGCGGGTCATCTCGTCGAGGCGCTCCTCGCGCGGCCCGGCCAGGTCGGCGACGCGGCCCGCGGGCGCGCCGGCGGCGAGTTCGGCGAGCCGGCGGCCGACGGCGCGCGCGGCGACCGGCTGCGTGCGCGCGACCGGCGCGAGGTGCAGCGGCCCCATCGACAGCGCGTGGAACATCTGCCCCGCGAACTCGTGCACCTACGTCGCGCGCAGGATCGTCCACGGCACGTCGCCCGCCTCGACCTCGCGCTCCTGGGCGAGCTTGCCCGCGTAGTAGCCGAACGGCGCGCGGTCGACGCCGACGATCGAGAGCAGCACGTGGTGGGCGACGCCGGCCTCGCGCTCGGCGGCGAGCAAGGTGCGCGAGGTGGTGGTGAAGAACTCGGTCGCGCCCGCGGCGCTGAGCGTCGTGGCGTTCACCGCGTCGACCAGCGCGTCGACGCCGTCGAGCGCGGCCACGAGGCCCTCCCCCGTCTGCACGTCCACGCCGTTCGACCGCGACAGCACCACGACCTCGTCGCCGCGCTCGCCCACGGCCGCGACCACCTCCGACCCGATGGTGCCGGTTCCGCCGGCGACTGCGATGCGCATGCTGCTCCTCCTCATGTCACGGGGCGGCTCCCGCCCTCATCATGTGCGACGACGCAGCCGCGCCGAACGTGAGGTCCGCGCCGTGCGGCTCACGATCGGGGGCGCTGCGTCGTCGGAGGAGGTGAGGTCGCGCGCCCGCGCGCGCGGTGGGACAGTGGAGGCGAGGACATGGTGATGGAGACGACACCGGGCGACCCGGCGGCGGGCGCGGGGCGGGGTCCCGGGGCATCCGCCGACCCCCTCGACGCTGCGGCGATCGACGCCGAGCGGGCGGGGCTGATGCGCCTGGCGTACCGCATGCTCGGCACGGTCGCCGACGCCGAGGACGCCGTGCAGGAGACCTACGCGCGGTGGTACCGGATGCCCGAGGCGGACCGCGCCGCGATCGCCAACCCGGCCGCGTGGCTGACGCGCGCGGCGAGCCGGGTCTGCCTCGACCAGCTCGGCTCGGCCCGCGCACGGCGCGAGCGGTACGTCGGCGAGTGGCTGCCCGAGCCGCTGCCGGGCGACTCGGGGCTCGGCACGCCCGCCGCGCCCGATCCGCTCGACCGGGTCAGTCTCGACGACTCGGTGAGCACCGCGCTGCTGGTGGTGCTCGAGTCGCTCACCCCGGCCGAGCGCGTGGCGTTCGTGCTGCACGACGTGTTCGCGCTGCCCTTCGCAGAGATCGCCGAGATCGTCGGCCGCTCCCCCGAGGCGTGCCGTCAGCTCGCGTCGTCGGCGCGCCGGCACGTGCGCGAACGTCGCGACGGCACGGCCACGCGGGAGCACCACGACCGGGTCGTGCAGGCGTTCCTGGCGGCCGCCGGAACGGGCGACCTGACGACGCTGACGGCGGTGCTCGACCCCGACGTCGTGCTGCGGGCGGACGGCGGCGGCGTGGCATCCGCTGCCCGACGCCCCGTGGTCGGCGCCGACCGGGTGGCGCGCTACCTGCTGGGGCTCGCGGAGAAGCGCGCCGACGAGGGGCTCGTCTCCACGCTGCGCGAGAGCCCCGACGGGCTCGTGGTGCTCGTCACGGTCGGCGAAGCGGTCGACAGCGTCATCACGAGCCGCGTGGCCGACGGCCGCATCACCGACCTCTGGATCATGCGCAACCCGGAGAAGCTGCGCCTCTGGCACGGCTGAGCGGATGCCTCCGGGCGGCGCTCGCCACCGGGCATCCGCTCGCCGGCCCGCGACACCGCCCGGCCCGCCCGGCTCAGGGCACGCGCACCACGACCGCCCCGCGCTTGCGCCCGGTGTCGACGTACCGGTGCGCCTCGACGATGTCGTCGAGGTCGTAGGTGCGGTCGATCACGGGCCGGATCGCCCCGGTGCCGGCGAGCTCGATGAACCGGCCGAAGTTCTCGGACGTGATCGGGTCGCCGGTCTGGGTGACCAGGCCGCCGCTGCGCCTCGAGTCGCGGCGCGCCCGGAGCATGCCGGCCAGGTCGCTGATCACGAGCAGCAGCGCCCCGCCGGGTGCGAGGACGCCGGCGACTCGCGGGTACTGCGCGTTGCCGACGCACTCGACGATCACGTCCCAGGTCTCGCCGAGGGCGGTGAAGTCCTCGGCCTCGTAGTCGACGACGCGCCAGGCGCCGAGCGACCGGACGAGCTCGGCGTTGCGGCCGCTCGTCACGCCCGTGACCTCGGCGCCGAGGTGCGCCGCGAGTTGCACCGCCATGGTGCCGACGGCGCCGGATGCCCCGTTGACCAGCACGCGCGTGCCCGGCCCGATCTCGACCCGGCCGAAGAAGGAGACGGCCGTCGACCCGCCGAACGCGAGCGCGACGGCCTCCTCGAACGACAGCGTCGCGGGCTTGGGCACGATCGTGCCGGCCTCGCGCACGGCGACGTACTCGGCGTGGCCACCGAACCGCGATCCGCGCATCACGACCACCTCGTCGCCGGGGGCGAAGCGCGAGACGCCGGCCCCGACCGCCTCCACCGTGCCCGCGGCGTCCATGCCGAGGATGCGGTTGCGCGGACGGAACACGCCGAGGGTGAGTGCCACGAGCGGCCAGAGCCCGCGCGGCACGTCGCGACCGCGCACGCGGTGGTCGGCGACGCTCACGGTCGTCGCGTGCACGCGCACGAGCACCTCGTCGGGCGCCGGCACGGGCTTCGGCACGCGTGCGATGCGCACCACCTCGGGCGGCCCGTAGCTGCGGTACTCGGCCGCCCGCATGGTCTCGGTCGACTGCTCGGTCGTGCTGGTCATGTCGGGCTCCCTGGTCACCTTACGCTGTACGCCTTACACCGTAAGTTAGTGGTGGACGCGGCCGATGTCCACCCTCGGCCGTACGCTGTACGGGAGGGAGGGCACGTGACGTCGACCGCCGATCAGCGCACTGCGCGCCGCACGCCGCTCACCCGCGCGCGCGTGCTGGGCGAGGCGCTCGCGCTCGCGGACGCATCCGGCCTCGATGCCGTCACCATGCGCCGCCTCGCCGAGCGCCTCGGGGTGGAGCCCATGTCGCTCTACCACCACGTGCCCAACAAGGACGCCCTGCTCGACGGACTCATCGCGCTCGTGTTCGACGAGGTCGACGCCGAGACCGGCGGGCACGAGGTGCCCGATGTCGACCCGGACTGGAAGGCGTCGCTGCGCACGCGCATCCTGGCCGCGCGGCGGGTCATGCTGCGGCACCCGTGGGCCCCCGGCCTCATGCAGTCGCGCGTGTTCCCCGGAGCGGCGATGGCGGGGCACGCCGACGCGGTCGTCGGCACCCTGCGGTCGGGCGGGTTCTCGTACGACCTCATCCACCACGCGATGCACGCGCTCGGCAGTCGCATGTTCGGGTTCAGCCAGGAGCTCGTCACCGATGACGGCGATGCCGAGGAGGCGGCCGCGATGGCCGCACGCACCCCGCACCTCGTGGCGATGCTCGCCGAGGTCGCGCACGACGACCCCGACTCGACGATCGGCTGGTGCGACGACGCGACCGAGTTCGGGTTCGCGCTCGACCTGCTGCTCGACGGCCTCGAGTCGCTGTCCCGCCGCGAGGGCTGAGCCGGCCCCGGCCGCGAGGCGTCAGATCTTGATCGGGAACGTCGTGAGGATCACGATGCCGACCACCGCGACCACCAGCGCCATGCCCAGCAGCCCCCACGCCGCCTTCGGCGAGATGTCGCGCTGGGCCATGGCCGACAGGAACAGGACGAGGGCGAAGAGCACCGTGAGCAGCGAGTAGTCGTCGCCGCGCTGGTTGTTGTCGAGCGCCTCCTGGAACTTCTGGTCGGCGCGCTCGCCGAACTCCGCCGCCTCCACGGTGCCCGGCGGCACGTAGGAGTCGAGTGCGAACGGACCGCTCTCCTCGCGACCGCCCGCGTTCCACTCCTCGAACGCCACGGCGAAGTGCGGAGTGAACCGCGCCTCGATGTACTCGGTGAGCGCGTCGTCGCCGTTGGCGACCGACTCGACGTACGACGCCCAGATCACGAGGTCGAACATGCGCGCGTCGCGGGCCTCGCCCTCGAAGTTCGTCGACTGGATGCGTGCGGAGGACGCCTGGCTGAATGCGATGGACATCTCGCCGCCCCACTTCGACGCCTCGAAGCCGCACCAGGCCGTCAGCACGGCGGTGATCGAGAGCACGAACACCGCGATGATGTCGATGAGCGTGCGGTGTCGCTTGCCCTTCTTCTTCTTGCCGGGCTTCTTCGGCACGCGACCGTCGTCGGCCGGCGAGTCGCGCGTCTCGGCGGAGGACTGCGGTTCGGCCATGACTCCCCTGTTCGCGGACGTCGGGCGCGCCCCTGGGGGAATCATGGCGCGAGTCGATGCCGCGCTGCAAGCACGGCGCGCGGGTCAGGGCTCGGACGTCGCGATGTCGGCCGCCAGGTCGGGCCGGCGAGGCACGAAGACGCGCGTGAGGCCGTCGGACGGCACCGTGAAGCTGGCCGCCTTCCCGCCCTTCCGCTCGTAGTACACGCGGCGCCCCGCGCCGATCGCGCGCACCCGCGTCACGGGGAACGCGTCGCCGTACCGGTTCACCACGATGTCGCCGGCGCGGAGCTCCCGGCCGGGGATGTACGTCGTGGCTTCCATGCCTCCATGCTGCAGGCACCCACCGACATTCCCCCGGTCACGGGCTACATCGCCTCGGTGCCGTCGGAGAGTCTCGTCGAGAGCATGCCGAACACGTTACCGTCGGGATCGAGCAGGTAGCCGAGCCGGCCGAGGCCCGGCATGTCCTCCGCCGCAAGCGCCACGGTGCCGCCGAGCTCGACTCCGGTCGCCATCAGCGCATCGATCTCGTCGACCGCGACCACGAGGTTCGCGCCCTTCACGGTCGCGCCCGCCTCCGGCGCCGGGCCCTCGCGCCGCAGGAGGCCTCCATTGACCCCGTGGCCGGCGGCGCCCTCGCTCGGCCGGATCGACTCCTCTCCGGTGTCGATGCTCCAGTACTCCAGGTCGCCGTACTGCGTGAACGTCCACCCGAGCAGCCGCGAGTAGAAGTCGATGAGCTCCGCCGGCTCGCTCGCGTGGATCTCGAAGTGCACCACCAGGTTCGACACGGTCGCTCCCTTCTCGCCGTGGGCCAAGGCTACGCGCGCCGGGTTGAGCGGGCCAGACCCGGGCCGCGCCGGCCGCGCCCGGCCGGGTCCGGGCACGCCCGGGCACGCCCCGGCCCGCGGTCGATTACCCGAGCGGCGCCGCTTCGCGAGATGCTCGACGCATGAGCGCATCGCCCAACGATCCCGCCGGCGACGACCGGCCGGGGGATCCGGCGACGCCCGGCGGACGGGCGACACCCGGCGGCCGCGCGGCCGTGGCCGTCGCCCTCGTGCCGGGCCTGGCGCTCGCGCTGGCGATCGCGGCGGTCGCCACGGTCGTCGGCTCGCTCGTACCGATCGTCGGCACGGCACTGCCGGCGATCGCGATCGGCCTCGCGATCGCGCTCGTGCGTCGACCGGGCGCACGCCTGCAGCCCGGCATCCGCTTCACCGGCAGTCGCGTGCTGCAACTCTCGGTGGTGCTGCTCGGCACGCAGCTGTCGCTCGGGGAGATCGTCGACGTGGGCGTCGGGTCGCTGCCGATCATGCTCGTCACGCTCGCCGCGTGCCTCGGCGCGGCGTGGCTCGTGGGGCGCGCACTCGGCGTCGTCGGCGACCTGCGCACGCTGATCGGCGTCGGCACCGGCATCTGCGGGGCATCCGCCATCGCCGCCGTCGCCCCCGTCATCGGGGCCGCGAGCGCCGACATCGCCTACGCGGTGTCGACGATCTTCCTGTTCAACATGCTCGCGGTCGCGGTCTTCCCGCTCGTCGGCCATGCGCTGGGCCTGGACCAGCAGGCCTTCGCGCTGTTCGCCGGCACCGCCGTGAACGACACCTCGTCGGTGGTCGCGACGGCCGCCGTGTACGGCACGGTCGCCCTGCACGGGGCCGTGGTGGTCAAGCTCGTGCGCACCCTCATGATCGTGCCGATCACGGTCGGGCTGGCCGTGCACGTGCGGCGCCGGGCGCGACGGTCCGCCGACGGCGACGCGCACCCCCCGCTGAGCTTCGGGCGGGCCGTGCGACTCGTGCCGTGGTTCCTCGTCGGATTCCTGGCGATGTCGGGCGTCGCGTCGCTGGGTCTGATCCCGGATGCCGCCGGCACGGCGCTCGGCCACGTCGCGACGTTCCTCATCACCACCGCGATGGCCGCGATCGGGCTCTCGACCGACGTGCGCGCACTGCGCGCGACGGGCCCGAAGCCGCTGGTGCTCGGGGGCATCCTGTCGGCCGTGGTCGCCGTGACCAGCCTCGTGGTGATCCTCGCGACCGGCGCGGGCTGAGCGTCGCGAGCGCGGGCGCGGGCGGTCGTCAGGCGCGCGTCGCGGCGAACCGCGTCATCGCGTAGACCGCCCAGTGCACGCGGGCGTGCAGCACCGCCCCGTAGCAGAGCCAGCACACACTGCCCACGACCGGAGCGGCCGCCTGCAGGAGCAGGGCGCGGTGCCGCGTCGTGCGGGTCACGTAGGGGCAGACGGCGGCGTGCGCGAGCGCGACGAGGGTGACGGCCGCTGCGGCCAGCGCGATGAGGATCGCGATGGTGGCGTCGATCACGGGCGGTCCTCCCGTCGGGATGCGTGTGCTCCAGCATCCGCCCGGCGTGTTTCGCGCCGGTGACGGGCGCCGACCGGTCTCGTGAATCCCGAGCGCACGCCCGCGCAGCCGTCGCTGCTCAGGAGCGCCGGCCATGCCCGCCGCACACCTGACGGTCCGGGGCGGCTTCGGCGGTGGATCCTGCGGGGTCGGGGGCGATCACCGCACATGCTGCGGCCGAGCCGGCGGCAGGCCGCCCCGCTTCCTGAAAAGCGCAGACCCCGGCGGGCGATTTGACACGGGAGGCCGTTCTCGCTGCAATATATTGCATGTTGCTGAGTCCCCCGGCTGGCGAGCGCCCGAGCTCACTGCGCGACTACGCCTACCGCGAGCTGCGCGACGCGATCGTCAGCGGCGCCCTCGCACCCGGCGCGCGGCTGCGCGACCCCGAGCTCGAGCAGTGGCTGGGCGTCAGCCGCACGCCGATCAGGGAGGCGATCGCCCGGCTCGAACTGGCAGGCCTGGTGCAGACCCGCCGCGCCAAGGCGACCACCGTCGCCCCGCTCGACGTGCGCACCGCGCTCGCCGCGCAGCGCATCGCCGCGTCGCTGCACGAGCTGGCCGTGCGCGAGGCGGTCCCGCAGCTCACCGCCGCCGACCTCGACGCGATGCGCGAGGCCAACGCGCGCTTCGCCGCCGCCCTCGATGCCGACGACGTCGACGCGGCCGTGCGCGCCGACGACGACTTCCACGACGTCGCGGTGCGCGCCGGGGCGAACCCGCTGCTTCCGGCGATGCTCGAGCAGGTCGCTCCGCTGCTGCGCCGCCTCGAGCGCGCCCGGTTCTCCTCGCTCGCCGGCCGCGGCTCGGTCGCCGACCACGACCGCATCATCGCGCTCTGCGCGGCGGGCGCCGCGGACGAGGCGGGCGTCGCCGCCCGCGAGAACTGGGAGACGCTCGGCCGCATGCTCCGCCTCGACGACCCTTCCGTCGACGACGCGGCCGGCCACGAGACGCCCGCAGACGCGCCCCCCGCCGACCCGGCCCCCGCCGACCCGGGCGCCCACCAGGGCGCACCGGCGCCGGCGCGGTGAGCCGCACGTCGACCACCCGGCACGACGCCCGCACGAGGCATCCGCACGAGGCATCCGCACCACCCACCCGACGGCCCCCAGCGGCCACCCGAAGGAGCACCGCCATGGCACTCGCCGACTTCCCCCGCCACCGGCTCACGTTCGGTCCGAGCCCGATCCACCCCGTCGACCGCCTGAGCGCCCACCTCGGCGGCGCCCGCATCTGGATGAAGCGTGAGGACGTCTCGAGCGGCCTCGCCTACGGCGGCAACAAGGTGCGCAAGCTCGAGTACCTCGTGCCCGACGCGCTCGCCCAGGGCGCCGACACGCTCGTCTCGATCGGCGGCGTGCAGTCGAACCACACCCGGCAGGTCGCGGCGGTCGCCGCCCACCTCGGCATGAAGGCCGTGCTCGTGCAGGAGCACTGGGTCGACTGGCCCGACTCCGTCAACGACCGGGTCGGCAACATCATGCTGTCCCGCCTCATGGGCGCCGACGTGCGCCTCTCCCCCGCGGGCTTCGGCATCGGCTTCAAGGACTCGTGGCGCGAGGCCATCGCCGACGTCGAGGCGGTGGGCGGTACGCCGTACGCGATCCCCGCGGGGGCATCCGACCACCGCCTCGGCGGGCTCGGCTTCGCGAACTGGGCGCACGAGGTCGCGGCGCAGGAGCAGGAGCTCGGCGTCTTCTTCGACACGATCGTGGTGTGCTCGGTCACCGGGTCGACGCACGCCGGCATGATCGCCGGGTTCGCCGACCTCGAGCACAACTTCGGCGGTCCGCGCCGGCGCGTGCTCGGCATCGACGCGTCGGCGAAGCTCGCCGAGACGCGCGACCAGGTCGGGCGCATCGCGCGCAGCACGGCCGAGCTGATCGGCGTGGGCCGCGACCTGCGCGACGACGAGGTCACCGTGCTCGACGGCTGGGCGGGCGAGTACTACGGCATCCCGGTCGAGTCGACGGATGCCGCGATGCACCTCGTCGGCTCGCTCGAGGGCGTGATCCTCGACCCCGTCTACGAGGGCAAGTCGATGGCCGGGCTCATCGACCTGGTGCGCGACGGCGACATCCCGGCCGGCTCGAACGTGCTCTACGCCCACCTCGGCGGGCAGCCCGCGCTGAACGCGTACAGCGGCCGCTACCACTGATCCGCAGAGACGGGAGCGCCCCGGCGGACGAGGTCCACCGGGGCGCTCCGTGCAGCGGTTCGGCCTAGAAGTCGAAGTCGCCGATGTTGTCCGCGTCGAACACGTACGGGTCGCCGAGCAGCACGGTGGCGTCCGCGCCGACCTCGTACGAGCCGAGCGTGCCGGCGTCGAAGGTGTCGCCCTCTGCACCGGTGATCTCACCGGTGATCAGCGCGGCGGTCGCGTACGCGGCCAGGTAGCCCAGGTCGGCCGGGTTCCACAGCGCGAACGCGGTGACCGTGCCGTCCTCGACGTACTCGCGCATCTGGTTCGGCGTGCCGAGACCGGTCAGCGCGACCTCGCCCTTGTACTCCGAGGTCTGCAGGTACCGGGCCGCAGCCGCGATGCCGACCGTGGTCGGCGACACGATGCCCTTCAGGTCCGGGTAGGTCTGCAGCAGCGCAGCGGTCTTGTCGAACGAGGTCTGGTCGTCGTCGTCACCGTAGGCGATCTCCACGAGCTCCACGTTCGGGTGGTTCGCCTCGAGCTCGGCCTGCATCATCTCGATCCACGCGTTCTGGTTCGTCGCGTTGGCCGACGCCGACAGCACCGCGATCTGCCCCTCGTCACCGATCTGCTCGGTGATCAGGTCGACCTGCACCTGGGCGATGCCCTCGGCGGTCGCCTGGTTGATGAACAGGTCACGGCACTCCGGGTTGGTGTCCGAGTCGAAGGTCACGACCTTGACACCGACACTGCGCGCCTCGTCGAGCGCGTCGCAGATCGCCTCCGGGTCGTTCGCCGACACGATCAGGCCGCCCACGCCCTGCTGCGCAGCGGTCTGGATGTACTGCACCTGCGACGTCGGCGACGCCTCCGACGGGCCGACCTCCTCGAACGTGCCGCCGATCTCGGAGACCGCCTCCTCGGCACCCCCGGTCGAGGTGTCGAAGTACGGGTTGCCCAGGTTCTTCGGCAGCATCGTGATCGACACGTCCGAAGCGTCGCCGCCGTCCGACGAGCCGCCATCCGACGAACCGTCCGACGAGCAGCCCGTGAGCACGAGCGCGGTGGTCGCGGCGATCGCCGCGAGGCCGACGCCGAAGCGCTTCCTCTGCAGAGTGAACATCATTGTTTCCTTCCTTGGTGCGTTACTTGCTGGTCGGTGATGCGAAGGGGCCGTCAGCCACCGGATGCCTCAGCCCGGCCCTTCTTCCTTCCGATCGCCGCGACGCGCTGGGTGCGCAGCCAGGCGAGGAAGCTTGCCGACACCACGGATGCCACGAGGAGCACGCCCGTGATGACGTTGATGATGTCGCTGGTGACGCCGGCGAGGCGCAGTGCGCTCGAGAGCGTGCCGATGAGCAGCACGCCCGCGATGACGCCGGGCAGCGCACCGCGACCGCCGAAGATCGACACGCCGCCGAGGAGCACCGCGGCGATGATCTGCAGCTCGAGGCCGGTGGCGTTGTCGCCGCGGGCGTTGTTGTACAGCAGCGTGAAGTACACGCCGGCGTAGCCCGAGACCGCGCCGCTCATGACGAACAGCCAGAACTTCGTGAGCCCCACGTTGATGCCCGAGAACGCGGCGGCCTCCTTGTTCAGGCCGATCGCGTAGAGCGAGCGCCCGAACGGCGTGAAGTGCAGCAGGACGCCGAAGACGATCGCGAGCACGAGGAACGGCACGATGATCAGCGGCATCGGCGTGCCCGGGATGTTCATGCGGGTGAGGTCCGTCCAGAACTCGGGGAAGTCGCTGATCGCGGTGGTGCCGAGCAGGCCCACGGCGATGCCGCGGAACAGCGCGAGCGTGCCGATCGTGACGGCGAGCGAGGGGAGCCCGACGAACGTGACGAGCGCGCCGTTGATGGCACCCGCGACCGTGCCGACGAGGATCGCGACGACCGCCGCGAACGGCAGCGGCCAGCCGGCCTGCACGCCGAGCCCGGTGATGACGCTCGTGAGCCCGACGATGCTCGCCACCGAGAGGTCGATCTCCTCGGTGATGATGATGAGCGTCATCGGCAGGGCGATCAGCAGGATCGGTGCGATCTCGCGGATGAGGAACGTCAGCGTCAGCGGGCTGTCGAAGTTCGGCACCGCGAAGGTGGCGACGATGACGACGAGGAAGAGCAGGCCGATGATGGCCGACTCGCGCGTGACGAGCAGGCGACGCCACAGCGGGTGCGCGTGGGCCGCGTAGGTGCGTCGGCCGTGTTCGGTGTCGATCGCGGACGTCATGGCTGCTCCTCCCGTTGTGCGATGAGTCGTCGATGCTGGCGCACCGCGAGCACGCGATCGAGCACGATCGCGCCGATGATGAGCACGCCGACCACGGCCCGCTGCCAGAAGTCCTGGATGCCGACGATGGGCAGTGCGCGGTTGATGGTCAGCAGCAGGTAGGCGCCGATCGCGGCGCCCCAGACGGTGCCGACGCCGCCCGAGATCGCGACGCCGCCGATGACGGCGGCACCGATGGCCTGGAGCTCGAGGCCGAGGCCGGCGCTCGACGAGACCGTGCCGTAGCGAGCGGCGTAGAGCACGCCGGCCACGCCGGCGAGGGCACCGCTCACGACGAACGCGGCGATGACGCGGCGGGTCACGCGCAGGCCGTACAGGTGCGCGGCCGCGGGGTCGGAGCCGATCGCGTACAGTTCGCGACCGCTGCGCAGGTTGCGCAGGTACCAGGCGGCGACGACCAGCACGATGACGGCGAAGATCGTCAGGATCGGGATGCCGAGGAGCTCGCCCGTGCCCAGGTCTCGGAAGCCGGCCGGCAGGTCGGACGCGTTGATGCGGTCGCTGCCGGTCCACGCGACGTTGATGCCGCGGTAGATGTAGAGCGTTCCGAGCGTGATCACGAGCGCCGGCACCTTCGCGAACGCGACGAGCGCACCGTTGATGAGGCCGAGCAGCGCGCCGAGGCCGACGCCGGCGACGAACACGAGCACCGGCGGGATGCCCGGGATGTCGATGAACAGGCGCCCGGTCAGGTACGCGGTGAGGCCGAGCACGGAGCCGACCGACAGGTCGACGTTGCGCGTGATGATGACGATCGCCTGGCCCACGGCCACGACCATGAGCAGCGAGGGCGTGAGCAGCAGATCGCGGAACCCGTCGGAGGAGAACAGGAAGTTCGGGTTGCTCACCGTGGCGACCACGATGACCGCGATCAGCGCGATCGCGATGCCCGTCTCGCGGGCCTTCAGCACGTGGCCGACGCTGCGCGCGAAGGCGTTGCCGGCGGGGGGCTTCGTGTCGACTGCGGTCATCAGGCTGCCGCTCCTTCCGCGGTCGCGGCGTACATGACCGCCTCCGGCGTGGCATCCGCTCGCTCGAACTCGCCGGTGAGGCGGCCCTCGCGCATGACGAGCACGCGGTCGGCCATGCCGAGCACCTCGGGCAGCTCCGACGAGATCATGATGATCGCGAGGCCCTCCTGGGCGAGCGTGGAGATGAGGCGGTGCACCTCGGCCTTGGTGCCGACGTCGATGCCCCGGGTGGGCTCGTCGACGATGAGCACCTTCGGGTCGGTCGAGAGCCACTTGCCGAGCACGACCTTCTGCTGGTTGCCGCCCGAGAGGGTGCCGGTCTCCGCGTCGAGCGCGGCGGTCTTGACCTCGAGCCGACTCGCCCAGATCTCGGCCGAGGCGTTCTCGAGGCCGCCCCAGATGAGGCCCCACTTGGCGAGGCGCTTGCGGATCGCGAGCGTGATGTTGCGCGTCACGCTCTGGTCGAGCACGAGCCCCTGCTTGCGGCGGTCCTCGGGCACCAGGGCGATGCCCTGCGCCATCGACGCGGTCGGGCGGCCCTTGCGCAGCGGCGTGCCGTTGACGGTCACCGTGCCGCTCTCGTAGCCGTCGACGCCGAACACCGCGCGCACGACCTCGCTGCGGCCCGCGCCGACGAGGCCCGCGAGGCCGACGATTTCGCCCGACTTCACGGTGAACGAGATGTCGTGGAAGACACCGGGGCTCGTGAGCCCCTCCACCACGAGCACGTCGTCGCCGATCTCGGCCGGCAGCTTCGGGAACATCTCGGTGACGTCGCGGCCGACCATCAGGCGCACGAGCTCGTCGATCGAGGTGTCGGCGATGGGCATCGTGTCGATGTACTTGCCGTCGCGCATCACGGTGACGGTGTCGCACAGGTCGAACACCTCGTCGAAGCGGTGCGAGATGAACAGCAGGGCCCGGCCCTCGTCGCGGAGGCTCCGCGCGACGGCGAACAGCCGCTCGACCTCGACGCCCGAGAGCGCGGCGGTCGGCTCGTCCATGATCAGCACGCGCGCGTCGAGCGAGATCGCCTTCGCGATCTCGATGATCTGCTGGTCGGCGATCGACAGGCCCTCGGTGAGGCGGTCGGGGTCGAGGCGCACGCCCAGCCGCTCGAAGATCTCGACGGCCTCGGCGCGCATGGCCCTGCGGTCGATGCGGCCGACGCGGTTGGTGGGCTGGCGGCCCATGAAGATGTTCTCGGTGACCGACAGGTCGGGGAACAGCGTCGGCTCCTGGTAGATGACGGCGATGCCCGCGGCCTTGGACTGCGCCGTGTTCGAGAAGTCGACGTCGTCGCCGCGGAGGCGGAACTCGCCGGAGTCGCGCCGGTAGAGCCCGGCGACGATCTTCACGAGCGTCGACTTGCCCGCGCCGTTCTCGCCGATCAGCGCGTGGATGGATCCTTGCTCGAGCGTGAGGCTGCCGGAGCTCAGTGCGACGACTGCTCCGAAGGACTTCACGACTCGCGAGAGCTCCAGCGCTGGGGGTGCCGCGCTGGTCGGGGTGCTCGTCTGCACCATTGCTCCTCCTCGTCGAGGTGGTTGCTGTGTACGGGTTGAAACGCTCCTGAATCGATTCAGGTCAAGTTCAGGGCTACTCTATGGACGGCGGGTGCGGAGGTCAAGTCACCTCCGCCCCGGAATCCGACGCAGCTCATCGACGACGAGGAACCGCTATGGCAGGCGCGAGCATCAGGGACGTTGCTCAGCACGCAGGAGTCTCGGTCGGCACGGTCTCCAACGTGCTGAACCGCCCCGGCGAGGTGTCCGCCGAGTCCATCGCGCGCGTGCATCGCGCCATCGAGGAGCTCGGGTACGTGCGCAACGACGCCGCCCGAAAGCTGCGCGCGGGCACGAGCACGACGGTCGGCTTCGTCGTGCTCGACGGCCAGAACCCGTTCTTCAACGACGTCGTCCGCGGCGCGGAGGACGAGGCGTCCAAGCACAACATCGCGATCCTCTACGGCAACACCGACCAGGACATCGCGCGCGAGCGGCTCTACCTCGACCTGTTCGAGGAGCAGCAGGTGCGCGGCGTGCTGATCTCGCCGTACGACGACGTGCACACGCGCCTCGAGCGTCTGCGCCAGCGCGGCATCCCGGCCGTGCTCGTCGATCGCTTCAGCGGCGACGGGCGCTTCAGCTCGGTCTCGGTCGACAGCGTGGCGGGCGGCCGCATGGCCGTCGAGCACCTCATCGAGACGGGCCGACGGCACATCGCGTACGTCGGCGGGCCGTTCGACATCCACCAGGTCGCCGATCGCCTCGCCGGTGCGCGCGCGGCGGCCGAGAACGCCGTCGTCCCGGTCGAGCTCGAGGTGGTCGCGACGACCGAGCTGACCGTCGCGGAGGGCGCCGCGGCGGGCGCCCGCATCATCGAGCGGCCCCGCGGGAAGCGGCCCGACGCGCTGTTCGCCGCGAACGACCTCATCGCGCTCGGCCTGCTGCAGGCGCTCGTCGTCGAGGGTCGCGTCCTCGTGCCCGAGGAGATCGCGATCATCGGGTTCGACGACATCGCGTTCGCGGGTGCCGCGGCCGTCCCGCTCTCGTCGATGCGCCAGCCGAGCGGCATGATCGGGCGCACGGCGCTGCGCACGCTGCTCGAGGAGGCCAACGACCCTGACAGCATCCCCCGCCAGACCGTGTTCCAGCCCGAGCTCGTCGTGCGCCGCTCGACCGACCCGCCGCGCCGACGCTGAGCCCGCGGGCGCGCTCGACCGCCGGGCCGAATCGCTCCCCCCATGCCGCGCCACCCCCAGGCGCATGCGATCATCTCCCTCGACGAATCCACATGGTGCTCGCGCGCCCGACGCTACTCCTCCGCTTCCGGATGCTCCACACCGCATCGGCCTCCGTGAGCAGATCGTTGCGCGTGGTGCGGGCGCTTTTCAGGAGTGCGGAATCGGTCGCGCACGATTGCGGCGAGCGGGTGCGGTCAGACGCCGCAATCCGGCACGCGCAGCCGGCGCACGCACGGATTCGAGATAGGTTGTTCGACACTTCCTGAGAAACGTCAGGAGAAACGGGCGAGCGGATGCCGCGGGCCGCGTCAGCCCCGCAGCAGCCCGCGCAGCGCCTGGATCGTGTCCGCCTCGTCGGCCGCCTTGTCGTCGCGGTAGCGCTTCACGCGCGCGAACCGCAGCGCGACCCCGCCCGGGTACCGGCTCGACCGCTGCACCCCGTCGATCGCGATCTCGACCACCGTGACCGGCTCGACGAACACGGTGCGCGCCGTGCGCCGCACCTCGATCTCGGGGAACCGTTCGGTCTGCCAGCGCAGCAGCTCGTCGGTGAGGCCCTTGAACGTCTTGCCCACCATCACGAACCCGCCCGGTTCGCCGAACTCGCCCTCGGGGTCGCGCGCGCCGAGGTGCAGGTTCGACAGCCAGCCCTCGCGCCGGCCCGACCCCCACTCGCAGCCCAGCACCACCAGGTCGTACGTGTGCACGGGCTTCACCTTGATCCAGCTCGACCCCCGCCGGCCCGCGGCGTACGCCGAGTCGATCGCCTTGACGACGACGCCCTCGTGCCCCGCGGCGAGCGCGTCGCGCGAGACCTGCTCGGCCGCGATCGGGTCGGCCGTGACCTCGCCCGGCATGCGGTGCGGGCCGGTGATGCGGGCGAGCTCGGCGAGGCGCACCGACAGCGGCTCGTCGAGCAGGTCGCGCCCGTCGACGTGCAGCACGTCGAAGAACCACGGATGCAGCATCGCGTCGCGCGCGCCCTCGGCGCCGAACCGCGACATCGTCTCCTGGAACGGGCGCGGCCGGCCGTCGTCGGAGAGGGCGAGCGTCTCGCCGTCGAGGATCACGTCGCGCACCGGCATCCGCCGCACCACCTCGACGACCTCGGGCACCCGGTGCGTGATGTCGGCGAGGGTGCGGGTGAAGATGCGCACGTCGTCGCCGGCGCGGTGCACCTGGATGCGCGCGCCGTCCAGCTTGTACTCGACGGATGCCTCGCCGAGCGTCCCGACCGCCTCGGCGACGGATGCCGCGGTGGCCGCCAGCATGGGCTGCACCGGGCGGCCGACCTCGAGCCCGACGGCGGCGACCGCGCCCGGCTCGCCCGCGAGCGCGAGACGCGCGGTCCCGCCGAGGTCGCCCGACAGCATCGCGGCGCGGCGCACGAGGTCGCCGGGGAGGTCGGCCGCCCGCGCGATCGCGTCGGTCACGACGCCGGCGAGGGCACCCGTGCGGATCTCGCCGAGGAGCGCGCGGCCGAGGAAGTCCTGCTCGGCCGCGGTCGCGTGGGCGAGCAGGTCGCCGAGCTCGGCGGCCCGCGCGGCGCCCGAGCCCGAACCCGCGACCGCGGCGAGGCGGTCGAGCCGCGCGTCGACGTCGGCGACCGTGAGGGTCGCGGCGGCGGCCGGGGCGACGTGCTGCGCGCTGAACCCGCGCCAGCCCACGCCGAGCCGGCCCTGGCGCGGGGCCCCGAGCAGGAGGCCGATCGCGGGCGCGACCTCGTCGGGTGCGAGCCGGCCGAGCAGGTCGGCGAGCGCGTCGACCTTGGCCAGCCGCGACCGGGTCGCGGCGACGGTCGCGGCCGTGGTGACGAGCTCCTCGAGCAGCACGCGGCCAGTCTGCCACCGGCCGCCGACGCCGCCACGGCGGCGCGCACCGTTCACACCCCGCTGCAGGAGGGGCCGTCTTCAGGAGCCCCGAGTGGGCGGCGCAGCGATCCGGCCCTTTTCAGGAGCCCCGAATGGGCGGCGCAGCGATCCGGCGCCGCTGCACACCGTCGCGCAGCATCCGCGTGCCGGAATGCGGCCCCGCGCAACATGCGACCGCGATCCTTCCAGCCGCTCCTGAAAAGGGGCAGCACCACCCGGACCGGGCGATGTACGGCCGCGCGGCCTATCCTCGTCGGGTGAGCACGACCGCGATCGCCCCGACGCGCGCCGCCGCCCCCGCGCGGCTCGACGCCGTCGACTGGCGCGCCCGCGAGCAGGCCCACGCGGCGCGCGCCGACGCGCTCACCGCCGACCGGCGTGCCCGGGTCGAGCGCGGCGAGTCGCATCCGATCGACGACTTCCTGTTCACCTACTACTCGTACTCGCCGCGCGTGCTGCGCCGTTGGCACCCGGGCCGCGGCGTCGAGCTGGCGGATGCCGCGGACACCCCGCGCACCGACTGGCGCTGGTACGCGCCCGGCGCGACGCCCGGGTCGCTCGTCGTCGACCACGCGGCGATGGCGCGCGAGAAGGCCGGCCTCGTCGGCACGGTCGAGCGGATGCTGCGCCTCACCGCATCCCGTCCGGGGTCGTTCGGCTGCTTCGGCCTGCACGAGTGGGCGATGGTCTACCGGCAGGACGCGCACCGCCACGACGTGCCGCTGCGGCTCGGGCAGCGCGGCACCGACGCGGTCGTCGAGGCGCACGAGCTGCGCTGCACGCACATCGACGCGTTCCGGTTCTTCACCGACGAGGCCGTGCCGCGCAACCGCTTCGCGCCGACGCGCGACACGCAGCCCGCCCTCGAGCAGCCGGGCTGCCTGCACGCCGGCATGGACGTCTACAAGTGGGCGATGAAGCTCGGCCCGCTCGTGCCGGGCGAGCTGCTGCTCGACGCGTTCGAGCTGGCCCGCGACATCCGCCTGCTCGACATGCAGGCCTCGCCGTACGACATGCGCGCGTGGGGCGCCGAGCCGGTCGCGATCGAGACGCCCGAGGGCAAGGCCGAGTACGTGCGGCGCCAGCGCGGCTTCGCCGAGCGGTCGAACGCGCTGCGCGCCCGCATCCTCGCCGCCGCGTTCGACGAGCCGGCCGCGGCGTGATCGGCGACCTGCTCGCCGGGGCGGGCGACCTGCTGCGCGGCTTCGCGTTCTGGCGGAGGCGCCCCGGGGCGATGGCGCTCGGCCTCGTGCCCGCGGCGATCGTCGCGCTCGTGGTGCTCGCGGCCCTCGTCGCCCTCGGCGCGACGGTCGGCGACCTCGTGACCTGGATCACCCCGTTCGCCGACGCGTGGGACGCCGGCTGGGCGATCGCGCTGCGCGTCGCCGTGGGCGCGGCACTGTTCGGCGCGACGATCCTGCTCGCCGCCGTGACGTTCACGGCGCTCACGCTCACGGTGGGCGATCCGTTCTACGAGCGCATCTGGCGCGCGGTCGAGACGGAGGAGGGCGGCGCGGTGCCCGAGGAGGGGCCGGGGTTCTGGCGCGCCGCTGCGACGGGCGCGGCGCTCGTGGGGTTCGGCGTGCTCAACGCGGGTCTCGTGCTGCTCATCGGGTTCGTGCCCGTGGTCGGCTCGGTGACGGCGGCCGTGCTCGGCGTCGTGCTGTCGGGCCGGCTGCTCGCGCGCGAGCTCACCGGACGGGCCTTCGACGCCCGGGGCCTCCGGGCCGCCGAGCGGCGACGGATGCTCCGCGGCCACGGCGCCCGCATGCTCGGCTTCGGCGTGGCCACGCAGCTGCTGTTCCTGCTGCCGGGCGGCGCGGTGCTGACGATGCCGGCGGCGGTCGCCGGGTCGACGCTGCTCGCCCGGCGGGTGCTCGACGGCTCGGAGGCATCCGCCCGCCCCTGACTACGCTGGGCCGCATGGACCTCTCGTTCCGGGGCGACCTCTGGTACTGGCGCGGACCCGCGCCGTTCCACTTCGTGACGGTGCCGCGCGACGAGGCCGAGGCGATCCGCGAGGTCGCGCCGGCGGTCACGTACGGCTGGGGCATGATCCCGGCGACGGTGCGGGTCGGCGCCAGCGAGTGGGCCACCGCGCTCTGGCCGAAGGATGGCGGCTACATCGTGCCGATCAAGAAGTGGGTGCAGGAGGCCGAGCGCCTCGACATCGACGACGTCGTCGCGGTGCGGCTGCGCATCGACGCCTGACCGGCCCTGGGCGATCCCCGCGGACGGGCCGCGAGGGTCAGTCCTCGACGGCGCGGCGGTCGCTCCCCTTGCGCGCCCACGAGCGCAGCAGGAAGAAGACCACCACGGCCACGACCGCGACGATCACGAGCTTCACGAGGAACCACAGCACGCTGAACACCACGTCCACCAGCACCCAGGCGATGACGATGGCGGCGATGACGCCGAGGACGGTCCAGACGGTTCTGCTCATCCCTCGACCCTAACCCGGCCGTCGCGCCGGCCGAGGGCAGGGCGGGCACGGATGCCTCCGGCCCGCCGTCCGCGCTAGCATCGGCGCGAGGCCGGACCCGACGAGCCCCGGGGGTGCGCATGACGTCGACGCAGACCGCGACCGCCGTGCTCGAGCACGCCGTCGCGACGACCGACCCGGTGGTGCGCAATCGCCTGATCACGCTCTGCTACCGCGAGATCGCCATCGCCCTGGCGGACGTCATCGGCCGCACGAACCTGAACTGGTTCGCGTTCGGTGCCTGGGCGAGCGGCACCGCCGGCGCGGTGATCCGCGGCGAGGGCGGCTCGTTCGGCCTCGGCTCGGAGGGGGTCGCGGCCGGGAACCTCGCGATCATCCGCGACGTCGCGCCGCCGGTGCTGCGCTGGCTGATCGAGGTCGAGCGCACCGGCGACCCCACCCCCGAGGCGATGGGCCGCGCGCTCGTCGACCCGGTGTTCGACGGGCGCCCGCAACTCGCGGCGGCGGTGCGCTGCTACCAGCGCGCGGCGATGCTGGCTCGCGAGGCCGACGCGCACGGCGTCGCAGACGAGCGCCGAGCGGAGATCGAGCACGACATCGCCGAGCGCGTGCTGCTCGGCAACGCGCTGCTCGGCGCGCACGAGCAGGAGCTCGTCGACCGGTTCATCGACGAG
Source organism: Agromyces sp. SYSU T00194 (assembly GCF_040496035.1). Classification (NCBI taxonomy): domain Bacteria; kingdom Bacillati; phylum Actinomycetota; class Actinomycetes; order Micrococcales; family Microbacteriaceae; genus Agromyces; species Agromyces chitinivorans. The sequence goes on along the minus strand of NZ_JBEPJZ010000001.1, from coordinate 1,999,115 downwards.
GCGATGCCGCTCGGCGGCCTGTTCGGGCTGGTCACCACCCGGTTCGTGCACCTCGAGACGCCCGATGGCCCGATCGACGTGACCGACGACGTGCAGCCGCCGCCGTACCTCGCGGGCGCGACGTTCCCGGTCACGCTCGGCGCGCTCACGTTCCCCGAGCTCGTGCTGCTGTTCCTGCGGTTCCACCAGTCGCCCGGCGACGACACGACGCACTCGGACGCCCCGATCTGGGAGGACTTCGACGAGCGGATGGGGTTCATCCTGACGTTCTTCCGCGCGCACCAGTGCGATCCGCGGTACTTCGAGGTGCCGGCGCGATTCCTGCCGGAGGGCACGCCGGCGAACGCCTGAGCGGGCCGCGCCCGTCGTGCCTCAGCCGAACCCGACGACGACGCGCACGACCGACGGGTCGCGCAGCATTCGGTACCCCTCGTCGATGGCGTCGAGGCCCACCTCGGCGCTCACGAGCGCGCCCAGGTCGAGGGCGCCCGAGCGCGCCATCCGCGCGATCTCGGGGATGTCGCGCCGCGGGTCGGCCGCGCCCATGTACACGCCCTGGATGCGGCGCTGCGCCGTGATGAGGCCGAACAGCCGCGGTGAGATGCGGGCGGTCGGGTCCATGACGCCGACGAGGTACAGGCCGCCGCCCGGCGCGGTCATGGCGAGTCCCTGCTCGGCGGTCGACGCGACGCCGACCACGTCGAAGACCGCGTCGGCCCCGCCGCCGGTCGCGGCGCGCACCGCGGCCACCGCGTCGGTCGCCGAGGAGTCGACCACGTGGGTCGCACCGAACGCGCGCGCGGCGTCGAGCTTCTCCAGCGCGAGGTCGACCGCGATGATCCGCTCCGCCCCTGCCGCCGCGGCAGCCGCGATCGCGCTCAACCCGACCGTGCCCGCGCCGATGACGGCGACGGCGTCGCCGGGGCGCACACCCGCGGCGTTCCGCACCGCGCCGACGCCGGTGAGCACGCCGCAGCCGAGCAGCGCCGCCTGCGCGAACGGCAGCTCGCGGGACACCACCACGAGCTGCCGTTCGTCGACGAGCACGCGCTCGGCGAAGCCGCCGATGCCGACCATCTGGTGCACGGGCGACCCGTCGCGCGACAGTCGCGGCCGCTCGTCGGGCCCGCGCAGCGTCGCCCCCGGGGTGCGGCACAGCGTCGCGCGCCCCGAGCGGCAGCGATCGCAGGTGCCGCAGTGCTGCACCAGGCAGCCGACGACGTGGTCGCCGACCGCCACGCCGCGGGCGTCCGGCCCCACGGCGGTGACGACCCCGGCGACCTCGTGCCCGAACACCGCGGGCAGCGGTATGCCGACATCGGCATGCGCCATCGTGAGGTCGGTGTGGCAGAGCCCCGCGGCCGCCACGTCGACCAGCACCTCGCGCCCGATCGGCTCGTCCACCTCGAGCTCGGCCGGCACGAACCCGCCACCGATCTCGTGGATCAGTGCGGCACGGGTGATGGGCATGCGGGCAGCGTAGCGGGTGTGCGAGCCGAATGGAAGTGAATGGCGATTCACACCCGGTCAGGACTCCTGCCGCCCCTGCAGCCGTGAGCGGATCCGCCCGCGGCAGCATCCGCTCGCCCCCGGCCCCCGACCGGGGCACGCTGTCGACATGACCGACGACACCGCACCCGCCGCACCGCATCCGCTCGACGCCGAACTCACCTCGCGCCTCTTCCACGAACGCGTCATCGTGCTCGGCGACGCGCTCGACCAGCAGGGCGGCAACCGCCTCTGCGCGCAGCTGCTCGCGCTGTCGGCCGACGACCCGAGACGCGACATCACCTTCTGGATCAACTCCCCCGGCGGCTCCGTGCCCGCGATGCTCGCGATCCACGACGTGATCCGCGCGATCCCGAACGACGTGGCGACCATCGCGATGGGCATCGCGGCGAGCGCCGGCCAGTTCCTCCTCTCCGCGGGCACGCCCGGCAAGCGGGCCGCGCTCGCGCACGCACGCATCCTCATGCACCAGGGCTCGGCCGGCATCGGCGGCACCGCCATGGACATCGAGCTGCAGGCCGACGACCTGCGGTACACGCGCGACACCGTGCTCGGGCTCATCGCCCGGCACACCGGGCAGCCGCTCGAGCGCATCGCGCACGACTCGCGCCGCGACCGCTGGTTCACCGCCGACGAGGCGCGCGCCTACGGCTTCGTCGACCGCATCGTGACGGATGCGGCCGAGCTGCACCCCGCAGCCACGCAGCGCGAGCTCGTGGGGATGCGCGCATGAGCACCTACACGATCCCCTACGTCGTCGAGCGCCGCGGCAACGCCGAGCGCACGGTCGACGTGTACAGCCGCCTGCTCTCCGAGCGCATCGTCTACCTCGGCACCGAGATCGACGACGGCGTCGCCAACGCCGTGATCGCCCAGCTGCTGCACCTCGAGGCCGACGGCGCCGACCGGCCCGTGCAGCTGTACGTCAACTCCCCCGGCGGCTCGCCGCAGGCGGCCCTGGCGATCTACGACACCATGCGGCACATCCGCCCCGACGTGGCGACCACGTGCGTCGGCCAGGCGGCGGGTCCGGCTGCGGTGCTGCTCGCCGGCGGCACATCCGGGCAGCGGGCGATCCTCGAGCACGCCCGCGTGGTGCTGCACCAGCCGTCGACCCAGGGGCGCGGCACCATTCCCGACCTCATCATCCACGCCGACGAGGTGCTGCGGGTGCGCGCCGACCTCGAGGAGGTGCTCGCGGCGCACACCGGGCGGGTGGTCGGCACGATCCGCGAGGACACGGATCGCGACCTGATCCTCACCGCACGGCAGGCCGTCGACTACGGCATCGCCGACCACGTGGTCGCGGCGCGACCGCGGGCGGCCTTGCCTGCGTGAGTGAACGGATGCCCCCGGCGGCCCGCCGCCCACCGTCCACCGGCTCCCCCGGCACGCCTCAGGCGGCGAGCAGCACGGGCTGGGCGGGGGCGGATGCGGGTGCCAAGCCGGTTCCGCCAGGGGCATCCGTCACCGCGGTGAGGTCGACCGTGCGCCGCTCGCCGGCCAGCCGTTCGCCCACCGCGTGCACCACGCCCGCCAGGTCGAGTCCGAGCGCACCCGCGACGGCCTCCAGCACCTCGGAGGACGGCTCCTTGCGCCCGCGCTCGACCTCGGACAGGTACTGCGGCGAGACGCCCGCGCGGCGGGCCACCTCGGTGAGGATGCGCTCCTGCGCGAGCCGCTCGTGCCGCAGGAACTCGCCCACCACGTCGCGCCACAGCGGCGGAGGCGCGCCCGCCGGCATCCGTCGTCCCGTCCCGAAGTCCACCACGTCGCCCATGGGTCGACGCTAGCCATCGGGCGCGACGGGCGGGAGGGCGATCCGCTCACAGCAGAACGCCGGGGGCCGCGGCTGCGCCCGGCTCAGGAGCCGGTGACCTGGATCGACCCGTTGGACGTCTGCAGGTCGAGCGTGAACTCGCCGTTCGGGTCGGTGGCGATGTCGACGTCCACCCGGCCGTTCGAGGTGTCGGTCTCGACGCGGTACGGCCCGTCGGGCACACGCAGCTCGATCGGGCCGTTGGAGGTGGTCGCGGTGACGTCCTGGGCGGTGCCGAGCTCGAGCTCGATCGCGCCGTTCGACGTGCTCGCCACGATGCCGTCGCCGGTGAGGTCGCTGCCGACGATGCGACCGTTCGAGGTGTCCACGTCGACCGTGCCCGTCACGCCCTCGAGGTCGATGCGCCCATTCGAGGTCGACACCTGCGCGTCGGCGACGCCGGAGAGCGCGATCGCCCCGTTCGACGTCTCGCCCTCGACGTCGAGCCCCTCGGGAACCTGGAGCACGTAGTCGACGCTGCAGTTGCGCCCGCAGCCGTGGAGCACGAGCGTGCTGCCGTCGACCTCGTGCGTCTCGCCGATGTCGCGGTCGACGCCCCGGTAGCGCACGGTGCGCTCGAGCGAGATGTCGGTCGCACCCCTGACGGACTGCACCGTGATGCTCCCGGCCGGGTGGTCGATGTCGATCGCCGTCACCGCCTCGGTGATCGTCGTGTCGTCGGTGAACGACTGCGGCGGCCCGACGAACTCAGCCACGACGCCGCAGCCGGCGAGTCCGAACACGGCCAGTGCGGCGACGGCGCCCCCCAGCAGCATCCGCTTCGCTCGCGTGTTCCCCCTGCGTGCCATGGCGTCCATGTTGCCCTCGTTCCCTCGTCTCGGTGCGGGCCCTTCGGCCCCCGCCTTCGACGGTAGCCAGCGGTGGCGCGGGGGTCCCGGGGGCTGGCCCCCCACTTCGCGGACGGTCACCCCACGCGGCCCCGGAGCGGCGCGCTCGTCCCTGGGCGGCCCCGCGCCCGGGGCGACAGCCTCGCTTTTCAGGAACCACCCGCGGCTCCGAGCCCGGGGTGACGGCCTCGCTTTTCAGGAACCACCCGCGGCTCCGAGCCCGTTTCCTGCGTTCGGGACACGGATGCGACGGAACCGCCCGAGTCCGCGCCATCTCGCGCAACTTTCCACCGCACGTCCCGGATGGTTCCTGAAGAGCGAGCACCCCACGACGGACACCGGCCGTTCTTCCGCTCGCCATCGGAACGGCATAGCTTTGGGGACACGGCCGCCACGAGCGGCGACACCGCACGCACCCCGACGAAGGAGAGCGCATGTCCGTCCACCACCGGAAGTCCACCGTCGCCGCTGCGATCGGCCTCGCCGTCGCCGGCGCCGTGGCGATCGCACCCGCCGCGACCGCGGCGCCCGACGCCGCCGGCGACCACGGCCGCGGCGGCCCGCACGCCGAGTCGCTGCGCATCGCGACGTTCAACGCGTCGCTCAACCGGTTCAACCAGGGCGACCTCGTCGCCGGGCTCGAGGCGGGCGACGCGCAGGCCGCGGTGATCGCCGAGATCATCCAGCGCGCGAACCCCGACGTCCTGCTGCTGAACGAGTTCGACTACGTCGACGGCGACGTGGCGATCGACCTGTTCCGCAGCGACTACCTCGAGGTCGGCCAGAACGGCGCCGCACCGGTCGAGTACCCGTACGCGTTCGTCGCCCCGTCGAACACGGGCATCCCGAGCGGGTTCGACCTGAACAACGACGGGTTCGTCGGCGGTGGCGACGACGCATTCGGCTTCGGCTTCTTCCCCGGCCAGTACGGCATGGCCGTGCTCTCGAAGTACCCGATCGCGACCGACGACATCCGCACCTTCCAGCACTTCCTCTGGGCCGACATGCCGGGCGCGCTGCTGCCCGACGACCCGGCGACGGATGCCCCGGCCGACTGGTTCACCCCGGAGGAGCTCGACGTGGTGCGCCTGTCGAGCAAGTCGCACTGGGACGTGCCGATCGAGATCGGCAACGAGACGGTGCACGTGCTCGCGTCGCATCCGACGCCCCCGACCTTCGACGGCCCCGAGGACCGCAACGGGCGCCGCAACCACGACGAGATCCGGTTCTGGGCCGACTACGTGACGCCCGGCGCGAACGCCTACGTCTACGACGACGCCGGCACGACCGGAGGCCTGAACCCGAGCGAGCCGTTCGTGATCCTGGGCGACCAGAACGCCGACCCCTTCGACGGCGACTCGACCGACGACGCCATCGACCAGCTGCTCGGCAACCCGCGCATCGTGGACCCGATGCCGACGTCCGAGGGCGCGGTCGAGGCCGCGCTGCTGCAGGGCGGCGCCAACCTCGCCCACACCGGCGACCCGGCGACCGACACGGCCGACTTCAACGACAACCCGGCCCCGGGCAACCTGCGCGCCGACTACGTGCTGCCCTCGCGGAAGCTCGTCGTCGACGACGCCGGCGTGTTCTGGCCGGTCTCGAGCGACCCGCTGTCGGCGCTCACGGGAACCTTCCCGTTCCCGAGCAGCGACCACCGGCTGGTCTGGGTGGACCTGACCGTGCGCGGCTGACGCGGCGAGGCTGCCGCAGCGCGGCTGCCGCAGCGAGGCTGCCGCAGCGAGGCTGCCGCAGCGAGGCTGTCGCGGCGAGGCTGTCGCAATTCAGGAAGGTCGGGCGGGGCCGGTACGAATCGTTGCGTGCCGACCCCGCCGACGGTCGGTTCCGACCGATTCGGGCACGCCCGACGCGCATCCGCTCCACCGCCACGCGGGCACTCCTGAATTGCGACGGGGCGCGACGGGCAGGGTGCGACCGAAGGGCTGCGACGGACCGGGCGGCGACGTCAGCGCACGCGCAGGCGCAGCACCTCGGGCGCCGGAAACGGCAGCGCGATGCGCTCGGGCACAGGCCCGCCGATCGCGCCGCCGAAGTCCTCGGTGACCAGGATGCGGTCGCGGCTCGCCTCGACGATGCGCACGCGCAGCGGCTCGTCGCCCGGCCGGTCGAGCAGGTAGGGCTCGGCCAGGTACCTGAGCCCGGCCTCGTCGAGCGTCTCCTCCGCCGTGCCCCAGTCGACCACGTCGGTCACGCGCCGGCCGAGCAGGTCGATGACGACGAACCCGTCGTCCTCGGGCAGCATCCAGCCGACGAGTTCGCCGTCGCCCCTGCGGTGCTCGATCCAGTCCTCGGTCATGCATCGGATGCTACGACACGTCGCACGCCCTCGGCGGGGATCGCTTTTCAGGAGCGGTCGCGCGCTGCGCGACGCATCCGTGCGCGGACGCCCCCCGCGCGCCGCTTCCACGCCGCATCGGGCCACTTTCGCGCAGACTTCGAGCGCGAGGCCGGGTCGGTTCCTGAAAAGCGACCCACTGCTACGGCTGCGCGGGAGGCGTCGGGGTCGGGGGCGCGGGCGGCGCCGGCGGGGCCGGCGGCTCGGCGCCGGGTGCGGGCGCGACCCCGGGGGCATCCGTCTTCGCGGGCTGCGCGCAGAGCGCGGCGAGCACGATGAGTCCCGCGATCGGCAGCAGGTACCAGAACACGTGGCCCCACGGGTAGTCGGCGTCGCGCAGGCGGCGCACCGTGACGGCGAGCGAGGGCAGCAGCGCGCCGATGGTCCAGAGGCCCGAGAGGATGCTGCCGGCGCTGCCGCCGTAGTCGAAGCGGATGACGCCGAACAGCCCCGTGGCCGAGAGCACGAGCACGTAGAACACCACCCACCACCAGAACTCGGAGCGGCTCGCGCGCCCCTCGAACTCGGCGTACTTGCGGAACACCGTCTGGATGGACTGTCCGAACGTCATCTGCGCGTCTCCTCGGGTCGGTACGAAACCAGCCTATGACCGCCGATGCCCGCTGGAACGGGGGCGAACCCCCGCTTCGCGGGCGGTGGAACCGGATGCCCCGGGCGGCACGTCGCCCCGGGGCATCCGCCCGCCCGCATCGCTCAGGGCGCGACGTACCCGGCCGCGCGGATGAGCTCGTACCACTCGGCGCGGGTCAGCGGCAGGTCGGAGCCCTGTGCCGCGCCGGCGACGCGCTCGGGCGTCGTGGTGCCGAGCACCACCTGCATGTCGGCCGGGTGCCGGGTGATCCACGCGGTGGCGATCGCGATGGGCGGCACGTCGTACTGCGCGGCCAGGCGGTCGATCACCGCGTTCAGCTCGGGGTAGTCGGGCGAGCCGAGGAAGACGCCGGTGAAGAACCCGGCCTGGAACGGCGACCACGCCTGCACCGTGATGTCGTGGAGGCGGCAGTAGTCGAGCAGCCCGACGTCGCGGCTGATTGACTGGTCGAGCCCCTGCATGTTCGCCGCGAGCCCCTGCATGACGAGTGGCGCGTGGGTGACCGACAGCTGCAGCTGGTTCGCGACGAGCGGCTGCCGCACCGATCGCTTCAGCAGCTCGATCTGGGCGGGCGTGTGGTTCGAGACGCCGAAGCGCAGCACCTTGCCGGCGGCCTCGAGCTCGTCGAACGCGCGGGCGACCTCGTCGGGCTCGACGAGCGCGTCGGGCCGGTGCAGCAGCAGCACGTCGATGCGGTCGGTGCCGAGTGCCTGCAGGGAGCCCTCGACCGACTCCATGATGTGCTCGTAGGAGAAGTCGAAGTACGGCCCCTCGCGCACGATGCCGGCCTTGGTCTGGATCGTGAGCTCGTCGCGCTGCGACGGCGTGAGCTGCATCGCCTCGGCGAACCGGCGCTCGCAGCCGTGGAGGTCGTTGCCGTAGACGTCGGCGTGGTCGATGAAGTTCGTGCCGGCGTCGCGGCCGGTGCGGACGAGCTCGCGCACGGCCTCGTCGGACATGTCGTCGATGCGCATCATGCCGAGCACGATGTTGGGCACGTCGAGTGCCCCGCCGGCGAACGGGATGGTCTTCATGGGTCGCTCCTTCGCGATGGTGTGGGTGTGATGGGGGTGACGGATGCCGCGGGCGGGTCGCAGCGGGTGATGGTGACGGATGCCCCGTGCGGGCCCGGTCGCCGCGGTCGGGCGACGCCCGCGCGTGGCGTCTTCCGGTCAGGCCGCGGCCGCCTCGGCCTCCGCCGAGAGCAGGCCGACCTCGTCGGCCGTGAGCTGCAGCTCGGCCGCACCGACCGAGTCGACGATGCTCTCGGGCCGGGAGGCGCCGGGGATCGGGATCACGACGGGTGCGAGCGCGAGCTCCCAGGCGAGGGCGACGCGCTGCGGGCTGACGCCGTGCGCGTCGGCGACCCGCTGGAAGGCGTCGTGGTGCGTGCCGACCGCAGCGGCGCGCTGGATGCCGCCGAGCGGCGACCACGGCAGGAATGCGATGCCGAGCGCGGCGCAGTGCTCCAGCTCGACGAGGCTCGACCGGAACCGCGGGGAGAACTGGTTCTGCACCGACACGAGCCGGCCGCCGAGGATCTCGTTCGCCTCGTCGATCTGGGCGACGCTCGCGTTCGAGATGCCGGCCAGCTCGATGACGCCCTCGTCGAGCAGCTCGCGCACGGCGCCGACCGAATCGGCGTAGGGCACGGTCGGGTCGGGCCGGTGGAACTGGTACAGGCCGATGGCGTCGACGCCGAGTCGACGGGCGGATGCCTTCGCGGCCTCCTTCAGGTACTCCGGGCGTCCGTCCTGGGTCCAGCTGCCGTCGCCCGGGCGCAGGTGGCCGCCCTTGGTCGCGACGAGCACGCCGGAGGTGTCGCTGCCGTAGCTCGCGAGCGCGCGGGCGATGAGCTCCTCGTTGTGGCCGACCTCGTCGGCGTGGAGGTGGTAGGCGTCGGCGGTGTCGATGAGCGTGACCCCGGCGTCGAGCGCGGCGTGGATGGTGGCGATCGCGCGCGCCTCGTCGGGGCGACCCTCGATCGACATGGGCATGGCGCCGAGTCCGACGGCGCTGACGGAACGGGTGCCGATGGTGCGGTGCTGCACGTGTGCGTCCTCTCGTAGACGGTTGCGCTCTCACGCTAGGACGCGGCAGGCTAGAAGTCCAACAACTACTCCTCATGCGATTCAGAAGGAATGCGGATAGATGGATCTCCGGCAGATGGAGTACCTCGTGGCACTCGCCGACGAGCAGCAGTTCACGCGTGCGGCAGCGGCGTGCGGGGTCTCCCAGTCGGGCCTCTCGGCGGCGATCCGCGGGCTCGAGGACGAGCTCGGCACCCCGCTCTTCCACCGCACCACCCGGCGCGTCGAGCCGACCGAGGCGGGGCTCGCCCTGCTCCCCCACGCGCGGAGCATGCTCTCGCAGGCCGCGGCCGCACGCGACGCGGTGCTCCGCGCGACGCACGAGCTCTCGGGGAGCCTGCGCATCGGCGCCGAGCAGTGCCTCGGGTTCGTCGACGTGAACGCGCTGCTCGAACGGGTGCGCCGTCGCTACCCCCTCGTCGACATCGAGTTCACGCAGGCGGGGTCGCGCGACCTCGTCGCGGCAGTGGCGTCCGGCGGTGTCGACCTCGCGTTCGTCGCGGGCGACGACCTCGGCTCGCGCGTGGTGCACCACGAGCTCGGACGGCGCCCGATGGTGCTGCTCGCTCCCCCGCAGCATCCGCTCGCCTCGCGCGACGTGGTCGAGTGGAACGACCTGCGCGGTGAGGACTTCGTCGACTTCCAGCAGTCGTGGGCGGTGCGCTCGGTGAGCGACGACGCCGCGGCCGCATCCGGGGTGGTGCGCCACGTGCGCTGCGCGGTCAACGACGTGCACACGCTCATCGACCTCGTGCAACGCGGGCTCGGCATCGCGCTCGTGCCGCAGCACGTCGCATCGAAGCCGCAGGCCGCGGGGCTCGCCGTGCGGCCGCTCGCCGCGCCGGCTCCCCAGTGGGTCGTCTCCGCGATCACGGGCGACGCCTCCGCCGCATCCGCCGCCCTCGTGCTCGAGCTCCTCGACGCCGACCTCGCCCTGACCGCCTGACCCGCCCGACCACCGCCGTGCTGGTGCGCAATCCGTGGCGTGGCCCTCGGTTCACCGCGGTTCGCGCACCGGCAGCACGACGTCATCACGCCGCTGGTGCGTGAAGTGTGGCGACCGTCTCGCACAGCCACGATTCGCGCACCAGCCGTGCGTCGGCGCGCGCCGACGACGAACGGGGCGCGCCGACGACGAACGGGCCACCCCCGAGGTGGGAGCGGCCCGTCGAGCGGACGCAGCGCGGCTACACGGCGCTGGAGACCAGCACCTTCATGCCGCGGCCCTGGCGCAGGTCGCCGATCGCGCCGAGCACGCCGTCGAGGCCGGTCTCGCCGACCCAGCCAGTGGTGTCGTAGTGCCCCTCGGCCATCGCGGCGATCACGGCGTCGAAGTCGGCCTGGGTGTAGCCGAGCGCGCCGACGACCTCGGTCTCGCCCATGACCAGCTGGGTCGGGAAGAAGTCCATCGTGCGCTCGTGCAGGGCCACGATGACCATGCGGCCGAGCGGACCGAGGTTCGCGAGCACCGACGAGACGGCCACGCCGACGCCCGCGGCGTCGAAGCCCGCGGCCACGCCGTCGCCGCCGGTCAGTGCGTCGACCGCCGCGCCGAGGTCCTCGTTCACCGGGTCGACGACACTGGCGCCGAGGGCGGCGATCGCCGCACGACGCTCGGGGCTCGGCTCGGAGACGAGCACGCGCTCGATGCCCTGCGCCTTCAGCGCGAACCAGACGCCGATGCCGATCGGGCCGGCGCCCGCGATGAGGGCGGTCTCGCCGGCCTTCACGCCGGAGCGCGCGACGGCGTGCCAGGCGACGGCCATCGGCTCGACGAGCGCGCCGAGCTTCAGGTCGACATTCTCGGGCAGCACGTGCAGCTTCGAGGCGTCGACGGTGGTGTACTCGGCCATGCCGCCGCCGTCGGACATGAGGCCGTGGAAGCCGATGGTGCGGCACGCGTTCACGGCGCCCTTGCGGCAGGCGGCGCAGGTGCCGCAGGAGTAGATGGGCCAGACGGCGACGCGGTCGCCGACACTGACGCCCTCGACGCCCTCGCCGAGCTCGACGACGGTGCCGGAGAACTCATGGCCGAGGATCTGCGGGAGCGTCGCACCGGTGACGGGGTGCGGGTTGTCCAGGTCGAGGCCGGCGGCCTCGGGGGCGTAGTAGACGTGCAGGTCGGAGCCGCAGATGCCGGCGTAGGCGTTCTGGAGCTTCACCTGCCCGGGTCCGGGCGTGGGCTCGGCGACGTCCTCGATCCGGAGATCCTCCTGGGCGTGGAAGACGGCTGCTCGCATGTGGGGGTGTCCTTTCGTGTCGATGTGCGCCGCGCTGGGCACACCGAGCAGCTATCGTACGTCACTATCTGACATTTGTCCTATAGTTCGAGTGCACGGGCGCGCACGCCGACCCGGCAGGATGGACGCGATGGACCCCAGGCAGGCACGCACACGGCAGGCATTGCGCTCGGCCGTGCTCGAGCTGGTCGAGCGGATGCCCCTCGCCGACGTCTCCGTCACCGACGCCGCGCGTGCCGCCGGCATCAGCCGCGACACGTTCTACCGCCACGCCACCGGCGTCGGCGACCTGCTGGCCCAGGCGCTCGGAGCGGAGCTCGACGTCTCCGTGGCCGAGTTCGCGGCCGCGCGCGGCACCGACCGCGAGCGCTTCGAGATCGCCGAGCGCGCGCTGCTCGCACACGTCGCCCGGCATCGGGCGGTGTACCTGCACGCCCTGGCGCCCCGCCTCGCCGCCGAGGTGCGGCTGATGCTGCTCGAACACGTCGAGGTGCCGCTGCGCGCCTACCTCGCGGAGCACCCAGAGGTCGCGCCCGTGCCCGACGGCGAGCTCGCCGGCGACGCGCTCTACGCCCTGTATGCCGCCTACGGCGCCGCCGGCACCGTCGGCGCGATCGAGCACTGGCTGCTCGGCGGGGCGACCGGCGACGCCGACGACATCGCGCGCGGCGTGCTCGCGGTCTCCGCGCAGTGGTGGTGGCGCGGCGCCTGAGCACCCGCCACGTCGGGCCGCGGACGCGCTCCCGCCCGCCGGTGCGTTCTCGACGGATGCCCGCCTGTGGAGAACCCGAGCACGCCTCAGCACCCGGATGCTCCAATGGTGCCGATCGCACCACCTCCACGCACCACCGACGCCGCTTGGGGCCGCCGATGCTCATCGCCTACTGGATCCTCGCCACCCCGCTCGCCCTCGTCTACGTGCTCGCCGGCGTGAGCCAGCTCGCCATGTCGAAGGCCGACCTGGTGGCGGCCGGCGTCGCGGCCGCCGAGGTGCTGCCCGACGCGCTGCTCATCACGATCGGCATGCTCGAGCTCGCCGGCGCCATCGGCTTGATCCTGCCGATGCTCACGGGCGTCGCCGTGCTGCTCGGCCCGCTCTCGGCCGCGCTGCTCGCCCTCGTGCAGCTGGCGGCGGCCGCACTGCACCTGGTGCGCATGGAACCCGAGGTGCTCGTGCTCAACGCGCCACTGCTCCTGCTGGCGGCGGCCACCGCGACCGTGGGCTTCCTGGCGCTCAGGCAGCGGGCCGAACGAGTTCCCGCGTCATGAACACGCTGTTCGGGTCGGGCCTGTAGGCGTCGAACGGGCCGCACTCGACGAACCCGAAGCGGGCATAGAGGGTGCGCGCCGGCGCGAAGAAGTCCTCCACGCCGGTCTCGAGGCTGAGGCGCGAGTAGCCGCGGCGCTCGGCCTCGGCGATGACGTGCTCCAGCAGCATCCGCCCCAGTCCCCTGCCGCGCGCCGCGGCATCGGTGCGCATCGACTTGAGCTCGCCGTGTGCGGGGTCGAGCTCCTTCAGCGCGACGCAGCCGAGCATCGCGTCGCCGTCGGCGAGCGCCCAGAAGGTCATGCCCGGCGCCCGCAGGCCGGCCACGTCGAGGGCGTGCACGCTCTCGGGCGGCGACGTCGCGTGCATGTCGGCGAGGTGGTCGTCGAGCAGGCGCAGCACGCGCGGGTCGGCGAGGTCGCCTTCGGTGATCGAGATGGTCACCCCTCAATTCTGCGGCGTCGGATACTCCGCGCCGACCACGATCAGTCGGCGAGCGCGCTCGTGCCACGCGCGCGCAGTCGGGGGCAGCACGTCCTCCCACGGCGTCGGCGCGATGCCGAAGCGATCGGTCGTCTCCGACCCGTCGGACACGAACGGGGCATCGAACTGGTAGGCGACGCCGCGCAGTTCCCGCACGACCGGCACGACGGCCCCGAGCGCGGCGAGCTGCCACCGGGGCACGCGCCGCAGCCGCGGCTCGCCCGTACCGACGACCGAGCCGAGCTCGCGCAGCAGCTCCCGCATCGTCATGGGCGGGTTCGTCGGCACGATCCAAGCCGAGCCCCACGCGCGCGCGTCGTCGGCGACCGCCGCGAGGGTGCGCACGATGTCGCCGTCGTACGCCCACGAGTGCGGCTGGTCGACGTCGGTGAACACGCTGGCCGGGCGCCCGCGCAGGGTGTCGTTCGCATAGCGCGGCAGCATGCCGTTCGTGGTCGGCTCGGTCGGCCCGAGGTAGTCGGTGGCGCGCACCTCGGTCGCCCGCACCCGCCCCGCCTCGTGGGCGGCGAGCGCGTCCGCCCACATGCGCGCCCGCAGCGCACCCTTGTGGTCGTTCGGCCGCAGCGGGGTCGCCCGCGTCATCGGCCCGTCGGGAGCGCCGTAGCCGTACAGGTTGCCGAACGTCACGAGCACCGCGCCCGATGCCTCGGCGGCGGCCAGGATCGCCTGGGCGAGCGGCGGCCACTCCCGCTCCCAGTGCTCGTACGAACCGGGGTTGGCGCAGTTGAAGATCGTCGCCGTGCCGGCCGCGGCGGACGTGAGCGCAGCGGCATCCGTCGCATCGACCGCGACCCTCTCGATCGACGGATGCTCCGGGCCGCGGCCCGACCGGCTGAGCAGCCGCACGCGGTCACCCGCCTCGGCGAGGTGCGCGGCGAGGCCGGCCCCGATGGGGCCTGCGCCGATGACGAGCCTGGTCTGCTGGGGATGCCCTGGGTTCTGGTGGTCCACGCCGCAAGCCTTCCAGCCGGCTCGATCGGTGGGCAATCGGGAGAACCCCCGGAGCGCCGTCGGGCGCGCCGCCCTCGCCGGTCAGCGGTCGAGGTCGTCGCGCTCCACGATGCGCCCGGCGTCCCACGGCTCCGACCAGCCGAGCTCGTCGAACATCGACGCGAGCACGAACGCGGTGAAGCCCCAGACGACGTTGCCGCCGACGGTGAACGCGGGCGCGCGCCAGCTCCGCCCGCCGACCGAGTGCTCGGTGCTCCCCCGGTTCGACGGATGCAGCAGGTCGGCCACCGGCACGCGGAACACGTCGACCGACTCGGCGTGGTCGACGGCGACGACCTCCGACGGGCGGGTCCACCACGCCGGCACCGGCGTGACCACGTGGTTGCTGACCGGCATCGAGATCGACGGCAGCGTGCCGAGCGGCTCGACGCCGGCCGGGTCGAGCCCGGTCTCCTCGACCGCCTCGCGCACCGCGCAGTCGATGGCCCCGCTGTCGGATGCCTCGAACCGCCCGCCCGGGAACGCGACCTGCCCGGCGTGGCTGCCCAGCGTCGCCGCGCGCCGCAGCAGCAGCACGTCGAGGTCGGCCGCGACCTGCGAGGCGCCGGGCGTACGGGCCTCGGCGGCGTCGAGCACCCCGAACAGCACCAGCACGGCGGCCGGGCGCGGCGGCGCGTCATCGGTCGCCGCCGGGGTCATCATCGGATGCCAGGCGAGCCCCCGGGCGCACAGCGCCGCGAGCTCGGCGCGGGCGTCGCTGGTCTGGGGCACCTCCCCATCCTGCCCCGGATATCGCTCAGGCGGTGTCGCGCACGACCACCCGCGACGGCGGAGCCGACCACGCGGGCGGCTCGAGGTCGAGGAGTTGATGGGCGACCCGTCGGCCGTACGCCTCGGCATCGATGCGCACGGTGGTGAGCGCCGGTCGCCAGAGCGCGCCGTGCAGCCCCTCGTTGAAGCCGATGACGGCGAGGTCGTCGGGCGCCCGGAGGCCCCGATCGGCCATGCCGGCGAGCAGGCGCAGCGCTGTGTCGTCGTCGAGCGCGGCGACGGCCGTCACATCCGGGTACTCCTCCGCGAGCCGCCCCACCGCCGCCGCCGGTCCGCCCGCGGCCGACGGGAGCGTGAGCGGCACGGGCGCGGCCACGCGGAGGTGGCGGGCGGATGCCTCGAGCTGTGCTCGCCGCAGGTCGGCGAACATCGCCGACGTCGGGTCGTCGCCGACCGCGAAGGCGATGCGCCGGTGGCCCTGCGCGACGAGGTGGCGCAGCTGGGTCTCGCCGTGCGCGGCGAGCCCGCTGGACCAGCCGCCCTCCCAGGCGGGTGCCGCCGCGCCGGGGCGGTCACCGGGCCCGTCCGCGCCCGCCCGTGCGCCGTCGCCCCCGGGCGGTGCGACCGGGTACGCCGCGGCGAGGTCCAGCACGGCGCGCGGCGCGACGACCTCCAGCACGTCCGCCGGCACCGCCGACCTCGGACGCCCGTGGACGACGAGCAGGGTGTGCCCGAGCCGCGCGAGCTGGTGGTCGAGGCCCTCGATGAAGCTCTCCAGTCCATGCCCGCCGGGCACGGACCCGGTGCTCAACAGGACCGTGCGCGAGTGGCCCTCGCGGAGCGCGCGGGCGATGCGGTGCGGCACGTAGCCGAGGCGCTCGGCGTGGAACCGCACGCGCTCGCGGGTCTCCACGGGGATGGTCTGGCCGGGCGTCTCGTTGAGCACGAAGCTGACGGTGGCCGGCGAGACGCCGCTGGCCCGCGCCACGTCCTTCATGGTCGTGCGTACGGCGGGTGTGCGCGGCATGGCGCCGATCCTAGCTGTTACTAATTCGATTTAGCGCGTAGCGTGCCGCGTGTGGGTCGGCAGGCCCGTCGAGGATCCGTCGACGGGCGCGAGCCGGGCCCCGAACGCGAAGGAGCCACCATGAAGTCCGTCCACGTCACCGCGCCCGGCACCGCCGCCTGGGTCGACGTTCCGCAGCCCGAGGTCGGCCCGTCCGACGTACTGCTGCGCATCCGTGCCTGCGGCATCTGCGGCTCCGACGCGATGTACACCGACATCGGCGGCATCCCGCCCCGTCAGGGGGCGACCCCGCTCGGCCACGAGCCCGCGGCGGAGGTCGCCGAGGTCGGCGCCGACGTCATCGGCGTCGCCGTAGGCGACCATGTCGTCATCGACACCATGGCGTTCGCCGACGGCCTGCTCGGCTCGGGCGGCGCGCAGGGCGCGCTCACCGAGCTCGTCGTGGTGAGGGACTTCCAGCCGGGCCGGCAGCTGAGGGTCGTCCCCCCGGAGGTGCCCTGGCACGTGGCTGCCCTGAACGAACCCATGGCCGTCGCGCTCCACGCGGTGAACCGCACGCAGCCGAAGCCGGGCGACACGGTCGTCGTCTTCGGTGCCGGCCCTATCGGCCTCGGCGCCGTGCTGGGCTACCGCTCGAAGGGCGCCGCGCACATCGTCGTCGTCGACATCGTGCCGTCGCGCCTCGAGAAGGCGCTTGCGGTCGGCGCCGACGCCGTCGTGAACTCCGCCGAGGAGGACCTCGCGGCACGGCTCGTCGAGCTGCACGGCGACGGCGCGGGCGGCTTCGTGCGGGGCATCCGCTCGGGCACCGACATCTACCTCGACGCGGCGGGCGCGCCGTCCGTGCCCGCCACGGCCGCGGGCCTCGCCAAGCACGGTGCGACCCTCGGCGTCGTGGCGGTGCACAAGCAGCCGGTCGAGCTCGACTTCGGCAGCATCCTCACCACCGAGCTGAACCTCGTCTGGTCGATGGGCTACCCGACGGAGATCTTCGAGGTGACCGACGACATCGTCGCGAACTGGGAGAAGTACGCGCTCATCGTCAGTGACACCCTGCCGTTCGACCGCGCGCTCGACGCACTGCAGCTCGCGCGCACGCCGGGTGCCGCCGAGAAGGTCGTCGTCACCTTCGACTGAGCCGGTGCCGGCTCGTGGCCGCGACCGCGCCCCGCCAGGGCGCCCGTCAGCCGTCGCGGGTGCCGTACAGGGCGCGCTCGTCCTCGAGGGCCGTGCAGAACTCCTCCGGGAAGAACGTGCTCGTCGCCGGGTGGTAGAAGCTGCAGCGGTACTGCCAGCCGTCGAGGCCGGCGGCGATCTCGAGGCCCGAGACGCCGAAGTTGCAGGTCGTCGGATCCCAGCCGGCCAGGCAGGACTCCGACACCGGTTCGGTGAGCTGCTTCATCAGCGCGTTCGAGACGCTGTCGCCGACCAGCACCCGCTGCGCGAAGCCGTCGCCGGAGTACGGCGGGCAGTTCCACGGCACGGTGCAGACGACGCTGCGCAGGCTGTACTCGTAGCCGTCGTCCTGGTACATGCAGTGGTCGATGGCGCACGTGGCCACGGCCCATCCCGCGCAGTCCTGCAGGTCCTTGCACGGCTGCGGCAGCGTGGGCGTGATGGTCTGCCACACCCAGGTCGAGTACGCCCGCGCCGAGGCGTTCGCGGCGGCGGCCCATCCGGGGTCGCCCGGGCCGAACTGCGTCCAGGTGCCGTCGGCGTACAGCGTGCCGACGGTGCTGAGCAGGCCGTAGTCGGCCACGATCTGCGCCGTCGCCTGCTCGTTCGCGGTCTCGGCGGTGCCCCACCAGCCCTCGATGGCGCCCTCGAGCTCGAGGTAGGTGCCCTCGAACGACGCGGTGCCGTTCTGCCCGTCCGACGCAGCGAACGAGGCTGCCGAGTCGAGTGCGCCGAGTGCGACCATCACGCCGGGCTCGGAGAGGTTCGAGGCGGCGTCGACGAAGCCGGCGAGCATCACGAGCAGGTTGCCCGCGATCGAGGCCGTGTTCGACTCGGACGTCTCGTAGTCGAGGTGCTGTGCGGTGGTGTCGTCGCCCTTCAGCTCGGTGACCACGCCGATGAGCTCGGAGAGGTTCGCCGAGGCGGTCGCCACCTCGTGGGCCCAGGCGAGCTCCTGCGCGACCTGCGCCTGCACCTGCTGCCACGTGGTGCTCGAGACCCCTGCCGGCCGCGCGATGCCGTCCACCGCGGTCGCCCATGCGCCCAGCGTCGACGCGCCGCTGTCGTACCTGCTGCGGATGTCCTCGGTCGTCACGTCGAGCGCCTCGCTGATCGCCTGGTACGCCGTGAGCGCCTGGCCCGTGAAGGTCGGGAACGCGGCCGACGGCGAGGTCCAGCTGCCGGCCTTCGCGTCGAAGCGGTAGGTCTGGATGCCGTTCGGACCACGTCCGATGAGCTCGGCCCGGGAGGCGTTGGAGGAGCCCGGTTGGCCGCTCGCGGTGTACCCGTCGACGTCGACGACCTGGATCGTCTCGTAGTACGGCGCCGCGTCCCAGCCGAGGGCGTCGGTGAAGCCCGGACCGTCGACCAGCTGCTCGTTGGCCCAGGTCTTGCTCGATGCGGTGAAGCCCCACGCGACCATGGTCAGGTTGTCGCGCCCGATGACCTCGTCGCGCCCGTCGCCGTCGATGTCCGCGGCCTGGATCGTCGCGCGGCGCGGCGCTCCGGCCCATCCGTTGCCGTTGCTCATCGCGGTCAGCTCCGGCAGCTCGGTCCACGTGCCGCCGTTCTTCTTGCCGGTCGCGTCGGCGAACTCGAAGGCGTGCAGTCCGCTGGTGCCGCGGCCGATCGCCTCGACGTCGCCGTCGCCGTCGAGGTCGGCGGTCTGGATGGTCGAGTAGAACTCCTCCCGGTTCCAGTACTCGGAGTCCGGGAACGGGCCCGACGACGCCTCGGCGACCCAGTCGCCGTCCTCGAGGCCCCAGACCTCGAGGCCCTGGGTTCCGCGGCCGACGATCTCGGCTCGGCCGTCGCCGTCGAGGTCGGCCGCCTGGATCGTCTCGTAGTACTGCGGATGGTCCCACCCCTGTGCGTTGGAGAACCAGGCGAACGAGCTCATCGCCCAGCCGCCGCGGACGTAGTCGGCGATCACGATGCCCGATGCGGCGCGGCCGAAGAGCTCGTCGTGGCCGTCGCCGTCGAGGTCGGCCGCCTGGAGCGTCTCGTAGTACTCCGGCGCGTCCCAGCCCTGCGTCGTCGTGTACTCGGCGAGGTCCGGCAGCTCGTCCCAGGTCGCCGGGGTCGACGAGGTGTCGAGGCGCGCCGCCCGGATGCCCGCCCAGTTGCGCGTGTAGACCTCGTCCGCGCCGTCGCCGTCGAAGTCGGCGGTGCCGATGGTCTCGTAGTACTGCTTCTGGTCCCAGCCCGCCTCGTCGGTGAGCCCGAGCCCGCCCGCTGCGACGAGCGGCGTCCACTGGCCGGCGGTCACGTCGAAGTCCCACGCCTCGAGGCCGATGCCCGACCGACCGATCAGCTCGGCGTCGCCGTCGCCGTCGAGGTCGGCCGACTGGATCGTCTCGTAGTCCTCCGATGAGCCCCACTGGCCGTCGCCCCACGAGGGCAGCGCGAACGCGGGCTCCGTGTCGGGCGCCGCGACCGTGGGGGCAGCGGTCGCACCGAGGGCGTTCCCGCCGCCATTGCCGCCGGACGCCGCCTGTGCGGGCAGCGCCGTCCACGCGGCGAGCATCCCGCCGATGACGACGGTCGACAGGAGCGTGGCGCGGTGCATGGGTCCCCCTCTGGACGCCGGGGTCCGTTCCCGGCTGCACCATAGTGTGACCCACGAGCGCGATCGCCGACAAGTGTTGCCGACGGATTCGCCCCTGAGCGTGCGTCAACCGGCGGCGCCGAGCACGCTTCGCACCGCCCGCAGCGCGAGCTCCTCGTCGAACGGCCCGCCGCCCTCGTGCGGCCGGTGCGCGCCGACGCGCCGGCCCGCTACTCGCGCGAGCCGTACCGCTCGCGCACGGTCTCGAGGTTCGAGCAGAATTTCGCCGGGAGGAAGTGGTCGCCCGCATTGCTCCACGCGCTGCAGGAGTAGGGCCACCCGTCGAGCCCGACGATCACGTCGAGCGACGAGACACCGAAGTGACACTCCTCCGGCCTCCAACTCGACAGGCAGCCGTCGGAGACTGGGTCGACGAGCTGCTTCAGCAACGAGTTCTCGATCAGCTTGTGCCCGACCGTGACGTGCTGCGAGAAGGAGTCCTTGTCGTAGTTCGGGCAATTGGACGGCAGCTGGCAGGTCGAGACCCGCAGCGTGTAGTCGTAGCCGTCCTCGTGGTGGAGGCAGTAGTCAACCGTGCACTCGCCCACGATCCACCCGGCGCAGATCGCCAGGAACTCGCACGGCTGCGGCAGGGACGGCGTGACCGTCTGCCACACCCAGATGGAGTAGCCGCGCGCGTTCGCGTCCACGGCGGCCGCCCACCCGGGATCGCCCTTCCCGAACTGCGGCCAGGTGCCGTTGCCGTAGAGCTCACCGACGGTGCTCAGCAGCCCGTAGTCGGCCACGACGGCCGCCTTCGCCGCTTCGTTCGCGGTCTCCGCGGTGCCCCACCAGCCCTCGATCGCGCTCTTGAGCTCCAGGTAGGTCCCCTCGAACGAGGCCGACGCGTTCTGCCCCTCCGAGGCGCCGAACGAGGCCGCGGCGTCGAGCGAGCCGAGCGCGACCTGCAGTCCCGGTGCACCGAGGTTGGATGCGGCATCGGCGAAACCCGCTAGCAGCACGAGCAGGTTCGCGGCCAGCTGTGAGTCGTTCGACGTCGACGTGTCGTAGTCGAGGTACGAGGCAGTCGTGTCACTGCCCTTCAGCGCGGTCACCTCGGTGATGAGGTCCGTGCGGTTCGCGGTGGCCTCGGCCACGTTCTTCGCCCATTTCAGCTCCTGCACGACCTGGTCCTGCACCTGCTGCCACGTCGAGACCGGGATGCCGACCGGCGGTTCGAGCTTCGCGGCGTCGGTAGCCCAGTCGCCGAGCGCCCCCGCGTCGGTGTCGTAGACCGTGCGGATGTCGTCGGTGGTCACGTCGAGCGCGTGGCTGATGATCTCGTAGACCGTCTGCGCGGTGCCTGTCCAGGTCGGGAACGTCGCCGTCGGCGATGTCCAGCTGCCGGCCTTCGCGTCGAACCGGTAGGTCTGGATGCCGTTCGGCCCGCGCCCGATCAGATCGGCACGCGACGCGTTCGCCGAGCCCGGCTGACCGTTGAGGGTCACCCCGTCCACGTCGACCACCTGGATCGTGTCGTAGTGCCGTGCGTGGTTCCAGCCGAGGGCGTTCGTGAACCCAGGGCCGGCGACTTGCTGCTCGTTCGACCAGGTGTAGCTGCTCGGCGAGAGCCCGTAGACCGCCATGGTGGTGCTCGTGCGCCCGATCACCTCGTCGCGGCCGTCGCCGTCGACGTCGGCACCCTGGATAGTGAGGTAGTTGGACGCATCGCCCCAGCCGAAGTTGTCGTTGAAGTCGAACGCCGTCGGCAGCGTGATCCACGCGCCGCTGCCCGCCGCGCCGTCCTGGTCGCCGAACGCGTACACGTGCAGTCCGCCGGCGTCACGTCCGATCAACTCGGCCTGCCGGTCGCCGTCGAGGTCGGCCGTCTGGATCGTGCGGTAGTACTTCGCGTCGTCCCAGTGGTCGGCGTTCGTGAACGGTCCGGACGACGACAGGTGCACCCACGCCCCGCCTTCGAACCCGTACACGGTCATGCCGTCATGGCCGCGCCCGAGGATCTCGGCGCGACCGTCGCCGTCGAGGTCCGCCGCCTGGATGGTGGAGTAGTACTCGGCGGCGCCCCATCCGCCGGAGTCGGTGAAGTGCCCCAGCGAGCTGATGTGCCAGCTCCCGCCCGCGAAGTCCGCGATCACGACCGCGCCGGCACCACGTCCGAAGATCTCGTCATCGCCGTCGCCGTCGAGGTCGGCCGCCTGGATCGTGGTGTAGTACTGCGGCAGGTCCCACCCCTGCGGGGTCGTGAACTCGTCGAGCAGGGGGAGGTCCTGCCACGAGGCATCCGTGAGCGAGCCCGCCGGCAGCAGCCGCACGGCCTGCACTCCCGCATACGTGCGCGTGTAGATCTCGTCGACGCCGTCGCCGTCGACATCGGCCGTGCCGATCGTCTCGTAGTACTGCTTCTGATCCCAGCCCTCGGAATCCGACCAGTCGAGCGAGTTCGAGGTCACGATCGGCGTCCACTGGCCGGCCGCCTGGTCGAAGTTCCACGCCTCGACGCCCCGCACCGAGCGGCCGATGAGCTCGCCGTCGCCATCGCCGTCGAGGTCGCCCGACTGGATCGTCTCGTAGTTCTCCGACGACCCCCACAGCCCGTCGCCCCACGACGGCAGCGCGAACACCGGCTCGGTGTCGGGCGCGGCGACCGCCGGCGCCGGATCCTTGCCGAGGGCGTTGCCGTTGCCACCGGAGCCCGCGTTGCCGTTGCCGTTGCCACCGGAGCCGGCGTTGCCGTTGCCACCGGAGCCCGCATTGCCGTTGCCGTTGCCGTTGCCGCCCGGCGCCGCCTGCGCCGGCGCGACGGCGATGGTCGCGAGCAGGCCGGCGATGAAGATGGCCGAAGCCGTCGTTCGGTACATCGGTTCCCCCCGAGTACGCCGGCGTCCGCGCCGGCGATGAGGCATAGTGTGGCCCACCCGAACACTTGTCGACAAGTGTTGTCAACGAAGTGAATGACGAATCCTCGAGCGGTGGAACGCGCCGTCAGCCGTCGAGGAGGCCGCGCATCCAGCCCGGCCCAGCGGTGGAGGCGCCCGGCGCGAGCCGCTCGCGGAGGCCGCGATCGGCGGTCACCACGAGCACTGCGGCACCGGATGCCTCGAGCTCGCGCGCGACCTCGACGATCGCGCCGTCCCCGTCGGCCGGGGCCCGGACGACCTCGATTCCGGCGACGTCGGCGACGGCCTTCGCCTGCCCCTCGACGACGGCGACGATGCGCGCGATGCGCCGCGGCTGCGGGCCGGGCGTGCTGCCGGAGGCATCCGTCGCCGGCACCTCGACGACGCTCCCGACGAGCGCCGGCATGCTCGCGAGCAGCCGCGCCGCGGCCCCCGCCCGGTCGCGCCACCACCCGTCGGGACGCGCGCCCATCACGTTGGCGACGTCGACCACGACCACGAGTCCCTGCGCGTCCCCGGCTCCCACGCCCCCATCCTCTCGCGCCCGCCGCGCCCCGCCGCACCCCGCCGCACCCCGCTGTGAGCGGGCGCGCTACCAGGGAGCGCCGGCGAGGAGGGCGATGTCGACCGCCCGGGACGCGGGGCCGTGCCACGGGTCGCCATGGCCCGGGAGGAGCAGGTGCGACTCCGAGGCCCGCAGGGCGACCAGGCACGCCCGCGCCTGCAGCAGGTCGTGGTGGTAGACCGACGGCAGCAGCTGCGGAACGGCCGAGTGCAGGGTGCGGTGCCCGGTCACCAGGGCGTCGCCGGTCGCCAGCACGCCCTCCTCCACGAAGTCGTACGCAGCATGGCCCGTGGTGTGGCCCGCCACGTGGATCACCCGGGGCCGCCCCGGCACCTCGATGCGTCCGTCCTCCGCCTCGGACAGCGCGGTTCCGGCAGGCACCCCCAGCGTCGCCCGGCCCTCCAGCAGCGGCAGGATCGCCCCGGCCCACGGCAGCACCCCCGACCGCCACGCGTGCGGCAGGAGGCGCGCGGGCGACACCTGCTCGAGCACGTCGCGATGCAGGTTCGGCAGCTCGCCCCGTGCGGCGTGCACCGGCGTGCCGTGCTCCGCTGCGAGCCAGGCCGCGCCGCCGAGGTGGTCGGCGTGCGCGTGCGTCAGCAGCACCGCGTCGACGTCGGCCGGGCCGCATCCGACCGCCGCCAGCGAGGCCAGCAGCTGCTCCCGCTGGCCGAGGTAGCCCGAGTCGATGAGCGTCACGCCGTCGGGCCCCGCGTGGATCAGCCAGTTCACGTGCTCCGTGATCGCGGCGAAGAGGTGCCGGCCCACCCGCTCGACGCGCAGCGCGGCCCCTCGCTCGGCGCGTCGCGCGGCCCCTCGCTCGGCGCGCCGCGCGGCCCCGCGGCCGGCCCTCCCCCGCTCCTGCGCCGGCGCGCCCGCGGCCGCCTCCCCCGCGGGCGTGCGCACCGCGTCGGCGTCCCCCGCCTGCTCGTGCGCAGCACCCGTCCCCGGTCTCGTTCCCTCAGTCACCCGCACGACGCTAGCCGCGGGCGCAGGCCCGGAAGCCCGGCCTCAGGGCTTCCCTCGGAGATCCCCACGAAGCCGGGCGCGACCCTCAGGCGGCGGTCGTCACGGGTGCCTCGGCGGCCGCCGCCGCACGGGCACGCGCGGCCACGACGATCGCCATCGCGAGCAGCACCGCACCCCAGGCCAGACCGAGCAGGATGAAGTGCAGCACCGTGTTCGCGGAGTACATCGAGGCGATGCCGAACTCGACGACGAGGGCGATCGCGGGCACCCAGGTGACGGCCGATCGCACCGGCCGCACGAGGAACGTGCCGACCGCGACGACCGCCACCCCGCCGAGCGTGAGCGCGATGCTCGCGAGCACGAGCGGCAGGGGGTCGGATGCGGGCGAGGCGATCGTCACCGCCGCGGCGACGATGCGCACCGCGAAGCCGACCGACGCGATCGCCGCGCCGACGACGACCGTGCGCCCCGGCGCCACGACCATGGCCCAGCCGGCGAGCGCCGCGATCCAGCCGAGGTTCACGACGATCCAGACCAGCTCGCCGCCGGTGCCGGCGATCGCCGGCCACGGGAACGCGATGGCGAGCACCCCGTAGGCCAGCTGGGCGACGGCGCCGACGACGGCGACCGCCGCGACGCCCCTGGGCAGTGCTGTGGACATGATGGTTCCTCTCCTCGATGCCGACCGCTCGGCGTGCTGTTCCCGGTGCTGATGCCGACGCTAGGCTCGGCCTCGCACCCGTGGCATCCGCGAGAACACGCAAAGACGAGCATGCGTACCGAGTCCGAACCGCCCGACGCGACCGACGCCCCCGCGCCGACGTCCGCACCTTCCGGCGAGCGCGCCCGCGCGGAGCAGCTGCTCGCACGTGCACGGGCGGAATCGCGCACCGGTTCGGCCGCACGCGCGTGGGACGCCGCCGTCGGTGCCGCCGCGATCGGCCGCGCACTCGGCGACGCCGACGTCGTCGCCCGTGCCGCCACCGCCGTGCAGGGGCAGCTCATCGCGTCGCGCGAGGCGACCGCCGCCCAGCAGGCGCTCTGCCTGGAGGCGCTCGCCATGCTCGGCCCGGAGCCGTCCGACCGGCGCACGCTCGTGGCGGACCAGCTGTCGGCGATCTCGACCGCCTGGTCGGAGGAGGTCGCGCCGCCCGAGGCACGCATCGATGCGGATGCCGCGGAGCGCCGCTTCCTCGCCCTCCAGGCCGAGCACGCGCGGGCGCTCGGCCCGCACGGCATCGCCGATCGACTCGGCACCGCCGCCCGGCTGGTGGAGCTCGGCCACGCGGCGGCCGACGACGAGATCCTCGCCTGGGGGTGGCTGTGGCGCGCCGACGCGCTGCTGCAGCTCGGACTGCGCGTCGAGGTCGCCGAGGCCGTCGCGGCGCTGACGGCGGTCGTGCACCGCAGCGACGCACCGGCGTGGCGGTGGCGCCTCGAGCTGGTCGCCGCGAACACCGCGCTCTGGGAGGACCGCCTCGCAGCGGCATCCGTGCTCGCCGATCGGGCGCGCGAGCTGGGCGAGGCCGCGGGCGCGGCCGATGCGGGTGCCATCCAGCTGTTCTTCCGCAGCTCGCTGGCGCTGCGCACCGGCGAGGAGCTCGCCGCGGTGGAGCGGGACGTGGCGGCCAGCCTCGTCGGTGCACCGCAGCCCATGCAGGCCTGGCGCGGCGAGCTGCTCGCCGAGCTCGGCCGACGCGACGAGGCGGTCGCGATCTGGCGCACGATCGCGCCGCGGCTCGACGCCCTGCCGCCGACGGCGGTGGAGTGGCTCATCGCCTGCCAGGCGTTCTCGCGCCTCGCCATCCTCGCCGACGACCGGGCATCGGCCGCACAGCTGCGCGACACGCTGGCCCCGTTCGGCCACCTGCACGTGGTGGCCGGCGTCACCACGCCCTACGGCGGACCGGTCGCCCTCGTGCTCGGGCGGCTCGAGGCGTTCCTCGGGGACGCGGGCGCGGCGGGCGAGTGGTTCGCGCAGGCCGAGCGGAGGGCCGCGGAGCTGGGCGCCGTGCGGTACGCGCGGGCCGCGGCCGACGAGGCGGCACGGATCTCGTCGCGCACCTCGCCCCTGTCACCCCGCGAGCGCGAGGTCGCGGCGCTCGTCGCCGAGGGCGCGAGCAACCGCGCGATCGCCGCGGACCTGTTCCTCTCCGAGCGCACGGTCGAGCAGCACCTCCGCTCGATCCTGCGCAAGCTCGGCGCGCCGAACCGTGCCGCGGTCGCCGCCTGGGTGGCTCGCACCGGCGGCTGAGACGCGGCGCCGACCGTCAGGCGCCGGATGCCTCGCGCAGCGCCAGCACCTCGCCGCCGGTCTGGCACGTGGGGCTGTACTGGGCGGTCGTGCTCGCGAAGGTGAAGTCGCGGATCTCGTCGCCGCAGCGCGGGCACGCCTCCCCGGCGCGACCGTGCACGCGCATCGCGGCCACCTTGGCTGCCTTCAGGTCGGCGATCGGGACGCCGCGCCGTGCGGCGATCGCGTCGCGCACCACCCGCACGGTCGCGGCGAACAGGCGGTCGCGCGCATCGTCGTCGAGCGCGTTGGCGTGCACGACCGGCGAGACACGGGCCGCGAACAGGATCTCGTCGGAGTACGCGTTGCCGATGCCCGCGATCGACTCCTGCTCCTGCAGTACGGCCTTCACCTGCTTGCGCCGGCCGCCGAACGCGCGCTCGAAGTCGGCCCGCGAGTACCTCGGGTCGGCGGGGTCGGGCCCGAGCTTCGCCACCGCCGGCACGTCGGCCGGGTCGTCGACCACCCAGCAGCCGAGCGACACCCACCCGCCGGCGTCGGTGAGCTCGAGCATCGCGCCGTCGTCGAATGCGAGTACGGCGAGTGCGGGCGGGGGCGGTTCGGCGGATGCCTCCGGCGGGCGTGCCGCATCGGCGTCGCGTGCAGCCGGGGCATCCGTCGCATCGCCGGCATCCGTCACCTCGCTGGCATCCGTCACCTCGGTGGCATCCGTCACCTCGGTGGCATCCGCCGGCACCGAGGCGCCCGCGGCCGCCCATCTCGCCCAACCGTGCCGGCCGAGCGAGACGACCAGGTGGGCACCGCTCGCGAACGCGAGGTCGAGCAGCTTGCCGTGGCGGGCGACGCCGGCGACCTGCGCGCCGACGAGCGCCGACAGTGGCCGCGCCCGCGTCTTCTGCACGCGGAATTCGAGCACGTCGGCGTCGACCAGCGTGCGCCCGGCCAGCCGCGCGCCGAGTTCCTCGGCGAGCGCCTGCACCTCCGGCGACTCCGGCATGCGGCCAGCCTCGCACACGCCGCCGACGCCCGCACCCGCTCCGTCGCCCCCTCACCTGACCGCCCGCACCCGCTCCGTCGCCCCCTCACCTGACCGCCCGGCCGCCCGGATCGCCCCGTTCGCCGCGTGTTCCGTCCCCCGACCGGCCCGACCTCCTGCTGGTGCGAATACTGTGGAATACGAGGGCCGTGGCCACGACCTGCGCACCCGCGCGGGCGGGGGCCGACGTGCCCGACCGCACACCACAGGGAGGACCCCGTGACGGATGCCTCGGCGCCGCAGCGCCACGACTGGGACGTCATCGTCATAGGCGGCGGGGCCGCCGGCCTCAGCGCCGCGCTCATGCTCGGGCGCTCGCGCCGCCGCGTGCTCGTGGTCGACGCCGGCGCGCCGCGCAACGGGCCGGCCGGACACATGCACGGCGTGCTCGGACGCGACCACACCTCCCCCGCCGACCTGCTCGCCGCCGGCCGCGCGGAACTCACCCGCTACGACGTGACGATCGAGTCGGGCGCCGTCGCCTCCGCCGCGCAGCTCGACGACGAGGTGCCCGGCTTCGAGGTCGTGCTCGACTCCGGCGAGCGCTACACCGCGCGGCGCCTCCTCGTCGCGACCGGGCTCGTCGACGAACTGCCCGACGTGCCGGGCCTCGCCGAGCAGTGGGGGCGCGGCGTCGTCATGTGCCCGTACTGCGACGGGTGGGAGGTGCGCGACGAGCGCGTCGCGGTGCTCGCGGGCGCGCGCGTCGACACGCACCAGGCGCAGCTCATGCGCCAGGTCGCGGCCGACGTCACCCTGTACGCCAACGGCGCGGCGGTGCTCGATCGCGTGCGCGCGGAGCTCGACGCGTGCGACATCGCGCTCGACGAGCGCGAGATCGAGCGGGTCGTCGCCGATGCGGAGGGTCGGCTCGCCGGCATCCGCTTCGCCGATGGTTCCGAGCGGGCCGTCGACGTGCTGTTCGTGGCCCCGAAGGCGGTGCCGAACGATGGCGTGCTGCGCGGGCTGTTCGCCCGCACCATGCGCGAGTCCGGCGTGAACTGGGCACTGCTCGACGACGCCGGCCAGACCAGCGTGCGCGGGCTGTACGCCGCCGGCAACGTCGTCTCGGCGAAGTCGTCGGTGCCGTGGGCGATGTCGTCGGGCTCGCTCGCAGGCACGGCGATCAACGCCGACCTCGTCGCCGAGGACGTGCGCCGCGCGGTCGCGTCCGCCGCGGGCTGACCCGACCGGGCTCCGGCGCGTACGTCCGGGGGTGGTGTCGCCTTTCAGGAGCCCCGGCGCGACCGGGAGCAGGAACATGCGCGGGGTGGCCGTCTGCGCACTGGCGTTGCGCGATCAGGGTGCCTCACGCCGATCTGTGCAGGCAGCCGATCCGGCCTCCTGAAAAGCGACCCCACCCCCAGGGGCGGCGCCCTCAGATCTCGGTGTGGCCGAGCTCGGGGTGGGCGACGAAGCGAGCGGATGTCTCCGCCAACGCCTCGAACTCCAGCACCACGAGTTCGTTCGCGCCGGCGCGCGTCACCGGACCGGGCACCACGAGGGTCCGCTGCGGACCGCGCCGCCAGTAGCGGCCGAGCAGGAAGCCGTTGACCCAGACGACGCCCTTGCCCCAGTCGGCGGTGTCGAGGTAGAGGTCTGCGGGCGCGTCGAGCGCGAACTCGGCCGTCGCGAACCGCGGGCCGCCACCGGGCGCGGGAGCACCCGGGCCCGTCACCCGCTCACGTGGCCCGTCCGGCACGGCGTCGGCCTCGAGCGCACCCGGCCCACCCGAGCGGTCGGTCGGCACGAGCCCCGGCACGCGCCCCAGGTCGAGCGGCCGCACGGTCCAGCCACGCACCGGCTCGCCGTCGACGGTCACCCCGCCGATCAGCCCCTTGTGCTCGCCGATCCGCGTGCCGTAGTTCACCCTGCCCTGGTCCTCGACCACGAGGACGAGCTCGCCCGACGCACGTGGCAGGGCGATCGCCCGCTCGTGCGCGTCGCGCGCGAGCACGCCCACGGGCTCGCCGTCGAGCAGCACCCACGCCCGGTCGCGCACCTCCTCGCCGACCACGAGCGTGCCCGGCCCCGAGCCGTCGATGCGGGCGGCGAACACCGCGAACCCGCGGTCGTGCCCGAGGTCGTCGAACGTCGGCAGGTCGTCGTGGGCGGATGCCTCGCCCAGCCGGTCGGCCAGGTCGAGCAGGCGCGGGCCCGGCCGGAGCGGCACGGCGAGCTCGGGGGCATCCGGTCGCCTCTCGGGCACCTCGGCGGGCACCTCGGCGTAGCGGGCGATCACCTCGCGGAACGCGAAGTACTTCTCGGTCGGGTACCCGGTCTCGTCGAGCGGCGCGTCGTAGTCGTAGCTGGTCGCGATGGGCGCATAGCGGCCCTTGTCGTTGGCGCCGTTGGTGAGTCCGAAGTTCGTGCCGCCGTGGAACATGTAGACGTTGACCGACCCGCCCGCGGCGAGCAGCGTGTCGAGTTCGGCGGCCGACTCGGCGGCATCCGTCGTGTGGTGGTGCGAGCCCCAGTCGTCGAACCAGCCGCACCAGAACTCCATGCACATGAGGGGTCCCGTGGGCTGGAACTCGCGCAGGGTCGCGAGCCGCTCCGTGGTGCGAGACCCGAACGAGCCGGTCAGGTGCAGGCCGGGCAGGCTGCCGTCGGCGAGCATCTGCGGGGTCGGCTGGTCGATGGTGTTGAGGGGCACGGTGATGCCGGCCGCGCGGGTCGTCTCGACGAGCGCCCGCAGGTAGGCCTTGTCGGAGCCGTACGCGCCGTACTCGTTCTCGATCTGCACGAGGATCACGGGGCCGCCCTCGTCGACCTGGCGCGGCGCGACGATCTCGTAGACGCGGCGCAGGTAGGCCGTGACGGCGTCGAGGTAGCGGGGCTCGCTGCGACGCACGCCCACCTCGGGGTCGCGGAACAGCCACGCGGGCAGCCCGCCGTTGTCGAACTCGGCGCAGATGTAGGGGCCGGGGCGCACGATCGCATGCATGCCCTCGGCGGCCACGAGGTCGAGGAAGCGCCCGAGGTCGAGCCCGTCGCCGGCCGCCCACTCGCCGCGACGCGGCTCGTGCAGGTTCCACGGCACGTAGGTCTCGATGGTGTTGAGCCCCATCAGTCGCGCCTTGCGGATGCGGTCGGCCCAGAGCTCGGGGTGCACGCGGAAGTAGTGCAGGGCGCCCGAGAGGATGCGGAACGGATGCCCGTCGAGCTCGAAGTCGGTGGGGCCGATGACGAAGCGGCTCATGATGCTCCAGTGATGATGCGGGATGGGCCGGCCGGATGCCCCGGCCGGCCCATCCCCGAACGGTGTGCTGCTACTCGCCGACCGTGAAGCCCTGCGAGTTGCCGTACTCGACGAGCTGCGACTGCCAGGAGGCGAGTCCGTCCTCGAGCGGCGCCTGGTTCAGGTAGGACTGGCCGACCGTGTCACCGAAGATGCTGTTCGCGTAGACCTGGAACGGCAGGTACTGCCATCCGGTCGAGACGTCCTTCGATGCCTGCGTGAGCACCTCGTTGATCTGCTGGCCGCCGAAGTAGTCCGACTCGAGCGCCAGGAACTCCGGGTCCTCCAGGTCGGCCGTGGTCGACGGGAAGCCGCCCGACTCGAGGAAGATCGCGATCGACTCCGGGTCGCTGTTCAGCCAGCGCAGGAACGCCGCGGCGAGGGCCGGGTTCTCGCTCTGCGCGGTGACCGACTGGCCGCCGCCGCCGTTCTCGGCCGACACCGGGGTGCCGTCGTAGGTCGGCATGGGGGCCACGCGCCAGTCGCCCGCCGCGTCGGCGACGCTCGACTCGAGCACGCCGGGCATCCAGGCGCCGGTCACGAGGGTCGCGATCGAGCCGTCGGCGAGGCCCTGGTACCACTCGTCGGTCCAGCCGGGGGTGTCGGAGAGCAGGCCCTCCTCGACGAGCTGGTCCCAGACGCCGGTCCACTGCTGGGTGCCCTCGTCGGCGAGGTCGATGGTGACGTCGGTGCCCGAGACGTCGAACGGGCGGCCGCCGGCCTGCCAGATCATGCTGGTGGTGAAGCCCGCGTCACCGGTGTCGGACGTGATGAACTTCGACGGGTCGGCCTCGTTCAGGGCGCGCGCGGCGTCGACGTACTCGTCCCACGTGGTCGGCACCTCGATGCCGTACTCGTCGAACACGGACGCGTTGTAGAACAGCGCCATGGGGCCCGAGTCCTGCGGGAGGCCGACGAGCGCGCCGTCGACGTTCACGGCGCCCCAGGTGGACGCGCTGTACTGGTCCTCGAGCGAGTCGAGGCCGTACTGCGACAGGTCGAGCAGCGAGTCGGTCAGCGCGAACTGCGGAATGGCGTAGTACTCGATCTGCACGACGTCGGGCGCGCCGGAGCCCGCCTTGATCGCGTTCTGGAGCTTCGTGTACTCCTCGGTGTTCGTGCCCGCGTTGACGAGCTCGACGTCGACGTTCGGGTACGCCTCCTCGAACGCGGCGACCTGCGCCTCCGCGCTGGGGGTCCAGCTCCAGTAGGTGAGGCTGCCGCCCGCCTCGAGCGCGGCGTCGAGGTCGTCGGCGCTGCCCGATGCGGAGGTGCTGTCGCCCCCGGTGGAGCAGGCGGCGAGCGCGCCGACCGCGAGCATCGCCGTGGCGGCGACGGTGATCCGGCGCCCGAGAGCGCTGCGGAAGATGGCCATGTGAGTTCCCTTCACTTCGTTGTGCCGTGTTGTTGCGGTGTGGTGCCGGGGCAGGACGCTCCGGCCGGGCGGTGGGTGTGCGCGTCGGTGCAGTGCCGCCCGGTCACTGCTTGACGCTCCCGGCGCTGAGCCCCGACTGCCAGAACCGCTGGAGTCCGAGGAACGCGACGACGATGGGGATGATCGTGAGGAGGGAGCCCGTGATCACCAGGTGGTAGATGGGCTGCGCGCTGACGCCGGTCGCCTGCGCGTTCCACTGGTTGAGGCCCACGGTGAGCGGGTACCAGGTGGGGTCGCTCAGCATGATGAGGGGCAGGAAGTAGTTGTTCCAGGTCGCGACGACCGTGAACAGCAGCACCGTCACGATGCCGGGGGCCAGCAGCCGGATCGAGATCGTGAAGAAGGTGCGGAACTCGCCTGCCCCGTCCATGCGCGCGGCCTCGAGCAGCTCCTTCGGCACCGAGTCGACCGCGTACACCCAGATCAGGTACAGCCCGAAGGGGCTGATCAGCGACGGGATGATGATCGCCCACGGGGTGTTGGTGAGCCCCAGCTGGCTGAACATGAGGAACGTCGGCACGGCGAGCGCGGTGCCGGGCACCGCGATCGCCCCGAGCACGACCGCGAAGATCGCGGCCCGGCCCCTGAAGCGGAACTTCGCCAGGCCGTAGCCGGCGAGCGTCGCGAGCAGCGTCGCGCCGCCGGCGCCGACGACGACGTACAGCAGCGTGTTGCCGAACCAGCGGAGGAAGATGCCGTCGTCGTAGGTCAGCGTCTCCCAGATGTTCGAGAACAGGGCGAAGTCGCCGCCGAA
Organism: Agromyces sp. SYSU T00194; assembly: GCF_040496035.1. NCBI lineage: Bacteria > Bacillati > Actinomycetota > Actinomycetes > Micrococcales > Microbacteriaceae > Agromyces > Agromyces chitinivorans. Next base: position 1,966,224 of record NZ_JBEPJZ010000001.1, on the reverse strand, counting down.
CCAGAGGCCGAAGGTCGAGAACAGGTCGGCCTGCGTCTTGGTCGCGTTGATGACGAGCCAGACGAGCGGCACGAGGCTGTAGAGGGCGAACACGACCATGAGCAGCGTGAACGCGATCGACTTGCGGGGCCGCAGCGGCGAGATCTCGCGGCGGCGTGCATCGCGAGCGGAGGCGGGGCGCCCGGTCCCGGGGCGCTTGGCGGTCGCGATGGTCATCGGTCCTCCTTCCGCGAGCCGCGGAGTTGCACGACGTAGGCGATCACCGCGGTGATGACGCCCATGACGATGGCGACGGTGGCCGAGTAGTTGTACTGCTGGCCCGCGAACGAGAGGTTGTAGGCGTACATGTTGGGGGTGAAGTAGGTCGTGATCACGTTCGGGGCGAGCGTGCGCAGGATGTTCGGCTCGTTGAAGAGCTGGAAGCTGCCGATGATGGAGAAGATCGTGGCGATGACGATCGCGCCGCGCAGCGCGGGCAGCTTGATCGCGCGGACGATGCGGAACTGGCCGGCACCGTCGATCGCGGCCGCCTCGTAGAGGTCGGTCGGGATCACCCGCAGCGCGGAGTAGAAGATCAGCATGTTGTAGCCGACGAACTCCCAGGTGACGATGTTGCCGATCGACACGAGGATCCACGATCCCGCGAACGGCGTGACCACGTCGCCGCCGAGCGCGTCGTTGACGTTGGCGACGAGCCCGAACTTGTCGCCGAAGATGAAGCCCCACATGAGCACGGCCACGACGGCCGGAACCGCGTACGGCAGGAAGACGACGATGCGGAAGAAGTTCGACGCGTGCAGCCGTGCGCTGTCGATCGCGAGCGCGGCGACGAGCGCGAGGCCGAGCATGATCGGCACCTGCACGAGCAGGAACAGCACGACCCGGCCGAAGCCCTCCCAGAACTGCTCGTCCTGCAGCAGCTGCGCGTAGTTGTCGAGCCCGACGAACGCGTTGCCGCCGACGATCTGCTCCCGGAACAGGCTGAGGAAGAGCGAGTAGACAACCGGTGCGATGAACACCAGCAGGAAGACGACCAGGAAGGGGGCGGTGAAGGCCAGGCCCTTCCACTCGCTGCGGTTGCCGCGTCTCGGTCGTCGAGCGGATGCCCCGGGCGTGCGTTCGGCCGGCGGCGGTGTCGTCGTGCGCTCCGACGTCATTGTCATCCGTGATTCCCATCTCGCTGATGTTTACGTCAACATCGCGTGGTCGCACTGTAGCATGTTTACGTCAACATCGTGAACACTACGATGTGAGGACGGGCCGGAGGAGGCGACGATGACTGCACCGATCCCGGCGGCGACTCGCCGCCGCGGTGTCTCGATGGCCGACGTCGCCCGCGAGGCGAACGTCTCCGGCCAGACCGTCTCCCGTGTCGCGAACGGCCGCGAGAACGTCGACCCCGAGACGCGCACCCGCGTGCTCGCGGCGATGCAGCGGCTCGGCTATCGGCCGAACAGCGCGGCCCGCGCCCTCCGCTCCGGCCGCTTCCACAGCATCGGCGTGATCATGTTCACGCTCTCCAGCTTCGGCAACATGCGCACGCTCGACGCGGTCGCGAGCGCCGCTGCCGCGGCCGGCTACTCGATCACGCTCATCCCCGTGCCCCACCGCACGGGCGGTGAGATCTCGGAGGCGGTCGATCGCCTGAGCGAGGAGGCCGTCGACGGCGTCATCATGGTCGTCGAGGCGCACCTGCTCGACGAGCGGGAGATCGAGTTGCCCCCGGGGCTCCCGGTCGTGGTCGTCGACTCGAACGCGCAGGACCGCTTCCCCGTGGTCGACACCGACCAGGCGCACGGCGCGCGACTCGCGACCCGCCACCTGCTCGACCTCGGCCATCGCACCGTGCACCACATCGCGGGGCCGGCATCGTCGTTCTCGGCCGTGCACCGCCGCGAGGCGTGGGAGCAGGTGCTGCGGGAGGCGGGCGCTCCCGTGCCGCCCGTGCACGTCGGCGACTGGACCAGCGAGTCGGGGCACGAGATCGGTCGCGCACTCGCATCCGACCCCGACGTGACCGCCGTGTTCGCCGGGAACGACCAGATGGCGCTCGGCGTGCTGCGCGCGATGCACGAGGCCGGCCGGGACGTGCCCGGCGAGGTCAGCGTCGTCGGCTTCGACGACATGGAGGAGGCGCGCAGCTTCTGGCCGCCGCTCACCACCGTGCGCCAGTTCTTCGGCGAGGTCGGCCGCCGGTCGGTCGAGGCGCTCATCCGCGAGGTCGAGGAGGGCGAGCTGCACGACGTGGAGCTCGTGCCCACCGAGCTCGTCGTGCGCGGGAGCACGGCACCGCCGCCGGCCTGACCCCGCGCGCGCCTGCCCGCGCCGTCCCGCGCCTCCGAGACCCGTCGAGAACCTGCGCTTCCGGGGCTCAGAACGCACCCTTTCGACGGGTCTCGGCCGGAGACCGCGGGACGGCGCGGGCAGACCGCGGGTGACGCGGAGGGGCGGCCGCCGCGACTGCGACGACCGCCCGGTCCTGCGCGCTTCGCGACTAGGGCTGTCGCGACAGTGCCGCGACGATGCGCTCCGCGTCGCTCGTCGCCGTGGTCGCGTCGACTCCAGGCGCCGAGAGCGTGACCTCGACGGCGAGCAGCTTGCCCGCGTCGTTGGTGACCGGCGTGTAGCTCGGCCCGGTCGCACCGTCGATCGGCTCGCCGTTGCGCAGCCAGCGGTACGCGACCTCGCCCTCGGCGGGGTCGAGCGTCGCCGACACCTCGACCGGGTCGCCCACGCGCGGGCGCTCGGCGAGAGCGAGGCCGTCGATCACCGCGGTGCGCGAGATCGCGACCTCGGTGACGGTCGTGCTCGACCCGTCGGCGGACGTCACGCGGATCCGCGCGGTCCAGCCGTTCGAGGCATCCGCCTGCTCGACCTTCACCGTCGCGTCCTCATCGACCGGCACCGCTTGCACGACCGGCAGCCGGCCGCCGGTGAGCGACACCGCGTACTCGGTGACGTCGGGCGCGAACCCGTCGAGGTCGACCCCGTCGAGGCGCAGTGCCGCGAGCGTGCTCACGGCTGCGGGCGACGCCACCGATTCGTACAGCTGCACCTCGGAGACGATGAGGTGCGTCGCCGGGTACGCGTCCATCACGACGCGGATGCCGGTGGCGGCCGTCGCCGGGAACTCGGCGACCACGGTCGGGGCACCGCTCGCGGGCGACTCGACCGGCTGCGCGGTCTCCCACCCGGGCACCGGGTTCCAGGTGCCGTCGGGGCCGCGCAGCTCGAACCGCATGGTCTGCGCCCAGCTCGTCGTGCCGTCCCGATAGAACTGCACCGACACCTGTTCGACGTCGCGCGCGGCGAACTCGTAGGTGAGGGTGCTCGTCGCCTCCTTCGTTCCCGAGCGCCAGTTCGACCAGCCCTTGTCTCCCAGCACGCCGTTGCGCGTGCGGTCGACCGGGTACCCCGGCTCGGCGTAGCTCGCCGAGGCGGTCACGCCCGCGTCGGGCGCGAAGTTGCGCAGCGTGCCCTCGGTGACGAGCACCGTGAGCAGGGCGTCGAGCTCGTCGCCGTCGGCGGTCGCCGTGCCGGGCACGGACACCTGGCCGACCTGCACGAGATCGGATGCCTCGACGCCCGACCAGTCCCACTCGACCGGCACGTCGAAGGCGTTCTCCGATGCGCCGACCCGAGCGGGCACGGTGGTGGGCGCCGCCGCGCGTACGCTGTCGACGCTCGCGCCGACGGCGACCGTGATCGACCGCGGATCGCTGGCGGTCAGCCCACCGACGTCGACGAGTGCGGTCACCTCGAACGCCTGCCCGAACAGGTCGGTCGCGGTGCCCGGCACCTCGACGCGGCCGCGCTCGGCCCACGCCGACTCGTCCGGCAGCGTCCACTCGACCGGCACGGCCGCGCCCGTTCCCCACGCGTAGGCGGGCAGCACGGTGGCGGGCAGGTCGGGCTCGACGCCGACGAGCGTGCGCGCCGCGACGGTCATGCCGTCGACGAGCGCGAGGTCGCGCGGCTGCCAGGCCTGGTTCGCTCCGCCGTTCGATCCGTAGACCCCGACCGTGGCGTTCTCGGCCGTCGACTGGCCGCCGACGTCGAGCGCCTGCGCGAGCGCCTCGTTCACGAGCGAGAACGCTTGCCCGTCGGTCGTGTTCACGATCCAGCGGGTCTCGGCCGAGCCGGAGGCATCCGCCGCACTGATGTCCCGCAGGTCGGTGCCGGCGCTCGTCGCGCCCAGCACGCGGCCATCGGATGTCTCGAGCACCACGCGTCTGGTCGCCGAGCGCTCGCCCGGGTCGACCTCGTGGACGGTCCACGACTGGGCGGCCGCGGCATCCGCGTCGCTCGCGAGGGTGGTGATGGTCGTCGCAGCCGAGCCGTCGGACGCGGTGAGCGCCTTGCCGCTCTGGGCGCCGACGAGCTGCACGTCGTGGCCGTCGCGCAGGCCCGGGGCATCCGTCGACACCCCCGAGACGCCGTCGACGACGAGGCTCGTGACCGACCTGCCGGGCACGGTGACCGTCGCGGTGCGGGCCTCTCGGTCGATCGCGACGGCGGACTGCTCCACGAGGGCGTTGCCGGTCGGGTCGTCGGCCGAATCGGCGGCGGTCGTCACGAAGGGCGTCACGGATGCGCCGTCGGCGATGTCGCCGAAGCCCGACAGGTCGATCGTGACCTGCTGGGCGCCGGAGGCCGTGTTGCGGTGCACGATGGTCGCGCCGGTGCCGTCCGCGTCGATCGCGGCGGTGCTGGTGGTGTCGTCGGTCGGGATGATGCGGTCGCCCTCGTGGATGAACTTGGTGAAGTTGCGGATGGTGTTGAACTTCGAGTTCACCTCGACGCCGCACTCCGGCGCCGCGGTGGAGTCGCCGCCCGCGTCGGCGACGCGCCGCGCGGACTTCCAGACGGTGGTGCCACCCTCGTCGTACGGCTGGCAGTCGAGGTCGATGAACACGGAGCCCCAGTTGAGGTTCTCGCCCTGCGGCTGCATGTTGTAGAGGTCCTCCACCGGCTGCCAGAGCACCCAGGCGTTCGGCTCCAACTCTCGCAGGTCGTCCATGATGCGGCCGGCGATGCCGAGGCCGTTCTCCATGTTGAGCGGGTCGTAGCCGTTGACCCAGCTTCCCTCGATCTCGCTCATCCAGAGGTCGGTGTCGGCCTGCTTGGCCAGGTCGCGCACGACGAGCCGGCCAGACGTGCCGTAGGTGTGCACGTTCATGCGGTCGAGGCTGTCGCGGGTGGCCCCCGGATACGCGGCCCAGTTCGTGGCGAAGGTGCCGGGGTTCGTCTCGTCCATGGCTGCGATGCCGACGTCGGTGCCCGCGTCGGGGTCGGCGAGCGCCGCGGCGAGCGCGTCGATCAGCTGCGCCTGCCTGGCCGGGCCGACGTGCATGCCCTCCTGGCGGCCGCCGACGGGCACGCCGCCCGAGATCGTCGTGCCCCAGTAGTTCGTGTTCGGCTCGTTGAGCGGATCGATCGTGTCGACGTCGATGCCGTACTCCTGCTCGAGGTGCGCGGTGACGTTCACGAGGTAGGTCGCGAAGTCGTCGATCGCGGCGGGCTTCAGCTGTTCGGCGCTCGAGTTGAAGCCACCCGACACGTAGCCGCTCTCGGTCATGAAGTAGGGGGCCGAGTTCGCGAACGTCTCCCAGTGGCTGATCTGGTCGTCGGCCGTGAGGCGCTCGATCCACCAGCGCTGGGTCGCGTCGGCGCTCCAGTCGTACTGCGCGGGGTCGTCTGCGTCGTACGCGGCGAGCACCTGGTCGCGCTCGCCGTAGGTGGTCGCGGCGCCGTCGTACACGCCGGCTCCGCCGTCGGGGTCGGGTGCCCACCAGCCGTCGACCGCGCCGCCCGGGCGCAGGTAGTCGACCACGTCGGAGGCGTTGCCGCCGCCGATGTTGTACCGGGCGATGTTCAGGTCGAGGCCGTCCTCGCCGAACACGGCCTGGTACAGGTCCTCGCGGAGCTCCTCCGGGTAGTCGCCCGTGGCGTTGGCGAACCAGACGAGGCTGGTGCCCCAGCCCTCGAACGACTCGCCCGCGTACCACGGGTTGGGTGTGATCGTGAGGCCGTCGGCGGCATGGGCCGGCTCGGCTTCGATGGCGGGGGCGACGGTGAGCGCCCCTGCTGCGATGGCGGCGCTCGCTGCGATCGCAGCGGCCCGCCGTCTTCCGTACGACATCGACATCGACGCCGTCCCCTTTCGTCGTTGGAAGGTGTGGATGCTCCGTGTTGACGTCAACACGGTACGATCGCGACTCTACATGTTGACGTCAACATTCGGAAGGGGTGTCGCTCGAGACACCCGCGCGCCCGGTTGTGCCCGCCTGCGCACCGGAGGATGCTGAGGGCATGAGCGATCATCAGGAATTCCTCTCGTGGGTGCACCACGATCTGGTCGCAGCGGAGCGGGCGTTGTTCAACGGCGACGACGGCCCCCGCCGGGCGATCTGGTCCTCGAACGAACCGGTCAGCGTGCTCGGAGCGTGGCGCAACGGCGTCGGCCGCGCGGAGCTCGTCGGCGCGTTCGAGGAGCTGACCATGACCTTCTCGAACTGCACGTCGTACGACCTCGACCTCATCTCGTCGGATGTCGTCGGCGACATGGCGTTCACGGCCGGCTACGAGCGCATCTCGTGCGACGTCGACGGGAAGCCGCGCACCATGACGGTGCGCGCGACCCAGGTCTACCGCCGGGAGGACGGCACCTGGCGGGTGGTGCACCGGCACGCCGACCCGATCGGCTGAGGCGCCGCGAGCGCGCAGCCCGCCGCGGTCAGGCGAGCAGTTCGACCTCGCAGTCGATGCCGGATGCGGCGGCAAGGCGCCGGTCCCCCGTGAAGAGCGCGCACCCGAGCACCTCGGCGAGGGCGACGTACATCGCGTCGTACGTCGTGAGGTTGTCCCGATGCCCGAGGGCCGCGCGGACGAGTGGGGCCGACGGATGCCGCTCCACTCGCAGCCGCGCCAGGTCATCGACCGCACGGTCCAGCCGGGCGTCGCTGATCCGGCCCGCGAGCCGGAGCCCGCGCAGGGCGGACGCGACCTCCACGTCGAGGAGGTCGGGCGCCCAGAGTTCGTCGGCGGCGAGGCGCGCACGCGTGGCATCCGCTCGCGCAGCACCGACGAGCGCCTCGACGACGACCGATGCGTCGACCACGATCATGCGCGCCGCTCGCGCCCGGCCCGGATCGCCTCGACGAGCTCATCGAGACCGACGTCGACTCCGTCGCCCCGAGCCTCGATCTCGCTGAACAGCTCGGCTGCCGTCGGGCGCGCGGCGAGCTTCGCCAGCTCGGACGACAGGTACTGCTGCAGCGACTGCCCCCGGCGTTCGGCCCGCGCCACCAGCGCGGCGTGCACCTCGGGCGCGAGGTCGCGGATCAGCACGTTCGGCATGCTTTCAGTATGCATGCATCTCTTCGGTCTGCACCATCATCGGCAGCAGCGTGGCAGACCTCGGTCGACACCCGCACGATCGGCGTTGCGCCCACCGGGCGCATGAGCGCGCGCGTGCCTGTGGAGGACCGGTCGTCGACGAGCTGCTGCGTCTGCCGGGCCATCTCGGCGCGGTCGAGCAGCCCGAAGGTGTACCGCGGCCTCGGCATCGACGACCGCGCCTTCCGCGACCTGCCGGTGGCGCTGCCCGCCTGAGCCATCGCTGACGTACCGCGCGTCGGCGCCCCGGCGTAGCATCGCGTCAGCAGGCAGACCACGAGGGGGCGGCGCATGGGCATCATCGCGGCGAACGTGTTCCTGACGCTCGACGGCGTCTACCAGGGGCCCGGGGCGAGGGACGAGGACCCGTCGGGCGGATTCGCGTTCGGCGGCTGGCAGGCGCCGTTCGCCGAGGCGGAGTCGGGCGCCGAGATCCTCGCCGACATCGAGCGCCTCGACGCGCTGCTGCTCGGGCGGCGCACCTACGACATCTTCGCCGCGTACTGGCCGGCGTTCGGCGACGCGAATCCCATCGCGGCGAAGTTCAACCAGGTGCCGAAGTTCGTCGCGTCACGCACGCTGACCGCGCCCGGCTGGGCCGGCACCGAGGTGCTGGCGGATGCCGCCGAGCAGGCCGGAGCCCTGCGCGAGCGCTTCGACCGCACCCACGTCATCGGCAGCGGCGCACTCGTGCGGGCGCTGCTCGCCGCGGGCCTGGTCGACGAGCTGAAGCTCTGGGTCTTCCCCGTCGTGCTCGGTTCGGGCAAGCGGCTGTTCGACGACGCCGTGCCGACGACCTACGAGCTCGTGCAGCCGGCGCGCACCTTCGCGAGCGGCGCGGTCTCGCTCGTCTACGCGCCCGCGGGCGACGTCGTCACCGGCGACATGAGCGCCGCGTAGCCGCCGCATCGCGCGCCGGCCGCGCTGGGCACGCGTTCGCGCCGCATCGCGCGCCGCCCGCGGGTGCGCCGTCCGTGGCATCCGCCAGCAGTCGCCACCGGCTGCGCACCAGCCGCTCGGCGGCGTTCGCCGGACGCCCCTCAGTCGATACCCACGCCCTATTTTGACAATACCCCCGGGGTATCCGTACGATGGTGTCATGACCAAGCGCTACATCATCATCGGCGGTGTCGCCGGCGGCATGTCCGCCGCCACTCGCCTGCGCCGGCTCGACGAGCACGCCGAGATCACGGTGCTCGAACGCGGCGGCCACGTGTCGTTCGCCAACTGCGGCCTCCCCTACTACCTGGGCGGCGTCATCGAGGAGCGCGGCGACCTGCTGCTGCAGACCCCCGACTCGCTCCGCCACCGCTTCGACCTCGACGTGCGCGTGCGCACCGAGGCCGTCTCGATCGACCGCGAGGCGAAGACGGTGCGCGTGCGCGACCTCGCCTCGGGCACCGAGCACGACGAGCCGTACAACGCGCTCGTCCTCTCCCCCGGCGCGACGCCGGTGCGCCCGCCGATGCCGGGCGGCGAGCGCATGCTCACGCTCCGCGACATCGACGACGTCGACGCGGCGATGGCCGAGCTGGCCGTCGCGCCTCGCACCGCGCTCGTCATCGGCGCCGGCTTCATCGGCCTCGAGATGGTCGAGAACCTCCTGCACCGCGGCCTCGAGGTGACCCTCGTCGAGCTCGCCGACCAGGTGCTGCCGCCGCTCGACCGCGAGATGGCCGGCCCCGTCGCCGAGCGCCTCGTCGAGGCGGGCGTCGACGTGCGCCTCGGCACGCAGGTGACCGAACTCGGTCCCGACACGGCCACGCTCTCCGACGGCACCACGGTGCCCGCCGACTTCGTGCTCGGCTCGATCGGGGTGCGCCCCGACACGTCGCTCGCCGCCGCGGCGGGCCTCGAGATCGGCGAGCGGGGAGGCATCCGCGTCGACGAGCTGCTGCGCACCAGCGACCCGTCGATCTGGGCGATCGGCGACGCCGTGGAGAAGACCGATGCGATCTCGGGCGACCAGCGACTCATCGCCCTCGCGGGCCTCGCGAACCGCCACGGCCGCCTCGCCGCCGACGCGATCGCGGGCCGCGACGTGCGCGTGCGCGACGCGCTCGGCACCGCCGTCGTCGGCGTGATGGGCCTCACCATCGCCGCGACCGGCTGGAACGAGAAGCTGCTGCAGCGCGTCGGCCGCGACATCCGCGTGATCCACACCCACCCCGCCTCGCACACGGGCTACTACCCGGGCGCCGAGGCGATGGCCCTGAAGCTGATCGTGGATGCGACGACCGACGAGATCCTCGGCGCGCAGGCCGTGGGGGGCGACGGCGTCGACAAGCGCATCGACGTCATCGCGACCGCGATGGCCGGCAACCTCACCGCGGCCGACCTCGCCGACCTCGAGCTGGCGTACGCGCCGCAGTACTCGTCGGCGAAGGACCCGGTGAACATGCTCGGCTACGTCGACCGCAACTCGCTCGAGGGCCTGACCCCGTCGGTGCAGTGGCACGAGCTCGAGGCCGAGCTCGACGCCGGTGCGACCCTCATCGACGTGCGCAGCCGTGGCGAGCACGCCGCGGGCGCCATCCCCGGTGCGCTGCTGTTCCCCATCGACGAGATCCGCGCCCGCCGCGACCAGCTCCCCGAGGGCCGGCTCATCGTGCACTGCAAGGTCGGCCAGCGCGGCCACACCGCCGTGCGCCTGCTCGCCCAGCTCGGGCGCGAGGCCGTGAACCTCGACGGCGGCTACCTCACCTGGCGCGCCGGCACCACCGAGATCGTCCGCGAGCGCGAGCTCGTCGCCTGAGACCCGGATGCCGCGGGGACCCCTTGCCCCGCGGCATCCGCTCGATGCAGGCGAAGCGGATGCCTCCGGCCGACGCCGGCCCGCGGCATCCGCCCGCCGCCCATCGAACCCCTCCATCACCCCGAACCCGGACCCCCCGGACCCCGACCACCCGGTCACCGACGAAACGGAGAACCACCCATGTGCAGTGCAGTCACCTGCCGGAAGTGCGGCAAGACGACCTGGGCCGGATGCGGCCAGCACGTCGACCAGGTCATGCGCGGCGTCCCCCGCAACCAGCGTTGCGAGGGCCACGAGGCCGAGCCGAACTTCTTCTCGCGCCTCTTCTCGCGCTGACGCGGGCGTCGCCCGCGCCCCGGCGCTCGCGCGCCCCGCTCGCGGCCGCGCAACCCGCGCCCGCGAGAGTACGCGAAGTGCGGTTATCCGAGGCGGATAGCCGCACTTTGCGTACTCGAGGTCGCCACCAGCCTGGCCACGCCAGCCCGCGCGGCCAGCGCTGGTGCGCGAACCGTGGCGATCTGCCGTCGAGACCACCGGTTGCGCACCGGCAGCGGCGCGCCAGGCTCAGCCGAGCGCGGCCGCCACACGGCCGGCACGCTCCATGAACGCCTCGAGGTCGGGTTCGTCGCGCGTCGGCTCGAGCACGACGCTGTCGGCGCCCGCCTCGAAGAGCAACTCGGCGGCCGCGGCGACCTCGTCGACGTCGCCGGCCACGAACTTCGCCGGGTCGTCGGCGAACCCCCAGCGCTCGGCGTCGCCCGCCATGCGCGCCCGGGCGTCGTCGCCGCCGAACGCAGCGAGCACGTAGACGACGATGTCGTTGCGGCCACTGCGACCGGATGCCTCGCGGCCGGCCTCCACCAGCGAGATCGCGTCGCGCAGCATCGTGGGGGTCGTCCCCTCGGTGAGCACGGTGCCGTCGGCGACCTCGCCCGTCAGCCGCAGCGTCTTCGGGCCCTGGCCGGCCGCGTACACGGCGGGCGCGGCGGCGGGCGGCCAGTCGAGCCGCACGCCGTCGAGCGACACGTAGCGCCCGCTCGTCGTGAGCTCGTCGCCGGCGAGCAGGGCCCGCACGGCCGGCACGTACTCGCGCATGAGCGTGAGCGGCGAGGCGACGCGGCTGCCCGTCTGGCCCATCCACGACAGCACGCCGTGCCCGAGCCCGGGGATCAGGCGACCCGGGAACATCCGCTCCACCGTCGCGATCTCCATCGCGGTCAACGCCGCGTTCCGCAGCGGCATCGGCGCAATACCGATGCCCACGCGGAGGCGCTCGCTCCACGCGAGCGCCGCGGCTGCCTGCGAGAACGCGGCCTCGCGGAAGCAGTCCTCGAACACCCAGAGCTCGTGCACCCCGCTGCGGTCGGCCGCCTCGACGGCGGACCGCATGCGTTCGGGCGGGAAGGCGGGCTGGAAGATCGCTCCGATGCGTCGCATGGGCCCAGCCTGCCACCTGCCGCCCACGCCACACCGTGGCCGGAGCGCGGTCGCTCGCCCCAGGGTCGTATCGTGAGTTCGCCACCCACCGACCGAGGAGACCGACGATGGCCGCCTTCCCCACCCCCTACGTCGCCGACGAGGCCCGCTACGACGGCGCGCCCTTCCGCCGCACCGGACGCAGCGGCCTGATGCTGCCCGAGATCTCGCTCGGCCTGTGGCAGAACTTCGGCAACACGCGCCCGTTCGAGCTGCAGCGCGACATCGTGCGCACGGCGTTCGACAGCGGCGTCACGCACTTCGACCTCGCGAACAACTACGGCCCGCCGTACGGCTCCGCCGAGGAGAACTTCGGGCGCATCCTCGCCACCGACCTCCGCCACTACCGCGACGAGCTCGTCATCTCGTCGAAGGCGGGCTACGACATGTGGCCCGGCCCCTACGGCGACCACGGCTCGCGCAAGTACCTGCTCGCCTCGCTCGACCAGTCGCTGGCGCGCATGGGCGTCGACTACGTCGACATCTTCTACTCGCACCGCGCCGACCCCGACACGCCGCTCGAGGAGACGATGGGCGCCCTCCACACCGCGGTGCAGTCGGGCCGGGCCCTCTACGCGGGCATCTCGTCGTACTCCCCCGAGCGCACCCGCGAGGCCGCGCGCATCCTCGGCGAGCTCGGCACGCCGCTGCTCATCCACCAGCCGTCGTACTCGATGGTGAACCGCTGGGTCGAGGGCGGCCTGCTCGACACCCTCGACGAACTGGGCGTCGGATGCATCGCCTTCTCGCCGCTCGCCCAGGGCCTCCTCACCGAGCGCTACCTCGAGGGCGTGCCCGAGGGCTCGCGCGCGTCGGCGCCCGGCTCGATGTCGTCCACGCCGATCGACGACGCCACGCGCGCCCGCCTGCGCGCCCTGCGCGACATCGCCGCCGACCGCGGCCAGAGCCTCGCGCAGCTCGCGCTGAGCTGGGTGCTCCGCGACCGGCGGGTGACGTCGGCGCTGATCGGCGCATCGAGCGTCGAGCAGCTGCGCACCAACCTCGCCGCGCTCGAGGCGCCGCCCCTCACCGAGTCGGAGCTCGCCGCGATCGACGAGCACGCGGTCGACCTGGGCATCAACCTCTGGGCGGCCTCGAGCGCGATCGGCGCCTGAACGGGATCGACTCGGCGTCGGCGGTCTCCCCCGCGGAGTTGCCGGTCTACGAGGACGATCCGGCGGAGCTCCGCCGGACGTTCTGGTACTTCCCGTCGGGCGTGGTCGCCATGATCGCGGAGCTCGAGGGCGTGACGCACGGGCTCGTGGCATCCGCTTTCACCGTCGGCGTCTCGATCGACCCGCCACTGGTGTCGTGCGCCGTGCAGCGCACCTCCTCGACGTGGCCCGTGCTGCGCGGGGTGGATCGCATCGGCGTCTCGGTGCTCGCGCAGGACCAGGGCGACTTCGCGCGCCGCATCGGCGGCCGCGACCGCGCCGAGCGCTTCACCGGCGTGCCGCTGCGGCACACGGGTTCGTCGGCGCGGTTCATCGTCGGCGCTCCGGTCTGGTTCGAGTGCGCGCTGCACGACGAGCTGCCCGCGGGCGACCACACGCTTGCGCTCCTGCGCGTGCACGGCCTCGGCGCCGACCCCGAGTCCCGGCCACTGGTGTTCGATGGCTCGGCCTTCCGCGGGCTCCAGCTCGACGACGCGGAACTGCACGGGAATCGGGGCGGTTCCTGACCCGCGATCGCTCCGAGCGGTCCATGATGTCGGCATGAGCGCGCACGAGACCGCCACGACGCCTGCCGAATCGCGCGCCGCAGCGTCGACGAGTTCGAACGCGTCGCTCACCGCGGGCGTGCTCGCCGTCATCGCGGCGGGGCTCACCCTGCTGATCCCGGTGGCGGTCGACTGGTTGCCCGGCGACGCGTGGTCGAAGCTCAGCTGGGCGATACTCGGGCCGATCGTCACGGCGGTCATCGCGGCGGCGCTCGCGGTGGTCGCCGTCGTGACCGGCATCCTCGGGGCTCGACGCCCCGGCGGCCGCGGTCGTGCCGTGTCCGGCATCGTGCTCGGCGCGCTCGTCGTGGTCGGCGCCGTGGTGTTCGTGGGCGTCCTGGTCGCGATCACCGGCGCGCTCGGGGCGCTCCCCAGCTGAGGGCCACGGCGAGCGGACGCCCCGGGGCGCCGCCGTCCTTCGTCGTGCCGCTGGTGCGCAACCCGTGGCGAACCCCACCGTTGCCCACAGTTCGCGCACCAGCAGCATCTGGGGCGCGCTCGCGCTGGTGCGCAGACTGTGGTCCGGGCCGGTTCCCGCCACAGTTCGCGCACCAGCGGCCGCCGGGTGGCCGGGCGGCCGGGCGCCGGGTGGCCGGGCGCCGGGTGGGCGGATGGGCAGATGGCCGAGCGGCCGGGCGGCCGGGCGCCGGGTGGGCGGCCGGGCGTACTCGGTGGTGGCATGGCGAGCGGATGCCGCGGGGCGGCGCCGCGCGAAGCGTGACGCCGGCCCGGGGCGGGCGCTACGCCGCCGCGGCGAGCGGCGCGGCCGGCGCCGGCGCCACCACGAGCGCGCCGTCGCCGGCGTCGACGTGCACGGCGCCCGCGCCATCCGACACCGAGCCCGCGACGAACAGGTCGGCGATGCGGTCGTCGACCTCGCGCTGGATGAGGCGGCGCAGCGGACGGGCGCCGTATTCCGGCTCGTACCCGTGCGCAGCGAGCCACGACACCGCAGCATCCGTCACCGAGAACTCCACACCGCGCGCCGCAAGCCGCGCCCGCGTGGCCCCGAGCATCAGAGAGACGATCGACTCGATCTCGGCTTGCGAGAGCTTCTGGAACAGCACGATCTCATCGATGCGGTTCAGGAACTCGGGGCGCATGGCCTCGCGCAGCTTCGACATCACGCGCGCCCGCACATCAGAAGACGACGCGAACCCAGAGGCATCCGTCGACGCCACGAAGCCCAGCGCGCCCGAGCGCGATGCGAGGAACTCCGATCCGAGGTTCGAGGTCATGATGACCACGGTGTTGCGGAAGTCCACGACCCGGCCCTGACCGTCGGTGAGGCGGCCGTCGTCGAGCACCTGCAGCAGCAGGTTGAACACGTCGGGGTGCGCCTTCTCGATCTCGTCGAACAGCACGATCGAGTAAGGGTTGCGGCGCACGCGCTCGGTGAGCTGGCCGGCCTCGTCGTAGCCGACGTATCCGGGAGGGGCGCCCACGAGGCGCGACACGGTGTGGCGCTCGCCGAACTCCGACATGTCGAAGCGCACGATGGCGCCCTCGTCGTCGAACAGCGACGCCGCGAGGGCGCGCGCCAGCTCGGTCTTGCCGACGCCGGTGGGGCCGAGGAACAGGAAAGATCCGACGGGCCGGCCCGCGTCGCCCATGCCGGTGCGGTTGCGGCGCACCGAGCGGGCCACTGCGGCGACCGCGTCGTCCTGCCCGATCACACGGGCGTGCAGTTCGGCCTCGAGGTTCGCGAGGCGCTCGCGCTCCCCCTCGGTGAGGCGGCTGATCGGGATGCCCGTGGCGCGCGACACGACGGCCGCGATCTCGGGCTCGTCGATCACGGCTTCGCCGGAGGCACGGCGAGCGGATGCCTCGCCCGACGTCACCTCGTCGAGCTGACCCTGCACGCGGCCGATCTCGTCGCGGATGCGCGACGCCGCCTCGTAGTCCTCGGCGGAGACGGCGTGGTTCTTGTCGGCCTCGAGCTCGGCGAGCCGCGACACCAGCGCCGACACGTCGACCTTCGCGCCGAGGCGCAGCCGCAGCCGCGCGCCGGCCTGGTCGATGAGGTCGATGGCCTTGTCGGGCAGCACACGATCGGTGAGGTAGCGGTGGCCGAGTTCGACGGCTGCGCGCAGCGCGGCATCCGTGTACTCGACGCCGTGGTGCTCCTCGTACGCGGGCTTCAGCCCCTGGAGGATCAAGACGGCGTCCTCCACAGACGGCTCGCCGACGCGCACCGGCTGGAACCGGCGCTCGAGCGCGTGGTCCTTCTCGATGGTGCGGTACTCGCTCAGCGTGGTGGCGCCGATGAGGTGCAGGTCGCCGCGCGCGAGGCGGGGCTTCAGGATGTTGCCCGCATCCATGCCGCTGCCGTCACCGGGGCCGCCGGCGCCGACGACGGTGTGCACCTCGTCGATGAAGACGATGAGTTCGCCCTTCTGCGACGCGATCTCCTCCATGAGCTTCGTGAGCCGCTCCTCGAAGTCGCCGCGGTAGCGCGTGCCGGCGACCATCGCGGGCAGGTCGACGGCGACGACGCGCTTGCCGAGCAGCTGCTCGGGCACGTCGCCCGCGACGATCGCCTGGGCGAGCCCCTCGACGATCGCGGTCTTGCCGACGCCCGCCTCGCCGATCAGCACGGGGTTGTTCTTCGTGCGGCGGCTGAGGATCTCGACGGTCTGCTCGATCTCGTTCGCCCGCCCGATGACGGGGTCGAGCTCGCCGTCGACGGCGAGTGCCGTGAGGTCGGTGCCGAACTTGTCGAGGGTAGGGGTGTCGGATGCTCCTGAGCTCGCGCCCTCCTCGGTCGGCGCGCCGTCGGGTGCGACCGTCTCGCGCACGCCCTGGGTGAGCGCCTCGGCCGTCACGCCGGCGCGCGCGAGCACCTGGCCCGCCGGGGCATCCGTGTTGATGACGAGCGCGAAGAAAAGGTGTTCGGGCTCGATGTAGGTCGATCCGCTGGAGCGCGCCACCTGGTAGGCGTGGAACAGCGCCCGCTGCGCGGACTGCGTGATGTTGGCCGCGTCGACGTCGGCGGTGTCGGATGCCGCGGGCAGCCGCGCCTCGGTGGCGCTGACGATGGTGGCGGGCTCGACGCCGATGCGCGTGATCGCCTGCGCGACGGTCTCGTCGTCGACGATGACGCGCAGCACGTGCAGCGCGTCGAGTTCGGTCTGCCCGCGCTCGAGCGCGAAGCGTCCGGCGCGCTGCAGAATGCCCTGCGTGCGCGCGGTCAGGAAGCGGCTGAGGTCGATCGACCTGGCCTGCCGCGCCTGCTCGCCCGCGAGGTACCGGGCGAGGAACTCATCGAACGAGTTGCCGCCGGTCTCGGGGTTGAAGTCGTTGGGCACCTGGGGTCCTCCTGTGCAAACTTGAGTGTGGTGTACTCAAGTTCAACGCAGGGTGTGCCGGGCTATTCCCATCGCCCTTGCGCCTCACGTTCCACGAGACCCACGGCTTCCGACTGCTTGGGGCAACTCGCCAACCACTCTTCGCAAGCGTCACAATCAGCCCGTCCGTCCATAGAGCAGGTGTGACATGAGACCCCGGGCGGATCGGCCGAGTCATCAAGACGTGGTGACTTGAGTTGTCGAGCGACCTCGACGCGCGCTTACAGCCTGCGCATTCGCATCTACATCGGGAGCGATGTAGAGGGAGTGGAAGGCTTCATCGATGAATCGGACGCCGTCAAGCACGTCACGCGCCGTCAACTCGCCCGCTTCGTGGGTGCCGGAGTTGCCGATCCATTTGACCGCAAGCAGGAGGTCGGCTTCTCGCTCGTGGCTGGTTGCGTTCCTCCAATCCTGGAGCCTCTTGTCGAGCGAGAGGAACCCGCCGCTCTTGCTCGTTCGTGGAACCCCTTGGCTCGTTAGATATCCCTCAACCGACGACCGGAGAGCGGTGGCGGCGAGCCCCGGGTCGAGGTACAAGAGTCTCGCTGCGCGCTCGACGGCTTGGCAAACCTCCTGAGGCGTGCCCTCGGGAAGCAATACAAGCGTGAGCGGGGGGCTGAAGTACTCGACCGCGTAGTAGACGGAGTACTCGTCAACGTACCCAGTCTCCTCAAAACCCTCCTCACGAGTGCGTCCCGAAGCGTCATCTACTGAGTACACGCCTGTAACAGTGATCGCCTGCCGACAACTCGGCTTCTCACACTGGCCGGTCGCCCGGAAGTTCCCAAAAACCCAGATGGGCTCCCATGCGGCGTGGGAATGCCAACTCTGCGATTCAGCATTCTCGCTCAGCGCCGGCTCGCCGAACGCCACGTAGCCGTCCGCACATGTTGGGCAAATTGGACGTGGCCACTCCTCTCCGTCTTCGAGGCCAACGGCGAACCTCCGCAGAGCGTCATACCTACTCTGATCCAAACCACACCTCTTGATGAGCGCGGTCCGACACGACGAGTCCGCTCGAATTATCTCTAGGTGCTCCGGGAAGCTGAATCCTGGAGCCCAAAAGGACCGACGTGCCTGGCGTCAACACTGCTTCGGACACTCCTAACGTGGAAGGAACTTGACTCATGTCACCAGGCTACGGCGCCGGCACGTTAGTCGACCGTTCAGCATCCCGCCTAGTGCCGCTCGAGTACCCGAGCGCTTTCCGGTCGCGTACTCACCTCGCGTGAGGACCAACGCCGCACCGATGTGGTCAGTCAGATCCGAGTGCGGCATCGATAGGGTCTTGTCTCGAGGATTGGAGCCCGCTTGAGACTCACCGAAGTATCCGTACAGAACTATCGCTCAATCACGGCGCAGACACGGTTCTCTATCGACGACTTAACAACCCTCGTCGGCCCGAACAATGAAGGAAAGTCCAACCTGCTTCGTGCCGTCGCTCTCGGTATGGATCTGATCCAGCGCTGGCCCAGCGTCCCCGACAACTACGTGAAGGGGGGAGAGGTCACAGGTCCGGCCGCAATCAACTTGCTTCGACCACGACGTTCCGGTCGCTTTGCCGCGTCCACCGCCGGGTACCGCTGGAGCGAGGACTTCCCGCTAGATAAGCAAGAGACAAAGGGTGCGAGGCCGACGACGATCCGCCTGAAGTTTCGGCTCACTGACTCTGAGATTGGAGAGTTTGCTCAGTTCACGGGGATCGCAAGCAACGGTGATCTGCCTATTGAACTCGCGCTTGGTCGACTCTCTGCTAGCTTCGGCGTGGTCAAGCCCGGCCGCGGTGCGGCTACACACCGTGCAAAGGCGAAAGACATCGCGCAGTTCATTACATCTCGCCTAACCTTCGTATCCGTTCCAGCGATCCGCACCGGTGATCAGGCGCTCGCACTGGTGAACGATCTAGCCCGCATGCGAATGCAAGCATTCCTCGCGTCCGACGAATACCAGGCCCTTACCGATCAACTCAACGACCTTAGACATCAGGCGGTGAGCAAGGTAGGCGACGACCTCACCGAGTCAGTTCGACGCTACCTTCCCTCGATCAGTTCGATCGATATCCATACGACGGACGTCCAACGAACGAACACAGTCGAAGAACTCGTGATAAACGATGGGACCAGCACGTCAATTGAGAGCAAGGGAGATGGAATCAAGAGCCTCGTCACGATGGCGCTAATCCAAGAGTTCGCCCAAGAGAAGTCAGAGAGTCAGAACTTCATTCTTGCTGTTGACGAACCCGAAGCACACCTGCATCCCTCATCCGTCCACGAACTACAAACGCTCTTCGAAGAGTTGTCCCAAAGCCAGCAAGTCATCTTGGCGACTCACAACCCGATATTCGTCAATCGGGAACGAGTCGAGTCCAATGTTCTGGTCGTATCTAACGCCGCACGACCTGCCAAGTCCGTCGCTCAGATTCGCGAAGCACTCGGTGTGCAACTCCACGACAACCTTGCTTCTGCGGACACTGTCGTTCTAGTTGAGGGTATTTCTGACGAAAGATCTATTCCAAAGCTCCTAGCCGAGGTCGAGCCACGCGTCGAGCACTCGGTATCCACCGGACGAGTGGTCTTCCGTTCAACCAAGGGCGCTGGCAGAATGCGAGCTCAGATCCAGCGTGAGAAGTCCACAGTTTGTCGAATATTGGTGGTCCTCGACGATGATGCTGAAGGTCGCGAGGAAGCGAAACGCATCAGAGAGGCTACTCTGCTCCCTGACAGAAACATCTTCATGTTGGGCGGCAGAAAGACTCAGAGCGAGCTAGAGGACTTGATCGAACCAGGTGTCTACCTCGGTGCGCTTGGAGAACACTTTGGGCGGGTGTTCACAGAGAAGCACTTCTCGAATCGAAGCAGGAAGTGGTCGAGGAACCTCGCGGACGCTGCTCTGGCCGTGGGAGTGCCGATAATTGGTGACGAGTTGAGGGATCAGGCGAAAGAGGTCGTCTCCGATGCCGCGTTAGCCGCGACTACGGCGCTCAGAGATTCAAGCAAGGATCATCTGCGCGGTCTTGCCAGCATGCTTTTTCTCGCTTCGGCCACCTTGCGAGCATAGCCGCGCTTCCCAACTCGCGATGCCGCGGGATCCACTTCAGCGCACGTCACGCCGGACTGCAAAACGAGATCGTGGGGACAGCTGGTGATCCTGATTCGGCCCGGATCCCCCGAGCGATATATCGTTGACATATCGTCGAGACCCATCAGGGCCCCGCACAACGGGAGGTCGATCATGAGCGGTTCATTCACGGGCGAAGGGTTCCCCGGAGCATCGGGTAAATGGGGTCGAGGAGGCCAAGGCCCGAATCTCTGGGAGGCCATGGAGCAGCTTCGCGGCATGTTAGAGCAGAAGGTCGGCCCGCGCATGGGCAAGGGCGACGTGCGCACGGCGGTGCTCGCGCTGCTCGCCGAGCAGCCGATGCACGGGTACCAGATCATCAGCGAGATCGCCGAGCGCAGCGGCGGCACCTGGAAGCCGAGCGCCGGATCCGTGTACCCCACGCTGCAGCTGCTCGCCGACGAGGGCCTCATCAGCGCCGAGGAGTCGGGCGGGCGCAAGACGTACTCGCTCACCGAGGCGGGGAAGGTCGAGGCGGAGGCATCCGCTGACCGCACCCCGCCGTGGAAGACATCGAGCGGGCGCGACTTCGGCGCCGGCAGCAAGCTGCCGAAGGCCGGCATCGAGCTGGCGCAGGCGGCGGCGCAGGTCGGGCGCACGGGCACGCCCGAGCAGGTCGACCAGGCCGTCGAGGTGCTCGAGGAGGCGCGGCGGAAGTTGTACGGGATCCTTGCGGAGGCTTGAGTTGGGGCGGTTGTTGGGGCGCGATCCAGTTCGACCACGCACAGCCGATTTGGCGGTGGCGGTCGAACATGCGGGTTCCGATGAACCCAGTGTGGGTACTCGCCAGTAGCCTCAAAGCATGGACCTTCTAGAACGCGCCGAGAGTCGTCGACGCGTTTCGCTCGCAGCTCTCGACCAGGTCGACCAGGCCACGATGGGACAGTTCTTCACGCCCGCTCTCGCCGCACAGATCCTTGCCGCGATGCCGCGTATCCCAAAGGGTGGAACGCTACGCGTCCTAGACCCTGGCGCGGGATCAGGCATCCTCACCGCCGCGATAGTCGATCGTGTCCGGCGGGAGGCGCCCGACGTAACGGTCGTAGTGACAGCGGTCGAAATGGACGCCAGCCTACGCACCCCTCTCGCGGAGACACTTGGCAACTGCGAAGAGGCTGGCGCAATCACTCAACTGATCGACGACGACTTTGTCGCGTGGGCGCTCTCGACCAGTGACCGCTTCGACCTCGTGATCCAGAATCCCCCGTACCGCAAGCTGCAGTCCGGCTCGACGACCCACACTGTGCTCCGTAGCGTCGGAGTCGACGTACCAAACATCTACGCCGCGTTCCTCGCGCTCGGCCTTCGTCTTCTCGATAGTGGCGGGCAGCAAGTATCAATCACCCCGCGCTCATGGATGAACGGCACGTACTACGGAGCCTTCCGTCACGACTTTGTGCGCCGCGCCGGAATCGACGCCATTCACACGTTTGAGTCTCGAAGCAAGGTGTTCGGCGACACGGGCGTCCTCCAGGAAGCGATCATCGTCACCGCTACAGTCGGCTCTCACCCCGACGAGGTCGTGGTGCACACCTCACACGATCACCGTGAGGAGGCGAGTCAGCGCCGCGTCACATACAGCGATGTAGTCACGGACGACTTCATTCACGTTCCCGCGACCCAAAGTGACTCTGACGCGGTGACTTGGATGGAGCGTGCTTCCTGCACGCTCGCCGAGATCGGTCTTTCCGTATCGACCGGACGGGTTGTGGACTTCCGATCACGAGACTTCCTGTCCCCCAAACGGACGCCTGAGAGCGCCCCAATGGTCTACTCCGCGAACTTCCGAGGCACCGAGGTCGTTCATCCGCAGCTTGGCGCGAAGAAGCCTCAGTGGTTCACCGCTGACCCGTTGACTGCCGCCAAGTTGCTCGTTCCCCCGGGTGAATACGTACTCGTGAAGCGGTTCTCCGCGAAGGAGGAGAAACGACGGGTTGTGGCCGCCCTGTGGAGCCACGAAGACGCCCCAGCGTTCGACAACAAACTGAACTACTTCCACGACAGCAAGCACGGAATCGACCCACTGGTTGCACTTGGTCTCTCGAAGTGGCTGAACTCGTCGCAGGTCGATCGCTACTTCAGGGTGTTCTCCGGTCATACCCAGGTCAACGCTGGGGACCTGCGCCAGATGCGTTTCCCAACCCTCATGCAACTTCGCGCACTAGCGGCTTCCTCCGAAGACATCGATACAGCTGTCGAGCGAATCGTGACTCGAGAGATGATCGCAGCATGAGGAGGTTGACCGAGGCCCGCGCCATCCTCACAGCATTCGGATTCGACGAGAAGCAGACGAACGATCTAGCGGGAAAGACTCTGCTGGCGCTTGCGCGCATGAAGAAGTCGACGCCCTGGGCTGAAGCGTCAAACGAGCGCTGCCGAATCTCCACCATCTACAACTGGATCGAGACGGAGCTGGGGTTCGCAAAGCCCGACAGGGAGCAGGTCCGCCGCCAGGTAATGCATCAGTTCGTTGATGCCGGGTTTTGCTTCTACAACGACGATGATCCGTCACGACCACCGAACGACCAGCGAACCAACTACCGCCTTACCGAAGACGTCCTCGCGATCATTCGCCAGTACGGCACCCAAGCCTTCGACTCGGAGATCGCGGGATACCTCGCCAAGGCACCTGGGCTTGCAGCGAAGTATGCAGCAGCGCGCGACTTGACTCGCATTCCGGTCACGCTTCCTGGAGGCATCGCACTCACGCTGAAGGCCGGTGGCCAGAACGTACTTATCAAGGCAATGATCGATGACTTCTGCGGCTACTTCATCCCCGGTGGAGAGGTGATCTACATCGGTGATGCGGACTCGAAGCTCCTTCACTTTGATGAAGCCCTCCTCAGTTCGCTCGGGGTCACCGTGGACACTCACGGCAAGCTCCCCGACCTAGTCGTCTACCAGCCGACCACCAACTGGCTCTTCCTCATGGAGGCTGCGTCATCGCACGGCCCCGTCGACGCGAAGCGCCATGGTGAACTCACTAGGCTGTTCGCCGGAAGCAAAGCAGGGCTCATCTACGTAAGTTGTTTTCCAGATCGTGCAACGATGCGGAAGTTTCTCGCTGACCTCGCCTGGGAGACCGAGGCCTGGTGCGCAAGCGACCCGACGCACATGATCCATCTCAACGGCGACAAGTTCCTCGGACCGTACATCTAGGACCTGTCGCGCGGGCCGGCTGGGTCTGTCGCGTGGACTTGAGTGCTGGCTTCCCGCTAGGCATCGATCAGGCCCTCCGACACGTTCACCACGACCACCTTGTTCGCGCTCGGCTCGCGCTGGCCGATGGTCAGCGCGGCTTCGGCCTCGGCGAGCTCGAAGCGGTGGCTGATGCAGCTGTCGACGTCGACGCGGCCATCGGCGATGAGGCCGAGCGCGGCCGGGTACGTGTCCGCGTAGCGGAACTGGCCCATGAGGGTGAGCTCGCGCCCCTGTACCAGCCCGACCGGCAGGCGATACTCGTCCGCGCCCATGCCGATCAGCACCACGCGCGCGGCGGGCGCGGCGGCGCGCAGGCCGGCGGCGAACGCATCGGGGTGCCCCGAGCACTCGAGCACGACGTCGTACTCGTCGCCATCCGCGGGCGCGGCGAAGCGCAGGCGGCGGGCGAGTTGCATCCGCCGCTCGTTCACGTCGGTGACGACCACCTGCTCGGCGCCTTGCGCCCGCGCGACCTGGGCGGCGAACAGCCCCACCGGGCCTGCGCCGATGACGAGCACGCGCGCCCCGACCCCGATGCCCGCCTTGCGGGCGGCGGCGACGCCCACCGAGACCGGCTCGGCCATGGCCGCGCGCTCGGCCCGCATGCCGGCAGGCGCCGGGTGCGCGAACGCCGCCGGCACGACCACGTAGTCGGCGAGGCTGCCGTCGATCGGCGGGGTCGCGTGGAAGCGCACGGCCGGGCAGAGGTTGTACCGGCCCGCACTGCACTCCGCGCAGGTGCCGTCGGGGATGCCCGGCTCGATCGCCACCACGCGGCCGACCAACCCGGGGTCGACGTCAGCACCGACGGCGGCCACCGTGCCGGCCGACTCGTGGCCGAGCACCATGGGCGTATCGACCACGTACCGGTCGATGCGGCCGTGGCGGTAGTAGTGCACGTCGGAGCCGCAGACGCCGGTCGCCTCGACCTTGACGAGCACCTCCCCCGCCGCCGGGACAGGAATGGGACGTTCTTCGATACGGAGGTCTTCGACTCCGTGGAGCACGGCGGCTCGTTGCATCCGATTCATTTCAAGCTCCTCTGCTCGTTCAGGACTTCAGGCCGCCGGCGGTGAGGCCGGAGACCACGTGGCGCTGGGCGAAGAAGAACACCAGCAGGACGGGGATGACCGAGAGCGTCGTCGCAGCCATCTGCACGCCCCAGAGCGGGCCGGCGAACGCGTCTTCGTAGCGGGTGAGCGCGACGGGCACCGTCAGCATCTCAGGCGAGCGCACGTAGATGAGCGGCTCGAGGAACTGGTTCCAGCTGTACCAGCACGCCAGCACCGTGACCGACGCGAGCGACGGGCGCGCGAGCGGGAAGTAGATCTGCAGCATGGTGCGGAGGCGGGTCGCGCCGTCGATCGTCGCGGCCTCCTCGAACTCGGCCGGCAGCGTCAGGAACGCCTGGCGCATGACGAACGTCGCGATGGGTGCCGTCGTGAGCACCGCTGTGAAGATCACCAACGGGTAGTGGGTGTCGATCCAGCCGAGCGTCGACGCCATCTGGAACAGCGGGATGATCGTCGCCTCGGGCGGGATGAACATCGCGCTGAGCAGCACCAGGAAGATGATCCCGGCAGCGACCGGTCGCACCCGTGCGAGGGCATAGCCGGCAGGCACCGACAGCAGGATGGTCAACACGGCGACGAGCGCCATGATGTACACCGAGTTCAGGAACTGCTGCGCGAACGGCTGCAGCTCGAACACCTGCTGGTAGTTCTCCCACTTGAAGTTCTCGGGAATGACCGTCGGCGGGTAGCGGAGGATCTCGTTCGGCGACTTGAACGAGGCGCTCACCATCCAGAGGATCGGCCCCAGGGAGACGAGCGCGACCGCCGACAGCAGCAGATAGCTGAGCCCGCGGCTCGCGATGGTGCGGGGACTAGTCCGCCTCATGGAACACCACCCGCTTCCTGACCTGCCAGATGGCGGTCGTGAGCACGAGGATCAGCCCGAACAGCAGCACCGAGAGTGCGCTCGCGTAGCCGACGTCGTTCAACTTGAATGCCTGCTTGTAGATCTCGAACGAGAGCACCGAGCTCTGCACGCCCGGCCCGCCCTCGGTGAGGATGAGCACCACCTCGAACACCTTGAACGAGCCCACGATCATGAGCATGAAGACCATGAGGATGGCGGGCGAGATCTGCGGAATGACCACGCTGCGCAGCACGCGCACGCGACCCGCGCCGTCGATGCGTGCCGCCTCGACGAGTTCTTGCGGCACCGCCTGCAGCGCGCCGAGGAAGATCATGACGTTGATGCCGACGTTCTTCGTCAGCTGGATGAAGGCGAACACGACCAGGGTGAGCCAGCCGCCGCGCAGCCACGGCAACGGGTCGAGGCCGAAGAACGCGAGCACCGCGTCGAGCAGCCCCTCGGGCTGCACGATGAAGCTCCAGACCAGGCTCCACGCCACCATCGTGACGAGCGCCGGAATGAAGATGATCGAGCGGTAGATGTTGATGCCGCGCAGTGCCTGGTTGAGCATGAGCGCGAGCAGCAGGGCCACGATCGTGCCGGCGATGCTCAGCACGCACACGAAGAAGAACGTGTTCGGCAGCACCGTCGCCATGTTCGGGTCGCTCAGGATGCGGGTGTAGTTGGCCAGTCCCACGAACTCCTGCGTGCCCGCGAGCACGTTGATGTGGTTCAGGCTCAGCCACACCACCCAGACGAGCGCGACCACGCCGATGGCGAGGAACCCGACCATCTGTGGAGCCAGAAGCGCGTAGCCGAACAGGTTGCGCCCCCGATCGCGACCGGTTGCGGGGCGTCGGGCCGCCTGCCGGGCGGGCGGCCGTGCCCGCGGGTGCTCACCCGCGGGCACGACCTCGGTCGTGCGAAGTGCCATCGTCAGAGCAGGGGGTCGATGGCGGCGCAGACGTTGCCGAGCGCTTCGCCGAGGTCGACGTCGGGCACGTACACGAACTCGTCGAGCGACGAGTTGAGCGCGTCCGCCACGGCAGCGTTGTTCTGCGCGACAGGGAAGATGCGACCCGAGCTGAGCGTCGCGTCGATGATCGGCTGCACGAGCTCGGGCGTCAGGATGGTCGAGCTGCCGACCAGCACGTCGGTGGTGAGCAGGCTCTCCCGTGCCGGCGGGAAGAACTGCGCGAGGCGCGCGGCGTTCTCGGCGTTGGTGAGGAAGGCGAGGAAGTCGAGCGCGGCCTCCTGGTTGTCGCCGGCCGCGAGCGCGGCGATGGCGGCCTGACCCAGAGCCTGGGTGTCACCGGCGGGCCCGCTCGGCATCGGCACGATGCCCCACTCGTAGGTCGCGTCCTGCAGCAGCGCGTTGCTGCTGAGGAACGACGAGGTCGCACCGGCCTGGCCGCCCCAGAAGTCGACCTGCTGCCCGGGCACGGGCGACGAGCCGTCTTCGAAGACCATGCCGTTGAACAGCTCGAACGCGTCCTGCATCTCCGGGCTGTCGGCCGTGCACGCGGTCGCGTCATCGTTCCACGGGGAGCCGCCGTAGGCGTAGAACAGCGGCACCAGTCGGGTCCAGTTCTTGAAGTCGAAGTCGTTCACCACGTAGCCGGGCACGCCGCTCGCGTCGGTGAGCTCCTTCGAGATCTCGCGGAACGACTCCCACGTCCAGTCGCCCTCGGCGATGAGGTCGGCCGGCGACTTCACGCCGGCGTCGGCGTAGAGGTCGGCGTTGTAGTACATGACGAGCGCACCGGTCGAGAACGGGACGCCGTACTGCGCGTCGCCGTCGCGCCAACGCTCCTGCAGCGCGGGAACCAGGTCGGCGTAGTCGTAGCCCTCGGTCGACTCGAGCACCGGTGCGGCGTCGAGCAGCGCGCCGGCCGCGATGTACTCGCGACTCGACTCGACCGGGAGCCAGGTGAGATCAGGGGCATCCCCCGCAGTGATGCCCGTGGTGAGCACGGTGTCGAGCTGGTCGAGCGTGAGGCTCTCGAACTCGATGCTGGTGACCTCGGGATGGTCGGCCATGTAGTCGTCGGCGATCGCGTCGAACAGGGCGAGGTGGTCGGGATTCGAGCTCCACATCGTCATGCGCAGCTCGATGTCGTCGCTCGCCCCCTCTCCCGCATCGCTGGTGCTACACCCGGCCAGACTCACTGCGAGCGCGGTGGCCCCGACCGCAGCAATGAAACGGAACTGCATGCTGTCAACTCCTCGTGTTGCCGTGGGATGCCCCTTCGCATCCTCATCGGTGCGAGTATGGTATAACGATTTACTGATGGAACGCAAAGCGGAATTCTCCGGAGTGCGTGGCGATGGGCCATTGAGGACGGGGTTGTCCTCCCATCTGGTACAACGATTTAATGAGGAAGGTATGCAGAAGACACTCTCCTACGATCGCCAGCTCGAGCGGTTCAATCCGCTCGACCGGGTGATCACGTTCGACGACTTCGACCGGGGGTTCAACGGGTGGATGGATCTCACCCCGAACTTCGTCTACGACAACTACGAGTCGTTCAACAGCGCGGTCGACCTGACCAGCTGGGCGCCGTCGATGCTGAGCTCGGCGCCGATGCGCTTCGCCGCGTCGCACGGGTCGATGGAAGGCACGTACTCGCTCAAGCTGACCACCGGCCCTGTCGCCGCACCGCACACGCAGCCGCCGGCCGACGGCAGCATGGGCATCGCGCTCAAGCGCCTGTCGCGGTTCGGCGACCCCTCGAAGATCCAGATCGAGGCGTGGTACTCGTACACCCCCGCGCAGGACCGCATCGGCCTCGGCGAGGAGGACATCCGTGCCTTCGGCTTCTACTTTGACGTGCAGGACGGCGAGCACCGCTACATGCCCGGCGTGCGGTACGTGAACTCGCTCGGCGGCACGCTCGTCAAGAAGTGGCAGTACTGGAAGGTCGCCGACGGGGTCACCCACGCCGACTGGAACTTCGGCGTCGAAGACGGATGGTGCGCACCCGGCATCGACAACCTCTGGTACGGGCGTCGCCACGAGGACGGCTCGTCCGACGGCTACCAGTGGGTGCCCGGCGGCGAGCAGGATCTGCTCTACAACGAGAGCCCCGACAAGATCAACTGGCTCTACTTCCGCCTGCTCGTCGACGTGAAGAAGCGCGAGTACATCGAACTGCAGAGCATGGACACGATCTTCGACCTCCGAGGCATCCAGCCCACGCTCGCCGAGCGCTACCGGTCGATCGACAACCTCATCAATCCCATCTTCTACGTCGAGACCGACACCGACCGCCCGGTCCACTTCTTCCTCGACTCGGTCGTCTACTCGACCGAGTGAGCCCAGCGAGCGAAACCGAAGGAACAGCAGTGCACACCACGAACACGTCCGTCCTCACGCGTCGCGTGTGGATCCGATCCGACTACGCGACCCTCCCCTACGAAGCGGGCTGGGCCACGGAGGCGGTCTTCTTCACCCAGGTCGAGGGCGAGCACCCCGACCTGACCATCACGACCGACATCTCGCCCGACGGCATCAACTGGATCGCCCGGGGCGAGCCGCGCACGCTTCGGAGCGACGAGACCATCGCCGAGAGCAGCCTCACCACGTTCGGCAACTGGGTGCGGTTGCGCGTCGAGGGGGCGAGCGAGGAGCAGCCGGCCCGGATTCTCGTGCACGTCAACCTCAAGGGCTGACGCGGCACCGGTAGATTCGGGACTCAATCGCCAGACAGGAAGCAGACCAGGTGGCACAGAAGAGCACTCCGCGCTTGTCGGAGGTGGCGAAACTCGCCGACGTCTCCCCTGGGCTCGTGTCACGGGTGCTGAACGGCGATCCGAACCTGAAGATCCGGGAGGAGACGCGGGAGCGCGTGCTGTCGGCGATCGAGATGCTGCAGTACACCCCGCATGCATCCGCTCGCGCGCTGCGGAGCTCGCTGACCGGCCTGCTCGGCTTCGCGCTCCACCACGTGAACGACCCGATCTACGCGCAGATGGTCGAGACCGCCCAGGCCGCGGCAGCAGCACACGACTACTCCATCGTGCTGCTGAACTCGGACGAGCTCGCGGGACGCCCCGAGGCGTTCCGCGAGCTCGTGCGCGGCCATCGCGTCGACGGGCTGCTCATCCAGAGCGGATTCTCCGCCGACAGCCGCGCGCTCGGGGAGATGGCCCGGTCGGTGCCGTCGCTGGTCTTCAATGCGGACGCCACCCCGGGCATCCGCACCCTGCGCCTCGACGACGCGAACGCGGCCGCCGTCGCCACCCGCCACCTCATGGACCTCGGGCACACCGACATCGCCTTCGTGGGCGCGGAGGGCGCCTCGTCGGATCGCCGGCACAGCGGATACGTCGACGCCCTCGGCGAGCGCGGCTTGTCGCCGCATCCGATGATCTCGGGCGGGTGGGACGCCGACAGCGCGCGCGAGGCCACGCACCGGTACTACGCCAACGGCGGGCGCGCGACCGGGTTGGTCGTCGTGACGACCACGAGCGCGCTCGGCGTGCACGCGGGCGTCACCTCAGCCGGGCTCGCGATTCCCGACGACGTGTCGATCGTGAGCATCCACGACACCTGGTTCGCCCCGCACCTGAACCCGGCGCTCACCGTCGTCGCGATGCCGCTGGCCCAGGTCGGCCGGCTCGCGGTCGAGATCCTCCTCGAGCAGATCGAGGGGCAGCGCGACGGCGAGACGATCCTCGACGAGCCGCCGCCGTTCATCGTGGAGCGGGCGTCGACGGCGCGGGTGCGGGAGGGGTGATCTGGCGGCGGACTGCGCTCCTGCGCTGAGCCGTCTCCCCGAGCACGACCTCGTGTCAGTACGATCGGCCCCAAAGGTGAGGGGGATCATGAACGGTGCCGAGGGCGCGATGCGTCGACATGCCGACTACATGCAGGCCACGGGACAGTGGGCGACCGACCCCCATGGCGGCGCCGTTCCCACCGAGCCGCCACTGTCGGAGACCCCGGTTTCGGACGTGATCGCGGCGGCCGCTCGCCACGAGGAATTCCTGCGACCGGGCACGGATGAGCTCCTCGCTGCGTGGCTCGCGCGTGTCTCGGCACCCGCACACGCGTCCGTCTGGAAGGTCGAGACCCCGCCCGCCGAGTTGCTCCCGGTGCTGCGGGACGGGTACGCGAACCTGGAGGGAGTGCCGCGTTCGACGCTCTACTCACACACTCTCGAACACGGCAGGTCCATCGTCGTCACCCAGAACGAGCCGTACTGGAGCGAGAAGCCAACGCGATGGCGGGACCTTCCCGCGTACCGCGAGGCTCAGGCCGAGGCACGGCAGATCCTGTCGCAGGGCACGACTGCCAGCGGCATCCTCGTGGACAAGAATCTGTTCCGCCCCAACCAGGATGATCGGGACCCGATGCCGAGAATCGGTGAGCTCGAGACCTTCGTCGTCTTCCCAGACACGGCGCGCTGGGCGGTGCCGTACTTCCGGGAGCGGAGCTCCACCTTCAGGCTCACACCGGCCCAGCTCACGACCGCTCTTGTGAGGATCATCCGGGGCGAGCAATGGACCCAACAGGTCAACCTCGGACCGCAGTAGCCTCTGTGCCCTACGCGGCCGACCGCTGCTGAAGCGCTCCGCTATCGCGTCCCACTCTGCAGGTACGAACCCATGTCGAAGCCCACCAGCGGCGTGGAGTAGCCGGGCCGTGCCGGGTGACGTGGGTGGCCACCAGCGATGGGGTCGCCGATCGAGATTCACTCGCACGATGAGCGGTCTGCGATCGTCACGATGCCCTCGAGCATCCGCGGGAGATACGGCCGCTTCGTGATCAGGCCTCCCCATGCGGCGAGCAGAGACAGCGCGCGGCCATCGATGAACCCTTCGATGTGCCGCTCGTTCTGCGCCTGCAGGTCGGGGTCGGGCTTGAGGTGCATCCCGTTCGGGTCGGTCGAGCGCTGTGGGTAGAGGTTCAGCATGACCCAGCTGTCGTAGCCGTTCCTCGAGGCGAAGCCTGCGACCTTCGTGACGGTCTGGTCGAGCGCGCCCGGCGCGGCGGTGCTGGGGTTGACGCCGATGCAGACGAGCGGGTTCCGGCCGACGGTGCCCAGCACGAACCGTGCTGTGTTGTCGGTGCTTGTCTCGGAGATCCAGGACTGTTCCACCGTGTCGCCCGGCACCCGGGTGTCAGCTCCGGAGCCAGGCCCAGCCGGCATTCTGGTCGTCGAAGTACGCAGCCTCCTGCGCGTAGAACGGGCCTGCGAGGTGGGCGAGGCGCTCCTCCCACTTCGTGTGGCCGACGATCGCCATGCGCGCGATCTTCTCGTGGAACTCGCGACCGAAGTGCAGGTCGGAACCCCACGCGCCGACCTTCTCCCACCGGAAGTCGGTGAGGTCGAGCAGCACCTTCACCGTGCCGTGCTCCTCGACCGCGGCCTCGACCGCGGGCGTCATCACGTCGTAGTCGGCCTTCGTCACGTCTCCGGACACGACGAACCCGAGGATCTCACCGGTACTGCGGTCGGACTGCGTGATCGTCATCGGGATGCTCCTTCGCTCACGTTCGCTGCCCAGCCTTGCGCACTGCTGTGTTGCCGTCGAGAGGAGTCTCGAACCGAGGTCGCTGCAGCGCTCGTCAGACGATCGGGCGGATGCGGGCGCAAACCCACGCCGCCACCCCGTCGAGGTCGACCGCGCCCGCCGCGACCTCGCGAAGGAAGCGGTCTGCCTCGGCGACGTCGTCGACCACGAGGTCGACGACGTTCAGCTCGAGGAACGCGACCGTCACGAACCACGCCAGACGCTTGTTGCCGTCGGCGAGCGGATGGTTGCGCATCACCGCCAGCAGGAGCGCCGCAGCCTTCTCCTCGAGCGACGGATGCACCTCCTCGCCGAACACCGGCATCGGCGCGGCGAGCGCCGACAGCATCAGGCTCCGTCCGCGAGCGCCGTCCTTGAAGTGGAAGCCCTCCTCGTCGAGCAGCGCCTCGACGTCTTCGGGGTCGAGGTACTCGACCTCCCGGCCCGAGGTCACCGCGCGAGGCGGTCGAGCAGGTCGGCGTCGCGGGTGCGGACGCGATCGAATGCCGCACGCGTGCGCGCGGACTTGTCGGCACGGGCCGCGAAGTCGTCGAGCGCGATCTGCACGACCTCGGTCTTCGAGCGCCCGAACTTCGTCGCCAGTGCCTCGAGGAGCTCGTCGTGAGCCTCATCGAGTCGCAGGGTCATCGCCACGGCGCACTCCTTCCGTCGGGCACCATGCTACCGCGTGGTATCTGTTTGATACCACGCCGACCACGAGAAGACCGGGCCGCTCCTTCGACACCTCCGCGCAACTACGTTTTCGTAATGCGACGCGTTGACTACGGAAACGTAGTCCCACGGAGACATGTGAACTAGCGATTCGGGTTCAAGTCCGGCGGCGGGGGCGCGTCAGGCGCCCGGAGCGGGCCAGCCGCGAGGATCCGCTCGACCATGCCCCACGCGCGATCGCTGAGCGAGTCGCCGGGGAAGTATTCGCTGTAGAGCGCGTCGGCGGCCTCAACGGATTCGATACCGCACACGGCGAGCAGCTGGCGAATGTCGTCGGTGTCGCGGCCTGGTCGGCTGGCCTTGAGCTTCATTGCGAGCAGCGCGTCGGCGGGCGCAACTTCGATGGTCACCAGGTCGTCGTGGTGGATCGGCTCCCAATTGACTGATCGCCCCCACCATGGCGCAAGCTGAGCTGCCTTGAAGTTCAGCCAGTCGGCCTGCCAGCCGCGCCGCTCCGCGACTCGCTCGGCTGCCGCAACCACCGCCGCCTCGTCACCAGGGCTCACCTGCACGGCGTCGATGTCGACCGTCGTACGACGGTCGAAGTGGCGCAGTACCAACGCCCCACCGCCCACGATGCGCAGCCCGACGGGGTCACCTGCCGCGTGCAACTCCGCGACGAGCTCGCGGAGCCCGTCGATGAGATCGTCTCGGTCGAGAAGGATCACACGCTCTCCAGCGAATCGCGCCAGATGAACACGCCGTGCTCGAGGAATTCGGTCGGCACGTCACCACGCGCCGGCACGGGGTCCGCCGGGTCGACGAGCAGCGGTCGCGCGCGCTCGAGACGCCGAGTTGCAGAGCTCGTCCACGCGGGGGCAGGCACGCCCTCTTGGTTGAGCCGGTACTCGACGAGTGCGGCGATGGCCGAGTCCCAAGTCTTCGAGCCCGTCAACTCCGGCTCGGTGACAGTGAGAATGCCACGCAGCAGGCCGCGCTCCCCCACGAGGTTGTCATTCATCTGGATGAAGTACCGGAATGCCAGCTGGAGATCGTCATGCGCAAGCGCCTGCCTGATCTCGGTGGTGATCGTCGCGACATCATCGCGAGTGGTCGCAGCCGCGTAGAGCCGATGCCCGGCCCCGGCGAGCAGTCGCCGCGCGGTGGCGAAGCGCGGATCCTCATGCGCGCTCTCCGCGATTGCGACACGGCTCTGCGAGAGACCGGCGCGCCGTGCGAGCTCGCGCTGGGAGAGGCAGCGCGCACGACGTGCCGAACGCACCAACGCTGCGATCTCGGTCATGATCACCACCTGCTCGCTAGATGATTCGGTATACCGATTCATAGTACCGCTAATTGCTACCGCTATCGTCAGCTGCCAGCAGAGCCACCTCGACACATCGCCCCCATACAGGCAGGATGCCCCGTGTGACCAACACGCGCAGGCGGTACCGGCGGATCCTACGGTTCGCCGCGCGCGTCATCGTGCAGACGTGGTGGTTCGAGCTCGTGCTGCCGCGGTTCGGGCTCGCGAAGGCGGCGGCGAACGGGCGCGCCGCCCGCCTGACCGGCGTCGCGCGGCGCTTCCACGACCTCGCGGTCGACCTCGGCGGGCTCATGATCAAGGTCGGCCAGTACATGTCGTCGCGCCTCGACGTGCTGCCGCCCGAGATCACCCAGGAGCTCGCCGGCCTGCAGGACGAGGTACCGCCCGTGCCGTTCGACGACCTGCGCGCCCTCGCCGAGTCGGAGCTGCGGATGCCACTCGAGCGCGCCTACACGTCATTCGACGCGGATCCGCTGGCAGCGGCATCCCTCGGCCAGGCCCACCGCGCCCGCCTCTCCCCCATGGACGCCGCCGACACGGGACTCGACGACGCCGTCGTCAAGGTGCAGCGCCCCGGCATCGAGACGATCGTCGACGTCGACCTCGCGGCCCTGCGCCGCATCGCCGGCTGGCTCAGCCGCGTGCGGTTCGTCGCGCGCCGCGTCAACGCGCCCGCGCTCGTCGAGGAGTTCGCCACCACCAGCCTCGAGGAGATCGACTACCTGCACGAGGCGCAGAACGCCGTGCGCTTCGCCGAGGCGTTCGCCGACGACCCGCGCGTCGCCGCGCCCGAGGTCGTGTGGGAGCGCACCACCCGCCGCGTGCTCACCCTCGCCGATGTCACCGCCATCAAGATCAACGACCGCGACGGCCTCATCGCCGCCGGCATCGACCCGAAGGCCGTCGCCACGGAGTTCGCGAAGGTCATGTTCGACCAGCTCTTCCGCGACGGCTTCTTCCACGCCGACCCGCACCCGGGCAACATCTTCGTCACCCCGGTCGAGGGGCGGGCGGATGCCTCTGAGCCCACTCCCGCGGCCGGAGCCGGCGGCTCAAGGGCATCCGCCCAGTCGTCCCCCGGGGCTGCTGCCGGGCCGGCCTGGCAGCTCACCTTCATCGACTTCGGGATGATGGGCGAGGTGCCCGACGGGCTGCGCCGCGGGCTGCAGCAGCTGATGATCGCGATCGCGTCGCGCGACGGCAAGCGCATGGTGCGGAGCATCCAGGACGTCGGCGTGCTGCTGCCGTCGGCCGAGACGGCCGAGCTCGAGCGGGCGATGACCGAACTGTTCGCGCGCTTCGGCGGCATGGGCTTCGCCGAGCTGCAGCAGGTCGACGAGCGCGAGCTGCGCCGCTTCGCGATCGAGTTCGGCGAGGTCGTGCGCGGGCTGCCGTTCCAGCTGCCCGACAACTTCCTGCTGATCATCCGCGCGATGTCGCTGACGTCGGGCATGTGCAGCTCTTTGGATCCCGATTTCAACATCTGGGACGCGGTGGAGCCATATGCTGCGCAGCTGCTGCGCGACGAGCGCGGGAACCTGGTGCAGGCGTTCGGGCGCGAGGCGTGGTCACAGGTGACGACCGCGGCTCGGCTGCCAGGGCGGGTGGATGCGCTGATCACACGGGTCGAGGAGGGGCGGGTGGCGGTGGCCACGCCCGCGCTGGAGCGGCGCGTTGCTCGGCTGGAACGGATGGCGCGGCGGCTCGTGTCGGCGGTCGTGTTCGTGGGGCTGTTCGTCGGCGGGCTGCTGCTGCGGGCCGATGCGCCGGTGTGGGGCTGGGTGCTCGTCGGGGTGTCGGCCGTGCCGCTGCTGCACGCGGTGCTCGGTGGGGTGCTGGGGCGGCGCGGGCGCGACTAGTAGACCTTGTCGGATGGTGCCACTTCTGGCACCATTGACATGTGGGCTCGGTGGAGAAAATCGAACAGAAGGCACGTCGTTCACCGAAGGCCCTGAGCTTCGCAGAAGCCTGCCAGCTCGCCGAGTTCTACTTCGGGGAGCC
Source organism: Agromyces sp. SYSU T00194 (assembly GCF_040496035.1). Taxonomy (NCBI): domain Bacteria; kingdom Bacillati; phylum Actinomycetota; class Actinomycetes; order Micrococcales; family Microbacteriaceae; genus Agromyces; species Agromyces chitinivorans. Next base: position 1,930,768 of record NZ_JBEPJZ010000001.1, on the reverse strand, counting down.
CCGGAAGGGCTCCGGAAGCCACGTCGCGATCTACAAGATGCCCTGGCAGGGCGACCCTCGCATCAACCTCCAAAGGGGCGACGGCGGCAAGGCGAAGGAGTACCAGGTCAAGCAGTTGATCAAGGCGATCGACAAGAAGAAGGGAGAGGAACTCTGATGAACGAGACGATGGCTCGACCTTCGGTGGAGCACTACCGATACTCCGTCGAATGGAGCGCGTCAGATGGCGAGTTCGTCGCCACCATTGCGGAGTTCCCATCCCTCTCGTGGTTGGCCGGGACTCAACTCGACGCCCTCCGCGGCATAGAGGAGCTTGTTCGGTCGGTCGTCGAGGACCTTGTGGAGTCGGGTGAAGAGGTGCCGGAGCCGCTGGCCGATCGCACGTACTCCGGGCGGGTCAACCTCCGGGTCGACCCAGCGCTGCACCGCCGACTCGCAACGGAGGCGCTTCGCCAGGGAACAAGTCTCAACGCCTACGCGGCTCGACTACTGGAGCGCTGAAGACAGATGTCTGAACGGAACGAGCCGTTCGAGTCGGTGGAAACCGAGGATGTCATCTATCTCGGCGAGCCGCTGACCGACGACCGGGTGGCCGAAGTCGTGGATCGCGTTCGTCGCATCCCGCTCGATCACGGCGACACCTTGACTACTTCTGGCTGAGTCTGAGCCCACTCAACGACTTGGGCCCTGTGGGCGGGCGCGGCCCCGTGGCATCCGCCCGCCCCCCTTTGTCTGCCAGCCGAGACCCGTCAAATGGCTGCGCTTCGCACGCTGAGAACGCAGGTTCTTGACGGATCTCGCGTCCGCCCGCGCCGCCCCAGCCCCGCTCGCGGTCGAGACCCGTCAGAAGGCTGCGCGTCCAGCGCTGGGAACGCAGGGAATTGACGGGTCTGGGCACCGCGGGCGGGCCAAGGGACGAACGGCAGTCAGGCGACCGGGGCCTGCGGCCGCGGCGCCGGCGGCAGCCACGCGCTGAAGACCGTGCGACCGGGCGAGGACGTCGCGGTGAGACGCCCGCCATGCACGTCGGTCACGATGTGGTGTGCGATGTTCAGGCCGAGGCCGGTGCCCTCGCCGGGGGGCTTCGTGGTGACGAAGGCGTCGAAGACCGTGCCCAGCAGCTCGGCGGGAATGCCCGGCCCGTCGTCCTCGACGTCGACGCGCACCCCGGCGCCGTCGGGCACGGCCCGGAGGGTGACCGTGCCGCCATCGCGCACGGCGTCGACGGCGTTGTCGAGCAGGTTCGTCCAGACCTGGTTGAGCTGGCCGCCGAACGCGTGGATGGTCGGCACCTCGCCGTAGTCGCGCACGACCTGCACGTCTTCCGGGGTCTTGTGGGCGAGGATCGTGACGGTGTCGTCGAGGCCCGTGCGCACGTCGACATCCTGCTGCGGAGCCTGGTCGAGGTAGCTGTAGCGGCGCAGCGACGCCGTCAGCTCCGCCATGCGCCCCACGCTGTTCGAGATGAACTCGAGCGCGGTACGGATGCGGGCGCGAACGTGCAACCACTCGACCGCCAACGCCAGATCCGCCCCGATCGCCAGCACCCGCTCCAGGCGCGCGGCATCCATGCCGACCGCCCGGAGGTCGCCGGCGACGTACCACCCCTCGTCGAACCCGCGCGCGTCGAGCACCGTCTCGAGGGCGGCGGTGTCCGCGCCGGACGCACCCGGCGCAGCGAGTGCGTCGCGCACGGCCTCGACGAGTGCGTCACCGCGCGCATCCCGCACCAGCCGCGGTACGAGTGCGTCGGCCTCCTCCAGCGCCTGCCCGAGCTGGCGACTCGTGGCGAGGGCCGCCGCCGCGGGATTGTTGAGCTCGTGCCCGAGGCCGGCGCTCAGCCGCCCGAGCATCGCGAGCCGCTCCTGCTGGCGCATCGCCAGCTCCTGCCGCAGGTAGTCCTGCTCGAGACGGCGCAGCCGCGTCTGCTCGAGCGCCGTGCGCAGCCGCACGCGGAGCAGCGCGGGCTCGAACGGCTTCGTGAGGCAGTCGATTGCGCCCATGGCGATGGCCCGCGCGACGTCGTCGGTGGCCTCGGTCGCCGAGACGACGAGCACCGGGATGTCGCGGAGCGCGGCATCCGCCCGCATCGTCTCGAGCACCTCGAAACCGTCGACCTCGGGCATCACGAGGTCGAGCAGCACCATGTCGACCGGCTCGCGCCGGAGCAGGTCGAGGGCTTCCCGGCCGTCGGATGCCTCGATCACCCGGTGCCCCTCGTGTGCGACGCCGCGCGCGAGCGTCGCGCGCGGAATCATCGTGTCGTCCACGACGAGCACCGTCGCGACCCCCGCGCCGGCGGCGAAGGCGGAAGCGTCACCAGTCATCGAGCCCCTCCATCGCATCGGCGGCGGCGCGCACCGCCGCATCGAGCCCGTCGATTCGGGACGCGAGCTCGGATGCCGGTGCCCCATCGCTGCGCGCAAGACCCTCGAGCTCCGCCGCGAGGCGCGAGACGTCGACGGCCCCGAGGTTCGCGGCCGTCGACTTCAGGCTGTGCGCGTGGCGCGCCAGCGCCACGGCATCGTCGGGGAGTGCTTCGCGCATGCCGGTGAGCAATGCGGATGCCTCCTCCGGGAACGCGGCGAGCAGCGAACGCACGAACTCCCGATCGCCCGTCAGGTCCTCGAGGGAGAGCAACGCGTCCACGGCGATCGTCGCGACGACCGGCGAAGGCGTCGCGGTCGTCCCCGCGGGCGCGTCCCGGTCCGCGACGCGCGCAGTTCCCGCATCCGTCGCCGCAGCAGTTCCCGTGTCCATCGCCGTCGCAGTTCCCGCATCCGTCGCCGCCGCAGGCCCCGCATCCGTCGCCGCCGCAGACCTCCACCCGGCGACGTGCCGGTGCGCGGTGCGCAGCGCGGCAAGTAGGTCGTCGGGTCGCACGGGCTTGGCGACGTGGTCGTCCATGCCTGCGGCGAGGCAGGTGCGACGGTCCTCGTCCGTCGCGTTCGCCGTGACCGCGACGATCCAGGGCCGACGAACTGCCCCGCCCGCCCCCTGCTCAGCGTCCCCGCCCTCCCCCGCGCGAATCCGCCGGGTCGCCTCGAACCCGTCGAGGCGCGGCATCTGCACGTCCATCAGCACGACGTCGGGGCGACCGGCGGCCACGCCCTCGACCGCGGCCACGCCATCGTCGACCATGGTCGGCGCGTAGCCGAGGCGTTCGAGCAGCCGCAGCATGAGCCGCTGGTTGGTCGGGTTGTCCTCCGCGACGAGGATCCGCATCGGATACCGCTGCGCGAACCCGGGATCGAGGGACCCGTTGATGTGGTGCCGGTCGGTCTCGGTGCGGTCCGCGCGGGTCGAGTCGGATGCCGGCCCCGGATCGGCGGCGTCGGCCTGGCCGGAGTCGCCGTCGCCGGCCGGCGCGGTCACCGGCACCGAGAACACGAACGACGAGCCGACGTCGGGCGCGCTGTCGACGACGATCCGCCCGCCGAGCAGCCCGACGATGCGCTGGCTGATCGCGAGCCCGAGCCCGGTGCCGCCGAACTCCCGGCTCGTCGACGAGTCGACCTGCGTGAAGGAGTCGAACAGGTGCGGCTGCGCCTCCGCCGGGATGCCGATGCCGGTGTCCCGCACCTCGAACCGCACCCGCGGAGCATCCGCCGGCCGTTCCTCGGGCACACTCGTGCCGGTCGTGGACTCGGGTTCCGGCAGCTCGGTCGAGGACACGAGCAGGCGCACCTCGCCCGACTCGGTGAACTTCACCGCGTTCGTGAGGAGGTTCACGAGCACCTGGGCGAGGCGGTGACCGTCGCTCGTGATCGTCTCCGGCACCGCGGCGTCGACGTCGTGCACGAGGTCGAGCCGCTTCTGCGATGCCAGGGGCGCGACGATGCCGAGCGCGGACTCGACGAGCTGCCGCACGTGCACCCTCGCCGGCCGGATCTCCAAGCGCCCGGCCTCGATCTTCGAGAAGTCCAGCACGTCGTTGATCGTCGCGAGCAGCGCCTCCGCACTGCCGCGCACCGAGGAGACGTACTCCTCCTGCTCCCGGTCGAGGTCGGTGGTCGCGAGGAGGCTGCTCATGCCGATGACGGCGTTCATGGGCGTGCGCAGCTCGTGGCTCATGTTCGCCAGGAACTCGCTCTTGGCCTGCGTCGCATCCTCCGCCTTCTGCTTGGCCTCGCGCTCCGACTCGACCAGCCGCGCGACCTGGTTCGCGTACCGCACCGTGACCAGCCAGGCGACGAACGTGACGCCGATGATGTCCATGAAGAAGAACGCCGCGATCCAGCCGTCGCCGAGGCCCGCGTCGACGAGACGCCCCTCGAGCAGCGCCGCCACCAAGGCCAGCACCGCGTAGGCGACGAACCACGCGAGCGCCCGCCGGAACCCGTAGGCGAGGAGCGCACCCACCGGGGCGATGAGCGACCAGATCATCACCGCACCGGAGGCCTGGAACCCGCCGACGTGCAGCATGAGCAACCACGGGATCACGAGGCTGAGGAGCAGCTGGAGGTCGAGCGCCCGCGTCCACCCCCGCCGAACGAACGCCCAGAGGTTCAGTGCGGCGAGCAGGGTGTACCCCCACGGCCAGACGGCCGCGAGCGGCACTCCGGCGAGCACGTACATGAGGCCCCAGATGCCGCCCGCGACGGCCATCGGCACGATCGCGACACGGTCGGCCCGGAGACCGGACAAGGTCGAGACGCCCGCGGGCGGCGCACCGGCGGGCGTCTCGGTGGGTCCCTCGGCCGAGAGGCTCATGATGTGCGCTCAGACTACTGCGCGGCCCGCTCCTTTGGAGCGGATCGGGCGACTGCTGGCTGATCAGGGCTAGCGCGGTTGCCCGGGTAGTCACGGCAGGAGCAGAGTCGCAGCAGATCCTACGGCGGTTCGATCGCACGCACTGGGGGGTGCCCGATGAACGTCCAGCACGAACGGAAGGCGTCACGGCGACGGGGGCCGCTCTGGCTCGGCGCCGCGGCAGCATTGGTCTTCGTCGTCGCCACGAGCAGCGTCGGGCCCGGCGTCACCGGGAGCGCGGCGATGAACATCCCGAAGACGCTTCCGAAGGCCGCACGCGCCGCCGTCGAGAGCGGTGTCGACACCGCATCCGTGCAATTCGGCGCCTACACCGACGACTGGACGAGCGCCGTCTCACGACCCCGGTTCAGCCCGCCCAGCGCACTGAAGGAAGCGCTGCGCGATGTCGACGACGCCGTGCAGGACGGGGTGACGCTCACCGACGAGGAGCAGCGCCTCATCGACTCGGCGAAGAAGTGGGTCGACACGTACCAGCTGATGGACCGGTCGTTGAAGCTCGCAGCGGGATGGAACCTCTCGATTCCCGGCGACGCACTCGAACTCGCCGCGGCGAGCTTCATCCGCGAACCGACGCCGGCGTTCCGGAAGCACATCGAGGAGAAGACCGAGGCGCTCCTCAAGGGCATGATGTGCAAGGCCGCACGAGATGCACTGGACGAGCTCGGGCAGGCGCAGGCAGAGGACGCGGTCGAGACCTACGAGTACATCGGCGAGTACCAGTCCGACGTGGAGGACTACCTCGATCGTGCGATCGAGAACTGGCGTGGAGCTCAGGACGTCATCAACGTCGTCGGCCTGGCGAGTGCGTCGGTCCGCACGCACAACGCCCGCGTCGATGCGATCGTCGACGTGATCGAGTCACCGACCGACACGATCGCTGCTGCGAACGTCATCTACTTCCGTTCCTGCGTGCTGCGGAAGTAGCCCCACCCCTCCACGCCTGACCCGTGTCGATTCCGCGACGACTCGATCGTCACCCCTGTGACCGTTCGACACGACGCGGAAGGATACGAACATGCGCTACTCGCTCCTGCTCCACTACCCCGAGATGACCGCCGAGCAGCTCGGCCCCGAGGCACTCGCCGAGGGCATGCGGGCGTTCGACGACTACGTGAAGGCGCTCGACGCGGCCGGCGTGCTCGTCGGCGCCGAGGTGCTGCGACCCGTCTCGGCGACGACCACCATCACGCTCGCGGGCGGCGAGCTCGTCGTGCAGGACGGCCCGTTCGCCGACACGCACGAGAAGCTCGGCGGCGTGGTCGACATCGACGTGGCCGACCTCGACGCCGCGATCGCGTGGGCGCAGCAGGCGCCGCCGGCCGCATACGGGCACGTCGAGATCCGGCCGGTCGCGACCTGGGTCGAGCACGCCGAGTGGACGGCGTACGAGCACCACTGATGCCCGAGGCAGGCGGCGCGGTCGAGCAGGTCGTACGCAGGTCGTACGGCCGGCTCGTCGCGCTGCTCGCGGCCGGCATCCGCGACATCGCGCTCGCGGAGGACGCCCTCGCCGACGCCCTCGAACGCGCCCTCACGCGCTGGCCGGCCGACGGCGTGCCCGACAACCCCGAGGGCTGGCTGCTGACCGTGGCCCGCAATCGCCTGCGCGACCTGCTCGGCGCGGCGGCCCGCAAGACGTCGGTCGAGTTGGAGGAGGGAGCGGATGCCGTGGACGAACGCGACCTCGACGCCTGGGTCGCCCGCGCCGACGTGATTCCCGACCGACGGCTGGAGCTGCTGTTCGCGTGCGCCCACCCGGCGATCGACGCCGGCATCCGCACGCCGCTCATGCTCCAGGCCGTCTTCGGGTTCGACGCCGCCCGCATCGGCGCCGCCTTCGACGTCGAGCCCGCGGCGATGGCCCAGCGGCTCGTGCGCGCGAAGCGCCGCATCCGCGACGCCGGCATCGCCGTCCGCATCCCGACCAGAGCCGAGATGCCCGGCCGCCTCCCCGCCGTGCTCGAGGCGATCTACGGCGCCTACGCGATCGACTGGCGCGACCAGGGCGACGCGTACCGCGACTCGCTCGCCGACGAGGCCCGCTGGCTCGCCGTGCTGCTCGCGACACTGCTCGAGGGCGAGGACCGAGCGGATGCCGAGGCCTGGGGTCTCGCGGCACTCCTCACGTTCGCGCAGTCCCGCGCCCCCGCGCGCGTCGGCGACCCGTGGCCCGGCATCGACGCGCAGGACCCCGCGCTGTGGGACGCGGAGCTCATCGCCGAGGGTGAGGCGCTGCTGCACCGCGCCTCCGCGCTCGGCGCTCCGCTGGGTCGGTTCCAGCTCGAGGCGGCGATCCAGTCGGTGCACTGCGATCGCCGGCGCACCGGCTCGGTCGACCGCGAGGCGCTCGTCGCCCTCTACCGCGGGCTGGCCGCCGACGCGCCGACGCGCGGCGGCCTCGACGCGCTCGACGCCGTGCTGGGCGACTCAGGGCCGGAGTAGCCGCGCCGGCTCACCCGCATCCGCGCGCCCCCCGGCACCTCGCACACCAGACCCGCCAAGAAGCTGCGCGCTCAGCCCCCATTCCGCAGGTTCTTGACGGGTCTGGACCCCGAGCACACCCCGTGGAGCCGACACCCGTCAATAGGCTGCGCTTCCAGGGCCCATTCCGCAGGTTCTTGACGGGTCTGGAACCCGGGCGCCCCCGCGGGGCCGAGACCCGTCAAGAAGCTGTGCTCTCAGCCGCCGAAGCGCAGGAAATCGACGGGTCTCAGCTCACGGACGCAGCGGGTCAGGCCAAAGGCGAGGGGGCCGGCGACACCACCGAGTCGACGATCGCCTCGATCGCGAACTCGGAGGCGCGGGCGAGGTCGACCGCGTCGGGGTCGAGCAGCCACTGCACCTGCAGGCCGTCCATCACCGCGAGAATCGACGCCGCCGCGAGATCGATCGTTTCACCGGCAGCCACGCCGCGCTCGGCGCACACCTCGCGGAACGCCTCAGCCACCGAGCCGCGCAGCGACGCGTAGCGGTTCAGGAAGTACTGGCGCCCCGGGTGGTCGTCGGTGACCGACTCGGCGGAGAGCACGACGAAGGCCTGCACGATGCCGGCGCGGTGCGCGTTGATCATCGCGGTGCGCACGAGGTGGCGGAAGAGCTCGATGCCGCCGGGGATGTGCTGCTCCTCGAGGCCCTCGACGTCGGTCGCATCGCGGCGGTCGAGCACCTCGAGCAGCAGGGCGTCCTTCGAGCCGAAGTGGTGCAGGATGCCGGCGTGGGTCATGCCGACCTGGTCGGCGATCTCCTGGAGCGTGCCGCTGGCGTAGCCCTTGTTGCCGAAGATCTCGATCGCGGCGTCGAGGATGTCGCGGCGGCGCGCGAGCGTCGCGGGGCGCGAGCGCGGCTGACGGCGCTGACCGCTCACGGTCTCGGTCATCGCGGCACCTCCTCCTCACTGAACACCTGCGATGGAGAGTCTACGCAGGCCCCATGACGCAGAATGATCACTGCGGCATTGCATTACTTACTGACTTGATTGTAAGTTAACTCCGCAATCACCACGACGCCGGCGTCGACCCTTCGGGGAGGCCCGGCGCCGCGCCACCACGAAGGAGAAGCAATGAGGCTCAGTTCCACCCTCGGCACCCTCGGCGCCATCGGTGCGGTCGCCGCACTGGCGCTCACCGGCTGCGCCGCCGGCGACACCGGCAGCGACGCCCCCGCCGCCAGCGGCGCCGCCCTCACCATCGCCAAGCCCGACGGCACCATCAGCACCGAGTCGCACAACCCGTTCCTCGGCGACTCGTCGGCCTCGAAGTACGGCTACGCCAAGGTCATCTTCGAGCCCCTCGCGCTCGTGAACCCCACCGGCGACCTCGGCACGACCCCCTGGCTCGCCGAGTCGGTCGAGTGGAACGAGGACTACACCGAGCTGACCGTCGTGCCCCGCGCCGGCGTGAAGTGGAGCGACGGCACCGACTTCACCGGCGACGACATCGTCTTCACCTTCGACATGTACCTGAACGGCACGCTCACCGACACCTCGGGCCTCAAGTACGAGGGGGCGACCGTCGACGGCGACGCGATCACCCTCACGTTCGCCGACTCGAAGTACGTCTCGCAGTCGCGCGTGCTGCACACCCCGATCGTGCCCAAGCACATCTGGGAGAACATCGCCGACCCGAACACCGACCCCCTCACCGACGAGGGCGTCGCGGTCGGCACCGGCCCCTACGTGCTCGACACCTGGTCGACCGAGTCGGTCACCCTGACCGCGAACCCCGACTACTGGGGCGGCGACCTGGCCGTGCCGGCGCTCAACTACGTCTCCTACGGCGACAACGCGGCCCTCACCACCGCGCTCGTCTCGGGCGAGGCCGACTGGGCGCAGGCGTTCATTCCGCAGATCGAGGACAGCTACCTCTCGGCCGACGAGGACAACCACTTCCTCGCCTCCCCCACCGCGGGCGCCGGCACGCTGTTCCTGAACCTGCAGACCGAGCCGTTCGACGACCCGGCCCTGCGCAAGGCGCTCGCCTACACGATCGACCGCCAGGCCTACGTCGACATCGCCCGCGAGGGTGCGAGCACCCCGATCTGGAGCGTCACGGGCCTGAGCGGCCTCCTCGAGTCCGAGATCCTGCCCGAGTACGCCGGCGAGGAGTACTCGGTCGACGTCGACACGGCGCGCGGCATCCTCGAGGACGCCGGCTACAGCTGGGACGACGAGCGACTGATCGACCCCGACGGCGACGCCGTGTCGTTCTCCATCTCGGTTCCGGCCGGCTGGAGCGACTGGAACACCGAGCAGGCGCTCATCGCCGAGGAGCTCGACACCGCCCTCGGCATCGAGGTCAACGTCGACCAGCCCGACTGGGGCGGCTGGGACGCCGCTCGCCAGGAGGGCACCTTCCAGGCGATCATCCACTGGCTCGAGGACACGGGCAACGCCTACGGCCTCTACACCTCGACGATGGACACCAAGTGGATCGTCGACGACCGCGCGCAGTTCAACTTCGGCCGCTTCGACGACCCCGCCGTCACCGAGGCGCTGAACACCTACGCCAACGCGTCCTCCGATGAGGACCGCCAGGCGGCGCTCGAGGTCATGCAGACCGCGTTCGTCGAGAACGTGCCGGCCATCCCCCTCGGCTCGCACCCGCTGCTCGGCGAGTACAACACCCGCAACTACGTCGGCTGGCCCGAGGAGGGCAACCTGTACGCCTCGGCCGACCCGACGCAGCCGGGCATCGTGCAGATCCTGACGGAGCTCCAGCCCGCGGGCTGATCCCCCTGAGGGCGGGGCGGATGCCACCTGCATCCGCCCCGCCCACCTGTCAGGCATCACGAAAGGAACCCGATTTCGATGACCGACACCCTGCTGTCCGTGCGCGACTTCTCGGTCGTGTACGACGTCGACCCGCCCGTCGCGGCGGTGTGCGACGTCAGCCTCGAACTCCAGCGCGGCGAGATCCTCGGCCTCGCCGGTGAGAGCGGATGCGGCAAGACGACGCTCGCCTACGGGGTGCAGCGCCTGCTCAAGGCCCCCGCCGTCATCACGAACGGCCGGGTCGTCTTCCACGACGCATCGGGCGAGGACATCGACGTCAACGCTCTCGACGCCGACCAGATGCGCCGGTTCCGCTGGGACAAGGTCTCGATGGTGTTCCAGGGCGCGATGAACTCGCTGAACCCGGTCGCCACCATCGGCTCGCAGCTCGAGGACGTGTTCGAGGTGCACCGGCCCGGCATGTCGAAGGGCGAGCGGCGCGCGGCCGTCGTCGAGCTGCTCGAGATCGTCAAGGTCGGCGCGCAGCGCTCCCGCTCCTTCCCGCACGAGCTCTCGGGCGGCATGCGCCAGCGCGTCATGATCGCCATGGCGCTCGCGCTGCGCCCGCAGCTCATGGTCATGGACGAGCCGACCACCGCGCTCGACGTGCTCGTGCAGCGCGAGATCCTCAAGCAGATCTCGGCGCTCCGGCACGAGTTCGGCTTCTCGGTCGTGTTCATCACCCACGACCTCCCACTGCTCCTCGAGATCAGCGACCGCATCGCGATCATGCGCGAGGGCCGCATCGTCGAGCTCGACACCGCCGAACGCATCTGGAACGACCCGCAGGACGACTACACCAAGACCCTGCTGGAGTCGTTCCCCCGGCTCACCGGCGAGCGCGGGGTGGTGCTGCGATGACGCTGCTCGAGTTCGACTCCGTCACCAAGGTCTACGCCGTGCGCGGCGCGGGCCACATCACCGCCCTCGACGACGTGAGCTTCACGCTCGCCTCCGGCCAGACCATCGCGCTCGTCGGCCAGTCCGGCAGTGGCAAGTCCACGATCGCGAAGATCCTCACCCAGCTCGAGACCCCCACGAGCGGCGAGGTACGGCTCGACGGCGCCCCCATCCCCCGTCGCGGGAAGGCGCTGCGCGCCTACCGCGGGCAGCTGCGCATGGTCTTCCAGGACCCGTTCGCGTCGCTGAACCCGTACCACTCGATCCGGTACCACATCCAGCGCCCCCTGCGACTCGACAACGTCGTGCCGAAGGCGCAGGAGGATGCCGAGGTCAGGCGCCTGCTCGACCGCGTGCGCCTCGATGCGGACTCGGTGATCGACCGCCGCCCCCACGAGCTGTCGGGCGGCCAGCGGCAGCGCGTCGCGATCGCCCGTGCGCTCGCATCGCGCCCGAAGCTGCTCGTCGCCGACGAGCCCGTCTCGATGCTCGACGTGTCGATCCGCCTGGGCGTGCTGAACCTGCTCGCCGACCTGCAGCGCGAGGAGGGCCTCGGCGTGCTCTACATCACGCACGACCTGGCGACCGCGCGTCACTTCAGCGACGAGATCCTCGTGCTGAACCAGGGCAGGGTCGTCGAACGCGGCCCCGCCGACGACGTGATCCTCCGCCCGCAGCATCCGTACACCCGTGCGCTGCGCGCGGCCTCCCCCGACCCCGAGCACTTCTTCGCGACCACCCAGGGAGGTGCACGATGACCGCCGTCCAGCCCCCGCAGCCCACCGGCGCCGACACGGATGCCCCGGCCGGCACGCCCGACGCCGTCGAGGCCGGCACCACCGCGCACCGCGTGACGAAGGGCCGGTCGCGCGTGCCCTGGCGCTTCCTCGGCGGCCGCGCCGTGTTCTACGCCTTCACCCTGTGGGCCGCGATCACGATCAACTTCTTCCTGCCCCGCATGATGAAGGGCGACGCGGTCACCCAGTACCTCTCGCGCAACCGCAACGTCACCCCCGAGGCGGCCGACGCGCTGCGATCGCTGCTCGGCCTCGACACCGACAAGAGCCTCTGGCAGCAGTACCTCGACTACTGGGCGCTGCTGCTGCGCGGCGACCTCGGCGTCTCGCTGCTGCACGGCCTGCGCCCGGTGACCGAGGTCATCAGCCAGTCGCTGCCGTGGACCATCGGACTGGTCGGCTTCGCCACGATCATCTCGTTCGCGATCGGCACCATCGGCGGCGCGATCGTCGGCTGGCGGCGCGGCAGCCGGCTCGACGCGCTCGTGCCGATCACCACGTTCCTCAGCACCATCCCCTACTTCTGGCTCGGCCTGCTCGCGATCGCCGTGTTCTCGGTGAACCTCGGCTGGTTCCCGATCGGCAAGGCGTATGGCGTCGGCATGAGCCCCGAGTGGAGTCCCGAGTTCATCGGCCAGGTCATCCACCACGGCACCCTGCCAGCGGCGACGATCATCATCGCCTCGCTCGGCGGCTGGATGCTCGGCATGCGCAACATGATGCTCACCGTGCTCGACGAGGACTACGTCATGGTCGCCGAGGCGAAGGGCATGCCGAGCAACCGCGTGCTGTGGCGGTACGCCGCCCGCAACGCCGTGCTCCCCCAGATCCAGAGCTTCGCGCTGTCGATCGGCTTCATCGTCGGCGGCACGATCGTGATGGAGATGGTCTTCAGCTACCCCGGCGTCGGCAAGCTGCTGCTGGATGCCACCAATGCGAAGGACTACGCGCTGATGCAGGGCGTCTTCCTCGTGATCACCCTGTCGGTGCTGCTGGCGAACCTGCTCGCCGACGTCGCCTACGCATTCCTCGACCCGCGCACCCGCCAGACGGAGGGCTGATCCATGGACACCATCGTGAACGAGCGAGCGACGAAGCGCCCCGCCGGGATCCCGGCGACCGCGACGATCCGCACGGCCGAGGCATCCGCCCCCGGCCCGCACCACCGCACGAGCTTCCGCGCGAAGCTCGGCTCGGCCTTCGCCATGTTCCGCAACGGCAAGTCGATCGCGGGCCTGTCGATCCTCGGGTTCTTCGTGCTCGTGGCGATCTTCGCCGACGTGCTGGCGCCCTACTCGCCGACCGCGCTCGACAACACCGCACGCTTCCAGCCGCCGTCGGCCGAGCACTGGCTCGGCACGACCCACATCGGCGAGGACGTGCTGAGCCAGGTCATCCACGGCACGCGTGGCGTGATCGTCGTCGGCTTCCTCGCCGCGATCATCGCGACGCTCATCGCGATCGTCGTCGGCGTGATCTCGGGCTACGTGCGCGGCTGGCGCAGCGAGAGCCTGTCGGCGCTCACCAACGTGTTCCTCGTGATCCCCGGCCTGCCGCTCATCATCATCGTCGCGTCGATGTTCGAGGACCCGCCGCTCATCGTGATCGCGGGCGTGCTCGGCCTCATCGGCTGGGCGTGGGGCGCGCGCGTGCTGCGCGCGCAGACGATGTCGCTGCGCAACCGCGACTTCATCCAGGCCGCACGCGCCAACGGCGAGCCACTGCGCCGCATCATCACCATCGAGATGCTGCCGAACCTCATGGCCCTCATCGCCGCGAGCTTCGTCGGCACCGTGACCGCCGCGATCCTCGCGCTCACGACGCTGTCGTACATCGGCGTGATCCCGGTGACGACCTACAACTGGGGCACCATCCTCAACTGGGCGAGCGCGCAGGGCGCGTTCCGCCAGAACCAGTGGTGGTGGTACCTGCCCCCGGGCCTGTGCATCGCCGCCATCGGCGTCGCCCTGTCGCTCATCAACTTCGGCATCGACGAATACGTGAACCCCCGGCTGCGGTCGGCCGGCGAGCGCGCCCGCGCGATGAAGAAGAAGGGCATCAGCGTGAACGACACCGTGACCGCCGTGCGCGCCCCCACCACCGAGCCCGCGGCGGCCGACGCGTCCACCACCACGGCGGCCGCCGCGACCCCGCGCCCCGAGACCACCCCGACCACCGAGACCACCACCACCCAGACCGGAGCCACCACGTGACCACGGCCGACATCGCCACCCCCGTCTACCTCGACCCGAGGCATCCGGTCGCCGACCGCATCGCCGATCTGCTCTCGCGCATGAGTGTGGAGGAGAAGGTCGGGCAGATGCTCCAGCTCGACGCCCGCGACGACGTCGAGGAGCAGGTGCTGCGCCAGCACGTCGGGTCGATCCTGCACGCCTCGCCCGAGCGCATCGCCCTCGCGCACGAGCTCGTCGCGCAGACCCGCCTGCGCATCCCGCTGCTCGTCGGCGAGGACTGCATCCACGGCCACTCGTTCTTCGAGGGCGCGACGATCTACCCGACGCAGCTCGGCATGGCCGCGTCGTGGGACGCCGACCTGCTCGAGCGCGTCGCGCGCGCCACGGCCGAGGAGGTCGCCCCGACCGGCGTGCACTGGACGTTCTCGCCCGTGCTCTGCATCGCCCGCGACCTGCGCTGGGGCCGCGTGAACGAGTCCTTCGGCGAGGACCCGTTCCTCATCGGCGAGCTCGCCTCGGCCATGGTGCGCGGCTACCAGGGCGATGGGCCCGGCGACGACACCGCGATCCTCGCGACGGCGAAGCACTTCGCCGGGTACTCCGAGACGCAGGGCGGGCGGGATGCCTCCGAGGCCGACCTCTCCCCCCGCAAGCTCCGCTCCTGGTTCCTGCCGCCGTTCGAGCGCGTGGCGAGGGAGGGCTGCCGCACCTTCATGCTCGGCTACCAGACCACCGACGGCGTGCCGATCACGATCAACGACTGGCTGCTGAACGACGTGCTGCGCGGCGAGTGGGGCTACACCGGCACCCTCATCACCGACTGGGACAACGTCGGTCGCATGGTGTGGGAGCAGCGCGTGCAGCCCGACTACGTGCACGCGGCCGCCGCGGCGGTGAAGGCCGGCAACGACATGATCATGACGACGCCCGGTTTCTTCCGCGGGGCGCTCGAGGCGATCGAGCGGGGCATGCTCGCCGAGTCGGACCTCGACCGCGCCGTCTCGCGCATCCTGCTGCTGAAGTTCGAGTTCGGCCTCTTCGAGGACCCGCGCCGGCCCGACGCCGCACGCATCGCGGCCGAGGTCGGCAACGCGGCGCACGCCTCGCTCAACCTCGAGACCGCGCGACGGTCGCTCGTGCTGCTGCGCAACGACGGGCTCCTGCCGCTGCTCGACGGTCGGGCGGCGGATGCCTCCGGCCGCGCGCTCCCCGAGGGCGCGCCGCGCCGGGTCGCCGTCATCGGCCCGCTCGCCGACGACGCGCAGACGCAGCTCGGCGACTGGGCGGGCAACTCCGGCCAGGCCGACTGGCTGCCAGAGGGGCATCCGCGTGCCATGATCACGACCGTGGTCGACGGGCTGCGCGACACCGTGCCCGCCGACTGGACCGTGGAGCACGCCGAAGGTGCCCGCATCCTCACCCACGAGGACGACCCCGACGGCGCGTTCTTCCCCGACGGCCAGCCGCGACCCCAGATCGTCGTGCCCTGCGAGCCGGATGCGGCGCTCATCGCGGACGCCACGGCGGCTGCCGATCGCGCCGACGTCGCCGTCGTGGTCGTCGGCGACCGCATCGAGCTGGTCGGCGAGGGCCGCTCGACCGCGACGCTCGAGCTCGTGGGCGACCAGGTCGCCCTGCTCGACGCCGTCGCCGCGACCGGAACGCCGTTCGTGATCGTGCTGCTCGCGTCGAAGCCGCTCGTGCTGCCGCCGTCGGCCGACCGCGCGTCGGCGCTGGTGTGGGCCGCGAACCCCGGCATGGAGGGCGGCCGCGCGATCGCCGAGACGCTGCTCGGGCTCGTCGAGCCGAGCGGGCGCCTGCCGATCTCGTTCGCCCGTCACGCCGGGCAGCAGCCGACGTACTACAACCAGATCCGCGGGCAGCACGGCAACCGGTACGCCGACCTCACGCAGCGCCCCGCGCACGCGTTCGGCGAGGGGCTGACCTACACGACGGTCGCGTACGAGGAGCTGCACCTGCTCGGCGGGCCGTTCGGGCCCGACGACGTCGTGCACGCGACGGTTCGGGTGACCAACACCGGCGGCCGGCCGGCGCGCGAGGTCGTGCAGGCGTACGTGCGCGACGAGGTCACCTCGGTGAGCTGGGCCGACAAGGAGCTGAAGGCGTTCCGCGTCGTCGAGCTCGAGCCGGGCGAGTCGCGGGTCGTGTCGATCGAGGTGCCCGTCGCCGACTGCACCCTGGTCGACGCGCGCGGTGCGCGCATCATCGAGTCCGGCACGTTCGAGCTGCTCGTCGGCCCGTCCTCCCGAGACGACGTGCTGCTGGCCGCCCCGTTCACCATCGCGGCCGGGTAGCGGCCGCCCCGGGGCATCCGCTCGCCCGCGCTGCTGCCCGCCCGCGGGTCTCGGGGGGCGGGCGGGGTCAGGAGACGAACGAGACGCCGAACAGGATCAGCCACCAGAGGCCGAGACCCGCGATGAGGGCGACGGCCATCTGCTGGGTCTTCCCCCAGACCAGCCACGTCGCCGCGGCGGCGACGAGGGCGGGAAGGGTCTCGGTGAGCGAGATCGCGCCGGCGGGAGCGACGAGCCCGGGCGCGGCGATCGCCGCGAGCACGGCCGGCGCGACGTGGGGCAGGTACCGCTCGAGCAGGGCCGGGGGCTTCGCCTCGCGGCCGACGAGGAACGCCGCGCGCATCGCGTAGGTGCCGAGGCCGACGACGACCAGGGTGAGGAACTCGGTCATGACTGCATCCGTTCGGTGAAGGCCCCCGCGAACATGCCGACGGCGGCCGCGACGATCAGGCCGAGGCCGAGCGGCAGCGGCGCCGCGATGATCGCGACGATGCCGGCCGTCGCCGCGGCGACGTATGCCGGGCGACGCTTCAGCGTCGGCAGCAGGAGCAGGAGGAAGGTGAGCGGCGCGGCGAGCTCGAGCGGCAGCGACGCCGGCAGCACGCCGCCGAGCAGCACGCCGGCGCCCGTGAGGGTCATCCAGCCGGCCCACGCGGTCAGCGCCATGGCGAAGTAGTAGCGGAGCCGCACGGTGCCGTCCTCCGCCGGGTGCCCCTCGTAGCGGGCGATCGCGAGCGCGTACATCGGGTCGGCGAGGAAGTACGCGCCCGCGGCGCGGGTGCCACGCTTCCACTCCCGCCAGTACGGCGCGAGCGACGCACTGTAGAGCAGGTGCCGCGAGTTCACGACGAGGGCCGTGAGCACGACGATCACCGGGCCCGCGCCGTCGGACATGAGCTGCACGGCCACCAGCTGCGCGGCACCGGCGACGAGCAGGGGCGACGACGACCAGGCGACCAGCGGGTCGACGTCGAGCGATACGAGGGTCGCACCGAGCGCCAGGCCGAACGGGATGTACGCGATCACGACGGTCAGCGCGTCGCGCACGCCGTCGCGCACGGGCCGCACGCGGGGCAGGGCGATCACGGGTGCGGTGCGGTGGAGCGAGCGGACGGACATCAGCGCACCCCGACCGGTTCGGGCGCCGCGTGGAGCGCGTGCGCGGCCAGCGGGGCATCCGTGCGGTCGTGCCGGCCCGCCTCGACCCGGGCGAGCACGACGTCGTGCTCGCCGCCGCGGATCACGGTCGTGGTGGCGCAGCGCAGGGCGCCGAGCGTGCCGGGCAGCACGGGCATGCCCTCGATCGTGTACCGCACGCCGTGGCCCCGCGCGACCGTGGCCCCGGGCCCCGCGTACGCCGCCGCGGCCTCGGGCTGGTCGTCGGCCAGCAGGTTCAGCACGAAGCCGCCGGTCGGGCGGATGCGCGACCACGAGCGCGCCGCGGCGGGCACGCTCACGACGACGAGCGGCGGGCGCGGCGACACGACGGTGAACGACGTCACCGTGAGTCCCCACGAGATGCCGGAGTCGTCGCGGCCGGTGAGCACCGCGACCGGGTGGGCGGGCTCGGCGAGCAGCGCGCGCACGACCGCCTGCAGCCCCAGGTCGTCGACGCGGGTCGCGGTCGCGCCCGCCCCGGGTGGGGAGGCGAGCGGATGCCGCGGCGACAGCGCCAAGTCGAGTTCACTCATCGGTGCGTTTCCTCTCGGTGGGCCCCTGGGGGCGGATGCGGCGGATCTGGCCGCGTACCCAGAGTCGGACCGTGCCGTGTGAGCCGGCGTGTGACGGACCCGCGGCATCGTGTGACGGGCGCGAGCCGGCGTGTGACGGCGCCCGTGGGCGGGTGCGGCGGTGCTCCGTGCGCATCCGCACGGGACGCGCCCCGGTGCCGCCGAGGAGTGGGAGGATTGCCCGAGGATGCCTCAGGAGGGGGACGCGATGGCGACGCGCATCACGCTGCTCGGGCGTCCGGGCATCCACGTCGACGACGCGCCCGCTCCCGGCCCGCGCGGCAGCAAGAGCTGGGCCGTGCTGGCCTACCTCGTGCTCGCCGGCCGCCCGGTGCCGCGCGCCCGGCTCATGGAGCTGCTCTTCGACGGGGCCGACGACCCGGCGGCGGCGCTGCGCTGGAGCCTGTCCGAGCTGCGCCGCGTGCTCGGCACGGCCGCGGAGGTCGGTGGCGACCCGCTCACCTGGAAGCCGGCGAGCGACACCGTCGTCGACCTCGACGTCGTGCTCGGCGGCCTCTGGTCGGAGGCCGTCGAGTCGCCGAGCTTCGGCGGCGCGCTCCTCGAGGGCATCTCCCTGCGTTCGGGCCCGTCGTTCGAGGTGTGGCTCGCGAACGAGCGGCGCCGCCTCGCCGACACGACCGCGTCGATCCTGCACGAGGGCGCGCACAGCCGCCTCGCGCGGGGCGACACGACCGGGGCGATCGCCCTGGCCGAGCGGCTCGTGGCCGCCACGCCGCTCGAGGAGCGCGCCCACGAACTGCTCGTGCGCGCACTGGTCGCCGCGGGCGACGAGGAGGCGGCTATGGCGCGCGTCGACGCCTGCCGGCACCTCTTCGCCGAGGAGCTCGGGCACGAGCCGTCGCCGGTGCTGTTCCAGGCGTTGCGCCCCCGCCCGGCCGCCGTCGGCCGGAGCAGCCGATCCGACCTGCTCGCGGCGATCGACCTCGGTACCGGGGCGTCCTGGGGCGGCGCGTACGACCACGCGATCGAGGCGCTGCGGCGGGTCATCACCGACGACGGCGACCCCGAGCTCACCGCCCGGGCGCTCTACTCGCTCGGGTTCGCGCTGGTGCACGGCGTGCGCGGCAGCGACGAGGAGGCCGTGACCGTGCTGCATCGCGCGTTCGCGCTGGCGACCGAGTGCGGCGCCCGGCCCGTCGCCGCCCGTGCCGCGCTCGAGCTCGGGCTCGTCGAGACGCTTCGCGCGCACTACCCGCGCATGGAGACCTGGTTCGCCGACGCACGCGAGCTCGCCGACGGCGATGCGCGCATCCTCGCCTGGATCGGCGTGTACGCCGGCATCGGCCGCACCGACCAGGGCGACTACCCACGTGCCCGCGCCACCCTCGAGGACGCGCAGGCGCACGCCCGCGCCGGCGGGGACATGCGGGCCCTGGCATACGCGACGACGATGCTCGGCCGCATGCACCTGCTGCGCGGGGAGCCGGCCGCCGCCCGCGCCGAGCTCGAGCTGGCCGTCGACACGGTGCGCGAGATCGGCTGGACCTCGTTCCTCCCCTGCCCGAGGGCGATGCTGGCCGAGGCGCACCTGCAGGAGGGCGACCTCGACGGCGCGGCCGACGCGGCCGAGCACTCCTACGCGCTCGCCTGCCAGATCGGCGACCCGTGCTGGGAGGGCTACGCGCTGCGCAGCCGAGGACGACTCGCCGCCGCCCGCGGCGACGACGCCGCGGCGCTCGAGCTCCTCACCGACGCGCCGCGTGCGCCGCGCCGCATCCCCGACACGCACGACTGGGTGCAGGGCTACGCGCTCGACGCGCTGTGCGGCTTCGCCGTGTCGCGCGGCCTGCCGAGCGCGCAGGGGTTCGCCGACCAGCTCGAGGCGTTCGCCGGGCGGCGCGGCATGGTCGAGCTGCTCGCCCGTGCGCTCCTGCACAAGGTCGCGCTCGGCTCCTCCGGTGCGGCCGAGGCCGCCGCCCTGCTCGTCCCCGAGATCGACAACCCCGCCCTGCACCGCCTCGCGGCCTCGGTCGGCGTGGTCGTCGAGGCATCCGGCGCTCTCCCGGCTCCGGCCGCCCCGACGCCGGCCGCGTAGTCCGCGCGCCGGCTGGGCCGTCCCCGAGCCCGCCGCGCGCGGACTGCGCCAGGACGCGGCTCAGGACACGAACGACAGGCCGAAGAGGATGGCCCACCAGAGGCCGAGGCCCGCGATGAGGGCCACCGCCATCTGCTGGGTCTTCGACCAGACGAGCCAGGTCACGGCGGCCGCGATGAGGGCTGGCAACGTCTCGGCGAGCGAGATCTCGCCGCGCGGGGCGACCAGCGCGGGCGCGGCGATCGCGGCCAGCACCGCGGGCGCGACATGGGGCAGGTACCGCTCGAGCAGTGCCGGGGGCTTCGCCTCCTTGCCGACGAGGAACGCCGCGCGCATCGCGTAGGTGCCGAGGCCGACGACGACCAGGGTGAGGAACTCGGTCATGATGCCTGCATCCGTTCGGTGAAGGCCCCCGCGAACATGCCCACGAGCGCCGCGACGATCAGGCCGAGGCCGAGCGGCAACGGTGCGGCGATGATCGCGACGATGCCGGCCGTCGCCGCCGAGACGTAGGCCGGGCGGGCCTTCAGGGTGGGCAGGAGCAGCAGGAGGAAGGTGAGCGGCGCGGCGAGCTCGAGCGGCAGCGACTCGGGCAGCACCGCGCCGAGCAGCACGCCGGCGCCGGTCAGGATGAGCCAGCCGACCCACGTCGCGAGCGACATCGCCATGTAGTACCGCAGGCGCGCGGTGCTGTCCTCGGCCGGGTGGCCCTCGTAGCGGGCGATCGCGAGCGCGTACATCGGGTCGGCGAGGAAGTAGGCGCCGGCGGCGCGCGTGCCGCGCTTCCACTCGCGCCAGTACGGCGCGAGCGACGCGCTGTAGAGCAGGTGCCGCGAGTTCACGATCAGTGCCGTGATGACCACGATGATCGGGCCCGCCCCCTCCGACATCAGCTGCACCGCGATGAGCTGCGAGGCGCCGGCGACGATGAGCGGCGACGACGTCCATGCCACGAACGGGTCGACGTTCAGCGACGCGAGCGTCGCGCCGAGCGCCAGGCCGAACGGGATGTAGGCGATCACGACGGTCAGCGCGTCGCGCACGCCGTCGCGCACGGGGCGCACGCGGGGCAGTTCGGTCACCGGCCGGCCTCCCCCATCGCGCTCGAAAGCGCCATCATCCCACCGTGGGCGGCCGGCGTGGGAGTGCCAATCCGCACTGCTCGGCCCATGCCGCCCCGGCCGCCACCAGCCGACGGCGGGGCGGATGCCTCAGAGCATGCGCCGCAGCAAGCGGTCGCGGTCGACGAGCTGGTGCTTCAGCACGAAGCCGACGTGCAGCGCGATCGCGACGAGCAGCAGCACCTGCGACGCGACGTGCACGCCGACGAGCAGGTCGTCGTCGATCACGTCGAGCGGCGCCTCCCACTCCCCGCGGTCGCTCACCTCGAAGTCCTCGCCCGAGAGCAGCACGAGCGCGAGTCCGCTCGAGGGCATGACGATGAGCAGCGCGTAGAGCGCGCGCTCGGTCCACGACGCGAAGCGCCGCCCGGCGGCCGAGAGCGTCTCGGGCCACGGCGGCAGCGTGACGATGCGGCGCCAGGCGTACCTGATGAGGGTGAGCGTCAGGATGCTGCATCCGATCGCCACATGCACGGGGAGCAGCAGGTCCTCGTCGCCGTCGTAGGCCGCCTCGACCCACGGCTCGAGCAGCCCCTCGGCGCCCGCCATCGCGTACCCGACCGCGTACTGCGCGACGAGCGCGAGCACCGTCAGCCAGTGCAGCGTGCGCGCGACGAGCCCGTGCCGGGCCGCCCGCTCGAGTCGTCGCGTCGCGGATGCCATGCCCCATCCCACCACGCCCTCCCCTCGAGACCCGTCAAGAACCTGCGCTCTCGCGGCTCATTCCGCACTCTTTTGACGGGTCTCGCCGCCCGCCGTCCCGAGACCCGTCGAGAACCTGCGTTCTCGCGTGGGATACGGCAGGAAATTGACGGGTCTGGAGCCCGGGACCGGGCGGGGAGGCGGGCTAGCGGGTCGGGCTCATGCCGATGCGGGCGAGCACGGTGCGCTCCACGACCGAGACGACCATGTAGAGGAGGATCGACGTGATCGTCACGACCACGGCGAGCGTCCACACCAGCGACATCTGCGACGAGCCGACCGCGGCGACGATGGCGTAGCCCATGCCGCGCCCGGTCGCGAGCCACTCGGCGATCATCGCGCCCGTGATCGCACCCGGGATCGAGATGCGGATCGTCGCGAACAACGCGGGCATCGCCGACGGGATCGAGACCTTCCGCAGCACGGTCCAGTCGGATCCGCCGAACACCTCGACGACGTCGATCATCTGCGGCGACGCGGAGCGCAGGCCGAAGACGAGCGTCACGAGCGCCGGGAAGAGCACGACGATCGCGCCCATCACCGCGGTGGTCGCCGTCTCGCGACCGAAGATCAGGATGATGATCGGCGCGATGGCGATGAGCGGCACCGACTGCAGCAGCAGGGCGATCGGCATGAGCGTCTGCTCGACGCTCCGGAACACCAGGAACACGGATGCCAGCACGAACGCCACGCCCAGGCCGAGCGTGAAGCCCAGGGTGGCGTCGACGAGGGTCTCCCCCAGCATGTCGGCGACGAACTCCCGGTTCTCGGCCGCGGCGGGCACCGTGAACAGGAAGTTCCAGACGTCGACGGGCGTCTTGCCGACGAACGCGGGCACGTCGAGCAGGATGAGCGCGAGCCACCACATCGCGATGACGATCGCGAAGGTGACGAGCGCGTTGCCCGCGGCCTTCAGGCCGGCGCGCAGCGCCGGGTGGGCGGGCAGTGCGCGCAGCGAGCGGCCCGCGTCGGCGATGGTGCTCACGAGACGCCTCCCGTCGTGCGGCCGGCCGACCAGGGCGTCACGAACCGGGCGATCAGCGAGGTCACGAAGTAGGCGAGGCCGGAGGCCAGGCCGATGACGAGCGCGAGCGCCCACGCGCGGGGCGCGTTGAGGTTCTGCTGGGCGTTGACGAGCGCCGGGCCGATGCCGGAGTCGACGCCGCCGAGGTACTCGCCGATGATCGCGCCGAGGAACGCCGCCGGCGCGGCGATCTTGAGCGCGTTGAGGATGGCGGGCAGCGCCGCGATCAGCCGCACCTTGCGCAGCTGCGTGAAGCGCGACCCGCCGTAGGCGTTCACCACGTCGAGGATGGTGCGGTCCGTGGCGCGCAGGCCGAGGAGGCATCCGGTCACCGTCGTGAAGAACGGGAGCATCGCGGCCAGGAAGATCGCCGTGCCCGACGGCTCGCCCGGCGAGGGGGTGCCGATGACGATGCGCACGATCGGCCCGATGGCCACGATCGGCACGCAGTAGCTGATGACCGCGATCTGCGTGACCGTGCCCTCGAGGAACGGCAGCACGATCACGAGGAACGCGAGGGCGATGGCGATGCCGTTGCCCCACAGGTAGCCGAGTGCCGCCTCGCGCGCGGTGACGGCGACGTTGTTCAGGTAGAACATCGGGCCGTCGGCGACGATCGCGCCCACGACGTCGAGCGGCGACGGGATCGAACCCCCCTCGCCGGTGGGGCTCACGCCGACCTGGCTGAACACGGTCTCGGCCGAGATCCACCACAGCGCGATCAGCACCAGCACGCCGCCGGCACCGAGCACCCGCGAACGGGCGCGGTGCGAGAGCCCGGCGACGGCCGTGCTCACGAGTCGTCCCCCGCGGCGCCGTGCGCGCCGAACAGCAGCTCGGACGCGCGGTCCTCGAGGGCGTGGAACTCGGGGCTGCGCATCATCTCGGGGGTGCGCGGGCGCGGCAGGTCGACGTCGATCACCTCGGCGATGCGACCCGGCCGCGCGCTCATCACGGCGACCTGGTCGGAGAGGAAGATCGCCTCGGAGATGCCGTGCGTCACGAGCAGGGTCGTGGCGGGGCGCTCGGTCCAGATGCGCTGCAGCTCGAGGTTGAGGCGCTGCCGGGTCATGTCGTCGAGCGCGCCGAACGGCTCGTCGAGCAGCAGCACGCTGGGGTTCACCACGAGGGCGCGCGCGATCGACACGCGCTGGCGCATGCCGCCCGACAGCTGCGCCGGGCGCGCCTTCTCGAACCCGCGCAGGCCGACCAGGTCGATCAGGGCGTCGATGGCCTCGCGGTCGACCTTCTTGCCCGCGACCTCGAGCGGCAGGCGGATGTTCGCGGCGACCGTGCGCCAGGGCAGCAGCGCCGCGTCCTGGAACGCGATGCCGAGCTCGCCACTCGAACGTGTCTCGGCGGGGGTCTTGCCGTCGATGAACGTCTCGCCGGCGCTCGGCTGCTCGAGCCCGGCCAGGATGCGGAGGATCGTCGACTTGCCGCATCCGCTCGGCCCCAGCAGCGAGAGGAAGCTGCCCTGGGTGGTGGCGAGGTGCACGTCGTCGAGCGCGGTGACCTGCTTCCGCCCGGTCGAGAAGGTCTTCGTGAGCCCGTCGATGCGGATCCCGCTCCCGTGGTCACGGGAGCGGGAGTCCGCCTCGGCGAGCAGTTCGTCACTGCTCATTGCGTCGGATCAGCCAATCAGTTCGGGGTGGTCGGCGTAGACCTGCTCGAGGATGCTGAAGTCGAACAGGTCGTCGGCGGCGATGTCGGTGCCGACGCTCGAGAGCACCTCGAGGTTCTCGGCGATCAGCTCGTCGGTCATGGTGAACAGGCCGTTCGCCGCCGTGTCGTCGGTGTTGATGAGCTCCTCGGCCTGGAGGTGCTGGTCGTACTGCACGTCGGGGTCGAGTCCGAGCTCCTCGCCGTACAGGTCCATGGTCAGGTCGACCGCGGCCTGCGGGTCGGCGTAGGCGTCCTGCCAGCCGCGGATGAGCGCGTAGAGGTACGCGCCCAGCATCTCGGGCTGCTCGTCGATGGTCTCCTGCGAGGCGATGAGGCTCTCGGTGACGAACGGCAGGCCGTTGTCGGCGAACGGGAGGTTCGTCACCTCGTAGCCCTGCGACTCGACGATGATCGACTCGTTCGTGATGTACGCGAGGAAGCCGTCGACGTCGCCCGCCACGAGCACGCTCGGGTCGTACTCGACCGGCACGACCGTCACGTCGTCTGCGGAGATGCCGTTGGCGGCCAGCAGCGCGTCGAACAGGGTCTCGTTGCCCGCCTGCACGCCGATGCGCTTGCCGACGAGGTCCTCGGGCGTCTGGATGTCGCCCGCGTCGGCCATCGAGAGGATGGTGAACGGGTTCTTCTGGTACGTGGTCGCGATGATCTTGATCGGCGCGCCCTCGTTGACGATCGCGGGTGCGACCGAGATCGGGTCGGTCAGGCCGAGCGTGGCGCTGCCCGATGCGACGAGCGACTCGGCGGCCGACGGGCCGGCGACGAGCTCGACCGAGTCGAACCCGGCCTCCTCGATGTATCCGGCGTCATCGGCGACGTACTCGCCGGCGAACTCCACGTTCTTGATCCAGGAGAGCTGGACCGAGATCGTGCCGAAGCCCTCGTCGGATGCGGCATCGGATGCCTCCGAGGTGGACGAGCACCCGGCGAGGACCAGGGCGGATGCCGCGGCGAGCGCCGCGACGGCGGATGCACGGCGAGATCGTGCACGATGGGGGAAGGACATGGCAGACTCCTGATGCAGATTCGGGTCGGTATCTGTTCGGTATTCATTCACACTTGAACACCTATACCGGATGCTACGGAGCGACTGTTTCGGAGGACTGCGTAGATCGTTTCGAACGTGTTACGAGCCGCAGAGAATTTCGACAATCGTCGATCAGGACCCGTCCGCAGGGTCCGTCTGGGCGCCGGAACCGCGTCGTCCCGTCACCCGCGCGCGGTCAGTAGACCGGCGCGGAGCTCGCGAAGATGATCACGCACGGCTCGTCGCCGATGTTCGTGATCGTGTGCTGGCTGCTCGGGTCGTACGACAGGCAGTCGCCGGGCTCGAGCGTGTACCGCTCCGAGCCGACCGAGACATCGACCCGGCCCGACTGGATGAGCATGCTCGTCTCGGACGGGTCGTAGCTCAGCACCTCGTCGCCCGTGCTGCCGCCCACGGCGAGGGTGGAGCGGATGACCTGGAGCTTGGAGAACTGGCGCGGGGTCAGCATCTCCTCCTCCCACTGCCGGTTCGGGTGGATGAGGCGACGGGCCTCGCCCGCGCGCACGAGCCAGTTGTCGGCGCGCTCCTCGAAGAGGTCGCCGATGGTCTTGCCGAGCGCCTTCGCGATGCGCATGAGGCTCGCGATCGACGGGCTCGCCGTGCCGCGCTCCACCTGGGAGAGGAACGACACCGAGACATCGGCGTGGGCGGCGAGCGTGCGCAGCGACATGCGGTGCTGACCGCGCAGCTCACGGATGTGCGCACCGAGCTCGTGCTCGTCGAACTCGTCCTCGACCGGCTCGATCGCGTCCGTGTTGGTCATCGCGTCAGTCTACCGACGCGGCGGGAGCCGGATGGGTGCCGGTCAGGGGCGTCCACGACGCGGTCAGCACGTCGACCTCGGCGAGCACGCGCGGCACGTCGACCGTCACCACCTCGCCGTCGTCGACGACCGTGCGGCCTCCCACGAGCACGCGGTCGATCGCTTCGGGCTGCATCGAGTACACGACGTTCTGGGTCGCGGTGCGACGTGGCTTCAGCGACGGCGCCTCGAGGTCGAGCGAGACCAGGTCGGCGGCGAAGCCGGCGGCGATGCGCCCCACCGGCATCCGCAGCGCCGCACCGCCGGCGGAGGTGCCGAGCCGGAGCACGTCGGTCGCGGTGACGACGCTCGCGTCCTGCGCGGTCGCCTTCGCGAGCAGCGCCGACATGCGCATCTCCTCGAACAGCGACTGGCGGCTGTTCGCCCCGCCCGCGTCGGTGCCGAGCGCGACGGGGATGCCGAGCTCGCGCATGCGCACGAGCGGCATGACCCCGCCGCCGAGGAACGCGTTGGCACTCGGGTTGTGCACGACGGTCGCGCCCGAGGACGCGAGCAGCGCGAGGTCGTGCTCGTCGACGTTCACCGCGTGCACGGCGAGCAGGTACTCGTCGAGCACGCCGACGTCGGCGAGGCGGCCGACGGGCGTGAGGTCCCAGCGCGAGCGCGAGACGCCCACCTCGCCGGGGCTGTCGGCGACGTGGGTGTGCAGCGGCACGTCGAACTCGCGCGCGAGCGCGTTGCCGAGCCGCAGCATCTCCGCGCTCGTGCCGAGCACCGAGTGCGGCGCGGGGTGCACGTGCAGCAGCGGGTCGTCGGCCAGCTCGGTCGCGAGCTCGCGGTAGTTCGCCTCGTACTCGGCGAGCGACTCGCGGTAGCGCACCGGCCCCGGGTCGGCGTCGAACATGCAGCGCGCGAGCACGGTGCGCATGCCGACCGAGCGGGCCGCGTCGAGGATGACGCGCGAGTTCTCGTTGCCCCGGTCGTGCAGGTAGAAGTACTCGACCGCGGTCGTGATGCCCATGCGGAGCATCTCGACGAAGTCGAACTCGGCTCCGATGCGGATGCCGTCGGCGCCCAGCCCGGCGGCCGTCGGGTGCACGAGCCCGCCCATCCAGTCGGCGAAGCGCAGGTCGTCGCCGAAGCCCCGCACGAGCGCCTGGAAGGTGTGGCCGTGGCCGTTGACCCCGCCGGGCACGACGGCCCGGTCGCCCCATGCCTCGACGGATGCCCCGGCGAATCGCTCGGGCAGCTCCGACGCGGGCCCCGCCCAGGCGATGAGGTCGCCGTGGATCGCGATCGCCGCGTCGGCGATCCACGCGTCGTCGACGAACGCGAGCGGTGCGGTGATGACGCGGATGCCGGTCATGCGCGACCTCCCAGCAGTGCGTCGACGCCCGCCTGGTCGGACTCGAAGAAGCGCAGGCGGGCGAGCATGCCGTCGCGCACCTCGGAGACGATCACTCGCCGCCACGCCAGCTCGGCATCGCCGACGGTGGCCGAGGCATCCGCGATCGTGACGACATGGTCGTCGCTCGCGAGCAGGTCGACCGGCGACAGCCGGAACGTGCGGTCGGTCAGCCCGGCCATGGTGGCGCCGAACCGGCCGACGCCCTCGTGCCCCTCCCAGGTGCCGGATGCCGCGTGCCCGCCGGGCACCTCCAGCACGACCTCCGGGTGGTAGAACGGCATCGCCGCGGGCGGGC
The DNA here is from genome assembly GCF_040496035.1 of Agromyces sp. SYSU T00194. NCBI lineage: Bacteria > Bacillati > Actinomycetota > Actinomycetes > Micrococcales > Microbacteriaceae > Agromyces > Agromyces chitinivorans. The sequence goes on along the minus strand of NZ_JBEPJZ010000001.1, from coordinate 1,902,689 downwards.
CGCCCGCGGACATCGCCTCGAAGTAGCCCCGCAGCACCGCGAGGTTCTGCTCGCGCGTGGAATCCGTCATCGCTGGGCCTCCCGCCCGGTCGCCTGGTGCACGTACTCGCCCGTGCCGGGCGCGCCGACCACCTCGCCGTCGCGCACGACCTGCCGGCCGCGCACGAACGTGTGGCGGGCCCAGCCCGTGAGCTCGTGGTCCTCGTAGAGCGAGTAGTCGGAGTTGGTGCCGAGCCACGCCGGGTCGGCGGAGCGGCGCTCGGCGAGGTCGACGACCACGAGGTCGGCGTCGTAGCCGGGCGCGAGGTCGCCCTTGCGGCCCCCGAGGCCGAGCAGGCGCGCGGGCTCGGCCGCGGTGCGCTCCACGATGTCCTGCAGCGGGATGCCTCGCTCGAGGTGCCCGTAGGTGAGCAGTACCGGCAGCGCGGTCGGCGCCCCGGGGAAGCCGGCGCTCGCCTGCCAGATGGTGCCGTCCTTGGTGGCGCGCTTCCGGCTCACGTGGTCGGAGCCGATCGTGTTCACGGTGCCGTCGGCGACCGCCTCCCAGACCGCGTCGACGTGCTCGGGGCGGCGCAGCGGGGGGTTCACCTTGCCGACGGTGCCGCCGGCGAAGTCGACCGTGTGGGTCAGGTAGTGCGGGCAGGTCTCGACCGAGAGGTCGAGGTCGGGGAACTCGGCGCGCGCGTGGCGGATCTGCGCGAGCGAGTCGGCGGTCGAGATGTGCACGAGGTACAGGTGCAGGCCGGTCGCCTGGGCGAAGTAGGTGGCGCGGCGCACGGCCTCGGCCTCGACGAACGGCGGGCGCGAGTCGTCCCACGCGGCGAGGTCGGTGCGGCCCGATTCGACGAGGCGGTCGCGCAGCGACCAGACGACCTCGAGGTTCTCGGCGTGCACGAACAGCAGGGCGTCGCGCGCGGCCACCGCCTGGAAGATGTCCCACATCTTGCCGTCGTGGGTGCCCTCGACGCCGAGGTACTTGCCCTCGTCGCCGCGGAAGCTCATGAAGTACTTGAACGAGGTCAGCCCGAAGTCGTCCTGCAGGGTGTCGAGCTCGGCGAGGTGGTCCTCGGTCATGAGCACGGCGTGGAAGCCGAAGTCGATGCGCGCGGTGTCGGCGGCGCGGCCGATGTGCTCCTCGAGCACCGGCACGTACGAGCCAGGGTTCGAGAGGATGTTGAAGACCGTGGTGACGCCGCCCAGCGCGGCCGCACCGGTCTCGCCCGGGTACTCGTCGACGCCGTTGCCGAGTCCGATGTGCAGGTGCGGGTCGACCGAGCCGGGCAGCACGTGCTGGCCGGTCACGTCGACCACCTGTGCGGCGTCGGCGTCGGTGCCCGGCTCGAGCAGGGCGGCGACGCGGCCGTCGCGCACGGCGACGTCGGCGAGCGCGGGCTCGGTGCCGGGGCGCACGACGGTGCCGCCGCGCAGGATGAGGTCGTAGGTGTCGGTCATGGTTCTCCCGTGGGTGGTGCGGTCGGTGCGGTCGGGTCGGTGCGTCGGGCGGCGGGGCGTCAGTCGGCGAGGGTGTTCGGGTGCTCGATGCCGACGAGCGAGAGCGGGCGGTCGTCGATGATGGCCTCGATGAGCGCGGGGTCGAACGGTGCGGTGCCCGCCGGCGGGGTCTCGCCGAGCGCGCGGAACTGCGCGAGGCAGTCGGCGGGCCGGTAGGTCGGGAAGTCGGAGCCGAACAGCACGCGGCCCTCCACGCCGTAGTCGACGAGGCCGCGCAGGATGCCCGCGAGCTGCGCCGGGCGGCCGTAGCGGGCCGACAGGTCGGTGAAGACGTTCGGGTTCTTGAACATCACGGCCTGGGTCTCGAAGCTCCACGGCTGCCCGGCGTGGGCGATGATGATCGGCATCTCGCGGAAGGTGCGCGCGACCTTGTCGAGCAGCATCGGCTGGGCGTACTCCAGCGCCCCGGAGCGCAGGAACACCCCGCCCTGGTGGAACGTGATGGCGAGCCCCAGGTCGGCCGCCGCCTCGTAGACCCGCCAGGCCGCGTCGGAGTGCGGGTGGAACCGCTGGTACGGCGGCGAGAGCTTCAGGCCCTTCAGCCCGAGGTCGTTCGCCGCGTAGCGCACCTTGTCGACGGCGTGCGGGTCGTTCGGGTCGACGCTCGCGAAGCCGACGGCGCGGGTCGGGTCGGCCTCGACGAGTCCGGCGACGAACTCGTTCGGGATGTCGAGGTCGATGTCGCAGACCACGAGCGCGAGCACGACGGCCACGTCGATGCCGGCCTCGTCCATCGCGTCGCGGTGCGCCGCCCACGAGCCGGCGGCGCTGGTCGGCCAGCCGACGTTCGCGTCGTACTCGGGCCCCCACTCGGGCCCGAGGTGCTCGGGCAGCCAGGTGTGCGAGTGCCAGTCGACGCGCATCAGGCGCCCGCCCGCGCAGCCTGTCCGGCGAGGTAGGCGGATGCCTCGTCGGCGCCGATCACGTCGGCGTACTTGCTCGACAGGTCGAACAGCGACACCTCGTGCGCGGTGTCGGTGCGGTCGTACACGGCATCGCCGACCACGGCCACCCGGAACCCGTAGGAGAACGCGTCGACGGCGCTCGCCCGCACGCAGCCGCTCGTGGTGCAGCCCGTGAGCACGACCGTGTCGACGCCGAGCTGCACCAGGTGGGTGAGCAGGCCGGTCGCGAAGAACGCGCTCGGGTGGTCCTTCGGCACGAGGATGTCGCCCGGTGCCGGTGCGGCCTCGGCGACGAACTCGTAGGCGGCCGGGTCGGACGACGCGAGCGTCGGCGACTTGTCGCGGTAGCCGCCGGGCGTGGTGTCGGTCTTCGGCGCCACGTGCGGGAACAGCACGGGCACGCCCGCGGCGCGGCTCGTCGCGAGGAGCCCGGCGATGCGGTCGACGGCGGCCCAGCCACGGTCACCGGTCGCGGTCGGGTACTCGTCCATCGCCTCCGCGATCGGCACGCGGTGGTGCCCGACCGTGCGGTACTGCACGTCGATCACCAGCAGCGCGGCGCGCTCGCGCAGCCCGGTGCTGCGGCCGAAGCCGGCGCGGGCGTAGAGCGCCTCGTCGTCGGCGCTCACGGAGTTCGACCACCAGGAGTGGCTGTTCGATGCGGGCACGTCAGTCACGGTAGGGACCCCGTTCGGTCGATGTCAATTCATAGCGGACGTTCATGAAGTAATACCAGAACTTCCGAACGCGGTGATACTCCGCGGCAGCTCAGCCGGCTCCGCCGGCAGCACGACGGCGGACTGCTGGGAGCGCGCGAGGAGTGCGCCGGACGCCGTGCGCAGCTCGAGTTCGGAACGCGCGACGCCGTCCGCGCAGCGCGCCGAGACGTGCTGCCACCACCACGCCCCGACGGGCGCGTTCGCGTGCATCGTGAGCGAGAGCGTCGCGGTCGCAACGGCGAACGGCCCGCGCCGGAGCGGCACGAGGGCGGGGCCCACCAGGTCGGCGGCGATGCACGCCCACTCATCGACCGGGAGGCTCGCGAACGCCCCGATCGCACGCACGGCGGACGTGAACCCGGCAGGCGTCGCGGGCGCCGACCGCGTACCGGCGTGCGGCCCGGTCGCATACGTCAGCCTCGAGATGTCCGCCCCCGCGGGCGCCGTCGCCGCGTCGAGCCATCCGGCGAGTGCGCTCCACTCGGCCGCCCCGTCGAACGCGACCGACACCGGGCCGGGCAGCGCGGGCTGGGCCGCTGCGTCCGCCGGAGGCATCCGCTCGCCCCCAGCCGCGAAAGCGAGCATGCCGCGCATCGTGGTCGCCCCATCCGACACCACCTCGACGTCCGCGCCGGCGAACCGGCGGCCGTTCCGGTGCGGCGAAACGCGCACGATCGCCTCCCCCGGCGGGGTCGGCGCGACGAACGCGAAGAGCGCGTCGGAGAGGGCGAGCGGCTCGCGCAGCGTCAGGCGCGCCGCACGCACGGCGACCGCCGCGACGGCCCCGCCGAACATCGCGCGCACCGACCAGGCCGGGTCGAACTCGACCGCGACCTCACCCGCCGAGCGGCGCTCGGGTGCGCTCAGGACTGGCATGACTGGACGAAGTGTGCTGTATTGGTGTACACACTTGCAGTATAGATTCACACAAGGAGCCGCCGTGCAATTCGACTACCTGTTCACCATGGACAACCCCGGAAACGTCTACCGCTACGGCGAGCTGCTCGACATGGCCACCGAGCAGATCATCCACCTCGACGAGTCGGGGTTCGGAACGCTCTGGCAGGGCGAGCACCACTTCGGCGGTGAGGGCTTCGAGATCAATCCGAACCCGATCATGGCAGGCGCATATGTCGCCGGCATTACGAAGCAGCTGCGCATCGGCACCGGCGCCGTGACCCCGCCGTTCTGGCACCCGCTGCGCCTCGCCGAGGACCTCGCCTACCTCGACCAACTGTCGAAGGGCCGCCTCGACGTCGGCGTCGCCCGCGGCATCCAGCAGCGCGAGTTCATGAACTTCCACCCCGAGGCCGACCGGCGCACCGACGAGGAGCGCAACTGGCGCTACTTCCTCGAGCAGCTCGAGGTCGTGAAGAAGGCCTGGACCATGGAGGCGTTCTCCCACCAGGGCGAGTTCTTCACCTTCCCGAACGGCAACATCCAGGACGGCGCGACCTGGTACCCGCGCAACCCCGCGTGGCGCAGCGAGGACGGCGAGTACATCGCCATGTCGATCATCCCGAAGCCGTACCAGAAACCGTACCCGTCGATGTGGAACCTGCTCGACAAGACCCCCGGCTTCATCCGCAGCGCCCAGGAGCGCATGAACGTCATCACCTGGCTGCGCTCCCGCGAGGGCCTGCGCGAGGTCATGACCGCCTACGAGGACACGCTCGCCGAGACGCTCGGACACGACGTGCCCCGCGGCACCGGCACGAGCCTCATGCGCATGGTCTACGTCGCCGAGACCGACGAGCAGGCCGAGCGCGAGGCGCGCCAGCTCATCGAGGACCTCTACATGTACGTCGGCGGCGTGCGCCCGCGCGGCATCTTCGCCAACCCGGGCGAGGAGCTCACCGACGAGGAGCAGACCGGGTCGTGGTGGGACTTCCTGTACCCGCGCGAGCACCTGTTCATCGGCTCGCCCGAGACCGTGCGCGAGCAGATCGCCCACCTCAACTCCGAGTACGGCGTCGACCGCCTCGTGCTCTGGTCGTGGATCCCGGGCCTCACCCAGGAGCAGGTCATGCGCTCGAACCGCCTGTTCGTCGACGAGGTCATGCCCCACTTCCCCGGCGCCGCCCAGCCCAGCCTGAAGCCGCTCGCCCCCGAGGGCTTCGGCCCCCTGACCGGAGACTGACATGCGACGAGTGATCCGGGTCCCCGAGGGACCCCAGTACGACGACTCCTACCCGCTCTCCCAGGGCGTCGAGACCGAGACCATGGTCTTCGCCAACGGGATGGCGTTCGACAACGACACCCGCACGCGCATGGCCGAGGCCGTGACGATCGCCGACGAGACGCGCCTCGTGCTCGACGCGCTCGCGGCGATCCTCGCCGACGCCGGTTGCACCATCGCCGACGTCGTGAAGACGACCGTCTACCTCTCGGAGCGCGAGTACTACGACGAGATGAACTCGGTCTACCGGCAGTACTGGGCGCCGGGCGAGTTCCCGACGCGGGCGACCGTGTACGTCGGCATCGGCAGCGAGTGCCGCGTCGAGATCGACGTCGTCGCCGTGAAGCCGGGAGGTGCGCGATGACCACGACTCCCGACTGGGTGATCGGCGCCGAGCGCGGGCCGCGCGAGCTCACCGGCGCATCCGCCCCCGTCTTCGACCCCGCGACCGGCGAGGCCGTCGGCAGCGTCGCGCTCGACGACGTGGCCGGCGTGGAGCTCGCCGTCGCCGCGGCCGCCGAGGCGTTCCCCGGCTGGTCGGCGACACCCGCGACCGTGCGCGCCCGCCGGCTGACCGCGCTCGCCCGTTCGTTCGAGGCGCACGCCGACGAGCTCGCCGCCACCATCACCGCCGACAACGGCAAGACCCTCGCCGATGCGCGCGCCGAGCTGGCCCGCGCCGTCGAGCACCTCGAGGCGGCCGCGACCGCCCCGGCGCTGCTCACCGGCGAGCAGGTGTTCGACATCCTGCCCGGGCTCGACGCGTCGGTGATCCGCGAACCGCTCGGCGTGGTCGCGGTCGTGCCGCCGTTCAACTTCCCGATCATGACCGGGCTCATCTACTGGGCCTGGGCGCTCGCGTGCGGCAACACGGTCGTCGTGAAGCCGAGCGAGCAGGCACCCTACACGCTGGCCCGCGTCGGCGAGCTCGCCCTCGAGGTGGGCTTCCCGCCGGGCGCGTTCAACGTCGTGCACGGCGGACGACCCGTCGTCGAGGCGCTCTGCGACCACCCCGGCATCGCCGCGATCTCGCTCGTCGGCTCGTCGGCGACCGCGGCGGCCGTCTACGCCCGGGCGAGCGCGGCGGGCAAGCGCGTGCACGCCGCCGGCGGCGCGCGCAACCCGATCGTGGTGCTGCCCGACGCCGACCCCGTCGCCACCGCGACGGCCATCGCCGCCAGCGCGTTCACGATGGGCGGCCAGCGCTGCCTCTCCGGCAGCATCGTCGTGACCGTCGGCGAGCGGCACGAGGCGCTCGTCGCCGAGCTCGCGCGCATCGCGGCCGGTCTCACGACGGGGCCGGGGGCGGATGCCTCCACCGACGTGCCCCCGCTGGTCTCGCGCGCGGCCGTGGAGGCGGCTCGCGCCGCGGTCGACGCCGCCGAGGCGGCCGGCGCCGAGGTGCTGGTCGACGGGCGCGAGCGCATCGGCGACGGCGGGTTCTACTTCGGGCCGACGGTGCTCGACGGCGTGCCGGCCGACAGCCCGCTGCTGTCGAGCGAGACGTTCGCGCCGCTCGCCTCGCTCGTCGCGGTCGACACGCTCGACGACGCGGTCGCGCTCGTGAACTCCTCCCCGTTCGGCAACGCCGCGTGCATCTTCACCGCCGACGGCGGCGTCGCTCGGGAGTTCACGCGTCGCGCGGACGTCGGCAACGTCGGCGTCAACGTGAGCGTCGCGGCTCCCACCGCGACGATCGCGTTCGGCGGCCGTCGTGCGTCGTTCCGCGGCGTCATCCATTCCCAGGGCCGCCATGCGGTCGAGTTCTACACCGACGTGAAGTCGGTCTCGACGAAATGGTGAGCCTCGCCGACCCGATCCGGCTCGGGCCCGCTGGGCTGCGCAACCGGGTCTTCGTCGCGCCGCACACGACGAACTTCGGGCAGTCGGGTGACAACCTCGTCACCGATCGACACCTCGACTACCACCGCGCCCGCGCGCGCGGCGGCGCCGGCCTCATCATCACCGAGGGCATCCGGGTGCACCCGACGAGCCTGCGCCGCCTCGGCGTGCACGCGTACGACGACGAGGCGCTGCCCGGCCTCACGGCGCTCGCCGACACCGTGCACGCGGAGGGCGCCGCGCTGTTCGCGCAGCTGCTGCACACGGGCCGCCACTCGGGCGACGAGCACCACGGCTCGTTCGGCGCGGGCCCCACGCCGTGGAGCACCGGCGCCCACGTGCCGCACGCGATGAACCGCCACGACATCCGCACCGTCGTGCAGGGCTTCGCCGACGCCGCGCGCCGCGTCGTGGCCGCGGGCTTCGACGGCATGGAGGTGCACCTCGGCCACGGGCACCTGCTCCAGCAGTTCCTCTCCCCCGTGACGAACCACCGCACCGACGCGTACGGCGGGTCGTTCGCGGGCCGCCTGCGGCTCGCACGCGAGTGCGTCGCCGCCGTGCGCGACGCGGTCGACGGTCATGCCGCCGTCGGCGTGCGCCTCAGCGCCGACGAGTTCCTGCCGGGCGGCCTCACCCCCGACGACACGGTCGCGATCGTGCGCGCCCTGCTCGACGACGGCCCGCTCGACTTCCTGCACGTGAGCCACTCGGCGTACATCGGCGCCGCGTCGCTCGCGACCCAGATGGCCGACATGAGCTGGGGCACCGCGCCGTTCCGCGACCTGCCCGCGCGGTTCTCGCGCGAGTTCCCCGAGATCCCGGTGCTCGCAATCTGCCGCATCGACGACCTCGCCACCGGGCAGGAGATCCTCGACGCGGGCGAGGCGAGCATGGTCGGGTTCGCCCGGGCGCACATCGCCGACCCGGCGCTCGCCTCTCGACCCGGGGGCCCCGCCGCCGGACGCGCGCTGCCGATCACCCCGGTGCGCGCCCGCAGCTGCATCGCCTGCAACCAGGGCTGCAACGCCAACCTCGAGGCGATCGTGCCGATCACGTGCACCGTCAACCCCGCGGTCGGCCGCGAGCGCGCCTGGGACGACGCGGCGGCGGCACCGCGTGCCGGGCGCCGCATCCTCGTCGTCGGTGCCGGGCCCGCCGGGCTCGAGGCGGCGATCACCGCCGACCTGCACGGCCACGAGGTGCGCCTCGTCGATACGCGCGACGCGGTCGGCGGCGGCATCCGCTCCATCGTGCGCGCCCACGGGCGCGAGCGGTTCGGACTGCTGCTCGAGGACCTCGAGGCCGAGCTGTCGCGCAGCACCGTCGACGTCGTGCTCGGCACGACCGCGACCGCCGCCGACATCGTCGCGTGGCGGCCCGACGTGGTCGTGCTGGCCACGGGCGCACTGCCGGACGACACGACGCGGATGCCCCTGGACGGCACGCCCGTGCTCGACGCGGTCGACGTGCTCGCCGACCCGTCGCGCGCCGGCCGCCGGTGCGTGGTGCTCGACGAGACCGGCACCTGGGAGGCGAGCGCCGTGGTGTCGCACCTCGCGGGCCTCGGCGTCGACGTGCACCTCGTCTCCCCCACCGCCGCGTACGCCGCGCAGGTCACCGTGTACTCGCGTCTCGCCCTCGGCGAGCGCCTCACCGAGGCGGGCGTCGCGATCCACACGCTCGGTCGCCTCGCGTCCACCGGCGAGCGCCGGCTCGAGGTGCGTCCCGCGGTCGGCACCGCCGCACCCGTCGCGATCGACGACGTCGACGCGGTCGTGCACGTGCGCCCCGCGCTCGCCCGCACCGAGCTGTTCGACGCGCTCGAGGCCGCCGGATTCGCCGGCGAACTGCACCTCGTGGGCGACGCGTTCGCGCCGCGCACCGTGCAGGAGGCCGTGTACGAGGGCCGCGCCGCCGCCACGGTCGCGGGCGTCGCCGACGCGGGCGTCGCACGCGGCATCGGCGCCCGTGCCCCCTACGCACTGAACGGAGCATCCGCATGACGAACCGACTCGACGGCGTGCGCGCCCTCGTCACCGGCGCCGGCGGCGGCGTCGGCGGCGAACTCGTCGCCCGCCTGCTCGCCGAGGGCGCCTCCGTGGTGCCCGCCGACCTCGCCGCGCCGACACTGCCGGACGCGGCACCCGGCATCGCGCTCGACGTGACCGACGACGACTCGTGCGCGGCCGCCGTCGAGTCCGCCGTGGAACGGCTCGGCGGGCTCGACCTGCTCGTGAACGCCGCCGGCGTGATGGTGCGTAAGGACGCCCTCGCGACCGACACCGCCACCTGGCAGGGCGTGCTCGACGTGAACCTGAGCGGGGTGTACCGCATGTCCCGTGCCGCGTTCGCACCACTCGCGGCCTCCGACCGCGCGGCGATCGTGTCGATCTCGTCGACCCACGCGTTCCTCGCGGCGAAGAACTCCATCGCCTACTCGGTCTCGAAGGCGGGCGTCAGCCACCTCACCCGGCTGCTCGCACTCGAGTGGGCCGAGCACCGCATCCGCGTCAACGCGGTGGCGCCGACCGTGGTGCCCTCGCCCATGACCGCCGACGTGCTCGCCGACCCGGCGTACCTCGCCCGCAAGTTCACGGCCATCCCGCTCGGGGAGCCGATCCCGGCCGCCGCCGTCGCCGGCGCGGTCGCCTACCTGGCGTCGCCCGACGCCGCCCAGATCACGGGCCAGGTGCTCGTACTCGACGGAGGAGAGAGTCTCCCGTGACCCGAACCGAATCACACGCCGCCGCGACCCGGCGGCCCCACGTCGTCGTCGTCGGCGGCGGCGCCGCCGGCCTCGTGCTCGCCGACCGGCTCGCCGACACCGCCCGCGTCACCATCGTCGAGGCGGGCCCCGACGCCGGTTCGCCGCTGCCGGGCTGGCTGCTCGACGACATCACGCTGCCCGACGAGCTGTTCTGGAACCACCTCGACGCCGACACCGGCCGCATCGTGCTGCGCGGCAAGGTCACCGGCGGGTGCACCTCGATCAACGCCGCCGCGGCGCTCCGCGGCCAGCCGTGGGACTTCGACGAGTGGGGCGTGCCCGGTTGGGGCTGGGCCGACCTCGAGCCCTCGTTCGCAGCGATCGAGGCCGACGAGGACTTCGGCGACCGCCCCGGCCACGGCGCCGACGGGCCGCTGCCGATCCGGCGCCTGTCGTTCTCGCCGATCGACGACGCCTTCGCCCGCTGGGCCGATGAGCGCGGGCACGCCTGGGTCGAGGACCAGAACGCGCCGGGCGCGCTCGGCGTCGGGCACTGGCCGACGAACATGATCGGGAACGGCCGCAGGTGGGGCGCGCACGCCGCCTACATGGCGGGGCTGCGCGATCGCATCGAGCTCGTCACGTCGACGACGGTGCGCCGGCTGCGCCTGGTCGACGGCGTCTGCACGGGCGTCGAGGTCGTGGGGCCCGACGGTGCCGCGGTCATCGACGCCGACCACGTCGTGCTCGCCGCCGGCGCCGTGGGATCGCCCGCGATCCTGCTCCGCTCCGGCGTGGGCCCGCGCGCGCTGCTCGAGTCGGTCGGCGTCGACACCGTCGTGGACCGGCCCGCCGTCGGCGCCGACCTGCAGGACCACCCGTGGGCGACCCTCCAGGTCGCGGGCACCGACCCGGATGCCGCCGGGCAGCGCCCGGTCAACGGCAGCCTGCTGCGCTACGAGGTGTCTGCCGACGGGGTGCCCGCCGGCGACCACGTCGAGGTGCACCTCTACCCCCACCAGGCCAGGCCGTACGTGCCCGACGCCGACCCGCGCGACGTGCTCGTCGGCATCGGCCTCATGCGCGCGCACAGCCGCGGCTCCGTCGGCATCGACGCCGTGGGCGAGCCGGTGATCCGCCTCGGACACCTCGCCGAACCCGCCGACCGCGCGGCGTTCACGGCCGTGCTGCACGACGCGGCCGCCTACGTCGACGACATGGTCGCCGCAGGCGTGTTCCTCGAGCCGTCCGACCCGTGGTGGCGCGCCGACGACCCGCTCGCCGCCGCCGAGGAGCGCCTCGAATCGTACGGGCACCTCGTCGGCACCTGCCGCATGGGCACCGACGACGACGCCGTGGTCGACGAGACCCTCGCGGTGCGTGGGCTCCGGGGCGTGTCGATCGCGGATGCATCCGTCATGCCGACCAGCCCGCGCGCGAACACCATGCTCGCGTCGTTCGCCGTCGGCCATCGCGGCGCCGACCTGATCCGCGCCGCCGTCGCCGCAGCCCCGGCGGGCGCCGCGGACACGGCACCCGCCTCCACCCCCACGCCCGACCCGGAACCCCCCGCCGGCTCGACCCCCCAAGGAGATCGCATGACCCTGCTCGACCCCGACCGCATCGCCTCCACGCTGCTCGCCGGCACGGCCGCCCCCGCCACGACCACCGCCGAGGTGCGCGAGGCCGCGACGGGCGCCGTGCTCGGCAGCGTCGCCACCGCGACCCCCGCCGACCTCGACGCGGCCGTCGACCGCCTCGTCGAGGGCCAGCGCCGCTGGGCCGCCACGCCCCAGGCCGAGCGCGCCGCCGTGCTGCTGCGCGCCGCCGACCTGCTCGAGCAGCGCGCCGACGAGCTCGCTCCCTGGTACGTGCGCGAGGCGGGCTGCACCATGGGCTACTCGTACTTCCAGCTGCAGATCGGCGCGCAGTCGCTGCGCGCCGCGGCCGCGCTCACGACCGAACCCGTCGGCGAGCTGTTCCCCTCGGCGCCCGGCCGTCTCAGCATGTCGCGCCGCGTGCCGGTCGGCGTGGTCGGCGTCATCGCGCCGTTCAACTCGCCGCTCTACCTCGCGCTGCGCTCGATCGGCCCTGCCCTCGCGGTCGGCAACGCGGTCGTCGTGAAGCCCGACCCCCGCACCGCCATCACGGGCGGCTCCGTGATCGCCGAGGTGCTGCTCCAGGCGGGCCTGCCCGAGGACGCCCTCGCGGTGCTGCCCGGCGACGGCGCGCTCGGCGCCGCGCTCGTCGCGCACCCGAAGGTGCCGGTCATCGCCTTCACGGGTTCGACCGCGGCCGGTCGCCGCATCGCCGTGGCCGCCGCCGAGCAGATGAAGCGCGTGCACCTCGAGCTCGGCGGCAACTCCGCGCTCGTCGTGTTCGACGACGTCGACCTCGACCAGGCCGCGACGGCCGGCGCGTTCGGCTCGTTCATGCACTCGGGCCAGATCTGCATGGCGTCGAGCCGCCATCTCGTGCACGCGTCGATCGCGAACGAGTACGCTGGGCGCCTCGCCCAGAAGGCCGAGCAGCTGCTCGTCGCGAACCCGTGGCAGAACCCGGCCGCCATGGTCGGCCCGCTCATCGACGCCACCCAGCGCGACGCCGTGCACGAGATCGTGACGGGCACCATCGCGGCCGGCGCGGAGGTCTCGACCGGCGGCACCTACGACGGGCTGCTGTACCGGCCCACCGTGCTCACCGCCGTCACGCCCGGCATGCCCGCCTACGACCGTGAGATCTTCGGCCCGGTCGCGCCGATCACCGCCTTCGAGACCTTCGAGGAGGCCGTCGAGCTCACGAACGGCACCGAGTACGGCCTGTCGGTGGGCGTGCTCACGGGCGACATGTCGCGCGGCCTCGCCTTCGCCGACCGCGTCACCAGCGGCAACGTGCACGTCAACGACCAGACCCTGGTCGACGACGTCATCCAGCCGTTCGGCGGCTTCGGGGCGTCCGGCAACGGCAGTCGCGTCGGCTCGGCGCGCTACAACGCCGACGCCTTCACCGAGCAGCAGTGGGTCACCGCCCGGCCCGACATCGCCCCGTACCCCTACTACGCCTGACCCGTGCAGGTCCGGCGGGCCGCTCCGCCCGGCCCGCCGGACCCGCACGGCCGAACCACCAGAAAGGCACCACCTTGGCACACCTCTACACCGCGCACGCCGCCGTCTCCGGCGGCCGCAACGGCCACGGCCGCACCGACGACGGCCACCTCGACGTCGACCTCCGCCGCCCCGGCGCGATGGGCGGCGAGGGCGGGGCGACCAACCCCGAGCAGCTCTTCGCCGTCGGCTACGGCGCCTGCTTCGAGGGCGCGCTCGCCACCGCCGCCCGCCGCCGGCGGGTCGACGTCGGCACCACCGGGGTCGACGCGATGGTCGAGCTGCACTCGAACGACGACGGGTCGTTCCGCATCGAGGTCGCGCTCGACATCGAGATCCCGATCGAGGATGCCGCGCTGGCCCGCTCGCTCGCGGAGGAGGCGCACCGGCTCTGCCCGTACTCCAACGCGCTGCGCGGCAACGTCGACGTCGCGCTCTCGGTCAACGGCGAGTACCTGGCGGGTCCGCAGTGAACGCCCCGGGCGTCGTGACCGACCCGGTGCAGCTGCGCCGCGCGTTCACGCTCTACCCGCACGGCGTGATGGCCGTCGCGGCCGAGGTCGACGGCCGCCCCGTCGGCCTCGCCGTGAGCGCGTTCGTCTCGGTCTCGCTCGAGCCGCCGCTCGTGCTGCTGTGCTTCGACAAGGCGTCGAGCACCTGGCCGCACCTGCGCGACCTGCCGTCGATCGGCGTGAGCGTGCTGGCCGCGGAGCACGCGTGGCTCGGCCGCCAACTCGCGAGCCGCTCGCGCGACCGCTTCGCCGGTGCCGAGTTCGAGCGCACCGACGAGGGCGCCCTGCTGCTCGCGGGCGCGCCGACCCGCATGGCCTGCTCGATCGAGCAGGTGATCGACGCGGGCGACCACGTGATGGCCCTCATGCGCGTCGACCACTACACGATCGACCCCGACGTCGCGCCCCTCGTCTGGCACGACTCGACGTTCATGGGCGTGACCCCGCTCCCCTGACCCGCGCCCGGTTTCCGAGACCCGTCAAAAACCTGCGTTCCCGCGCCGCATACGGCACGTTCTTGACGGGTCTCACTGCGCGCGCCGGCGAGACCCGTCGAGAACCTGCGCTCTCGCGCCGCATTCGGCACTTTTTCGACGGGTCTCGGGACCACACCGACGAGCGGACGGGCACGACAGGGGGCGGATGCCACGAGGCATCCGCCCGCCCCTCAGCCCTTCAGGCCCGTCTGCGCCAGGCCCTCGACGAACTGCTTCTGCGCGAACACGAACACGATCAGCACGGGCAGCGCGGTGAGCGTCGCCGCGGCGAGCTGGATGTTCCACATCTCGCCGCCGTAGGCGTCGGTGTAGCGGGTCAGCGCCTGCGGCAGCGTGAACAGCTCGGGCGACTGCAGGTAGACGGTCGGCTCGAGGTAGAGGTTCCACACGTTCAGGAACGTGAAGATCGCGACCGCGGCGAGCGCCGAGCGGCTGAGCGGCAGCGCGATGCTCCAGTAGATGCGCCACCGGCCGAGCCCGTCGATGCGGCCGGCCTCCTCGAGTTCGACCGGCAGGGTGATGAAGTACTGCCGCATGATGAACGTCGCCAGCACGCTCGGCGCGCCGAAGGTCGTCACCAGGATCAGCGGCCAGTGGGTGTCGATCATGCCCCACGAGTTGAAGATCTGGAACAGCGGCACGATCGTGACCTCGCTCGGGATGAGCAGTCCGGTCAACACCACCAGGAACAGCAGGTCCTGGCCGGGGAAGCGGATGCGCGCGAACGCGTACCCCGCCATCGACGAGAACAGCATCGTGCCGAGCGTCACCAGCACGGCGATGTACATCGAGTTCCAGTACTGCAGCGCGAACGGCTGCTCGGTGAACGCGCCGACGTAGCCCTCGAGCGTCGGGTTCGACGGCCAGAGCTCGGGCGGGAACGCGAAGATCTCGCTGATCGGCTTCAGCGACGAGGTGAACATCCACCAGGTCGGGAAGACGAACGGCACGGCGAGCAGGCTGAGCGCGCCGTAGAACAGCACCTTGCGGCCGGGGCTCATGCCGCGCTTCCGGCCGGCGGGGCGGGCGGGCGGCATGGCAGGGGCATCCGCGGATGCCTCGGGCTGGAGTGTCACGGACATGGCCGCATCCGCCTCTCGGGAATCGCGTACGGCGATCTGCTCAGGACTCATAGAAGACCCACCTCTTCCGCAGCTGCCACTGGGCGATGGTCAGCACGAGCACGATGCCGAACAGCAGGATCGCCAGCGTCGACCCGTAGCCGAAGTGGTGGAAGTCGAACGCCTGCTGCACGAGGTAGTAGACGAGCACCGTGGTCGAGATGCCCGGCCCGCCCTGCGTGAGCACGGCGATCTGGGCGAAGACCTGCAGCGAGCCCACGATCGTGATGATCGAGGTGAGCAGGATGGTCGGCGAGATGAGGGGCACGGTGATGCGCCAGAAGAGCTGGCGAGCGGATGCCCCATCCATGCGCGCGGCCTCCTGGACCTCCTGCGGCACGCCCTGGAGGGCGGCAAGGAAGAGCACCATGTTGAGGCCGACGTTCTTGAAGACCTGCACGACGATGACCGACGCCATCGCGGTCGGACCCTCGCGCAGCCAGTTCGGGCCGTCGATGCCGACGAGCTGCAGGATGCCGTTGATGCCGCCGTTGTCCTGCAGCAGGAACGACCAGACGATGGTCCACGCCACGAGCGACACCACGACCGGCGAGAAGAAGACGGTGCGGAAGAACGTCATGCCACGCACCTGGCGGTTCAGCAGCACTGCGAGCAGGAGCGCGAGCGCCAAGTTGAAGACCACGAGCCCGATCGAGAAGATCGCCGTCGCCTCCATCACGGGCGCGAGCTTGGGGTCGGTGACGAGCTTCTCGAAGTTCTCCAGCCCGACCCAGCGGAACGTGCCGGCCAGCACGTTCCACTCGTGGAACGAGTACCAGACGATGAGGCCCAGCGGCACCAGCACGAACATCGTGATGCCGAGCAGCTGGGGCGCGACGAACAGGTAGCCCGTGAGCTGGTCGCGCCGCGCGTACGACGGCACGAGGCGTCGTCGTCTCGGGGCGGGGGCGACCCCGGGCCGGGCGTGGGCCCGACCCGGAGTCACCGTGGTGGCGTCGGCCATCGAAGGGGGTTCCTTCCTCAGCCCAGCAGGGGGTCGATCGCGGTGCAGGTCGCGGCGAGCGTACCGGCGATGTCCGCGTCCTCGACCCAGAGGGCGTCGAGCGAGCTGCGGACCTCCTGGCCGATCTCGGCCGAGTCGGTGTGGCTCGGACGCGTCACGCCGATCTCGATGCCCGGGATGACGACGTTCTCGATCTGCTCGGGGGTGAGCGTCGGGTTCGTCGCGGCGAGCGTCTCGACGTTCAGCTGCGAGTTGCGGGGCGGCGGGAAGAACTGCGCGAGCTGCGCCGAGTTCTCGGGGCTGGTGAAGAACGCGAGGAACTCCGCGGCGGCCTGGGCGTGCGCACCGGACGACATCACGCCGATGCCGGCCTGGCCGACCATCGAGTACTCCCCGACGGGGCCCTCGGGCAGCGACAGCAGGTCGAACTCGAACGAGCCGTCGAGCAGCGACGCCCGCGAGATCTGCGTCACGGTGAACGCCGACTCGCCCGCGAAGAAGTCCGCGGTGGTGCCGGGGCCGGGCATCGACATGCTGTCGAACGCCGCATCGTGCAGGAACTCGAACGCCTCGACCATCTCGGGCGAGTCGAACGTGCAGGTCGCGCCGTCGGCGCTCCAGGGCGCGGCGCCCCAGCCCATCCACACCGACGCGAGGTTGTCCCACGTCGTGTAGTCGAAGTCGCGGATGACGAAGCCGGCCTTGCCGGTCTCGGCGTTGACCGTCGATCCGGCGGCGGAGACGCCCTCCCAGTTCCAGTCGCCGGCCGCCTGCATCTCGGCGGCGGTCGGCAGGCCGGCCTCGGCGAGCAGGCTGTCGTTCGCGAACATCACGAACGGCGAGGTCGAGAACGGGTACGCGACGAGCGCGCCGTCGCCGTCGTGCCACAGGGCCGTGGCCGACTCGCTGAGGTCGTCGAACCCGTAGTCGGGGTCGGCCTCGAGCGTCTCGTCGAGCGGGAGGAGCGCGCCCGAGTCGACGAAGTCGGGGGCGGCGTTCTCGAGGATCCACGCCAGGTCGGGAGCCTGACCGCCCGCGATCTGCGTGGTGACGGTCGAGGTGTAGTCCTCGAACGGCAGCGGGTCGAAGGTGATGTCGGTCACCTCCGGGTGGTCCTCCAGGTAGGCGTCCGCGATGGAGTCGAAGAGGGCCAGGTGGTCCTCGTTCGAGGTCCACACGGTCATCCGAAGCTCGAACTCCTCGTCTTCGGTCGCCGCGCCGCCTCCGGAGCATGCGGACAGTGCGAGTGCGGCGGTCGCGCCGAGCGCGAGAGCCGACAGCGCCGTTGCTGATCTCATGGTGTGTCTCTCCTAGTAGCCGGTGACGTCGGCCGGCCAGTGCAGCTCGACGCCTCGTCGTGTGAGCAGGTCCTGGAACTCCGTGAGGAGTGCCGGGTTGGTGCGGATCGTGCGGGGGCGGGACGCGCGATCGAGGCAGAAGGCCGCCAGGCGGCCCGCCGACTCGCCGATGTTCCACTCGACCGGGTGGAGCCGGAGGGCCCCGTTGGTGATGTGGGTGGTACCGACGTTCTTGCTCGCGGGCAGGAGGTTCTCCAGCCTGCGGGGGATCAGGGCTCCGAGGGGGATCTCGAAGGGTCGGGACGGCAGGTCGATGTAGTTGTCGCCGCCTGAGGAGGGATGCAGGTCGATGCGGTACATGCCGACGCCGACCGAGTCGTCGAAGGTGGCGGGGGCGTCGGTGCCGGATGCCGCGATGGACAGGTCGAGCTCGGTGACCGTGGTCTCGGCGAGGATGCGCCGCGACTCGCGGATGTACGGGGCCATCGCGAGCCCGTCGGGCCCCTGCGCGAGGTCGGGGCGCAGCCGGAGTCCCGGGAACCCCGTGCCGCCGTCGGGCCGGGGGGCCTCGGTCTGCAGCCAGTACAGCATCGAGAGCGACTGCTGCCGGGCGTCGTGCTCGCGGGCGGCGCGCACGTCGTCGGGCACGTCGACGATCGTGCCCTCGACGTGGTCGATCATGGGCCAGTTCACGAGCACGACGTCGCTCTCGTACGTGCCGGGCGCGAAGTTGTGGCGGGCGATGATGCGACGGAAGGTCCACAGCTCGCGGTCGCCCGCGTCCTCGCGCTGGTCGGCGACGAGGTCGCCGGCGGGCTCGACGTTGGGGCTGAACGTGCGGGTGACGGTCTCGAGGGTGCGCGGGTCGGGCCCGGTGAGCGAGATCATCGGCGCGCCCCAGTAGTCGGGCTGCGCGGTGCGCCACCGGTCGTACTGCTCGGGCCGGTCGATGGTGTGGTCGCCGTCGACGTGGTCGACGATGAAGCACCAGCTGAACGCCTGCTGGTTGTCGGGCTGCGCGACCTCCGGGGCGCTGGGCTCCCCCGTGTCGGCGCGCGACTCGAACCCGGTGACGTACTCGGCGCCCGTGAGCGGCAGCAGGTCGCCGAGCTCGGTCGCGTCGATCACGTACGCCGCGGTCACGGTCGTCTCGTGCCCGTCGTCGAGGCCGCGCAGGGTCACGGCCTCGACGACGTCGCCGTCCACGTGGGCGGCGACCGGCACGGCCGGCTGGAGGATGCGCAGCCGACCGGAGGCCCGGAACGGCGCGAGCATCGACTCGAGCACGGCGACGCCGACCAGGGGTTCGGCGCAGACGCGCCCGACGAGCCCCGCGCCGGGGTTGAGGTGGGCGTCGGCCCGCGCGGCATCCGTCAGCGGGTAGTGCCGGCGGTAGTAGTCGCGGATGCCGTCGCGTGCGGCCCGGTAGCGGGCCGTCGCCCCGAAGGACTCGATCCAGGTGTGTTCGTCCATGGGGACGCCCTGACTCGTGAGCTGGCCTCCCAACCAGCGGTACTCCTCCGTGAGGACGACCGTGCGGCCGTCCTCGAGCGCGCCGATCGCTGCGGCGACCCCGCCCAGGCCTCCGCCGACGACCAGTACGTCGGCGTGGAGTTCGGTTGCGGGTCGGGCGGTCATGCGGCGTCCTCCGGGGCGACGAGGGTGGCGCCTGCCATCACGGGGCAGGCGAGGGTCTGGCGCAGCTCGACCTCGGGCACGTCGTCGTGCGGGTCGAGCATGCGGGCGAGCAGGGTGGTCGCGGCGCTGGCCAGCGCGGTGCGCGGCGGGCTCAGGCGCGTGAAGTCGTCGGCTGCGCCGTTCGGGCGGGCCGCGTCGCCGAGCACGATCATCGAGAGGGCCCCGGGCACTGCGACACCGGATGCCTCGGCCAGAGCGCGCAGGCGCCGGGCCGTCGCGTGCGTCTCGACGACCAGCACGGTGCATCCGCTCGCCCGCACCTGCTCCCAGGCCCGCTGGAGGGCCTGGTCGTCGGCGCCGTCGGCGGGGATCGCGACCAGCGCGTCGGCCGCCTCCGCGCCGCCGCGGCGCTCGAGCTCGCCGACCACGCCGTCACGACGGTCGACGACCGACTCGCCGGTGCTGTCGACGTGCACGTAGGCGAACCGGCGGTGGCCGAGCTCCCAGGCGGTGCCGACGAGCTCGGCGGCGCCCGTCGTGTAGTCGATGGCGACGTAGGGCACGCCCTCGACGTCGCGGCGACCGACGGCGACGAACGGGAAGCCGTCGGCGACGAGCCGTGCGAGCTCGTCGGGGTCCATCTCGATGCCGAGCAGGAGGCATCCGTCGGCCAGCCGCAGGCGGTTGTTCTCGTGCAGCAGGCGGCGGGTGCCGTCGACGACCGGGGCGCTCGTGAACAGCAGCAGGTCGCAGCCGAGCTCCTCGGCCGTGCCCTCGATGCCGCTGAGGAGCGGCGCGTAGAAGTCCTGGCTCGCGGTCGGGAATGCGGGCTCGTAGGTGAAGACGCCGAAGATCTTGTTGCCGAGGCCGGCGAGGCGGCGCGCGGCGGGATCGGCCACGTAGCCGGTCTCCTTGAGCACCTGCAGCACGCGGTCGCGGGTCTCCTCGGGGATGCGCGAGGCGGCGTCGGCCTTCTCGTTCAGCACGAGGGAGACGGTCGCCTGGCTGACGCCGGCGAGCTCGGCGATGCGGCGCTGCGTGATGCGGCGCGGGGAGGTCTGGGAAGTCGTCATCGAGATCCTTCTGGGGTCTTGATCTGCGGTGCTAATCCGCATTAGCGTTGACGGTACCGGATGCTAATACGGATTAGCAACCCCGAGTTCAGGATTCCCCGGAAGTCGCCGCCCGCCGCCGGAGGATCCCTCGTGGCATCCGCTCGAGTCGGCCCGACGGGCCGCTGGGGCCGGGTCCGGTTCGCGTATCGAAGGAGCTATGCATGTCTGCACGCCGGCGCTTCCGCGCCGCCATCACCGCCGCGATCGCCGCACTGGTGATCGCCCCGCTCGCCGCCACGGCACCCGCCAACGCCGTCGAGCCGTTCCCCGAGTTCGTCTACCAGGGGGTCATCACCGACAAGTCGGAGATGCTCTACAACCCGACGAACGAGTTCATCTTCCCGAGCGTGTTCCACGCGGGCGAGTACCTCGACGACCCGCTCGGCGAGTGGTACCTCTACCTCGCGCCGCACGACCGCCCGGCGGGCATCATGCTGATGTACGCCGACAGCCTCGACGGGCCGTGGACCGAGTACGGGGCCAACCCGATCATCGCGAGCGATTGGGCCCCGTACTACGACGTGTCGCACGTCTCCTCCCCCGACGCGATCTGGAACGAGGAGGCCGGAGAGGTCTACCTCTACTTCCACGGGGAGAACTCGATCACCCGCTACGCCACGAGCACCGACGGCGTGAGCTTCGACTACGGCGGCACCGCCGTGACGAACGCCATGGGCGGATCGACCGAGACGAGCTACGCGCGCGTGTTCGAGCATCCCGACCCGGCATCCGAGTACGCCTACGCCATGTTCTACATGGCGAACTTCTCCGACAACCACCGGCGCCTGAAGGTCGCCGAGTCGGTCGACGGCGAGACCTGGGTCGTGCGCCCGGGAATCCTCGTCGAGCCCGAGTCGGGCGACAGCGGCAACGTCTCGGGAGGCAACCTCTACGAGTACGAGGGCCAGCTGTACGTGATCTACCACAACTCCGCGGGCAAGGTCATGGCGCGCACCATCGACGAGACACTCACCGATGTGGGGCCGTCGCAGCTGCTGCACAGGTCCACCGGCGTGGGCGACGACATCGGCCGTACGGCCGCGCCCGAGATCGTGACCGACGGCGAGTTCAGCTACCTCTTCTACGAGTCGGGCGACCGGCTCGGCGCGACCATCGCGTGGGCGAAGGCCGGCCCCGGCGTCGAGGGCCCTGGCGGGCCCGGCGACCCCGGTGACCCGGGCGACCCCGACCCCGTCGCCTGGCCGGTCGACCCCGACAACCCGGTGTTCGAGCAGTGCGCGGCGGAGGGCTCCGACGAGTTCGACGGCACCGAGCTGGTCGACGGCACCGAGCTGTCGGATGTCTGGGACCGCGTCGTGCGCGAGGAGACCGCGCGTCACGTGGTCGCCGACGGCGTACTGTCGATCCCGGCGTACCCGAGCGGCGTCTCGGGCGCCTCGCTCCCCCAGCAGGAGCTGCCCGAGGGCCCGTGGCAGGTGACCACGAAGGTCACGATCGACGTGGCCGAGCGCTTCCAGCAGGCGGGACTCCTGCTCTACGCATCCGACACCGTGTACGGCAAGTTCGACCTCGGCCGGGCGACCCCGGGCAAGACGCTCGAGGTGGTGCAGTACGTCAACGGCAACAACCGCCAGGACACCGCCGCGCCCGCCGTGCCCGAGGCCGACACCGTCTGGCTGCGCATGACCAGCGACGGCGTGCAGATCCAGTCGAGCGTGTCGTACGACGGCGCCGCGTTCAGCGACTACGGCAGGCCCTTCGTGCTCTCGGAGACCGGGTTCACGCACATCGGCCCGTACGCGTTCCGCGGCGCCACCGGTGCCGAGGAGATCGCCGGCGAGTTCGACTGGTTCCGCTGGTCGCCGACGCCCGAGGCGTACGAGGCGTGCCTCGCCGACGCGCTGCCCGACGACGCCGAGACCGCCGCTCCGGGGAAGGCGTCGCTGACGTCGACCAGCGGGTGGGAGCACGGCCTCGACGACGGCAACTTCGACGTGCGCATGGACCTCTGGTGGGGCACCAACGCCACCCGGTTCCGCCTGTACCAGGACGACGAACTGATCGCGTCGGTGCCGCTCGAGCCCGCGTCGCCGCAGGCGCAGCACGCGGTCGTGCCGATCGAGGGGCTGCCGAACGGCACCTACGAGTTCCGCGGTGAGCTCGCGAACTCGCAGGGCACGACGCCGACGAAGTCGATCACGGTGAAGGTGACGGATGCCTCGCCGGGCGAGCCCGTGCTCTCGCACGACGACTACGACGGCGACGGCACCTTCACGCTCTCGGCCGACCTGTGGTGGGGCACCAACGCCGACGCGTGGCGCCTGCTGCAGGACGGCGTCGAGGTCGCTGCCGGCGAGCTGACCGCGGCGACGCCCGAGGCGCAGCACGTCGAGGTGCCGTTCACCGGCCTCGAGGGCGCACACGAGTTCGTGATCGAGTTCTCCAACGGCGCGGGCACGACCGCGTCGGAGCCGCTCACGGTCGGGTGAGCCCGGCGGCTGCGGTGCGCGTCGCTCGGCGCGCACCGCAGCCGCCCCACCGAGTGGAGGGTCGCCGACGCCGCGAGCAGGGCCGAGCGGATGCCTCCGGCGAGCCCTGCCCCGCGCTAACGTGAGCACATGGAGATCCTGCGCGGCATCGTCGTCCTCATCCACCTCGTCGGGTTCGCCACCCTCTTCGGCGCCTGGGTCGTCGAGGCGTTCGGCAAGCGGGGCGTCTCGCGCGTCATGAACTGGGGCCTCGCGATCGCCGCGGTCGCCGGTCTCGCGCTGGCCGCGCCGTGGGGCATCGAGTGGGAGCTGAACTACACCAAGCTCGCCGTGAAGCTCGTGATCCTGGTGGTCATCGGCGCCCTCATCGGCATCGGGGCCGGCCGCCAGCGCAAGTCGGGCTCGGTGCCGCCGGCGATCTTCTGGTCGATCGGCGTGCTCACGCTCGCCAACGCCGGCATCGCCGTGCTCTGGCGCTGACGCCCCACGTCCCCCGAGCGAGCGCACCGCGCAGCTGCGCGAGCTCGGCTCGCCCTCAGGCGACGCGGTCGAGCACGAGCGCGGCCGGGAACCGCGCGAGCACCGGGCGGAAGGGCCAGCGCGCCAGCGGCGAGGCATCCGCGCCCTCGACGACCCGCGGGGCGTGCAGCTCGACCTCGCGGCCCTTCCAGCGCAGCGTCGCGCCGCCGGCGGCCAGCACGTTGCGCGCCCAGTTCGTGCGCGCGCCCCAGGGCAGCCCGATCATGACGATCGACCGGTCGCGGGTCGGCACGACCGCGATCGGCGTCGCGTAGTCGGTGCCGCTGCGGCGCCCGCGGTGGCGGATCAGCGCCCAGAGCGGCACGAAGCGCCGGCCCGCGAGCGCGCTCGCGATCGGCGCGGTCGCGTCCACGAGCCGGCGCGGCGGGCCCGGCGTGCGGGCTGAGGGCCGTTCCTCGGCCTGAGGGCGAGATCTTCCGCCCTCAGACGAAGAATCGGCCCTCAGGCGCGGCTCGACCGCGGGTTGCGGGTCGGTTCGGGTCGGTTCGGTGGTTCGGTCCATACCCAGGAGACGGATGACCCGTGGCCGATGTGACACGTCGGCACGAGGCATCCGCCCCCTTGCGTCACACCCGTCGCCGGTGGATCGTCGGAACCGTCATGAACGAATTCGCCGAGCTGTGGAGCGCGCACCGTGTCGTCGTGCGCGACGTCGCCTACCGGGTGCTGGGGTCGGTGGCCGATGCCGAGGACGTCACCCAGGAGACCTACGTGCGCCTGCTCGCCCGCATCGACGACCCCGACGCGGCCCCGCTCGACGCGCCGCGCGCGTGGCTCGTGACGGTCGCGTCGCGCCTGGCGATCGACCGGCTGCGCGCGCACGAGCACGCGCGGCGCGCCTACGTCGGCCCCTGGCTGCCCGAACCCGTCGTCACCGACGAGCGCACGCTGCCCGAGGACCGCGTCACCCTCGACGACTCGGTGCGCATGGCGCTGCTCGTCGTACTCGAGCAGCTCTCGCCCGCCGAACGCACCGCGTTCCTGTTGCACGACGTCTTCGACCTCGGGTTCGATCGCATCGCCGAGGTGCTGGGCGTGAGCCCGGCGGCCGCCCGGCAGTCGGCGTCGCGGGCGCGGAAGCGCATCGCCGCGGAGGGCGACGCGCGCTTCCCGGTCGACCCCGTGACCGCCAGGCGATTGACGGAGCGGTTCGCCGCAGCGGCATCCGACGGCGACCTCGACGGCCTGGCCGCGGTGCTCGCCGCCGATGCGACCGGCCACTTCGACTCGGGCGGGTACTTCCCGGGTGCCCCGGAGGGCACGCTGCACGGCGCCGACCCGGTCGCACGGCAACTGCTCGCCGGCGTCGGCGGGCTGGGGCTCGTATTCGAGGTCGCCGAGGTGAACGGCGAGCCCGGCGTCGTCGTGCGCCGACACGGCCGCGCGGTCACGGTGATCGCGCTCGAGTTCGCGGGCGAGGCCATCACGGCGATCCACGGCATCGGCAACCCGGCGAAGCTCGCGCACGTGCGCTGAGGCGCCCGGACTACGCCCAGCCGAGCTCGCGGAGCCGGGCGTCGTCGAGCCCGAAGTAGTGCCCGATCTCGTGCACGAGCGTCACGCGCACCCGGAGCCGCAGGGCGTCGAGGTCGTCGCTGTGCTCGGCCAGGTTGTTGCGGTACAGCGTGATGCGGTCGGGCAGCTCGCCGAGCCCGTAGACGCCCCGGGTCGTGAGCGGATGCCCGCGGTACTGTCCGAACAGGCGGGGTCGCTGCGCGAGCGGCTGGTCCTCGAACGTGATCGCGACGTTGGCGAGCCCGCGCACCATGTCGTCGGGCAGCGCGTCGAACACCTCGCCGATCAGGCGCTCGAAGTCGTCGTCGGAGATCGCGACCATGGGTCCATTCTGCGCCCGCGCGCCTGCGCGCGCTCGGCAGCGAGCCGCTGCGCACCGTCGCGATGCCCCGCCACGCTCGGAGTCCCACCGCGCCTGAGGGCCGTCTCCCGGCCTGAGGGCGAAATCTCCCGCCCTCAGGCGAAGAACCGGCCCTCAGGCGAAGAACCGGCCCTCAGGCGAAGAAACGGCCCTCAGTCCCATGCCGGAGCCGCACCCGGGCGTACCGTGGAAC
Organism: Agromyces sp. SYSU T00194; assembly: GCF_040496035.1. Lineage (NCBI taxonomy): Bacteria > Bacillati > Actinomycetota > Actinomycetes > Micrococcales > Microbacteriaceae > Agromyces > Agromyces chitinivorans. Next base: position 1,877,514 of record NZ_JBEPJZ010000001.1, on the reverse strand, counting down.
GTGAACGAGGAGGTTCACGTGAGTGCCACTCGAGCAACCACGGCCCGGCCCGCAGGCGAGCACGGCTCCCGCGCGGTCGGCGAGCAGGAGTCGCGCGCGGTCGCGGAGGCCGCCCGCGAGCAGGAGTGGCAGAAGCCCAGCTTCGCCAAGAACCTGTACCTGGGCGACTTCGACCTGACGCTGATCCATCCGCACCCCCGACCGTCGCAGGAGCAGGCCGAGCGCGGTGCCGCGTTCCTCGCCGATCTCGAGGCGTTCCTCGCCGGCGTCGACGTGTCCAAGATCGAGCGCGACGCCCGCATCCCCGACGAGGTCGTGCGCGGGCTCGCAGCGATCGGCGCGTTCGGCATGAAGATCCCGGTCGAGTACGGCGGGCTGGGCCTCGGGCAGTACGCCTACAACCGGGCGCTGACGATGGTCGGCTCCGTGAACGGGAGCATCGGCGCGCTGCTGTCGGCCCACCAGTCGATCGGCGTGCCCGAGCCGCTGAAGCTCGCCGGCACCGACGAGCAGCGGCGGCGCTGGCTGCCGCGCTGCGCGGCCGGTGCGATCAGTGCGTTCCTGCTGACCGAGCCCGAGGTGGGCTCCGACCCCGCGCGCCTGCGGGCGACCGCCGTGCCGAGCGAGGACGGCTCGGAGTACGTGCTCGACGGCGTGAAGCTCTGGACCACCAACGGCGTCGTCGCCGAGCTGCTCGTCGTGATGGCGCGCGTGCCGAAGTCGGAGGGACACCGCGGCGGCATCAGCGCCTTCGTCGTCGAGGCGGATGCCCCGGGCATCACCGTGCACCGACGCAACGCCTTCATGGGCCTGCGCGGCATCGAGAACGGCCTGACCGCGCTGCGGGGCGTGCGCGTGCCCGCCGACCACCTCATCGGCCGCGAGGGCGACGGGCTGAAGATCGCACTGACCACGCTGAACGCCGGGCGCCTCGCGATTCCCGCGATCTGCGCGGGGGCCGGCAAGTGGAGCCTCAAGATCGCCCGCGAGTGGTCCCGGGCGCGCGTGCAGTGGGGCCGCCCGGTGGGCGAGCACGCCGCCGTGGCGCACAAGATCGCGTTCATCGCGGCGACGACGTTCGCGCTCGAGGCGGTGGTCGACCTGTCGGGCCTGCTCGCCGACGAGGATCGCAAGGACATCCGCATCGAGGCGGCGCTCGCGAAGCTCTGGGCGTCGGAGATGGGCTGGCGCATCGCCGACGAGCTCGTGCAGATCCGCGGCGGGCGCGGCTTCGAGACCGCCGACTCGCTGCGGGCCCGCGGCGAGCGCGCGGTGCCCACCGAGCAGCAGCTGCGCGACCTGCGCATCAACCGCATCTTCGAGGGCTCGACCGAGATCATGCACCTGCTGATCGCGCGCGAGGCGGTCGACGCGCACCTGCGCGCCGCGGGCGACCTCATCGAACCGCACCTCGACCTGACGCGCCGTCTGAAGGCGGCCGCGTCGGCCGGCGGGTTCTACGCGAAGTGGCTGCCGCAGCTCGTCGCCGGCGCGGGCGACCTGCCGACCTCGTACGACGAGTTCGGCGCGCTCGCCCCGCACCTGCGCTACGTCGAGCGCACCAGCCGCAAGCTCGCGCGCGCGACGTTCTACGGCATGGCCCGCTGGCAGGGCGCGCTCGAGCGCAAGCAGGGCTTCCTCGCCCGCGTCGTCGACATCGGCGCGGAGCTGTTCGCCGCGTCGGCCGCCTGCGTGCGCGCGGCGATGATCGCCGAGGAGACCCCGGAGCGCCGTCGGTCGGCGTTCCAGCTCGCCGACACGTTCGCCCGTCAGTCGCGGCACCGCACCGAGCGCATGCTCGACGAGCTCTGGCAGAACACGGATGCCTCCGACGAACGCCTCTCCGAGCACGTGCTCGCCGGCGACTACGCCTGGCTCGAGGAGGGCATCCTCGACCCGAGCGCCGGCACGGGCCCGTGGCTCACCGAGGCGATCCCGGCCGACGCGACCGAGGACCTGCACCGCACGATCCCGACCGACGGCTGACGCGCCGGCCGGCGCCGGCGCGTCCCGTTCAGCCCCGCCCCGTGCCGGACCCGCGGCCCCGCGGCGCGTGGCAGAGCCGGTCGCGCACCCAGCCAGCGGCATCCGCCTGCCGCAGTTCGCCCGACCGCACGAGTCGCGCGAACTCGATGGCCTCGCCGCTGAGGCGCCCGTCGGCTGAGTCGGGCGCATCGCGCAGCACGTGCGTCGTGAGCCAGCGCGTGAGCCCGCCGCCGACGCGCGCGGCGACCGCGACCGTGCCGGCGAAGTGGCGCGCCTGCCCGTCGGTGTCGTCGTCGACCGCGGGGTGGAACCCCCGCCCGCGGATGCGGTTGCGACCGCCGGTCGCGGCATCCGTCACCCACAGCGGGCCGCGCCGCACGCCGGCGACCCGCCCGAGCTCCTTCAGGAACCGTCCGTCGCTGTACCCCTGCGCGGCCAGCCGCTCGATCGACTCGGCGAGCGCGGCGCAGGCATCCATCACGCCAGCGTACGTCGCGCCCCACCGCCCGAGCCCCGTCGAGAAGGTGCCGAATGCAAGCCGGAAGCGCACCTGTTCGACGGGTCTCGACCCACCGGTGCCCGAGACCCGTCAGCAACGTGCGGTATCCGGGCGGGAAGCGCAGTCTTCTGACGGGTCTCGGCGCTGGGCGGGACGGGCCGGGGCGACGTGGGCGGGCTACGCGACCCCGAGCACGCGCCGCAGCTCGCGCTCGAGGAGCGCGGGCACGTCGAGCTCGCCCGGATGGAGCGCGTCGTAGACCTGCATCCCCTCCCACGCGGCGACGACCAGGGCGGCCGCGTCCTCGGGCGTCGTGCCGTCGTCGGCTGCCGCGCCGGCCGCGCGCTGCGCGCGGATCGCCGTCGCGAGGATGTCGCGCAGCCGGTGCTGACGCTGCTGCAGGAACGGCCGGGCCGGATGGTCGGGCTCGCCCGCCTCGGCGGAGAGCGTCGAGAGCAGCCGCACGAGTCCCGGGGCGTCCCGGTTGCGACGCGCGGTCGCGACGAGGCCGTCGACGAGCTGCGTCATGGGCACCGTCTCGGGCAACTGCGTCGCATCCGGCTGTTCCTCGCTCAGGTGCATCCGGTCGTACCAGTCGAGCACGGCGAGCAGCAGGCCGGTCTTGTCGCCGAAGTGGTGCACGAGCGTGGAGTGGTCGATGCCGGCCTCGCGGGCGATGCCGCGCAGCGTCGTGCCGTGGAACCCGCGCTGCGCGAAGCTCTCGGCGGCGCGCGCGACGATCGTGTCCTTGGTCGCCCGGCCGCGCGCGTAGCCGACCGTTGCGGGGTCGATGTCGGATGCCACGTGCAGGAGCGTATCGCGCCGACCGGCGGGCCACCTCCAGATTTCCACCACATGGTGGAAATTGAGGTATCATCGAGGTGCGCAGTTCGACGGCCGAGCGTCTCGATCCGCGACGCCACCACCACTCCCGCCGTGGGATCCCGACCGCACGGCCCCCGAGGAACACGCATGTTCGACCCGCACCGCAGCCTGATCGCGCAGATGACGCTCGCCGAGAAGGCGTCGCTCATGTCGGGGGCGAACTTCTGGAACACGACGCCGCTCACCCGTCTCGGCATCCCCTCGATCATGCTCACCGACGGCCCGCACGGGCTCCGCAAGCAGGGCGGCGCCGCCGACCACCTCGGGCTGAACGCGAGCATCCCCGCGACGTGCTTCCCGACGGCCGCCGCGCTGGCGAACAGCTGGGACGTCGACCTCCTGCAGCAGGTCGGCGAGACGCTCGGCGCCGAGGCGTCCGCCGAGGACGTCGCCGTGCTGCTCGGCCCCGGCCTCAACCTCAAGCGCAACCCGCTCGCCGGCCGCAACTTCGAGTACTTCTCCGAGGACCCGCTGCTCGCCGGGACGCTCGCCGCGGCGTACATCCGCGGGCTGCAGGCGCGCGGCGTCGCGGCATCCGCCAAGCACTTCGCGGTCAACAGCCAGGAGACGCACCGCATGTCGATCGACGAGGTCGTCGACGAGCGCGCGCTGCACGAGCTCTACCTCGAGGGCTTCCGCATCGCCGTCACCGCGGGCGACCCGTGGACGGTCATGAGCGCGTACAACAAGGTCAACGGCACCTACGCCAACGAGAACGTGCCGCTGCTGGTGGAGACCCTGCGCGACCGCTGGGGCTTCGACGGCCTCGTCGTCACCGACTGGGGCGGCAGCAACGACCGCGTCGCCGGCCTCGTCGCGGGCAACGCCCTCGAGATGCCGTCGACCGACGGCGTGACCGACGCCGAGATCGTGCGCGCCGTCGAGGCCGGCACGCTCGACGAGTCGGTGCTCGACGCACGCGTCGCCGAGGTGCTGACGCTCATCGAGCGCACGAGGCGAGCGGATGCCGCTGAGCCGGTCGATCTCGACCGCCACCACGAGCTCGCGACCGATGCGGCCCGCCGCTCGATCGTGCTGCTCGCCAACCGCGAGCACACGCTCCCGCTCTCGCCCGCGGCCGGCCGCGTCGCCGTCATCGGCGACTTCGCCGAGACCCCCCGGTACCAGGGCGCCGGCAGCTCGCTCGTGAACCCGACCCGCGTCGACGCGCCGCTGCCCGCACTGCGTGCCGCCGACCTCGACGTGATCGGCTTCGAGCCCGGGTACTCGCGTCGCGACGGGGCATCCGCTCGCCGTCGCCGCCGTGCGGTCGCGCTCGCACGTCGCGCCGACGTGGTGCTGCTCTTCCTCGGGCTCGACGAGTCGGCGGAGGCCGAGGGCGTCGACCGCACCCACATGCGACTCGCGCAGAACCAGCTCGAGCTGGTCGACGACCTGCTCGCGCTCGACGCGAGGATCGTGGTCGTGCTCGCGGGCGGCGCACCCGTCGAGCTGCCGTTCGCCGACGACGTGCACGCGATCGTGCACGCCTCGCTGGCCGGCCAGGGCGGCGGCCGCGCTGTCGTCGACGTCCTCACGGGCGCGGTGAACCCGGGCGGCAAGCTCGCCGAGACGTACCCGCTCGCCTACGCGGACGTGCCGTCGTCGCGCGACTTCGGCCGTACCGAGGCCAGCTCGGTGCACCGCGAGAGCATCTACGTCGGCTACCGCTACTTCGACAAGGTGGGCGCGCCCGTGCGGTACCCGTTCGGCCACGGGCTGAGCTACACGGAGTTCGCCTACGCCGACCTCGTCGCCGACGACACGGGCGCGGAGCTCACCGTCGCGAACGTCGGTGAGCGCGCGGGCAGCGAGATCGTGCAGCTCTACCTCGAGGCGCCGGATGCGGCCGAGGGTGCGTTCCGCGCACCGCGCGAGCTCGTCGGCTTCGCGCGCATCGACCTCGAACCGGGCGCGCACGCCACGGTGCGCATCGCGTTCGCCGAGCACGCGTTCGACGCGTGGGACGCCCGCGCGCACGACTGGCGACGGGTGCCCGGGCGACACAGCCTGCTCGCCGGCGCGTCGAGCCGTGACATCCGCCTGCGCTACCCCATCGACGTCGCCGGCGAGCCGTGGGAGCTGCCCGGCGCCGACCTGCCCCACTTCGTCGCGGGCGACCTCGCGCGCGTCGACGACGCCGAGTACGAGCGGCTGCTCGGTCGCGCGCTGCCCGACCCCGAGTGGCAGACCGGTACGCTCACCCGCGACGACATCGTCGCGCAGACGCAGGGTCGTGGCGGGTTCGCCGGGTTCCTGCACGGGCTGATCCTGACGACCAGCCGCACGCTCATGCGCCTCGGCCGGCCGCACGCGGCCAACAACGTGCGCTTCGCGCTCGACCTGCCGTTCCGGTCGCTCCCACGACTCTCGAACGGGTCGTTCGACGACGCGATGCTCGGCGGCCTGCTGCAGATGGTCAACGGACGGTTCTGGCGCGGCACGCGCGACCTCGTCACCGCCTGGTGGCGCCTCCTCCGACGTCGACGGGCGCGCTGACGCCCGTCGCCACCGCGCGCCGCCCACCGGCGGCCGTACCCCCACGCGAGCGCTGTCGCTCGTGACACCCGCAAGGAACAAGGAAATGGCAACCCGCAAGGAACGCAAGCAGGAAGCAGTCGCCCGCGTCGCGGCCGAGAAGGCGGCGAAGCGCGAACGCCGCGCCGAGCTGACGGCGATGTCGCCCGAGGCACGGAAGGCGGCGAAGGTCTCCGACCGCACCGCCGCCCGCGAGGCGAAGCAGGCCGCGAGGGCCGAACGCAAGCTCCGGAAGTCGTCGATGACCCGCGCCGAGCGGCGCGAGGCCCGGAAGCGCGAGCGCGTCTACCGCAAGGTCAAGGCGCGTCCGCGCCGCTTCACGAGCTGGGGCATCGCCGCGCTCGCGCTCGTCGGCATCGGCGTGCTCGTCGCTCCCATCGTGGGCAACATCTCGCGCCTGCTGAGCGTCTCCGTCGACTCCAGCACCGCCGAGGGCGTCGCCTCGCGCGAGTACGGCACCGCGCTCGCGGGCGACATCTCCGACGAGGGCATCGTGCTGCTCGAGAACGAGGGCGCGCTGCCGCTCGCCGAGCCGACCCTCAACGTCTTCAGCTTCGCCTCGTTCAACCTCCGCTACGGCGGCGGCGGCTCGGGCGGCGCCGACCAGTCGAGCGCCGTCACGCTGTACGACGCGCTCGAGCAGCAGGGCATCGCCGTCAACACCGAGCTGTACGACACGATGGCCGAGGCCGGCGCCGAGACCGACGCAGGGTCGAGCAACGGGCTCATCCAGATCCTCAGCATGCTCGGCGGCGGCTCCGACCACGAACCGGCACCCGACTACCTGACCGACGAAGTCATGGACCAGGCCGCGGCGTTCTCCGACACCGCGCTCGTGGTGCTCGGCAACGACGGCGTCGAGGCATCCGACTTCACCGTCGACCAGCTGCGCCCGACCGACGAGCAGCGCGAGCTCCTCGACATGGTCACCGGCAGCTTCGACGACGTCATCGTCGTGGTCAACTCGGGTAACCAGATGGAGCTCGGCTTCCTCGAGGAGTACCCCGAGATCACCGCTGCGCTCTGGATCGGCACCCCCGGCCCGCAGGGCGCGGTGTCGCTCGCGCAGATCATCGCCGGCGAGGTGAACCCCTCGGGTCGCCTCACCGACACCTACGCGTACGACGTGTCGAGTGCCCCCGGCGTCGAGAACTTCGGCGACTACCGGTACGAGAACGTGAACCGCGCGCTCATCGAGTACGAGGAGGGCATCTACCTCGGCTACCGCTACTACGAGACCCGGTACGCGGGCGACGAGGCGGGCTACGCCGCGGCCGTGCAGTACCCCTTCGGCCACGGCCTGAGCTACACCTCGTTCGAGTGGGATGCGGCCCGGCCGGTCGTCACCGACGACGAGGTGCGCCTCGAGGTCACGGTGACCAACACGGGCGACGTCGCGGGCAAGGACGTCGTGCAGGCCTACTTCTCGGCCCCGCACACCACCGGCGGCATCGAGAAGTCGGCCATCGAGCTCGCCGCGTACGACAAGACGTCGCTGCTCGAGCCCGGTGCGTCGGAGACCGTCTCGCTCACCTTCGACGTGCGCGACATGTCGTCGTGGAGCACCGAGCTCGGCGCGTACGTGCTCGAGGCCGGCACCTACGGCATCGACGTGTCGACGAACGTGCACGCCCCCGTCGCGTCGTTCGAGACCGCGATCGCCGACGAGGTCGTCTACGAGACGGATGCCGCCACCGGCGCCCCGCTCGAGAACCGCTTCGCCGACGCCGACGGCGACCTCACGTACCTGTCGCGCGACGACTGGGAGGGCACCTGGCCCGACGCGTCGGACGTCGCGACCGAGGCATCCGACGCGCTCGTCGCGGCCATGTTCCCCGAGTTCGACGCAGCCTCGGGCGAGGCGCCGACGACCGGTGCCGACAACGGGCTCGTGCTCGCCGACCTCGTCGGGCTCGAGGTCGACGACCCGCAGTGGGACGCGTTCCTCGACCAGATGACGGTCGAGGAGCAGACCGCGATGTTCGCGCGCGGCGCCTACCTGACCGAGGGCATCGAACGCCTCGGCATCCCCGCCGCCGTGCTGCTCGACGGCCCCGCCGGCATCAGCTACTTCTTCGGCGACATCACCGCCGCCGCGTTCCCGACCGAGGTGGTCATCGCCTCGACCTGGAACGACGAGCTCGCCTACGCGATGGGCGAGGCGGTCGGCACCGAGGCGAACGCCTACGGCGTGCAGGGCTGGTACGCGCCGGGCATGAACCTGCACCGCACACCGCTCGGCGGCCGCAACTTCGAGTACTTCTCGGAGGACCCGCTGGTGTCGGGGAAGATGGGCGCCGCGATGGTCGCGGGCGCGGAGAGCCGTGGCGTGATCACGTTCATGAAGCACTTCGCCCTCAACGAGCAGGAGGTCAACGCCCGCTCCGGCGTGCACGTGTGGGCCGACGAGCAGGCGATCCGCGAGCTGTACCTGCGCCCGTTCGAGATCACGGTCACCGAGGGCGGCGCGAGCGGCGCGATGAGCTCGTTCATCCACATCGGGCCGACCTGGTCGGGCGGCAACGCGGCGCTGCTGCAGGAGGTGCTCCGCGGCGAGTGGGGCTTCGACGGCATCGTCTCGACCGACGCCGTGCTCGGCGCCTTCATGGACCCGGGCCAGGCCGTGCGCCACGGCAACGACCTCATGCTGGCGGTGCTGCCCGGCAGCGTCGAGTCGGCCATCGCGTCCGAGCTCGAGGCCGACCCGGTCGGTGTCGGCGAGGCGCTCCGCGACCGCGTGCACGCGGTGCTCTTCGCGCTGACGCAGACCGACCTGTTCGACTAGGTCGCGCGTTCGCCGGTCCAGCCCCGGGGCGGATGCCCCGGGGCGATGCCTCGGGGCCCGCTCTCGTTCCTGATCCCAAGACCCGTCAAAAGGCTGCCGTATCGACCGTGAAAGCGCAGCTTTTGGACGGGTCTCGCGGCGGCACGGCACCCGACGAGGCGAGACCCGTCAGGAAGCTGCGGTATCGACCGTGAGAACGCAGCTTCTTGACGGGTCTCCGACCACGGGCCGCGAGGGGGCGGGCGGGCGAACGGGCGAACGGGCGGGCGGATGCCCCGGGGCTAGGCCGGGCGCACGGGCTGGCGCAGCACGGTGCGGAGCTTCTCGGGCGCCGTGCGCCGCGGGTCGCTCAGGTAGACCTCGTGGTGCGGGCCGTTGAAGGCGAGCCCGTGCGCGGGCATCCACTCGTCGTGGAGCCGGGCGAGCGTGGGCGCCTCGTCGGCGAACGGGCCGCGGTGCAGGATCTGCGCCGACCGCCCCTCCTCGATGACCTGCAGCCGGAGCCGGTCGAGCGCATCGGAATCGCGCTTCGCGCGGGCCGCGTCGATCGCCGCGTCGATCGCGGTCTCGTCGATCCAGCCGGGCTGGTGGATCAGCAGCGTCCACTTCCAGGCGTCCCGGTCGCCGCGGGTGAACGCGGTCGGGTCGTCGGCCCACCACAGCCCCTCGAGCGGAGCGACCACGAAGTCGCGCCCCGACTCCCGCTTGCTCGCGAACTTCGCCGCGTACGCCACCGGGTACAGCGCCTCGAGCGCCTCGAGGTACTCGTCACCGGCGCCCGGTGACCCCTGCCCGTCGATGGCGAGGTACCGCATGGGCCGCACGTCGACGAGCGCCCAGTCGCGCGCCGACGGCGCGTAGAGCTCGCGGTGCGCCCGCTTCACGTCGTACTTCTCCGCGACCTCAGCCATGTCGCATCCGCTCCCCCGGCAGTGCCGCCTCGAGCGCGGCCAGCCGCGCGGCTCGCGACCCCGTGAGCTCGACGACGCGGGTGTCGCCGACCAGGTCGGCATCGTCCACGAGGTCGAGCAGCGCGTCGTTCATCGCAGCGCGCAACTCGGGGTCCTCGTCGGCGCCGACCGGCAGCCCGTCCCGGTGCTCCAGCGGCAGCACCACGAGCAGGTCGATCCGCCGCATCGCCTCGGCGGTCGTCTCGATCGCACGGTCGAGCGGGCCGGGCCCGGCGCGTCCCAGCTCGACGAGGGCCGTCAGGTAGGCGAGGAAGTCGAGCGGACCGCGCTCGGCGATCACCGGGCCCGGATCGTCGTCCTCCGCGAGCCGGTGCGCGCTCAGCGCGAGCTGCTCGGCGAACGCCGGTGCATCCGGCGACGCGAACGCGCCATCGACCAGCTCGTACGGGTCGACCCAGCGCGAGAACTCCGGATGCGCCGTCGTGACGTCGTCCACGAGGGTCGTCTTGCCGCTCGCATGCGTGCCCGCACGACCACGCGGAGCCGTGCGCTCACGCCCTCGCGTCCTCCAGGTGCGGGGCGCCGTGGTTGACGACCTTCACGACGAGGTTGTGCTTCGCGAGCGCACGGATCGTGCGCGTCACCTCGTCGGACTGGCGCCCGAGCGCGCGCTCGTTCGCGACGACGAGCACGTCGCCGGCCCGCAGCGTGTCGAAGAGGCGGCCGAGCCGCTGCTCCCAGTTCTCCTCGGTCTCGGGGGCCGGGTACCGGAAGTCGAGGATGTCGACGCCGAACCGAGCGAGGTCCATGCGCTGCTCGTAGACCGGGGGCATGTCGTCGCGCGAGACGACGAGCCCGACCAGGCGCGACCCATCGGGCCGCGCCTTCCACCAGTACCGGTTGCGCTGGAGTTCCTCGAAGCATTCCGGGCAGCCGATGGCGTGGTGGCCCGGTACGTGCGCGCTGCCGGGAGCATCCGCCCCCGCGCCGTCCACAGTGGCATCGGATGCCGCGCCCATCGTCGGTTCCGTCAGCTCACCCATGCGCACCTCCACGTCGGGTTCCATTCTCCCCGATCCGCAGCCGATGCGGGAGCCGTGCGCGGCCGTCGTGGCCGCTGCGGTCCGGAAGCGGAAACGCCGCGGAAACGGGAGCCGAGTAACCTTCACGTTCACGGTTCGCGGAGAACCGGGCAACACCTGCACGTTCGACGACGAGTGAGGTTCCCCAATGAAGTTGCTCCACATCATCGCCAGCCCGCGGACTGCGAACTCGAACACGCTGCGCGTGTCCGAGGCGTTCCTCGCCGAGCTCGAGGCATCCGTGCCCGACCTGGAGGTCGAGACCGTCGACCTCTTCGCCGAGTCGTTGCCGGGCCTCGCGGGCGCGAACATCGACGCGAAGTACTCGCTCATGGCGGGCGCGCCGGTCGATCCCACCCACGCCGACTCGTGGGCGCAGATCGAGCGCACCATCGCCCACTTCCTCGCCGCCGACGCGTACCTCATCTCGAGCCCGCTCTGGAACCTCGGCACGCCCTACGCCCTGAAGTACTACATCGACTGCATCGTGCAGCCCGGCTACCTGTTCCGGTACAACGAGCTGGGCTACCCGGTGCCACTGGTGAACGACCGGCGCATGGTCGTCGTCACCTCCTCGGGCAGCGACTACTCCCCCGGCAGCCCGCTGCAGGCGCTCAACTTCCAGGAGCCGTACCTGCGTGCCATCTTCGGGTTCGTCGGCATCACCGACATCACGTTCGTGCACGGCCATGCCATGGACGCATCCGCCGCGCACCGTGCCGACGGGCTCGCGGCGGCCATGGCGGACGCGCAGGCCGCGGCTCGCGCGGACGGGTGGCGAGAACTGGCGGGCGCCGCCTGACGACATCGCCGATCGCACCTCCGCCCGCGCTCCGCGGGCGTGTCGACCGACGACGCTATGGGGTGATCTCGGCGGAGGCCTTCTGCGCGAGCATCGTGCCGTCGGACTCCGTGCGCAGGGTGACCACGACGACGTACGTGCCCTCCGCGCGGAGCCTGGGCACCCAGATGCGCGCAGGGCCGCCGTCGTCCTCGGTGTCCGCCTCCATGCGGTAGGCGACGCGCGACGCCGCCCAGTCGTCCGGGACGTCGGTTCCGTTGAGCGCCCAGGTGAGCACCACGGGCACGCCCTTCAATCCGTGCAGGCGCACGTCGACGCTGAACGTCCACCCCTCGACGAGCAGGCCGTCCTCGCCGGGCACCGTCTGCACCGAGGCGAGCGTCGCGGCGAGACGCTCCGCCAACTCGCCCGGGGTGAGCTCCGACCCCTCGCCGTTGGTGTACGAACCGGGGCTGAGCTCGGCGACGAGGTACGACGGATCGGGGAAGTCGTACTGCACGATGGCGGGGTCGCTCGCGATCGCCTCCAGGCGATGGCGGTACGAACGGAACGGGTCGTCGTCGGTGCCCTCCGGCGCGGGCGTCTCCGACGTCTCCGGTGCCGGTGCGACCGGGTCGGATCGCTGCTGCGGGGCGCTCGGGCCCTGGATCGGATCTCGAGGACCGGTGGGACCGGACTCCTCGGTCGGTTCGGGATCCTCGCCCTCCGTGTCGAGCGGGGCGTTCTCCTCCACCGGAGCGGACGTCTGTTCCGGTCCGACGACCTCGAACGAGCCGTCGGAACCCGAGTCCCCGTCCGGGTCGGACGGAGCGGCGGGTCCGACCGGGTCGGACGTCTCGCCCGTGTCCTGCAGGTCGCCGGCGAGCGCGATGCGCACGGCGACCGCGCCGCGGCGCTCGACGCCGGCACCCACGCCGCGGGGCGCGATCGGGTCGTACCCAGCCGATGCCGAGGCGTCGTCCCGCAGGGGGTCCATCGAGGGGTCGTACGTCGATGCGAACTCCTGGAGCGTCGCCAGGTCGATGCGCTCGACCGACCGGATCTCGGCAACGTCCTGCGAGTCCACCGCCGGCGCGAACCATCCGACGACCGTGCCCCCGAGGGCGAGGATCGCCACCAGCGCCCCCGCCACGGCCCCACCGCTGAGCACGAGCACCTTGGCCCGGCGGTACCAGGGCGTGGACGGCTGCGACGCCGGTGCGGTCTCGGGGCCGCCGGCGTCGTGCTGCGGGGTGACCCCACTGGTGGGGTCCGGGTCCTGCGTCACTGGAATCGCCCATCGGAGCATCCGTCATCGGACGGAACACCCCCGATCGTGCCGCACCGCGCCAACGGCCGCATCAGTGCTGGCGTTCGGTCCCCGCTCAGGGCCAGCCCCTCGGCCGCACGGCGGGCGCGCGGGGTCGCAACGAGGCGACGCCGCGCACCGACCGCCTAGGTGCGCAGCACCAGCGCCTCGGTGAGGCCGAAGATCTTCACCGTCCACGGCTCGTCGGCGGCGAGGCGGGTCTCGGCGATCGGTACGACCTCGGGGTCGCCCACCACGAAGTGCTCGCCCTCGTGCTGCAGCACCGCCGACCCGGCGGCCTGGACGTTCCGCACCCAGTTCACGCCCGCGCCGTACGGCAGGGCGACGACGAACCCGTCGTCGATGCGCGCCGGCGAGATGGGCGTCGCGTACTCGGTGCCGGTGCGGCGACCGACGTGGTGGATGATCGCGGTGCGCTGGCCCTCGCGCCCCGCGGTCTTCAGCACCTCGGGGTTCGCCACGTTCCGCTGGAACTTCAGGAACGGCTCGATCACGCGCGGGTCCTTCGACCGCACGCCCATGATCAGCACCGCGGCGAAGCCCGCCGTGGCGATGGCCGCGGCCGAGACGAGGCCAAGCAGCACGTATCCGAGCGCCTTCATCGCGCGCACCCTCGAGGCATCCGAGTCATGTCCTGGTCCATGTGGTCCCCCGTTCACGTCGTCGACCCGACCCAGCGTAGGGCGGATGCCGCGAGCGGTCACCACCCCCGTTCGCGGCAGGCGGGCGCCGGATCGGGTACAGCGTCGCCCCGACCGAACCGTGCCAAGCGTGCCACACCGGATCCAGCCGCTGCGGGTCCGCCCCTTCCCGACCGCGGGCCCGGCCGATCACCCGCGGTGTGAGCCGGCCGTCGTCGGCGACCTGCCTGGCCAGTGCGCGCCTCGCGCCATCCGGCGCCCCGCCTACAGCCCCTCGGCGATCTCCTTGATCGCGGCGAGGCGGCGGTCCCACTCGGCACCGATCGCCTCGAGGCGGCGCGCGGCCGCCCCGAGCCGCGCCCCGAGCACGCGGTAGCGCACCTCGCGGCCGACCCGCACGGGCTCGACCAGACCGACCTCCTCGAGCACGGCGAGGTGCTTCGCGATCGCCTGGCGGGTGACGGGCAGCCGCCCGGCGAGGGCCGAAGCCGAGGCGTCGCCCTCGCCGAGCGCGGTGAGGATGCTCCACCGCGTGTCGTCGCCGAGGGCGGCGAACACCGGCACCAGCGCAGAGCGGCTCACGCCGCCCCTTCGAGCATCGCGACCAGCTTGTCGAGCTCGGACACCCAGCCCGACGCATGCGCCGCGAGGTTCGCCGCCGGGTCGGACGTGCGGTCGAACCCGGTCTCGACGACGGTGAGCCGGGTGCCGCCGTCGACGGCTTCCAGCGTGAAGGTGAACTCGGTGGCGGTCGCCTCGACGAGTGCGTCGGGCAGCCGGCCGGAGGCGTCGTCGTTGCTCCAGCGGTAGGTCACCGAGCGGGGCTCGTCGACCGACTCGACGCGGATCGGCACGGCTCCGTAGCCGGGGAAGGTGATGGTGCCGGCCGAGCCGGCACCGGTGCCGTCGAGCACGATCGGTGCGAACCAGGCCGAGACGAGCTCGGGCTCGGTGATCGCGCGCCAGACGCGGTCGACGGATGCTGCGATGCGAATGTCGCGGCGCACGGCGTACGCGTCGTCGTCGATGACGGACGATGGGTTCTGCGTCATGGTCTGCATGGTCCTTCGGTCTCCCCTCGCACTCCGATTGAGTGCAACCTCATGGTTGCACTCATGGGGCGCAAGCGCAACCTACGAGTTGCAGTACGTCAGTCGGCCGCCGCCCGGACGCCGAGCCGGCCGGCCAGCCACTCCTCCGCGCGCGCCCGGAACGCCGTCGCCGGCTCGCTCGACCACGCGATGGTCTCGAACCCGTGCGGCGCGCCCGGCACGATGTCCGTGGTCACCTCGACGCCGGCCGCCCGCAGCACCTCGGCGTACGCGAGGTCCTCGTCGTGGAAGAGGTCGATGTCGCCGACGCCCACCCACGCGGGCGGCAGCCCGTCGAGCACCGTGCGACGCGCCGGCACCGCGTACTCGGGCGCCTCGGCGGCGCCGGGCGCCGAGCCCAGGTACGACCGCCACCCCACGAGGTTGGCGCGATTCGTCCAGGCGAAGTGACGCCTGGCGTCGAGCGACCGGGTCGCAGCGGTGCGGTCGTCGAGCATCGGGCAGTACAGCAGTTGCGCGGCCGGCTGCACGCCGCCGAGGTCGTGCAGGCGCTGCACGAGCGCGGCCGCGAGTCCGCCGCCGGCGCTCTGCCCGCCGACGGCGACGCGTTCCGCGTCGATGCCACGAACCGCCGCCTCGTCCTGCAGCCACTCCCACGCGGTCAGGCAGTCGTCGAGCGGGGCGGGGAACGGATGCGCCGGGGCGAGCCGGTACTGCACCGAGACCACGGTGACGCCGAGGCGGGCCGCGAGGCCCGCGCACGCCCGGTCGTCCATCTGCGCGGCGCCGATCACGTACCCGCCGCCGTGGATCCAGACGACCGCCGCGC
Source organism: Agromyces sp. SYSU T00194 (assembly GCF_040496035.1). Classification (NCBI taxonomy): domain Bacteria; kingdom Bacillati; phylum Actinomycetota; class Actinomycetes; order Micrococcales; family Microbacteriaceae; genus Agromyces; species Agromyces chitinivorans. Next base: position 1,862,195 of record NZ_JBEPJZ010000001.1, on the reverse strand, counting down.
CCGAGCCGCCCGCGGGCGTGAAGACGCGCACCCCCGCGCCCGGCGCCGCGAAGTCGACGACCTCGAGCGTCATGCCCTCGGCCAGGCGCGGCGCGGGCGCGAGGCGCATGGCCCGGTTCGCGAGCCGGCGCTGCCACGCGCGCTGCACGGCGACGGGCGGCATCGCCCGATAGGGCCGACGCAGGTCGGGGTGGAGGTCCTCCGCGCGCATGCGCGCGGTCGCGGTGCCGGTGCCTGCCATCGATGCATCCCTCCCGGTCGCTGCCTCGCGACCGCCGTGTCGGACTGGTACGGATGGTAGCCGACTCGTACACCTCGGCCGCGCGCACTCCACCGCGCCCGCCGTCCGGGCCTCGCGCACGGCGCACCGGAGGACGAGAATCGCACCATGTCCACCGCCGAGACCGCCGCCCCGGACGCCGACGTCGCCGTGATCGGCCTGGGCGCCGTCGGTTCGAGCGCGGCGTGGCAGCTCGCCGCGCGCGGGCTCGGCGTGCTCGGCTTCGACCTGCACGAACCCGGCCACGCGCTCGGCGGCTCGACCGGTCGCACGCGCCTGTTCCGCGTCGCGTGCCTCGAGCATCCGGGCCTCGCCCCGATCGCACGTCGTGCCCGGGCGCTGTGGCGCGAGCTCGAGGCATCCGCCGGCACGCCGCTCTTCATGCAGACGGGCGGCATCATGATCGGGCCCCCCGATTCGCGCCTCATCGCCGGCACGCTCCGCACCGCGGCCGCGCACGACCTGCCCGTCGAGCGGCTGGATGCCGACGAGGTCGCGCGGCGCTTCCCCGCCCACGCGCGGATGGATCCCGGGGACGTCGGCGTCCACGACCCCGAGGCGGGGATCCTCCGCCCCGAGGCCGCGATCGTCGTGGCCGCCGACGCCGCCCGCGCGATGGGCGCGCGCCTGCGCACCAGCACGCGCGTGACGGCGGTGCTGCCGGACGACGACGGCGTGACGATCGAGACCGATACCGCGAGCTACCGCGTGCGCCACGTCGCCGTGACCGCGGGTCCGTGGATCTCGCGCTTCGTGCCCGGAGCACCCGTGGTTCCCCACCGCGTCGTGATGACGTGGTTCCGCGCCAGGCCCGGGCACGACGCCGACCTCGACGTGCTGCCCGTGTTCATCCGCAGCGTGCCGGGTCGCGACACGTGGGTGTGGGGGCACGGCGCGATGCCCGACTCCGCGCCGGGTGCCGGCGACGGGTTCGACGCGAAGGTCGGCCCGGAGTTCGACGGCCCGTTCCACGCCGACGACCCCGACGCGATCGACCGGGTGGTGCACCCCGGCGAGACCGACGAGATCCACGACCTCGTCGCCGCCACCTTCCCCGACCTCGACCCCGAGCCCTCGGCCGTGACGACCTGCATCATGGCCCACACGCCCGACAACCAGTTCCTCGTCGGCCCGACGGCGCACCCGCGGGTGACGGTGGGCGGCGGATGCTCCGGGCACTCGTTCAAGCACGCCGCCGCGCTCGGCGAACTCGTCGCCCAGGCCGTCGCCGGCGAGGCATCCGCCCTCGACGCGGAGTTCCTCGACCCGCGCCGGTTCGGCTGACGCCGTTCGGCCCGGGCGGCGCCGTTCGGCCCGGCCCGCGCCGTTCGGCCCGGCCCGCGCCGTCCGGCCCGGGCGGCGAGGGACCGTGCGGGGCCGGACGATCAGGCGCGACGCGCGCGCAGCACGACGTCGGCGACGTGGTGGGACGACGCGTCCGCGGCATCCGATCGCTCGCGCGTCTCGTCGACCTCGATCGCCCACCCGTCGCCGAGGGCGGCCGCGAAGTCGGCGGGCTGCAGGTAGTCGTCGGGGTCGAAGCCGTGCGACAACGCGCGCTCGCGATGCTCCTCGCCGTGGCCGACCACGAGCAGCGTGCCGCCAGGCGCGACCGCGTCGAGCATCACGTCGATCGCCCGCGCCGCGGTGTCGCGTCGCAGGGCCAGGTAGTGCCCGGCGACGAGGTCGAACGTGCGGCCGGGCAGCGGGCCGTCCGCGATGCTGCCGACCAGCCACTCGACGGCCACCCCCGCGCCCGCCGCCGCCCGCCGTGCGCGCTCGATCGCGACCGACGAGAGGTCGAGGCCGGTCACGGTCCAGCCGTGCTGAGCGAGCCAGACGGCGTCGCCGCCCTCGCCGCTGCCCACGTCGAGCGCGGTCCCGGGCGCGTGATCGGCGAGCTCGGCGACGAGCTGCGGGTTCGGTCGCCCGCTCCACCGCTGCTCGGAGTCGGCGTAGCTCGCGTCCCAGTCGGCGGCCCCGTCGCCCGAGTGCCGGTGCGGTCCGTCGCCGTGGTGGTCATGGTCGCTCATGCGACCAGCCAACGTCGTCGTCGGGTCGCGGGTCAAGTTCGGGTGGGTGCCGCGTGCCGCGTCCCGAGGGCCTCGCCCACGGCGAGGGTCGCCGCGCCCACGGCGAGGGTCGCCGCGCCTACCCCGCGACGGTGATCACCGCCTTGCCCGAGACACGCCCGCCGACCAGGTCGTCCATCGCGCGGCGCACGTCGGCAAGCGGGTACGCCTCCGAGACCTGCGGGCGCACCTGGCCCGCGACGATCATGGCGGCGAGCCGTTCCAGGCTCTCCGCCCGCTCGGCCGACATCAGCCCGAGGATGCGCTGCTTCGTGAACCGGTCGCGCAGCGGCGCGCTGAGTTGCCGCTGGAACCCGCCCATGAACCAGTCGCCGTCCTCGCCGCCGACCATCACCAGCGTGCCCTCGGGAGCGAGGACGCGCTGCAGCCGGCGCACGGGCTTGCGGCCGTTGATGTCGATGATGAGGTCGAACCGCTCGTCGAGCGTGGTCACGTCGGTCGCGCGGTAGTCGATGGTGCGGGTCGCGCCGAGCGATCGCAGGAACCCGACCTTGCCCGCGCTCGCGACGCCCGTCACCTCAGCACCGGATGCCACGGCGATCTGCACCGCGTAGTTGCCGACGCCGCCCGAGGCGCCCGTGACGAGCACGCGCTGGCCGGGGCGCACGCGGCCTTCGTCGACGACGGCCTGGAGCGCGGTCATGCCCGAGACCGGCACCGCCGCGGCGGCCTCCGGGGCCAGCTGCTCGGGCCGGCGCACGAGCTTCGTCGCGGGCGCGACCGCGAACTCGGCGAAGCTGCCCTTCGCGACGCCGAACACCTCGTCGCCGATCGCGAAGTCGGTGACGCCGTCGCCCAGCGCCACGACCGTGCCGGCGACGTCGAGGCCGGGCACCGGGTCCTTCGGGCGCCGGAACCCGAACATGAAGCGAGTCAGGAACGGCTTGCCGGCCATGAGGTGCCAGGTGCCGCGGTCGAGGCCGGCGGCGCGCACCTTGAGGAGCACCTGGCCGGCACCGGGCGCGGGCACCGCGATCGGCTCGGACGCGAGCACCTCGCTGCCGCCGTAGCGGTGCTGCACGACGGCGGTCATGAGGGCGCCGGGCGCCGGGGCGGCGATGGGCGAAGCGGATGCCGCGGGCGCGGCGTGCGTGCCGGCGGCCTGGGTCTCGTGGCGGGTGTCCACGGTCATGGGGTTCTCCTTTGTTCGGAGCACTCGGCTCCCGGTCTGGTCTGCGTCGCGGTGTTCGTACTAAGTACGATGCGCTACGCTGAAGCTACTCGTACTTAGTACGAACGTCAAGAGGGAGGCGACCGGATGGCCGAACGCGAGGCTGCGGAGCATCCGCCCGCCCCTGCCCCTGCCCGCGGATCGCTCTCGCGCGACGCGGTGCTGCGCGGAGCCGTCGACCTCGCCGACCGCATCGGCGTCGACGCGCTCACGATCCGTCGCCTGGCCGACCACCTCGGTGCGAAGCCGATGTCGATCTACCACTACGTGGCGAACAAGGAGGACATCATCGACGGCATGGTCGGCCTCGTCTTCGACGAGATCACCCGCCCGCCGGTCGACCTCCCGTGGAAGGCGGCGATCCGGGTGCGCGCCGAGTCCGCGCGCGACGTGCTGCGCCGGCATCCGTGGGCGCCGCCGCTCATGGAGTCGCGCACGGCGCCGAACCCGAGCATCCTCGGCCACCACGAGGCCGTGCTCGCCGTGTGGTTCCGCGCGGGGTTCCCGCTCGAGCTGATCGCCCACGCGGGCGCGGTGCTCGACGCGTACCTCTACGGCTTCGCCCTGCAGGAGGCGGCCCTGCCCTTCGGCGAGCGCGAGGGCGACCTGTCGGACGTGGCCGACGCGCTGATCACGCCGATGTCGCCCGACGAGTACCCGCACCTGGTGCGCTTCGCGGGCGAGTACGTGATGCAGCCCGGCTACGACTTCGGCCACTCGTTCGACTTCGGGCTCGACCTCATCCTCGACGGCTTCGAGGCCGCACTCGCCCGCAGCTGAGGCCGGGGGCCCGGCGCATCGGCCACCCCTCCGCGCGAACCGGAGGAGATCCCGGGCGTGTCGCCACCTCGACCCGGCGTGTCGTCCATCGAGTCCTCCGCTCCGCACCGGCCACGGACCACCGGCGGCGCATCCGGGCGGGACCGGCGGACGGCCCGGCCCGGACGGTTCGCGACGGCGAGCGGATGCCCCGAGCCGACCAGGCTCAGGCGCCGGCGGCGCTCCCGACGACGAGGTCGGCCGCCCCGCGGCGCGCGATGATCGCCCGCGCATTCGCCTCGTCGACGTCGCGCACCCACGCCGCGGCGGCCTCGGGCGACTTGCCGAACTCGACGTGGCGGGCGACGAGCCGCGCCTGTCGCACCGCGTCGGGCACGTCGACGAACCAGGTCTCGGCGAGCACCGACGGCACGAGCGACCACGGCTCCGCATCCATCAGCAGGTAGTTGCCCTCCGTGACGACGAGTTCGACCTCCGAGTCGATCCCCACGGCACCGGCGATCGGCTGCTCGAGCGTGCGCTCGAACCCCGGGGCGTAGACGGTGTGCCCGGGCTCGGCGAGCGCGCGACGCAGCGTCGCCAGGTAGCCCCACCCGTCGAACGTGTCGATCGCCCCCTTCCGGTCGAGGCGGCCGACCCGCTCGAGCTCGACGTCGGCGAGATGGAACCCGTCCATCGGCAGCAGGGACGAGCGGATGCCCCGGGCGGCGACGCCCGCCACCACGGCCGCCGCCAGCGTGGACTTGCCCGCCCCGGGCGCCCCCGCGATGCCGAGGATCGCCCGCCCGCCGGCCGCGAGCGCCGCGGCGCGCGCCACGAGCGCTTCGACCTCCATCGCCTCAGACTACGACCGTGCTGCGCCGCGTACGGCTGCGGAGTCGGCGCGCGACACGCCGAGGGAGCCGCATCCTCACCCGGCGGGTCCCGTGCCCGCTCCGCACCCGCGTTCCCACCCGGCTCCGCGTGAGGTGCCCGGCGCACTCCATCCAATCCACCTCCCGCTCCGCTCCGAACCCCTGCGCGACGGCCGTTCCGACGTCGTCACGGGTCTCGCCCGATGCACCGGTCGAACCCGACGCACAGGAGACAAGGGAGTACCCCATGAGGAACACGACACGAGTCGCGGCAGCCGCGGCAGCGAGCATCGCCCTGGTGTTCGGCGGCGCCGCAGCGGCGAACGCGGCCCACGACGACAACCCGTCGGCGAAGGTCGCGAGCTACAGCTACGACCTGAACGCCATCCAGCCGGCATCCGTGCCCGAGTCCGCCGCGAGCGGCACGACCCGGGTGAAGGCGCTGCCGAACGGCAAGCTGCAGGTCACCGTGGAGGCGTGGGGCCTGTCGCCGAACCTGCCGCACGCGATGCACCTGCACGGCGTGCCCGGCGCAGCGACCGACATGGGCTGCCCCGGACCCGCGGCCGCCGGGGACGACGGCGTGGTCTCGGTGGTCGACGGCATCCCGTTCTACGGCGGCATCCTGACCTCGCTCACCTCGACGGGCGACGTCTCGCCGGCGAGCGCGCTCGCGCTCGACCGCTTCGCGATGTCCGACGCGAACGGCTACCTGTACTACCAGCGCACGTTCACCGACGTGCCCGGCTACACCGATGCGGGCACGGTGCAGGTCGTCGTGCACGGCATCGACTTCGACAACAGCGGCGACTACGCGTTCAACGCGGACGACCCGTTCTCGAGCCGGTCCTCGTCGCTCAGCGGCGCGATCCCGCTCGAGGCGACCGTGCCCGTGCTCTGCGGCGGCATCGCCAACTGAGCCGGGGGTTCGCACGACCGAGCGGATGCCTCGGGGCCATGCGGCTCCGGGGCATCCGCCATCTCCGCTCCCCACCGTCGGGCGGCGGATGCGGAGACCGGCGGCGAAATGCCGACATCATCGCATCCTGCCCGGCGTGCCACGCGGCGACTCCGCATCCGCGCGCTGCGCGGGACGAGCCCGCGCCTCAGGCCGCCCGCCGCACCAGTGCGACGGCGTCCGCGGCCGACGATCCCACCCACCGGCCGGCGCGCGCGAGCGGGCCGTCGGCCCCGCCGTCACCCGGCGGCCGCACGCTGCCGGGCGCGCCGCGCGGGCCGACGACGACGCGTGCCACCTCGACGAGACGCGGGTCCTCCGGTGCGCGCCCGACGGTGTCGCCGGCGTGCCACGTGAACGTGAGCCCGTCGGCGCCGTCCTGCAGCACCGACAGGTTGTTGTCGAACCATGGGCCCTTCGTCGTGCGCCAGTCGAAGGGCGGGTCGGGCACCTTGACCGACCGCGCGGCCGCGGCGCCGAACGGTTTCGCGACCCCGTACGACATGACCACCGAGAACCAGCGCATGATGATCGGCAGGGGGTTGCGCACCGGCGAGCAGACGGCCTGCACGATGCGGCCGCCCGAGTCGCGGTCGACCTCGGCGAGGTAGGAGAAGTGCACGTCGCCCGAGAGCACGGTCACGGTCTGCGGGGCATCCCCCCGCTCGCCGTCGGCGAGCTCGGTCGTCGCGCGCGCCAGGTCCTGGAAGCTGCGCTGCCAGGCCGCCCAGTGCTCCAGGTCGACCGCCTGCCGGAGCTGCTCGCCCACCCACGCGGCGCCCCGCCCCCAGGCGCCCTGCGAGACCGCCTCGTCCCACGCCTCGACGTGGTGCAGGCCGATCGGCAGCAGCCACGGCAGCGAGGTCGCGACGAGCACGTGCCGGAACCCGCCGGTCAGGTGCGCGTCGACCCACTCCCACTCGCCGTGCCCCACGAGCGCGCGGTGGTCGGGGTCGAGGTCGCGCGCCGCGCGCGAGTCGACCACCACGAGGCGGAGGTCGCCGAAGTCGCGCGCGAAGCTGAACCGGTAGGTCGAGGGCTCCCGGTCGACCCGATCGGCGAACGCATCGAGCACCTCGCCGAGGTCGAGCTCGTCGTCGCCGTCGTGGGCGGCGATCCGCTGCCAGATCTCGTCCTCGGCGCGCTCGGCGGGCGACAGGTTGCCGAGGTGCTGGTAGACCCAGTACGACGCGAGCCCGGCGACGATGCGACCGTGCCACCACGAGGTGCGCTCGATCGCACGCTTCCAGCTGAGCGACGCGTTCCAGTCGTCGCGCACGTCGTGGTCGTCGAAGATCATCGCGCTGGGCACGGTCGACAGCAGCCACCGGTTCGCGTCGTCCGACCAGGCGAGCCGGTACAGGTGCGCGTACTCCTCGTAGTCCTGGAGTTCCTTGCCGGGCGGCTCGCGCAGGTCGCGGCGCTGCGCGATGAACTCCTGCATGGGCTTGGTCGTCACGTCGGCGTAGACCTGGTCGCCGAGCAGCAGGATCAGGTCGGGGCGCAGCCCGTCGTCGTCGGCCATGGCGAGTGCGAACGCGCGCATCGCGTCGACGCCGTGACGCCGGTTGCCGTACGCATCGTGGCTCACGCTCGTGCGGCACGACCCCCACGCCATGCGCAGGTCGCGTCCGGGCTCGCGGGTCGCGATGACCGAGGCATGGGTGCCGGATGCCTCGGGCCACGCCCGCACGCCGTCGACGTGCACCTCGTACTCGTGGCGCGACCCGGGCTCGAGCCCGTCCACCTCGACGAGCGCGTAGTGGTGCCCGTGCACGGCCCAGGTGCGCGCGGTCCACTCGCGCCCGGCCGAGCGCACGCCCACCCGGGCATCCGCCGCCGTCTCCACCCACACCGAGGCCGAGGTCTCGTCGGTGTAGCGCAGCATGGGTCCGAGCACGATCGGGGAATCCGCCATGCGTTCCGTTCTAGTCGTGCCGGCGAGATCGTGCACGGGCTTGCGCCGGCCGCCCTCACCGCCTAGCGGCAGGCGCGATCAGGCGCCGAAGTAGCGTCCCGGCCGGTGGTTCAGCGCGAGCACGAGGTTCAGCAGCGCCGCCCCGAGCAGGGAATAGGCCAGGCCCAGCGGGGCGATGGTCGCGATCGCGGCGAGCACCGTGACGAGGTCGAACGCCATCTGCACGTAGCCGGCGCGCCACCCGAGACGCTCCTGCGCGAGCAGCGCGACGACGTTGTACCCGCCGAGGCTCGCGCCGTGGCGGAACAGCACCAGCAGGCCGATGCCGGCGAGCAGGTTGCCGGCGATCGCGCCGTACAGCGGGTCGATCGCGAAGCCGGGCATGGCGAGCGGATGCAGCGACGACAGCAGCGACACCGACACGATGGCGATCGCGGTCTTCACCGTGAACCGCCAGCCCTTGCGCAGCGCCGCGAGCACGAAGAACGGCGCGTTGACGAGGAGGAACACGATGCCGAACGGGATGCCGGTGGCGTAGCCGATCAGCAGCGACAGCCCGGCCGTGCCGCCCGTGACCATCTCGGCGGAGTTCAGGAGGAAGAGGCCGAGGGATGCCACGAAGATGCCGGTCGCCATGCCCGTGACGTCGTCCAGGGCGGAGTGACGCGGCGCGGCGGGCGTCGCCGGAGCGGCCGGAGCGGCCGGCACGGCGGGCGCGGCGGGACGGGCATCGGCGGAGGCGGGCGCATCGGACGTCATGATCACCGATCATCGGTAGCAGCCGCCACTCGGCGCAACACGAGCTGCCCGTACTGCGACAGATGCGCACTCCAGTGGCACCCATGCGGCAGAATGCTCACCATGGACGCGATCGACCCGCTCGACGCCCGCATCCTCCTCGCACTGGACGACGAGCCGGATGCGACGATCCTCACGCTCTCCCGCCGCCTCGGCATCGCCCGCAACACGGCGCACGCGCGCCTCCGGCGCCTGGCCGATCGCGGCGTGCTCGGGAAGACGAGCCGCCGCATCGACCCGGCCGCGCTCGGACTGAGGCTCACCGCGTTCATCTCGCTCGAGGCGCGCCAGTCGGACGCCCCTGCGACCGAGGCGGAGCTCGTGCGCATCCCCGAGGTGGTCGAGGTCCACTCCACGACCGGCGACGCCGACTACCTGCTGAAGGTCGTCGCGCGCGACACGTCCGACCTGCGCCGCATCACCGCCGAGATCCTGGCGATCGACGGCGTGGTGCGCTCCGGCACGGTCATCTCCCTCGACGAGGTGATCGGCCCGCGGGTCTCCGCACTGCTGGAGCGCATCGCCGCCGGATGAGGTCCGGATCGGCCGGGCACTATGGCACTGCGCGGCGCGTCAGCCGCAGGATCGGGAACTCGCGGTCGGTCTTCGCCCGCACCCGGTCGAAGCTCGGCCGGGTCTCGATGATGCGCTCCCACGCATCGTCGCGCTCGTGCCCGGCGAGCTGCGCCACGTCGACGGGGATGTGCTCGCCGCCCGTCTCCACGGCGACGTGGTCGGGATGCGCCGCGATGTTGCGGTACCACTGCGGATGCTCCCGCGATCCGCTTGCGGATGCCACGACGATCCAGCCGTCGTCCGACGCGTACCAGCCGACGGGCGTCTTCCGCTCGAGTCCGGTCTTCCGGCCCTCCGTGACCATCACGATCACGTCGGACCCCATCGCGTGCCCGTCGGCCGCCGCGGTGCGGCGCACCATCCACTCGGAACTCTTCCGGTCGAGCCAGCCGTGGTGCCGCGCGTGCGGCCCCCGCGTACCGTTCGCCGTGGGTGCGAATGCCATGGGACTGCCCTCCCCACACGCGGCGCGACGCGCGTCGCGCCGCCACTTCCACGGTACTCCTCGGGCAGCGGGGGCGGGCCAGGGATCGAGGTGCGCGGATGCGGAGATCGCGGGCGACACGCCGGTCCCGAGGCGTCCTGCCCGGCGTGTCGCCCGCGACCTCCGCATCCCGATCACGACCACGAGCGCGAGCGGCTCGCGGGCGACCGCCCGAGGCATCCGATTCGCGTCAGGATGCCCCGGGGACCGTGCCCTCGGCGGAACGAAGGACGCACGCGGCGTGTCGTGCCGGCCGACCCGGCGCGTCGCCGGTTTCGTCCTTCATTCCGCCCACGACCCGCACTACGCGGTCGCCGCGACCGCCGGCCGTGCGTGCTCCAGCGCCCACTCGAGCGCGCGGTCGGCGACGGCCTCCCAGCCGGGCTCGGCGCAGGTCCAGTGCGACCGCCCGGCGAACTCGACGTACTCGGTGACGGCCGGCGACTTGGCGTAGTGCTTCGCGTTCGACCTGTTCACCGATGGCGGCATGATGTGGTCGGCACCGCCGCCGATGAACAGCAGCGGCGCGCGGTCGGCCGCGTAGTCGACCCACGTCTCCTGGTGGCCGGGCGTGAAGTTCGCGAGCAGCCCGTACGCCCAGATCCAGTTGCCGGGCGCGCCGATCGCGTACTTCTGCCACACCGCGTCGGACTCCTCGCGACTGAGCGTGTTCGTGAAGGCGTAGTGGAACTCCTCGGGCGTGAAGGCGACCGCCTGGTGCCGGGTCGCCGGGTTCTTCAGCGCCGGGAAGAGCGACTTCGCCTGCGACAGCGGCGTCACGCGCACCCCCTCGGTCGGCGCCGAGTCGACGACGACGGCGGATGCCCCGAGCCCGCGTGCGAGCAGCAGCTGCGTGAGCGTGCCGCCGAACGAGTGCCCCATGATGATGGGCGGCTTCGGCAGCGCCTCGATCACGCCGGCGAGGTGGTCGACGGTCTCGGGCACGGTGAGGTTCGCGATGACCTCGGGCTGCTCGCGCAGCGCCTCGACCTCGATCTCGAACCCGGGATAGGCGGGCGTGAGCACGGTGTAGCCCTTCGCCTCGAAGTGGGCCTTCCAGCCCTCCCAGCTGCGCGGGGTCATCCAGAGTCCGTGCACGAGCACGATGGTGTCGGGTGCGTCGGGCGCGGGGGCGGGGGTGGTGTCGGTCATGATCGTCATCCTTTTCGTGGTGGGGAATCGTTCTCAGGAACGTCTCGCGGTATTCAGGTGCCGGGGTGGTCGGGTGCCGAAGGCATCCCGTCCGGGGCGCCTCGGCGACGATGCTCAGGAGTCGATGAAGGCGAGGAGGTCGGCGTGCAGCCGATCGCGGTCGGTGTCGGGGAGGCCGTGCGCGCCGTCCGCGTAGACGAGCAGCTGCGCGCCGTCGACCAGTGCGGCCGAACGCGCGCCGCCGACCTCGAACGGAACGATCTGGTCGTCGTCGCCGTGGATCACGAGCGTCGGCACGTCGATGCTCGCGAGGTCGTCGCGGAAGTCCGTCGCCGAGAACGCCGCGATGCACTCGTACGCGGCGCGGTGCCCGCACGCCATCGACTGCACCCAGAACGCGTCGCGCACGCCCTGCGAGACGTCGTTGTTGCGGTTGTGGCCGAAGAACGGCCCGTCGGCGAGGTCGCGGTAGAGCTGGGCGCGATCGGATGCCTCGCCGGCGCGGATCCCGTCGAACACGTCGATCGGCAGGCCCTCCGGGTTGTCGTCGGTGCGCAGCATCAGCGGCGGCACCGCCGAGACGAGCACGAGCTTCGAGACCCGCGCGCTGCCGTGCCGGCCGAGGTAGTGGGTGATCTCGCCGCCGCCGGTCGAGTGACCGACGAGGGCGAGGTCGGTCAGGTCGAGGTGGTCGATGAGGCAGGCGAGGTCGTCGGCGTAGGTGTCCATCTCGTTGCCGTCCCAGGTGCGGCTGGAGCGCCCGTGGCCGCGCCGGTCGTGCGCGATCGCGCGGTGGCCGTGGTCGGCGAGGAAGCGGGCGGCGGCCGCCCACGCGTCGGAGTTCAGGGGCCAGCCGTGGCTCAGGATCACGGGCGACCCGGACCCCCAGTCGGTGTAGAAGATCTCGGCGCCGTCATCGGTGGTGACGTAGGGCATGGGAGCCTCCTCGAGGTGCGGTGAGCGGATGCCTCGATGGTGCGCGCCACGCGCAGGTCGCCGAACCACGTGGTGCACGTAGTCGTGAGCGCGTGGGTGGTGCGCGGCTCAGGAGTCCGAGTCCGGCGATCCTGAGAACGGAGGCCGACGCGCGGACGGCGCGAGGGCGGCGGGTCAGCCCCGGGGCATCCGCTCGGCGAGCTGGCGCCGCGAGGTGACGCCGAGCTTCCGGAACACCTTGCGCAGGTGGTAGTCGACCGTGTTCGCGCTGACGAAGAGGGTCGCGCCGATCTCGGCGTTGGTGCGGCCGGCGGCAGCGAGCCCGGCGATGGTCGACTCGCGCGGGGTGAGCCCGGCCTCGGCGCCCGGCTCCCGGTGGGGCACGTGCTCCCCGGTCGCCGCGAGCTCGGTGCGAGCGCGCTCGGCGAAGGCGACCGCGCCCGCGCGCTCGAAGATCGCCAGCGCCTCGCGCAGCTGCTCGCGCGCCTCGCGGCGGCGCTTCATGCGCCGCAGCCACTCCCCGTACACGAGGTGTGCGCGTCCGAGGTCGGCGACCGCGACGGTCGTGCGCAGTTGCGCGATCGCCTCGAGGTACAGCGGCTCCGCATCCTCGTCGGACGCCAGGATCGCCGCAGACCGCGCCGCGATGCCGCGGATCCACGGCATGCCGCTCACCGCCGCCTGATGCTCGAGCTTCGCGAGCGCGGAGCGCACGAGCTCGGGCCGGCCGGCGCGCGCGCCCGCTTCGACGTAGTCGGGCAGGTGCCGGTACGTCACCTGCAGGAAGTTCCGAGCGACCATCGGCTCCAGCCGTTCGAACGCGTCGCGGTAGTGCCCCTCGGCGATGAGCCGCACGGCGACGGCGTGCATCGTGATCGACCAGACGCCGCCCCAGCCCGACGCCGCGGCGCCCTCCGCCATCGCCTCGACCTGCGCCAGCGGGGCACCGACCCACGCCAGGTAGGCGGCGTTGACCACCTGCTCGGCGTCGTACCCCATCGCCCGCCGCAGCTCGCGCACCTGTTCGATCGTGCGGCCGCACGCGACCAGGTCGCCGACGGCGAGTTCGATCAGCCCGAGCAGCCACAGGTTCGCGTCGAGCGCGCGCAGCTCACCGGCGTCGCGAGCGGCCCGGATCGCGCGGCGGGGCAGCTCGAGGCTCACACGGTCGTCCCACAGCGCCATCGAGGAGGCGACCGCCACGGTGATGAACTCGCCGAGCCGGGCGCCGTCCCACGTCTCGAGCATGTCGAGCGCGGACCGGAGCCTCGGCGCCGACTCGTCGTACGGTCGCAGGATGTGGGCTTCGAGCGCCCCGAGCACGACCGCGAGCTCGCCGTCGGCGACGCCGACGCCCGCACCGATGCGCGCGCCGAGCTCGGGCAGCGTCGTGCCCCGCAGCATCCACTCGGTGGTGAGCGACAGCTCGAACGCGGTGAGCAGGGCGCGCTGCTCGCGCTCGGGATCGTCCGCGTGGAAGAGGTCGGCGGCCTCGAGCATCATGGCCGAGCCCCCCGTGATGCCGTCTGCCTCGCCGATGAACAGGGCGAGCACCGCGCGGAGCGCGAGCACGCGCCCGCGCCCGACCTCGTCGAGGCGCTGCGGTTCGGGCGTGGCCGCGAGTTCCAGCGCGAACTGCGCGGCCCCGGCCGCAGCCGCCGCGTCGGCGGCGTCGAGCAGCCGCCGGTCGCGTCCCGGCCCGGGCGGGGTGAGGTCGGCCGCACGGGCCAGCAGCCGCGCGCGCGACGCCGTGCCGCCGCGACCGCCGGCCGAGTCGGCCGCCTGCACGAGCTGCTCGGCGATCGCCTCGTCGGTGCCGGCGACCGCGACAGCGGCGTGCCAGGCCGCGGACGCCGCGCGACCGGCGCGCTCCGCCACGAGGGCGAGCGCCCGGTGCGCGCGGCGACGGTCGCCCACGGGCATCGAGGCATGCGCCGCCGAGCGCACGAGCGGATGACGGAACAGGACGACCTCGCGCACGGACACGAGCCCTGCGCGCTCGGCCGGCGCAGCGGCATCCGCCCCCAGGCCGAGCAGCTCGGCTGCCGCCTCGATCGTCACGGCGTCGCCGGTCGATTCGGCCGCCGCGACGAGCAACCACCGACGCGTATCGGCGGGCAACGACTCGAGCTGCCGCGCGTAGTGCGCCTCGAGGCGCTCCCCGATCGGCACGGGCGCCTCGGCGACGGCCCACGCGGTGAGCGCTCCGGCCGACGCGGCGTGCGCGAGGTCGACGAGCGCGAGCGGGTTGCCGCCCGTCTCCGCGGCGACCCGGGCGGCCAGGTACGGGTCGATCGGCTCGCTCGCCGAACGGCTCAGCAGGCGGACGGCCTCCGGGGTGGCGAGTCCGTCGAGCTCCAGGGCCGGCACGCCCGCGAGCGCGTGCGCGACCGATGACTCGGGCCGCACCGCGAGCACCAGCGCCACCGATTCGGCCTGCAGGCGCCGGGCGACGAAGGCGAGCACCTCGAGCGACTCGGGGTCGAGCTGGTGCGCGTCGTCGACGACGCAGAGCAGCGGCTCGGCCTCCCCTGCGGCGGCGAGCAGCGAGAGCGTGCCGAGCCCCACCTGGAAGCGGTCGGGCGGGGGGCCGTCGTCGAGCCCCGCAGCGATGCGCAGGGCGGCCGCCTGGCCCGCGGGCACCGACCTGAGGTGGCGCGCGAGCGGGCCGCCGAGTCGCTGGAGCGCGGCGTACGGCATCGACTGCTCGGCCTCGTACCCGTCGACGCGCAGCACGCGCACGCCGCTCGCCCGATGCTCCAGCTCGCCGAGCAGGGTGGTCTTCCCGATGCCCGCCTCGCCCCGCACGACGACTGCACCGCCGGTGCGATTGCGCGCGCGACCGACGAGGGCGAGGAGTCGTTCGAGTTCGCGCTCGCGGCCGAGCAGGACAGGGGCTTCCGCAGCTATGCGCACAACCTAGCCCCGGCGCCGGCCGGGCGTCCAGAGAGCGTTTTCACACGGGGTGGCGGATGCCTCCGGGCCGGCCCGCGTGCCAATCGCAGGACGCTCTCGGCGTGTCGCCTCCTGCGCGCGGCGTGTCGCCCCGTTCGTCCGTCGATTCGCCCGGCCCACGCGCCCGGATGCGGAGTCGCGCGGCGACGCGCCGGCCTCGAGGCATCCGTCTCGGCGTGTCGCATGCGATTCCCGCATCCGCGAACCGAGCGGACCCGGTGGCCGCACGCAGTGGCGCGCGTCGGGGCGGGCGTAGAGTTCGGGCGAGGGCGATGATGCGCGCCACGACGACACGACTGCGCACATGGGCCGCCGTGGGCGGCCTGTGCGGCTTGGCTTGGGCGGCGTCGTTCCGGGCCTACATGGCGGAGATCACCGGCAGCGCATCGACGGTCGGCTGGGTCGGGACCTTCCTCGCGATCCTCCTGCCGGGCGCGATCGTGGGCGTCGCGTTCGGGGCGTCGGCGGCGGCCGACCCGGCGCGCCATCGGCGGGCGCTGCGCTGGGCGGCATCCGCTCCGCTGCTGTTCGCGGCCGTGCCCCTCGCGCTGCCCGGTGCACTGGTCGACTTCCTGACGCAGGGCCTCGGGGGCGGTGCGCTCGGGGTCGCACTGGCGGCCGTCGCGGCGGGATACGCGATCGGCGGCGGACGCCGCACCTGGGCGCGCTGGGCGTGCGGCGTGCTCGCCGGGCTGCTGCTGGTCGGCCTCGCCGCGACCGTGCCCGGCATCGGCGGCGTCACGCTCGGGCTCGCCACACCCCGGGGCGCGTGGGTCGCGGTGCTGGCGGTGTCGCTCGTCGGCGTGCTGTACCTCGCGGCGGCGATCCCGTTCCGGGCGCTCGACGCGCCGCGGCGGGCGGCGCGGGCCGAGGACGTCCACGCCGAGGCGCCCTGACGACACGAGCGATCCGGTTCGCGGAGCTGCGCCGTGACGCGCCGGCGGCACGCGGGTCGCGAGTCGCGGCGGCGCGTCCTCCGCGAAGCCCCCGTCCGCACGCGACGAGCCGCGCCGTCGGCGCGCGTGCCTAGCGGTAGGCGCGCTCGTACGCCCGCGGGGTGTAGTCGACCGCGACGCCGAGCTCGCGCGCGGCGCGCAGCGGGAAGTTCGGGTCGCGCAGCGACTCGCGTCCGACGAGCACGACGTCGGCCGCGCCCGACGCGACCACGTCCGCCGCCTGGCGGGCGTCGTCGATCAGCCCGACGGCCGCGGTCGGCACACCGGTGGCGGTGCGGAGTCCCGACGCGAACGGCACCTGGTACCCGGGGCCGAGCGGGATGCGCGCATGCACGTTGCCGCCGGACGACACGTCGACGAGGTCGATGCCCCGCTCCACGACCCAGCGCGTGACCTGCTCCATCTCCTCGGGGCTCCACCCGCCCTCGGTCCAGTCGGTCGCCGAGAAGCGCATCAGCAGCGGCACCTCCTCCCCCACCTCGGCGCGCACGGCGTCGACGACCTCGAGCACGATGCGCGCCCGGTGCTCGAGCGATCCGCCGTACGCGTCGGTGCGCTCGTTGCTGAGCGGCGACAGGAACTCGTGCAGCAGGTAGCCGTGCGCGGCGTGGAGCTCGAGCAGGTCGAACCCGGCGTCGACGGCACGGCGAGCGGATGCCGCGAAGGCGTCGACGACCTCGCGGATGCCCTCCCGGGTCATCGCGGTCGGCGTCGCGTAGCCGTCGAAGGCCACCGCGCTCGGCGCGAACGCCTCCCAGCCGCCGTCCGCGGCGGGCACGGTGCCCCGCTGCTCGGCCCACGGCTTGTACGTCGACCCCTTGCGCCCGGCGTGCGCGAGCTGGATGCCGGCGAGCGCGCCCTGGTCGTGCATGAAGTCCACGATGGGGCGCAGCGCGTCGCGCTGGTCGTCGTTCCAGAGCCCCAGGTCCTCGGGGCTGATGCGCCCCTCGGGCACGACCGCGGTCGCCTCGACGATGACGGCGCCGGCCCCGCCGCGGGCGAGGGCGCCGAGGTGCACGTGGTGCCACTCGGTGGGCATGCCGTCACGGGCATCCGCACTGTACTGGCACATGGGAGGCACCCAGATGCGGTTGCGCGCGGTGACGCCGCGGAGGGTGATCGGGTCGAAGAGCGTTGCAGACAGGGCGGGACTCCCGGGTCGAGCGGCGTGGCGCGACGAACGACGCACCCGGGCGATCATCGCACGGTGGCGAGATCTGCCCGCTCCCGGCAACGCGTCGGCCGGCGCACGTGTTCCCGACGCGCGAAGCGAATTCGTCGTCGCGAAGCATCCACCGCCGTCGAGGCCGATCGCGCGTCAGGTGCAGATGCCGAGGAGCACGGACTCGACGATGGATCCACCCCAACTGGGCCAGACGGTCGCCGTCACCTCGGTGAGGTCGGGGTCGAAGCTCCTCGGAATGGTCACCTGGATGTCCGCGTGCTCGCCCGTCGCGAGCATCTGAGGCCAGGGCGCGCTCGCGAACGCGATGCCCTCCTGGTCGTCGAGCTGGAAGCTGAAGCCGGCCGCTTCCGGACAGGGATTGGAGACGCGCACGATCAGGGAGATGGTCGCCGCGTCGTCCTCGCCGTCGATGCACGCCCGGAGGAAGTGCACATCCAGCTGGCAGGTGACGCTCGCGGCCGCCTGTGGCGCCACGGCGGCGAGCGCGATCACCGGAACGGTCCAGGCGGCACCGCGGAGGGCCGCGCGCCGGGTGGTTCCCGGCGACAGGGGGTGGTCGGATGCATCCCAGCTCGCGCGCTCCTCGGTCATCGTCGTCCCCTGTCTCGTGCGTTCCGGATCGAGCAACGCTCACATCTGGCGTCCGTCTCGGAGACTATCGGTCTGGAGGTTCCGCTACGGGCGTGTGGACAACGCAGGCTCGTCGGACGCCCGGCTACCCGGTCACCAGGGCAGCCCAGTCGAGCGACTGTCGTCGCCCATCACTCGCACTCCGCGTCGGCCGTCGTCGACGACTGATCGCACGGCTCCGCGGCGAGGTGCTGGCGATGCGGGCGATCGCGCGGCAGACTCGGGAGTCCACGCACGATGAGGAGCATCATGTCGTTCCAGGCCTACCTCGACACGGTCGAGCAGCAGACCGGGCTCACCCCCCGGCAGTTCATCGAGCTCGCGCGCGAGCAGGGCTTCGACGAGGGCGCGAAGGTCGGCCCGATCGTCGCCTGGCTGAAGGCGGAGCACGGACTCGGCCACGGGCACGCCAACGCCGTCGCGCAGGTCATCAGCAAGGGGCCGAAGATCGTGCCGGCGAAGCACGTCGGCTCCGACGGCTCGCACCGCGATGCATCCGACACGCTCTGGCTCGACGGCGCCGCCACGAACCCGAACCGCTGAGAGCCCGAACCCCTGCGAGCTTCGCCGCTCTTCATGAACCTCCGGAGCCGGACTCCGGATCCATGCGTCGGCGGAGAGGTATCCGGCCGATTTCGGCCACCCTGTGGCCACTGACGCAATGTTCGCGACCGGCGACCGTCGTCGCTCCTGAGAAGGGAGAACCCCCTCGGGTGGCGCCGCGTGCGCGGGCCGTTGGTCCCGGGGCGGGCGTCGCCGCCGCCGTAGCGTGGGCGCCGACAGACCATCGAGGTGCGGGAGGCGATCGCCATGTCCTTCGGAGAATCGATCCAGACGGTGCTCCGCAAGTACGCCGAGTTCCGTGGGCGTGCGACGCGGCCCGAGTACTGGTGGTGGGTGCTGTTCCTCGTGCTCGTCGGCGCGGGGTTGAACGTGCTGAACGTGATCCGCCTCGACGACGGCGTGCTGCTCGGCTCGATCCTCGGCGGGCTCTGGGGGCTCGCCGTGCTGCTGCCGAACCTCGCGGTCACCGTGCGCCGCCTCCGCGACGCCGGCTACGGCTGGGGACACCTGTTCTGGCTGCTGCTGCCCGTTGCCGGGTTGATCGTGCTGATCGTGATGACGGCGCAGCCGACGAAGTCGGCCGTGACGGCACCGACCACGAGCAGCGCCGCGCCCGGCACGCCGCCCCCCGCTCCGGCCCACTGAGCGCACCGGCCCGCTGAGCAGTCGAGCGGATGCCCCGGGGCGCCCGGGCCCGCCGGTTCGCCCGCCCATGCACGGATGCGTCGAGGCGACGCTCCGCTTCAGGCGCGCGCGAACACCGCGGCGAGCGCCTGGCCGCCGCCGATGCACATGGTCTCGAGCGCGAGGTCGCCGTCGAGGTCGGGCAGTTCGTGCGCGAGGGTCGCGAGCATGCGCAACCCCGTGGCGCCGATCGGGTGCCCGATGGAGATGCCGCTGCCGCGGGGGTTCAGCCGCGGGTCCTCCGCGTCGAGTCCCCAGTCGGCGAGGCACGCGAGCACCTGCACGGCGAACGCCTCGTTGAGCTCGATCACGTCGAGGTCGGCGAGGGTGAGGCCGGCGCGCTCGAGGGCGCGGTTCGCGGCGGGCACTGGCGCGACGCCGAAGCGCAGCGGGTCGTTGCCCGCCGCGGCCCACGAGACGAGCCGCAGCATCGGCTCGAGCCCCAGGGCGGCGGCGCGCTCGGGGGTCGTGACGATGCAGGCCGCGGCGGCGTCGTTCTGCCCGCTCGCGTTGCCCGCCGTGACGGTGGCGTCGGGGTCCGTCCGGCCCAGCAGGGGCCGCAGCGCGCCGAGCGCCTCGAGCGTCGTGTCGGCGCGCGGGTGCTCGTCGCGGTCGACCACCGTCGCGCCCCGGCGGCCCGGCACGGTCGCCGGCACGATCTCGGCCGCGAACGCGCCCGACTCCCACGCCGCCACGGCGCGCTGGTGCGACCGCAGCGCCAGCGCGTCCTGCGCCGCGCGCGAGATGCCGTACTCGCGCCGCAGCAGCTCGGCCGAGCCCACGTTGCCCTCGGGCGTCGGGAACCGCGCGCCGCCGACGGTCTCGCGGCCGCGCGCGAGCGCATCGTGCAGCAGCAGTCCGCCCGCGGGCAGCCCGCGCCGCCCCTCCTCCGTATAGAGCGGTGCGTTCGACATCGACTCGGCACCGAGGGCGACCACGACATCGGATGCCCCGGTCTGCACCTCCATCGCCGCGTTGACGACCGCCTGGAGGCCCGATCCGCAGCGACGGTCGAGCTGGTAACCGCCCGTCGTCACGGGGAAGCCGGCGTCCAGCGCCGCCACCCGGCCGAACGCCGGCGACTCCATCGTCGGGTACCCCTGCGATCCGATGACGCGTCGACCGCCGCCGGGTCGATGCCCGTGCGCTCGAGCAGCGCCTCGAGCACCGTCACGGCGAGCGTGCGCGCGTGCACCGCCGCGAGCGCGCCGCCGAAGCGCCCGACCGGCGTGCGCAGCGGCGCGCAGATCACGGCGGTGCGCAGCTCGGTCATGCCGCCATCCCCTCGGCGACGGTGAACGGCGCCTCGGTCGCATCCGTCACCTGCTCGAGGCTCACGCCGGGCGCGAGCTCGACGAGCACCAGCCCCGAATCGGTCACGTCGAACACCGCGAGGTCGGTGATGAGGCGGTCGACGCAGCCCCGGCCCGTGAGCGGCAGGGTGCACTGGCGCACGATCTTCGGCGATCCGTCCTTCGCGACGTGCTCCATCACGACGAGCACGTGCTCGGCGCCGTTGACGAGGTCCATCGCCCCGCTCATGCGCTTGACCATCCTGCCGGGCACGGCCCAGTTGGCGATGTCGCCGGCCTCGGACACCTGCATGGCCCCGAGCACCGCGTGCGTCACGCGCCCGCCGCGGATCATGCCGAAGCTCGTCGCCGAGTCGAAGTACGCCGAGCCGGGCAGCACCGTCACGGTCTCCTTGCCGGCGTTGATGAGCTTGGGGTCCTCCTCTCCCTCCCACGGGTACGGGCCGACGCCGAGGATGCCGTTCTCCGAGTGCAGCACGACCTCCACGCCCTCGGGCAGGTGGTTCGGGATGAGCGTCGGCAGCCCGATGCCGAGGTTCACGTAGGAGCCGTCCTCGAGCTCGCGGGCCGCGCGTGCGGCCATCTCGTCGCGGGTGAGCGGCATCATGCCTCCTCGACGGTGGTGGCGGCGGATGCCGCGGGGCCGCCGGACGCCCCGGCGGGCCGCGGCCGCACGGTGACCTTCTCGATCGGCAGGTCGGCCGACTGCTCGGGCGTCAGCGCGACCACGCGGTCGACGTAGATGCCGGGCAGGTGGATGTCGTCGGGCCCGAGCACGCCGGGCTCGACCAGCTCGTCGACCTCGGCGATGGTCACCCGCCCGGCCATGCCGGCCAGCGGGTTGAAGTTGCGGGTCGACTTCTCGAACCGCAGGTATCGTGCTCTCGAGCTCGCCGACCGTCGTGCAGGACGACGTGACGATCGACCTCCCCGACGAGCGCGACCAGCTCGGCACCCGGTCCACGCCGCGGTTCACCGAGCTGCGCACGCACATCTACGAGGAGATCCAGCGCGCGAAGGCGGAGGCTGCGCGCCCCCCGCAGCCCGCCTGAGCCGGCGAGGGCGGCCGTCGCACGGCCGCCCGCTGCGGACCCGCCGGTGGGGCGTCCGTTCCCCCCGGGCGACGCCCCATCGGCGGGTTCGCGGTGTCCGGCCCCTGCGTCGGCGCCCGGCCCCTGCGTCGGCGCCCGGCCCCTGCGCCCGCGCCCCCGCAGCCCGACGCCCGCCCGTGGGGCTGACTGTTTTGACGGGCACCACCCCGGCCGACCCCGGCCGACCGGAGCGGGGCGGAGCGGGCGCAGTGTCGTCAGGGGCGCACGATCGCGACGTCCTGCGGGGCGAGTACGAGCCCCGAGGCATCCGCCCCGGTCAGCAGGTCGGTGCCCTCGATCAGCACGCGGGCGTCGGATGCCCCGTGGTTGATCGCGAACACGACGTCGCCGCGCCGCACCACCTCGACCGCGTCGCCGGTCGCCGCCGGCGGGGGCGCCTCGACGCCGGCGTCCGCGGCGAGCGCAGCGGCCAGTGCCCGCAGGGGCTCGGCGTCGGGGAGGGTGGCGACGTACCAGGCCGCGCCGTCGCCCGTCGCGCGCCGCGTGATCGCGGGCGTCCCGGCGAGGGCGCCGTCGGTGAACGTCGCGCGCACGTCGGCGTCCTCGACCCGCACGACCTCGGCCCACGTCGACCCGGTGACATCCCCGCCGACGACCGCTCCCGACAGGCCGACGGCCGGCACCTCGCCGCCCCCGGTCGCCGCGAGGTCGGCCCCCGCGGGCGGTGCGAACTCCTCGACCCACACGCCGAGCGCGTCGCGCAGCGGCGCGCCGAGGTAGCCGCCGAGCCGCACGTGCAGGTGCTCGTCGGTGATCGCGGTGCCGAAGCCGACGACGAGCGTGCCGCCGGCGGCGGCGTACGCGGCCAGCCCGGAGACCTGCGCGTCCGTCGCCACGAAGTGCGCCGGCGCGACGACCAGCCCGTACGGCGAGAGGTCGCCGTCGGCGCGCACGAAGTCGACCGTGTGGCCGAGCGACGTGAACGCCCGGTGCCACGCGAACAGCACCTGCAGGTACGCGACCGTCGTCGGCGACGCCGGCTGCTCGATCGCCCACCAGCTGTCCCAGTCGAGGGCGATCGCCACCGCCGCCGGCACCCGACCGCCCTCGACCCCCCGTGCGGGGCCCGACAGATCGCGCAGCTCACCGCCGAGATGTGCGATCTCGCGCCACACCCGGGTGTCGGTGCCGCCGTGCGGCACCATCCCCGAGTGGAACTTCTCCGAGCCGGCGGCCGACTGCCGCCACTGGAAGAACAGGATGCCGTCGGCGCCGCGCGCGACCGCCTGGTACGACCAGGCGCGCATCTGACCGGGCGCCTTCGGCGCGTTGCGCGCACGCCAGTTCACGGCGCTCGGCGCCTGCTCCATGAGCAGCCACGGGTCGCCGCCGCCGAGCGAGCGCATGAGGTCGCGCACCATGGCCCCGTACGCCGGCGAGATCGGGTCGGCCGGATCGGGGTAGGTGTCGTCCGACACGACGTCGACCAGCGGCGCCCACTTCCAGTAGTCGGCGGGCTTGAAGAAGCCCATGAAATTGGTCGTGATCGGCACGTCCGACGCCGCCCGGATCACCTCGACCTCCGCCGCGTAGCACGCCATCAGCTCGTCGCTCGAGAACCGGTCGAAGTCGAGCAGCTGGGTCGGGTTCCTGAAGCTCGGCGCGGCCGACGGCGGTGACACCTGGGCGAACGAGTCGTAGCGCTGCGACCAGAACGCGGTGCCCCAGGCGCGGTTCAGCTCCTCGACCGAGCCGTACTTCGCCTCGAGCCACGATCGGAAGGCCGCGGCCGACACCTCGCAGTAGCAGTGGCTCACGTGGCATCCGTACTCGTTGTTCACGTGCCAGAGCTCGAGGGCAGGATGCCCCGCATAGCGCGCCACCAGCTGCTCGACGAGCCGCTTCGCGTGCGCCCGGTACACCGGCGAACTCGGACAGTACTGCTGCCGGCTGCCGACCGCGAGCCGCACGCCGTCCTCCGTGACGGGCAGGGTCTCCGGATGCCGCGCCGCCAGCCACGGCGGCGGCGACGCGGTCGCCGTGGCGAGGTCGACGCGGACGCCCCCGGCGTGGAGCCCGTCGAGCACGTCGTCCAGCCACGCGAAGTCGTACTCCCCCTGCCGCGGCTCGAGCTTCGCCCAGGAGAACACGCCCACGGTCGCGAGGGTGATGCCGCCGCGCTGCATGAGCGCGACGTCCTCGTTCCACACCTCGCGCGGCCACTGCTCGGGGTTGTAGTCCCCGCCGTACCAGATGGTCACGATGCTCCTTCCGTGCGGCGCTCGCGCGCCGCATCCGTCTCGCCGCGCCGTGGCGCCGCATCCGACACCGGGCTCGTCCCGTTCACCCCTTCACCCCGCCTGTCGCGAGGCCCGACTGCCAGTAGCGCTGCAGGAACAGGAACGCGATCACGAGGGGGAGGATCGACACGAACGATCCCGTGATGACGGTCGAGAACAGCGCCTGCGACCCGCCGCCGGCACTCGCCGCCGACTGCAGCTGGGCCAGGCCCACGGTCAGCGGATACAGCTCCGACGTGTTCAGCATGATCAGCGGCAGGAAGTAGTTGTTCCAGGTCGCCACCAGCGAGAAGAGGAACACGGTCACCAGCCCCGGCCCGAGCAGCCGGAGGCCGACCTGCCAGAAGATGCGGAACTCCCCCGCACCGTCGACGCGGGCCGCCTCGATCATGCTGTCGGGAATGGCGTCGGCCGCGTACACGCGCATCAGGTACACGCCGAACGGGCTCACGAGCGACGGGATGATGATCGCCCACGGGGTGTCGGTGAGACCGGCCCGCGAGAACAGCAGGTAGGTCGGCAGCGCCAGCGCCGTCAGCGGGATCATGATCGCGCCGAGCGTGATGCTGAACAGCGCCGCGCTGCCCGGGAAGCGGAACTTCGCGAACGCGTAGCCCGCCATCGTCGACAGCAGGGTGGCGCCGACGGCCGCCGTGCCCGCGTAGAAGACCGTGTTGAGGATCCACCGCCCGAAGAGGCCGCCACGGATGGTGAACAGCGTCTGCAGGTTGTCCCAGAGCGACAGCTCACCACCGAACCAGAGCCCGAAGGTCGAGAACAGCGCGGAGTTGTCCTTCGTCGACGAGACGAACAGCCACCAGAGGGGCAGCACGAAGTACAGCACCAGCAGCCAGAGGATGACGGTGAGCAGCCAGCTCCGTCGGCGCTCCGGCGCGAACCGGCGGTGCGTCGCCGCGGACCTCCGCGCGCGGGGCGGGGCGTTCTTCGCTCCGACCGTGACGGCGGCGCGGGTCTCCATGTCGGTCATGCTCCGCTCCTGTCCCTGCGCTCGCGGCGTTGCTCGTTGAGCTGCACCACGTACGAGGTGATCGCGATGACCAGGCCCAGCAGGAACGCGATCGCCGCCGCGTAGTTCAGGTCCTGGTTGATGAATGCGAGGTTGTACGCGTAGTAGTTCGGCGTGAACGAGTTCGTGATCGCGTCGGGCGCGATCGCGTTCAGCAGGCTGGGCTCGTTGAACAGCTGGAACGTGCCGATGATGGAGAAGATGACGGTGAGCAGGATCGCGGGCCGGATGGCCGGGATCTTCACGCTCCATGCCGTGCGGAACTGGCCCGCGCCGTCGATCTCGGCCGCCTCGTACAGCTCCGACGGGATGGCGCGCAGCGCCGCGTACATGATGATCATGTTGTAGCCGATGAACTCCCAGCTGACGATGTTCATCATCGAGCCGAGGATGTTCTGCGGCGACAGGAAGTCGGGGGTGCCGAAGCCGATGTTCCGGGCGATCTGCGCGATCGGGCCGAAGTCGGGCCCGTACAGGTAGCCCCACATCAGCGTGGCGACGACCGCGGGCACGGCGTACGGCATGAACACGAGCAGGCGCACGCTCTTCGAGCCGCGCGCGCGACCGCTGTCGAGCGCGAGCGCGAAGAACAGCGACAGCCCGAGCATGATCGGCACCTGGACGACGAAGAACACCACCATGCGGCCGAGGCTCGCGAGGAAGTCGGGGTCCTGCAGGGCGCGGGCGTAGTTGGCGAACCAGGCGAACGTCTCGCCGCCGATGAGCTTGCTCTCGAACAGGCTGAGGTAGCCCGCGTAGACCAGCGGGATGACGAGCATCGTCACGAAGACGACGAAGAACGGGAGGATGAAGAGGTACGCGGCGCGGTTCAGCTTGCGCTGGTTCGCGCCGACGCGCGGCTTCTTCCTCGGGGCGGCGGCGGAGGGGCGCTCGGCGTCGAGCGCCGGTGCGGTGGACACGACGGCTCCTTACTCTCAGGTGGTGCTGCGGCGGGCGTGCCCGTGGAGGGCGCCCGGCGGGGACGGGGTGCCGGCCGAGGCATCCGGCCGGCACCCCGAGACCTCACTCGACGGTGAAGCCCTGCGCCTCGGCGTAGTCGACGAGCTCGGTCTGCCACTCGTCGAGCGCGGTCGAGATGTCGCCCTTCTCGGCGATCACGGTGCCGATCGTCTCCTCGTAGGTCGAGTAGACGAACTCCATGAACGGCAGCCACTCGAAGTCGGTGTCGACCGTCTCGGAGATGTCGGCGAACAGCGCGTTCACCTCCTGGCCGCCGTAGAACTCGAGCTGCTGGCCCGAGAACGCAGGGTCGTCGAGCACCGACAGCTGCGGCGGGAACAGGAACTGCTCCGTCGCGAGGCGGAACGCCGACTCCTCGTCGTGGTTGATGAACTTCGCCAGCTCGTACGCCGCGATCGGGTTCTCGCTGGAGGCGAGCACCGCGTCGGACGAACCGCCCCAGTTGCCCGAGACGCTCTCGCCCTCGGACCACTGCGGGAGCGGCGCCGCGCGCCACAGGCCCGAGGTCGACTCGGCCGTGCCCTGGAGGAAGATCGGCCCCCAGGCCGCGGTGAGCCACCCGGCGTACTTGCCGTTCGCGAGGCCCTGGTACCACTCGTCCTGGAAGTCGACGTCGGTCGAGATCAGGTCGTCCTGGATCAGCTGGGTCCAGTAGTCGCCGACCTGCTTGGCCTCGGCGCTGTTGACGTTGATCGACACGGTCTCGGCGCCGTCGTAGCTGAAGGGCTTGACGCCCGCCTGCCACATGAAGCCGATCATCTGGCCGGCCTGGGTCGCGCCGAGGTTCGAGATGTACGAACCCGTCTCGTCCTTGACCGCCTTGGCGGCGTCGGCGTAGTCGTCCCAGGTCGCGGGCGCCTCGTCGATGCCTGCCTCCGCGAGGATGTCCTCGCGGTACAGGTTGCCCATCGGGCCGACGTCCTGCGGCACCGCCCACGTCTGGTCGGCGGGCGAGACCTGGTTCCAGGCCCAGCCCACGTAGTCGCCCGAGATCTCGTCGGCGCCGTACGGCTCGAGGTCGAGCAGCGACTCGGTGAGCACGAACGACGGGATGTACTGGTACTCGATCTGCGCGACATCCGGTGCGCCCTGTCCCGCCTCGAGCGCGCTGCGGAGCTTCTGGTAGTGCTCCAGGCCCTGGCCGACGTTCTCGACCTTGACGCTGATCGCGGGGTAGGCCTCCTCGAAGAGGTCGACCTCGTTCTGGATGTCGGGCACCCACGTCCAGAACGTGAGTTCGGTCGGGGTGTTGAGCGCCTCCTCGCGCTGCGCGTCGGTGATGGCGTCACCGCTCGAGCCGGAGTCGCCTCCGTCGCCCGACGAGCACGCCGTGAGGAGGAGTGCTGCCGCGGCCGCGACGGATCCCAGCTTCAGTGCTGTTCGTGATGCGTTCCTCATGTCCTCTTCCCTGATTCTCTGGTGTTCCCTTGGTGTTCCCGGACTCCGGTGGATTCCGGCGGGGTCACCCGTCGAGCAGGGTCAGCGTCGACCATGCCTCGAGGGTGAGTTCGGTGCCCGCGGCGTGCGCCGTGCCGGAGACGGCATCCACGACGTCGCGGGAGAGCGTGATGGCGGTCGCGTCCCAGCTCCAGTTGAAGCAGAACCAGGCGCGTCGGCCGTCGGGCAGGGTGCCCGACGAGACCGTGGCGGGCAGCGCGCGGCCGGCGGCCAGCGTGTCGGCGATCGTCGAGGGCACGGCCCAGCGCACGAGGTCGGCGGCGAGCGCGGGCGACGGCACGGTGCCGACCACGGTGATGCGCCCCTCGCCGTGGGCGCGGGTGGTGATGGCCGGGAAGTCGCCGAACCGCGGGTGGTCGTAGCGTGCGAGCACCTCGGCCTCGACGGCGATCAGCCCGTCGGCCCAGAGGCGCCCCGAGGCATCCGCGGATGCCGCGAACCCGCCCTCGCCCGTGACCGGCACGTCCGACTGCAGGTTCGAGAACTCCTCGTAGTGCACGCCGGCGGCCTCGCCCACGCGGGCGGGTGCGACCTCGACCCGGGCCCGGGCCTCCTCGTCGCCGTAGCCGGTGCGGATGCCGACGACGAGATGCCCGCCCGCTGCCGCGTAGTCGCGCAGCAGGTCGAGGTCGGCGTCGGTCGCGATGTAGAAGGCGGGTGCGACGAGCACCGGGAAGCGGGCGGCGAGCTCGGCGGCCCCCATCGCGTGCGCCTGCCCGGCGTGCAGGATGCGCGACTGCGCGCCGGCCTCGAGCACGCCCCGGTGGAACGCGTCGAAGATGCGCGTGTACGCCGTGGTGTCGGGCTGCCCGTCGGGCCGCATCAGCGGCGGGGTGAACTCGAACGCGAAGTTGCTGTCGTTCGACCAGAGCAGGGCGACGTCGCCGTCGGGCTCGTACCCGTCGAGCGCGTCGCCGATGGCCTCGAGGCTCGCGCCGACCTCGGCCAGCTCGGCGTAGACGCGCCCCGGCTGCAGGCTGTGCGGGATGACGCCGCCCCAGTAGGTCTCGGTGCCGTACGGCAGGGTGTGCCAGTGCCAGTACTCGATCATCGCGGCGCCGCGCGCGATGAACAGGAACGCCGCCTGGGTGAGCTGGCCCGGGTAGGGCGGCAGGTTGAACGCCGACCCGCCGATCGCCTGCGCGTCGGTCTCGGTCACGAGGAACCGCGACTGGTTCGACGAGAAGAGGCGGTCGGCCTGCCGGAACACCGCTGCCACGCCTGAGGTCGTCCAGTGCGTGACCGGCTCGAGCTCCCTCGTGAGGTCGAGGTGGTCCTGCATGGCGTAGTACGGGTTGCCGGCGGTGATGTCGAGGTTCGCGACGAGTTCCTCGTCGTCGAGTGCGGGGCGGTTGTAGGCGATGCAGGTGGTGACGAACTGCTCGGGGCTCGCATACTCGCGCACGATGTCGGCCTGCCACGAGATGAACTCGGTGGTGAGGTCGGCCTGGTAGCGGCGCCACGCCAGGTCGTACTGCGGCAGCGAGTTGCCGTCGGGCGTCCACAGGTCCGACCAGTCCGAGAGCCGGTGCGACCAGTAGGTCAGGCCCCACTCGCGGTTCAGCGTCTCCACGTCGCCGTACTGCACCTTCAGGCGACGGACGAACCGCTGGAAGCTGCCGCGGTTGTGGAAGAGCTCCATGCCGGGCTCGTTGTCGACCTGGTAGCCGATGACCGACGGGTGGTCGGCGTAGCGCGCGACCA
Source organism: Agromyces sp. SYSU T00194 (assembly GCF_040496035.1). Classification (NCBI taxonomy): domain Bacteria; kingdom Bacillati; phylum Actinomycetota; class Actinomycetes; order Micrococcales; family Microbacteriaceae; genus Agromyces; species Agromyces chitinivorans. The sequence continues at coordinate 1,833,385 of NZ_JBEPJZ010000001.1, read as the reverse complement.
CGGCGCGGATGACGCGCTCGGCGTGGAAGCGGAACGCCGGGTGCGAGTAGTCGACCTCCTGGCGGGCGCCCCACGGCATGGGCTCCCCGGTGCGGCGGTCGGCCGCGATCTCCGGGTACGCGGTCTGCAGCCACGGCGGCACCGCGTAGGTCGGCGTGCCGAGGATGACCTTGATGCCCCGCTCGTGGGCGCCGTCGAGCACGGGCTGCAGCCAGTCGAGGTCGAACTCGCCGTCGCGCGGCTCCCAGGTCGACCAGACCGACTCGCCCACCCGGATGACCGTGAAGCCGGCCTCCCGCATGAGGTCGAGGTCCTGCTCGGTGCGCTCCTCGCGGTGGTACTCCGCGTAGTAGGCGGCGCCGAAGAGGATGCCGGTGGGGCGATGTGCGTGCTGGTGCGAGGTCATGCGCTGCAGAACTCCGTTGTCGTGCGGTGAGGGCGTCTGTGCCGGTCTGTTCGGGAAGTTACACGCGTTTGTTACCGGTAACAAACCCTCGTTATCAATTTGTTACCGCTAACAATCCGGACGTGAGGAGCGCTTTTCAGGAGCCCGTCGGGGAGAGAGCGCGACCGCACGCAGCATTCCGCCGGAATCGGCAGTGCTCAGGATGCGGATCGCCGTCCGGGGGCACTCCGGCGCAACGGCGTCCGCTCGCCCGCCTCGGCTTCCTGAATACCGAGTCACGCCGCGTGCGGGGGTGCGCACCCGGGTCGGGGGATGCGACCGGGTGTGGCGGATGCCACCCGCGCGACGGATGTCACGGGCCGACCGACCGACACGGGCCGACCGACCCACACGGGCCGACCGATCCACACGGGCCGACCGATCCACACGGGCCGACCGATCCGCCGGGCGACGGACGGCACCGGACGACGGATGCCGCCGCCCCGCGAGCGCGGTCAGCCGCGCATCGGCGCCGTCGACCTGCGCACGATGAGCTCCGGCACGTTCGGGGGCACCGTGTAGGCGTCGGGGCCGTCGATCAGCTGCAGCAACCGTCCGAACGCGATGCGCCCCTGCAGGTCGAAGTCCTGGCGCACGGTCGTGAGCGGCGGGCGGAAGAACCGCGCCTCGGGGATGTCGTCGAACCCGACCACGCTGACGTCGTCGGGCACGCGCATGCCGTGCTCCTCGAGCGCGAGCATCGCCCCGAGCGCCATCTGGTCGTTGGCCACCAGCAGCGCGGTCGCGTCGGTGCGTACCGCCGCCTGGTGCGCGGCGGCGTACCCGGATGCCGGCGACCAGTCGCCCTCCGCCTGGCCGATGGATGCGATGCCGTGGTGCTCGAGCGCGAAGTGGTACGCGGCGGCGCGGTTGCGGGCGGACGACCAGCCAGTGGGGCCCGCGATGTAGAAGAAGCGGCGATGCCCGAGTCCGACGAGGTGGTCGATCGCGAGCTTCATGCCGTGCCCGTGCACGCTCTGCGGGTCGTCGGAGCGCAGGTCGTCGTCGTCCTCGTCCTCGGGCACGATGAACGCGGGCATGCGGAACTCGGTCGCGGCGAACGCGGCCGCCATGTGGTCGGTCGTCGACATCGCGATCACCCCGGCGAGGTCCTGCCGGGCGACCAGTTCGAGCGCCTCGTCGATCGCGGCGCGGTCACGGAAGTCGAGCGAGATGAAGTCGAGCACGTACCCGGCGTCGTGCGCCGCGCTGCTCGCGCCCTGCGCGGTCTTGCTCGGCCCGACCTGCACGATGTCGTGCACGAGCGCGGCAACCCGGTTGGAGCGTCGCATCGCGAGCGACCGGGCGGTCATGTTCATGCGGTAGTCGAGGTCCTTGAGCGCCCGTTCGACCTTCTCGCGGGTCGCCGGGCGGATGCCCTCGTACCCCTTCAGGTAGCGGCTCACGGTCTGGTGCGAGACCCCGGCGGCGCGCGCGACGTCGTAGATCGTCGCGGCCTTCCGGGCTCCGGGCGCCACGGCGACGGGCTCATGCGCGGGCGCGTCACGGTCCATGTCGACACCTCTCCGCAGGGCAGGGCCTGCGTTCACCCCACGACTGTAGACCCCGGCCCACGCGATCACGATGCATTCCGCGTTCGGCATGTGAGTGCTGCGGATGCCCCGACGCGGGCCTCCGGCTCAGCGACGACGCAGCTCGACCACCGGGATGACCCGGCTCGTCCGCTCCTGGTACCGCGAGAATCCGTCGCTCGTCGAGGTGAACAGCGCCCAGGCGGCATCCCGCTCCTGCCCCTCCAGCTCGACCGCGCGCACGGCGACCTCTCCCTCCCCCGGCGCCTCGACGACGGTGTCGGGGTGGGCGCCGAGATTGTGGAACCAGGCCGGGTGCGCGGGCGCGCCGCCCTTCGACGCGGCGATCAGCCAGCCCGCGTCGCTGCGCAGGGCGAACAGCGGCGACACGCGCTCGACCCTCGACTTCGCGCCGACGTGGTGCACGAGCAGCAGGTTGCGCCCGAACCCCGCGGTGCTCACGAACCCGCCGTTGCCGCGGAACTCGTCGATGATCCCCTGGTTCCAGTCGTTCACGGATGCCTCCTGTCGGACGTTCGTCCCTCTCAAGCCTTCGCCGACTGCTCGTATTCCGCGCCGCCCGGGCCGAGCGGAGGGGCCGATGCCCGACACGCCGCACCAACCCCACCGTGCGCACGAATCTCCTCCGCTTCGCCCGAGCCGCCCGGGCCGCCCGAGCCGCCCGGGCGCGATGTCGGATGCGCCTGCGACACTGGCCGCATGGCCATCGAGGTGCGCCCGGCGTCCCGCTTCGCGGACGTCGCGACCATGGTCGGGCCCAAGCGGCCCGACGCGAACGTGTGCTGGTGCCTGAGCTACCGCATCCCGTCGCGGGAGCACCGCGAGCTCGGCGGGCGCGGGCGGGGCGAGCGCGTGCGCGAGCTCTGCGCCGAGGACCCGCCGCCGGGCGTCCTCGCGTACGACGGCGACGAGGTGGTCGGCTGGGCGGCGGTGCATCCGCGGGCCGACACGCAGTTCGCGCGCAACCGCAAGATCCCGCACGTCGACGACCTCGACGTGTGGTGCGTCTGGTGCATCCGCATCCGTCCCGGGCACCGGAAGCAGGGCATCTCGCATCCCCTCCTGGCGGGCGCCGTCGAGTTCGCGCGATCGTACGGCGCGCCGGCGATCGAGGGGTACCCGCTCGACAACCGCGGCGCGCGGATCGAGCAGACGATGGCGTACGTGGGCACCCGGGCACTGTTCGAGGGTGCGGGCTTCACGAAGGCGGCCGACACGACGTCGGTGCTGAACGGGTTCCCGCGCGTGCTGATGCGACTCGACCTGCGCTGATCCGGGCGCGTGAGCACGTCGGTGGCTGCCCGCATCCTCGCCGTCGCACCCGGGGATAGAGTGTGGGCACCCGCTCTCCGCCGCGGGTGCCGCGGCGTTCGACCTGGAGGCACCGTGACCGACCAGCTGCCGCGGAAGCCCGCGCGCATCTCCGACGTCGCGCGGCTCGCGGGCGTGTCGCTCGGCACGGTCTCGCACGCCCTGAACCACCCGTCGCGGCTCCGCCCGGCGACGCTCGAGCGCGTCAACGACGCCATCAGAGAGCTCGGCTTCGTGCGCAACGCGAACGCGAGCACGCTCGCCACGGGCCGCAGCAGCAACATCGGCATGGTCGCGATCGCGTTCGGCAACTCGATGTTCGTCGACATCGCCCGGGGCGCGCAGCGCGTCGCGCGCAGCGAGGGGTACAACCTCCTCCTCGCCGGCAGCGAGGACTCGTACGACACGCAGGGCCAGTTCGTGCGGTTCTTCGACGAGGCCCGCGTGGCCGGCCTGCTGCTCGCGCCCATGGAGGACTCCTCGGAGCACGTCGCGCGCATGGCCTCGCACGGTCGCCCCGTCGTGCTCATGAACTGGGACGGCGACGAGGACGCGTGCCGGGTCGTCGTCGACAACGAGGCCGTGGGCTACCTCGCGGCGCGCCACCTGATCGAGCGCGGATGCCGACGCATCACGGTGCTCGGCGGCGGCGACGAGTTCCAGCCCGTGCAACTGCGGCGCCGCGGCATCCGTCGTGCGATCGAGGAACTCGGCGACGGCGTCGTGGCAGATGCGGTGCCGACCGCGGCGCTCACGCCCGAAGCGGGCGCGGCTGCGGTTCGACCGATCGTCGAGGTGTCTTCCGCCGAACGTCCCGACGGCCTCCTGTGCCTGACCGATGCCATCGCGATCGGTGCGATCCGGGGCATCCAGTCGGAGGGCCTCGAGGTGCCGGGCGACCTGCTCGTCATCGGGTGCGACCACAACACCCAGTCGTGGGACGGCGATGTCACGCTCACCACGATCGCGATGCGCGGGCTCGAGATCGGAGAGACGGCCATGGGCCTGCTGCTCGACGAGCTCACGACCGATCCGGCGCAGCACGTGCACCGCAGGGTCGTGCTCGAACCCCGGCTCGAGGTCAGGTCGTCGACCACCCGGGGCCCCGCGCCGGCGTCGTCCCGCTGACGACCGCCGCGCCGATGGGCCGTGTGAAGGCGCCCGGCCCCCGGACCTCGTCGCCGCGCAGCCGTACCGTCACCCCCGCGGGCACCTCCAGCCGCACGCGCTCCCGGTCGGCGTGCACGAAGAGGTCGCCGGCCGGCGTCGGCACGTTCGCCGCCGCCCACTCGAGCACCCCGAGCTCCGGGGCGACCCGCACCGTGCGCCAGCCGTCGTCGATCGGTCGGATGCCGAGCACGGCCTCGGGCAGCAGTGCCGCCGGCCCCGACGCCCACGCGTGCGCGAGGCTGCGCCCGAACGGCCGCCCGTACATGGCGGCGTGGCCGCCGTCGGCGTCGATGCCGAACTCCTCCCAGAACGTCGACGCGCCCGCATCGAGCATGCCGCCCCAGAGTTCGCGGACCCGCGCCACTGCGGCGGCGCGAGCGCCGAGGCGCGAGAGCGCGAGGAGCGCGAACGCCTGCATGAACGGGGTGCCGGCAGTGGTCGCGGTGATCGCTGCGACGCGACCGTCGGCCGCATCGCGCGCCTCCGCACACGTCGACTCGGCGGCATCCGTCGCCTCGGACTCGAGTCCCGCGAGCACCGCGAGGAAGTTCGGGTAGCCGGCGAGTGCGGCGTCGATGGCCCGGTGATCGCCCGCCGTGTCGCCGGCGGCCGGCCCGTCGAGGTAGGTCCTCCACGCGCGACTCCGGTCGTCCCAGGCCCGGGCGAGGAGGGTCGAGCGGATGCCCCGGGCGCGCGCCGCCCATGCGTCGGCGTCGTCCGCGCCGGCCAGGGCGAGCACCTCGGCGCCGTCGCGCACCGCCCAGAACCAGAGCACCTGGAGGGCCGTCGGGTCGCGTCCGTCGTCGAAGGCGACGCCCCAGTCGATGAACACCGCGCGTTCGCCTGCAGGACCGAACGCGTCTTCGCCCGCCACCGGACGGAGCACCCCGTCGGCGTCGGCGAAGGCGTCCATCGTCGCAAGGAACCGGCGCACGTGCGGCGCCTCGCGCTCGGCGAACCGGAGATCGCCGAACTGGCGCAGGTGGGAGCGCACCGCGATGAGCCACCAGAGCGAGTAGTCCGCGATGCCGTTGACGAAGCCGTGACGCGGGCGGCCGAGGGCGACGAGGCTGTCGCGGGCGATGCCCGCATCGCCCGCCGCGAAGGCGTTCGCGAGGATGCCGAGCGCATGGTCGCCGATCCACGGCATGCGGTCGCGCTTGATGCCGTCGACCATCAGGCCCTGCATGCACGTCTCGAGCGTGCGGGCGGCGGTGCCCCAGATGCGGGTGAGCACGTCGTCGCTGCACGCGAACGCGCCGCGGCGCACCGCCCGCCGACGCCGCCCCTCGACTCGCACGGCATCGACGGATCCGCCGTCGGCCTCGACGTGCAGGTACCGGATCGCGGCCTCGTGGGCCGTGGTCCACGTGCCCGGCGCGGCCTCGACGACCTCGATGCGCGTCTCCGATTCGGTGCCGCTGCCCGCGGTGGCAAGCGCCTCCTCCCGGGTCTCCCCCGCACCGATGCGCGGACGCTGCACGCTCGCGACGTAGGGCCGTCCGAGCACGGGCGGGTCCACCTCCCAGTCCGTCATGCCGACCGGTCGCGCGGCCACCTCGACCACCGGCTCGCCCAGCGCGTGCGGGGCCGTCGACGCGGTGCCGGCCCGAGGCTCGCACGGGCGCCACCCGTCGCCGGCGTCCACGGACCAAGCGGTGTCCGCGCCGAGTTCGGCAAGCGCGGGCGGCTCCCCGTCGACGGTGCGCACCTCCACCTCCACCCGACCGCCTCCGTCGGGCAGGGGCACGCGGAACCCGACCGCGTCGCGGTGCACCTCCACGGGCGCCCCGTCGACGTGCACGATCGCGACCCCGGAGGCCGCGAGCTCGAGCGATGTCTCGCCGGCCGTCAGGCCGCGGGCGTATCGGGCAACGGTCACCGTGGCGCCGAAGTTCATCGCGTAGTGCACGAACCGGTTGGCCGCGAACCCCTCGCGCACGAGCCGGTGCATCACACCGAGCTCGAACTGGTCGGGCGCGTACCACCAGGTGGCCGCGGCGTCCGCGGATCCGTCGCGCACCGCATACCCGATGGTTCGGGCGAGCCCTCGACCGGAGCCCCTGCCGTCGCGGCACGGCTCTTCCGGCCGACCGTGTTCCGGCTCGAGCGCGGCATCCGCTCGTGAGGTGCCGAGCACCTCGTCGAGGTGCCGGCGCAGGGTCGTCGGGGTGTCTGCGGGCATCGTCGCTCCGATCTGCGGAAGGGTCTTGACCCTCTGCTCGCTGCCACCATACGCTGTGAAGCGTTTCATTGAACCGCTTCACCTTGCCGTCCGGTCGGAGTGCAGCGGGGAGGCGAAGCGACGATCACGATCGATCGAACCCCGTCCCGGGGCTCTCAACGTGGAGAGGAAGTACGCAATGACGCATACCGACACGACGGGCCGACGGCCCGCTGCACGACGGCGGGGGGTGGTCACGGCACTCGCGGCATCCGCACTCGCCGCGCCCATGGTGTTCGCCGCCACCGCGGCCCCTGCCGCGGCCGATGAGGTCGACTGTTCCACCGTCGCCTGGATGGACACCTCGCTGAGCGCCGAGGAGCGCGCCGCCGCCCTGCTCGACGCGAGCAGCCAGCACCAGATCTACCGCTGGCTGGTGGAGCAGCCGGCGAACGACCCCACCGCGACCGAGTGGCGCGCGGGCTTCAACGGCGAGGACCCCATCGTCTACCCCGAGCAGGTGCCCTGCACCCCGTGGGTCGTCTACACCGACGGTCCCGACGGCATCCGCTTCCAGGACGGCGTGACCGCCTTCCCCGCGACCCTCGGCGTCGCCGCGACCTGGAACCTCGACCTCGCCGAGGAGAAGGGCGACGCGCAGGGCGCCGAAGCGTTCGACAAGCAGAAGAGCGTGATCCTCGCGCCGGGGCTCGCGAGCGGGCGGACTCCGCTGTCGGGCCGTACGCCCGAGTACCTCGGCGAGGACCCGGTGCTGACGGGCCTCATGACCGCGGCCGGCGTGCGCGGCATCGAGGACCGCGACGACGGTCGCGTCGTGCTCTCCACGCCGAAGCACTACGTCGCGAACGAGCAGGAGACCAGCCGGTCGACGAGTTCGTCGAACATGGACGAGCGCACGTTCCGGCAGATCTACGACCTGCCGTTCGCCATCGCCGTCGACCGGGGCGAGCCGGCCAGCGTGATGTGCTCGTACAACCAGGTCAACGGCGTCTACACCTGCGAGCACCCCGACCTGCTCGAAGTCGCCCTGAAGGCGGACGCGGGCTTCGCGGGCTACGTGATGAGCGACTTCGGCTCCGTCCACTCGACGGCCGAGTCCCTCATGGGCGGACTCGACCAGGAGCTCAACCGTCCGCGCTGGTTCAGCCCCGCGCGGCTCGACGCCGCCCTGGCCGCCGGTGACATCACGCAGGAGCGCATCGAGGAGGCGGCGACCCGGGTCATCGTCTCGTACATCGAGGGCGGCCTGTTCGACACGCCGCTCCCCGACGAGCCGGTCGCCGACGCATCCACGGACGCGCACAAGGCGATCGCCCGCACCATCGCCGAGCAGGGATCCGTGCTGCTCGCCAACGACGGCGTGCTGCCGCTGGCGGCTGAGGCGGGCGAGACGATCGCGCTGATCGGCCCGACCGCGTCGCTCGATGCGAACGAGGACGGCGTCAGCGCCGCCACCGTCTGCTCCCTGCCGTGGCGCTTCGGCAGTGCCGGAACCCTCACCTGCGAGGACCTCGTCTCGCCGGAGACGGCGATCACCGAGCGGGCTGCCGCTGACGGCGTGGACGTCACCTTCGAGGATGGCGACGACCTCGAAGCAGCAGCGGCCGCCGCGGCCGCCGCCGACGTGGCGATCGTGTTCGGCTACCAGAGCATGGGCGAGTTCAGCGACATCGCCGACCTCGCGCTGCAGGGCGACGGCGACGCGCTCGTCTCCACGGTGGCCGCCGCCAATGCGAACACCGTCGTGGTGCTCAACACGGGCAGCGCGGTGGAGATGCCGTGGATCGACGAGGTCTCGGCCGTGCTCGAGGGCTGGTACGGCGGCGAGCAGTGGGGTCCGGCGCTCGCCGGCCTGCTCTTCGGCGACGTCAGCCCCACGGGCAAGCTGCCGATGACCTTCCCGGTCTCGCTCGCGGACACGCCGACGGCAGGCTCGGAGGAGCAGTACCCGGGCGTGCTCGACGAGTTCGGCATCCGCCAGGTCGACTACAGCGAGGGCCTGGAGGTCGGCTACCGCTGGTACGAGGCACAGGACATCGCTCCGCTGTTCGAGTTCGGACACGGCCTGTCCTACACCGAGTTCTCGTACGACCAGGTGACGGTGACCCCGAAGTCGACCACGGGCGACCAGGAGATCCGCGTGCGCTTCAAGCTCACCAACACCGGTGACGTCGCGGGCACCGAGGTGGCGCAGGTCTACCTCGAGCTGCCGGATGCCACGGGCGAGCCGTCGAAGCGACTCATCGGGTGGGAGCGCGTGACGCTCGAGCCCGGCCAGCACCGCAACGTGCAGGTGACCCTGTCGGCCGAGGACCTCGCCGACCTGCACCTGCTCGAGTACTGGGACACCGCTGCCGGTGACTGGTCGACCGCTCCGGGCACCTACGTGGTGACCGTCGGCGGCTCGGTCTCGGCCGACGCCGCGGCATCCTTCACCATCAGGTAGCCCCCTGAGGCGACGGGGGCGGGGCCGCTGGGTCCCGCCCCCGTTCGTCGTCTCCGGGAGCCGAGACCCGTCGAAAGGCTGCGCTCTGCGCGCTCAGAGTGCAGCTTCGTGACGGGTCTCGACACCCGGTCGATTCGCGGATGCGGAGATCGAACCGCGCAGCGCGCTACTCCGAGAGGAACTCCACGGCCGCGCGGCGGAAGTCGCGCGATCCGGGCGCGTTGAAGTGGTGCCGACCCTCCAGCTCGAGGAACGTGCCGTTCGGCGTGACCGCGGCGAGCGCCTTCGAGCGCTCGAGGATGGCGTCCTCGCTGCCGGTCGCGAAGAGGATCTGCTGCAGCGGCGGGTCGTCGGGGTCGGGGTCGGCCTGGCCGTGGCGCATGCCCTCGGCGAGCGCCACGAGTGCGAGCAGGTCGTTGCCGGGCACGCGTTCGGCGAGGGTGACGTAGTTGTGGGTGACGCGATCCTCGACGGGCGTGCCCGACTCGGCGTACGCGCGGGCCTGCTCGATCTGCAGGCGCGCGAGCGGGCGACCGTCGGGGATGCCGCCGAGCACGGCCCGCTCGACGCGCTCGGGATGCGCGACGGCGAACTGCCAGCCGACGCGGGCACCGAGCGAGTAGCCGACGTACGAGACCGAGTCGAGCAGGTACGTGTCGAGCACGGTGTCGAGGTCCTCGACGAGGCGGTCCATGTCGTAGGCGCGGTACTCGTGCGGCTTGTCGCTCGCGCCGTGCCCGCGCTGGTCGACGCCGAGCACCCGGAACCCGGCCCGGGTGAGGTCGCGCACCCACCCGGTGCTGACCCAGTTGTCGCGGCAGCTCGAGGCGAAGCCGTGCACGCAGAGCACGACCGGGCCGTCCTCGGGGCCCCACTGGTAGGTGGCGAGCCGTCGCCCGTTCACGCTCATCACGAACTGCGGGTCGGGCATCTCGGTCATCCCCGGGAATGCTGCGCTCATGCCTGCCATCATGCCGTGTCCACAGCGGGCCGGGTCGACGCCGCCGTCGCGCGCCGACACCTACGATGGTCCCCGTGGAGCACCACCGATGAGCGATCGCACCGAGCAGCTGGAGGTGCGGGGCGAGCGGGTCGAGGTCGACACGCCGCTCGGCGCCTTCCCCGCCATGGCCGACGGCGACGTCGTGCGCATCCGCAACGTCCGCTATGCGCGGGCCGCGCGCTTCGCGCCGCCCGAGCCGGTCGACCCCGACCCCGCCGAGAGCGCCGGGCTCCAGCAGGTGCGCATCGCCTGCCCGCAGCCCGCCAGCCCGAGCGCGGCGTTCGTCGGATCGCCGATGCGCGGCTGCGTGCCCGACGAGGACTGCCTGCGCCTGACGATCACGCGACCACGAGAACTGTCGGATGCCCCGGCGCCGGTGCTCGTCTGGATGCACGGAGGCTCGTACGTGTCGGGCGCCGGGGACATGGCCGGGCACGACGCGGCCGCCCTCGCGCGCGAGCAGGGCGTGCTGGTCGTCACGGTGACCTCCCGGCTCGGGCTGCTCGGCTTCCTCGGCGACGGCGTCGACCGGCCGGCCAACCTCGGCCTGCTCGACCTGCGGGAGTCGCTGCGCTGGGTGCGTGCCCACATCGCGGCGTTCGGCGGCGACCCCGACCGGGTGACCGTCGTCGGGCAGTCCTCCGGCGCGGACGCGGTCGTGCACCTGCTCGCCGCCGACGGCGCGGCGGGCCTGGTGCGGCGGGCGATCGTCGAGAGCGCCCCGTTCGGTATCCGCGGCGGTCGCGAGCGGATGCACGAGCGGATGCTCGCCGCGGCCGGCCCGCTCGACGCCACCACGCCGGTCGACGACGTGCTCGCGGCCCAGGCCCGCGCGAAGGAGGCATCGGCCGGCGACGGCCTGCGCTCGAGCATGGCGTTCGCACCGCAGTACGGGCATGCGCCGTTGCCGGCCGAGCACGCGATGGACGACCGCTGGCGCGAGCGCGCGCCGGGGGTCGACGTGCTCGTCACGTGGACCCGCGACGAGGCGTCCTACTTCGTGGAGATCGACCCGAAGCTCGGCGCGATCGCCGGCGTGCCGCTGGTGGGGCGGATGCTGCGACGCGGCCTCGTGCGGGTGCTCACGCGCATCGCGTACACGCGCGACGGCCGGCGCTTCGCACGCATGCTCGCGCGGGCCGGCGCTCGCGTGCAGGTCGCCGTGCTCACGCTGCGCCCCGACGGCAGTCCGGTGGGCGCGGCGCACGCCATCGAGGTGCCGTTGCTGTTCCCGGCGGACGCGTGGGCCGGTGCGCCGCTCCTCCGCCCCGCGGGCGGTCGGTCGCTCGTCGACGGCGGCGCCCCGCTGCGTGCGGCCTGGGCCGAGTTCGCCCGCCACGGGCGCATCGGTGCCGCGCGCATCGCGGCGGGTCCCGGCTGGTCGGGCGACGTGCGCGTCGGGACTCCGTAGCGGTGCGGGCAGTACCCCCCTCGGTACCCCCCGAACTGGTGCCGACTCCGGGCAACCCGCACCCGCGAGAATAGGCGGATGCCCCTGTTCGGAAACCGCTCTCGCAGCGTGCTGCCGCCCATGGCGGAGCTCGTGCCGCAGGAGCGGGAGTGGATCGACGCGCACCTCGAGCTCGTCGAGGGCGCGGGCACCGACATCGCCGACGCGGCGCAGGTCCGGGCGCTCTACGACCACTGGGCCGGGCGGTGGCGGCGCATCAACCCGCCGGAGCGCAGCGACCCCCGCACGCGCATCAATGCGCTGGGCGTGGCGCTGGGCGAGCACCTGGTGCGCTGCACGGTGCTGGAGTGGCGCATCACCACGGATCCGTACCACCCCGAGCTCGTCGTCATCAATCCGCGCACGCGTACGTTCTTCGCCCCGGTGCAGCTGGTCGAGGGCAACTGGCTGGCCGAGAAGCCGGGCCAGTTCATCACCGACGTGATCGAGGCCGAGTGTGCGAGCAACCCCGCGAGGCGGGGCAGGCGGGGGCGCTGACCGCCGGCGGGCGTGCGGCGACCGGCCGGTGGCGTCAGCCCAGGATGCGCCGCAGCAGCAGCTCGTCGACGCCCGCGTCCGCCCGCAGCACCGCTCCGGTGGGCGCGTCCGGATGCTCGGGATCGGGCTCGAGCTCGACCACCCGACCGTGGTCGGGGCCCTCGTCGTCGACGACGTGGAACCTGCCGTGCCGCCAGCCGAGGCCGCCGACCTCGCCCACCGCGATCGCCGCGGCGAGCGGGTCGTGCAGGGCGCAGCGCCGATCGCCGCCGTACCGGGTCGTGTAGAAGCCGAGGTAGGTGTCGAGCATCTCGCCGAGCAGGCGCGGCAGCGGCGCGGGCGCCGCGAGCAGCCGCTGCCGGTGGGCCTCGTCGAAGGTGTGCTGCATCGTGACGTCGAGCGGCACGAGCACGACCGGCCACGGCGCCGAGAGCACAGCGGCCGCGGCGAGCGGGTCGTTGCGGAAGTTCGCCTCGGCGACGAGCGAGACGTTGCCCGGCGCGTCGATCGAGCCGCCCATGATCGTGACCGAGTGCACGCGCCCGGCGAGCTCCGGGTCGCGGCGCACGGCCAGGGCGAGGTTGGTCGCGGGGCCGACGGCGACGACCCGCAGCCGCCCGGCGTGCGCGCGGGCGAGGCGGGCGAGCATGCCCGCGGCGTCCTCGTCGTCGACGGGCGGATGCAGCGGGGCCGGCAGCTCGACCCCGCCGACGCCGTTCGCGCCGTGGACGTGCGCGGATCCCCCGGCGAAGCGCCCGCGCAGGGGGTCGTGGGCGCCGATCGCCACCGGCACGTCGTCGCGGCCGGCGGCCGCGAGCAGTCCGAGGGTGTTGCCCGCCGCCTGCGCCGCACTCGTGTTGCCGAACACCGTGCCGATGCCGACGAGGTCGACGAGCGGATGCCCCAGCAGGTACGCGAGCGCGACGGCGTCGTCGATGCCGGTGTCGCAGTCGAGGTACACGGGCATGCGCGCGTCGGGGGTGGCCATGCGCCCCATCCTCCCCCAGGCGCGACGGTGGCGGCCGCGTGGTTCCCATTGCCGTCCGGCGGCACCCGGTCGTAGTCTGGGGAGCGCTCACATCCGACCCCCCCTGCGATGGAAGCTGGGGGGCCGCGCATGTCCGCAGCCCTGTATGCGCTCGGCCGCTGGGCGTATCGCGCCCGCCGCCTGGTGCTCGTCGGGTGGATCCTCGTGCTCGGCCTGCTGCTCGGCCTCGCGGTGCTCCTCGGCGCCGGCACGAACAACACCTACGCCTTCCCGGGCACGCAGTCGCAGGACGCGCTCGACGCCCTCGCCCGCACCTTCCCGCAGTTCTCGGGCACGTCCGCTCAGCTCATCGCCGTGGCGCCCGACGGCGGCAGCGTCACCGACCCCGACTTCCAGCAGGCGGTGGAGGACGCGGTCACCGCGATCCAGGCGATCCCCCAGGTCGCCGGCGTCACCGACCCGTACGGCGGCACCTCGACCGGGAACGTCTCGGACGACGACTCCGCCGTGCTCGTGCCCATCCAGCTCTCGGTGGTCGCGACGGCGGTCGAGCCGTCGACCTCCGACGCCCTCCAGGCCGAGGCGACGACGCTGCAGGACGCGCTGCCCGATGGTTCCGAGGTCGCGGTCGGCGGCGCGCTGTACTCGCAGGTCGACCCGGGCATCGGCATCAGCGAGCTCACCAGCCTGCTGATCGCGCTGGTCGTGCTGCTCGTCACGTTCGGCTCGCTGGTCGCCGCGGGCATGCCGCTGGTCACCGCGATCACGGGCGTCGGCGTCGCGGTCGCGATCGTGCTGACCGGCACGCGCTGGCTCACGGTGACCTCGACCGCGCCGCTGCTGGCGGTCATGCTCGGCCTCGCCGTCGGCGTGGACTACGCGCTGTTCATCGTGTCGCGCCACCAGGACCAGCTGAAGCACGGCATGCCGCCCGAGGAGTCCGCCCCGCGCGCGGTCGCGACCGCGGGGTCGGCGGTCGCCTTCGCGGCCACCACGGTCATCATCGCCCTGCTCGGCCTCGCGGTCGCGCAGATCCCGTTCCTCACCGTGACGGGTCTGGCCGCGGGGCTCGCGGTCGCCTCGGCGGCGACCGTCGCCCTCACCCTGACGCCGGCACTGCTCGGCTTCGCGGGCTGGCACGTGGTGCCGCGGCGCTTCCGGCCCGGACACGACCGCGCGGCGCCGGGCGCGGATGCCCCCGAGCCGAGGGATCACAGCGAGCCGACGGACGCCACCGTGCCGATGGACGCCACCGAGCCGACGCACGACCCCGACTCGTCCGGCACCGACGCGTCCGGCACCGACGCGTCCGGCGCCGACACGCCCGACCCCGAGGCATCCGCACCGCCCCCGCCCCGCGTCGGCGGGTTCTTCGGCCACTGGGTGCGCGGCGTGACCCGCTGGCCGCCGGTCACGATCGTGCTCGTCACGGCGCTGCTCGGGCTCGCCGCGGTGCCGGCGCTCGGCCTGCGACTCGCCCTGCCCGACTCGGGCTCGCTGCCCGAGGGCTCCCCGGGTCGGGTCACCTACGACCTCATCGCGGAGCACTTCGGGCCGGGCACGAACGGGCCGCTGATCCTCACCGGCTCGGTCATCCAGTCGACCGACCCGGTGACGCTCATCGACGACATCGCCGCCGAGGTGGCGGACGTGCCCGGCGTGGCATCCGTGCCGCTCGCGACCCCGAACGAGACGGGTGACACGGCGGTGATCCAGGTGATCCCGACCGGCGCTCCCGACTCCGCCGAGACCGAGGAGCTGGTGCAGCGCCTGCGCGCCCTGCACGACCACTTCGTGGACGACTACGCCGTCTCGCTCGCCGTGACCGGCTACACGGCGCTCGGCATCGACATCTCCGAGCGGCTGGGAGCCTCGATGCTGCCGTTCGGCCTGCTGGTGGTGGGGCTGTCGCTGCTGCTGCTCGCGATGGTGTTCCGGTCGATCGTGGTGCCGGTCACCGCGGCCCTCGGCTACGCCCTGTCGATCGGGGCGGCGTTCGGGCTCACGAGCCTGGTGTTCGTGGACGGGTTCCTCGCGGGGCCCCTGAACGTCGAATCGGTGGGGTCGGTGACGAGCTTCATGCCCATCATCGTGATGGGCGTGCTGTTCGGCCTGGCGATGGACTACGAGGTGTTCCTGGTCAGCCGCATGCGTGAGCACTGGGTGCACCACGGCGAGGCGCACGCCGCGGTCGAGCGCGGGTTCGTCGGCTCGGCCCGCGTCGTGACGGCGGCCGCGATCATCATGACCTGCGTGTTCGGCGGGTTCATCCTGAACGGCGAGGCATCGATGCAGCCGATCGCGTTCGGCCTCGCGGTCGGGGTCGCGATCGACGCGTTCGTCGTGCGGATGACGCTCATTCCGGCGGTGCTCGCCGCGTTCGGCCGGCACGCCTGGTGGCTGCCGGCGTGGCTCGACCGGGTGCTGCCGGCGTTCGACGTCGAGGGCGAGGGCCTCTCGAAGGAGGACGAGCTCGCCGATTGGCCCGCCCCCGACGACCGGCATGCGATCGTCGTCGAGGAGGGGCGGTGCGAGCGGATGCCGCCGGGCGACGCGCCGCTCGACGTGCGCGTGCCCGCGGGCGGTGCACTGCTCGTCACGGGCGGCACGGCAGCGTCGCGCACCGACGTGCTGCTGGCCCTCACCGGACGCCTGCCGATGGTCGAGGGACGCTGCAAGGTCGCCGGCCTGGTGCTGCCCACGCGGGCGGCGTCCGTGCGCGGGCGCTCGGCGGTGGCGGTGCTCGAGTCGCGCGACCCGGTCGACGCGCTGCTGCCGGCGCTCGCGGGCGACGCGCGGGTGGTCGCGGTCGACGGGGCCGACGCCCTCACCGAACCCGCGGCCAGGGACGAGGTGCGCGCCGTGCTGGCCGATGCGCGGCGCGGGGCGGAGGCTCGCACGGGGCATCCGCTCACCCTCGTCGTCGCCTGCGCCGACCCCGGGGCCGCCGACGACCTCGTGCCGGCCGACGCCCCACGCGTGCTGCTCGCGCTCGCGGGCGCGCCGCGCCTCGCCGAGAGCTGGGGCCGCTCGTGAGGCCCGCGTTCGGCGCGACGCGCGGCGTGGAGCGGCCCGGATGGATCACCGTCGTGGGCCTCCTGGTGCTGCCGGTGCTGGTCGCGGTGCTCCTGGCATGGGCGCTGTCGGCGCCCGCGAAGCACCTCGACCGGGTGACCGCCGCGATCGTGAACGACGACGACCCCGTGACCGTGAACGGGCAGACGGTGCCGCTCGGTCGCGAGTTCGCGGCCAACCTCATCGGCGGCGACGCGGGCGAGGGCGCGCCCGACGATCCGGGGGCGGACGCCACGGCGACGCCCGCGCCGACCGGCCCGAACTTCGGCTGGGTGCTCACCAACGACACCGACGCCGCGACCGGGCTGGCCGAGGGCACCTACGCGGCGGTCGTGACGATCCCCCCGTCGTTCTCGGCCGACGCGACGTCGATCTCGGGGCCGGCGTCCGACGCGGTGCAGGCGAGCCTCACCGTGGAGACCACCCCGGCGACCGCGTACCTCGACCCCGCGCTCACGGCGGTGCTCGTGCAGGAGGCGGTCGCGACCCTGAACCGCGAGCTCACCCAGCGGTACCTCTCGAACGTGTACGAGGGGTTCAACCAGCTCAACGCGTCGATCGGCCAGGCCGCCGACGGCGCCGCACAGCTCGCGGACGGCGCGGCGAGCCTCGCATCGGGCAGCGACGAACTGGCGGCGGGCGCCGAGCAGCTCGCATCCGGGCTCGACGCGCTCGACGCGGGCGCCGAGTCGTTGTCGGCGGGGCTCGCGCAGCTCGATGCATCCGTGCAGCCGCTGCCCGCCGAGACCGCCCAGCTCGCCGCCGGATCGGCGCAGGTCGCGGCCGCGGTCGACGCGGGCTCGGCGGCGCTCGCCCGGGCCACGGACGAGTTCGCGACCATCGTGTCGGACGTGTGCGCGCTGCCCGGGCCCGGAACGGTCTGCAGCCGGGCGACCGCCGCGCTCGGGCGGTTGCAGGCGGCGAACCAGGACGTCGCCGCGCTCGCCGCCGGGGCCGACCAGGTCGCGGCCGGCAACCAGCAGCTCGCGAACGGCATCCCGGGGCTCGTCGCGGGCGTCGACTCCGCCTCGGCCGGCGCGAACGAGGTCGCGGCGGGCGCCGGCGAGTCGGCCGAGGGCGGAGCGTCGGTCGCGAGCGGCGCGGAGGGCGTGGCATCCGGCGCCGGGGAGCTCGATTCGGGTGCGGCGCAGCTCGCCGACGGGCTCGCCGAGGCGGTCGAGCAGATCCCGACCTACACCGACGACGACATCTCGACGCTGTCGGCGGTCGTCGCCCAGCCCGTGACGGCCTCGCTCGACCTGCCCGCATCGGGCACGCAGTCGGTGCCCCTGTTCGCGGTCGTCGCGCTGTGGGTCGGCGGGCTCGTGCTCGCGCTCGCGGCACGGGCGGTGCCCGGCCGGGCGCTGCTCGGGCCCGACTCGTCGTTCCGGCTGCTCGTGCGCGGCGCGCGGCCGGTCGTCGGGCTGGGCGCCGCGCAGGGCGCCGTCGTGGGCGTGACGCTCATGGGCTTCCTCTCGGTCGACCCGGCGTTCTGGCTGCTGTTCGTGGCGGCGTGCACGTACCTCGGCGTGGTGTTCGCCCTCGTCAACCACGGGCTGGCGGCGGCGTTCGACGGCGTGGGGCGCACCCTCGCCGCACTCGTGGCGGTGGTCGCGCTCGTCGTCGGCACGTCGTCGACGGTGCCCGACCCGCTGGAGGCGCTCGCGGCGTTCCTGCCGACCGGCCCGGCCGACGCGCTGCTGCTCGCCGCGATCGACGTGGGCTCCGGATGGGGCCCGATCGTCGCACTGCTCGTGTGGGCGCTCGTGGGCGCCGGGCTCGCGCTGGCCGGCATCGTGCGACGGCGATCGGGCGAGTCCGCGCTCGAGGCGGCGCGGGCCGACTGACCGGCCCGGGCTCCGTCGCTCAGCCCGAAGCGAGCTGCGCGTCCATCGCGCCGGAATCGAGCACCTCCCAGATGTCGGTGATGCGGTCGCCGTCGAAGCGGATGAACATCGCGTGCGGCACCGACATGCGATTGCCCGTGGCAGGGTGGCCGTTCCACTCTCCCCGGTGCGTGCCCGTGAGCGTGAGGTGCACCGCGAATTCGTCGCCGCCGTCGACGACCCGGTGCACGTCGAAGCGCAGGTCGGGGAACGCGGTGCGCCAGCGCGCGACCAGGGCGTGCGTCGCGGGTGCGTCGAGCTCCATCGTGCGGCCGCCGACGTGCACCCGGAAGTCACCGAGCCAGTCGGCGGTGGGCGTGAAGTCGCCGCGGTTCCAGCCGTCGTCGAACAGTGAGCGCACCACGTCGTCCCGTCGCATCCTCCGATGGTATTCGTGAGCGGATGCGGCGCGCCGGAGTCGTCCTCAGCCCTGGAAGTCCTCCGGGTCGACGGTGTCGAGGAAGCGACGGAACTCCTCGACCCGGTCCTCGTCGCGATGCATGTCGACCATGTCGGCGGGCACGCCGGCCTCCTCGAGCACGTCCTCGGCGATGCGGATCTCGGCGTCGGAGCGCAGTGCGAGGCCGATCGCGTCGGAGGGCCGCGAGTCGAGCACCTGCGTGCCGGTCGGCGTCGCCAGCGAGAGCTCGGCGTAGAACGTGCCCTCGTCGAGCCGCGTCACGTCGACCCGCTCGAGCCGCGCGTCGACCGCGCCGAACAGCGTGGTGATGAGGTCGTGCGACAGCGGACGCGGCGGCTCGGCGCCCTCCACGGCGATCATGATCGACGTCGCCTCCTGCGCGCCGATCCAGATCGGCAGCACGCGCCCCTCCCCCGTCTCGCCCGCCAGCGGCTCGAGCAGCACGATGTGCTGGCCCGACGCGTCGAGCGCGACGCCCATGACTCGGACCCGGATCATCACGACCTCCCCGCGGCGTGTCGGACCGTCCCCTCCATGGTCCCACGCTCGTGCAGCGCCCTGTCGGGACGGACGGCCCTCAGGCGTCGAACGCCGCGAACGACCAGGGCTCGAGGGCGTACGGGAGCACGCGATCTCCGACCATCGCCTCGCCCGTGGCGGGGTCGGGGCCGAGGTCGGCCAGCAGGACGCGCACGCGCCCGTCGTCGAAGCGCGCCCCGACCGACCAGACGTCGCCGACCGGCTCGCCCGCGAGCAGTTCGCCGCCGCGCAGCGACGCGATCGCGGCCACCGCGTCGGCGACCGGGAACGCGCCGTCGCGGTCGCGGATGCCGCGAGGCCCCTGCGTCTCGAAGAGGTCGACGCTCGCCACGGTGCCGCCGCTCGCCGCGCCCGCGGCGCAGATCGACGCGAAGCTCGCGACCGCCCAGGCCGCGAGCGCGCGCGACGACTGGCGCGGGTCGGTGGCGGCGTGCACGTGCTCGGCGCCGTAGCCGTCGGGGAGGTCCAGCGGCGCCTCGGTGCCGGCCGCGTCGCGCGCCCCCGCCGCGCCCGGCGCGCTCGTCGCGCCCGGCGCGCTCGTCGCCACCGCGTTGAACCGCGATCGCAGCGTGATCGGGCCGACGTGCAACGGCCGCCCGTCGGCGATGCGCGCCGCGTCGCGCACGACGAGGGCCTGCATCGGCACCGACTCGACGACCTGGGCGCGCTCGGTCGCGTGCATCTGCGGTGTGAGCGCGAACCCGATCGCGGGCACCTCGCCCGGCACCCGGTCGTGCTCCCGGTTGAGCTCGGTGAAGTGCGAGCGTGCGCCCCCGACGAGCTCGGCGTTCGGCGCGTGCGCGGCCGCGGCCGCAGCCAGCGCGTTCCAGAGCGCCGGCTCGGTGACGTGCGTCGAGCCCGAGTACACGCCCAGGCGTGCCACCGCCGCCGACGCCGCCGCGTACCGCACGATCGGCGCGATGTCCGCGGCTTCGTCGGCGACGATCCGCACGTCCAGCGGCAGCTCCCCCGCCTCGCGCGCGGCGCGCGCGAGCGCCGCGCGCCAGTGCGGGGTGCGGGCGTCGGGTTCGACGAGCACGCCGGCGAGCCCCGCCGGCAGCGCGAGGTCGCCGAGCGCCGCGTCGGGCGCGGTCGACGCGCCGAGCGTCAGGTCGGGCACCGCACGACCGGTTGCGAACAGGTGCGGCCCCGAGGCATCCGCCGGCCCCTCGCCTGCGCGGACGCGACGTGCCTCGACCGTGACGGCCTGCTCGACGAGGGTGCCGGCAGCCAGGGTCACGGGGAAGGGCAGCGCCAGCGGCGTGCTGTAGGTCTTGTACGATGCGTCGGTCCAGTTGCGCTGGTCCTCCGTCTCGAAGACGTCGCCGTCGAATGCGACGCGCAGCTCGACGCCGTCGTGCGCCCAGGCGAGCGAGCGGATGTCGATCGCGGGCTGGTGCGGGGCGATCGCCTCGGGGTAGGCGGTGCGAACGGACCCGCCGTCCGCGGTGCCGACCTCGAGCGGGGTGCCGGCGAGGCCGGGCGGGTGCAGCACCACGAGCCCGAGGCGGTTGCGGGCGAACTCGGTCAGCGATCGTGCGACCAGGCGCACGCGCAGCATCCGCTCGTCGCACCGCAGCTCGAGGCGCGCGGCGATGTCGGCGCCGAGACCGCGCATCGCGAGCTCGAGGTCGCAGCCGTCGTCGCGCGTCGCGATCGACTCGACCGTCACCGGCACGGTCGACCAGTCGCGGTCGCGGGCGACGGCGCGGATGCTCCGCAGCACCCCGGTGCCGTCGAAGCGGATGTCGGCGAGCTCGTCGCCGCGCAGCTCCAGGCTCCACGGGCCGAGGTCGATCGTCACGGGCTCCGGCTCGCGGTCGCCCCATGCGGCGTCGTCGACCGCCCGGTCGCTCACAGCGTCGACATCCCTCCGTCGACGGCGAACGCCGCGCCGGTCGCGAAGGCGCTGTCGTCGCTCGCGAGGTAGACCATGATGCCCTCGAGATCCTCGGCGCTGCCGGCGCGGCCCATGGGGATGCGCCCGACGATCGCCGTGCGCGCCTCGTCGTCGCCGGTGAGCGTCGAGACCAGCGGCGTCTCCGTGTAGGCCGGGATCACGGTGTTCACGCGGATGCCGTCGCGGGCATACGCCGCAGCGACCGTGCGTCCGAGCCCGTGCATGCCGGCCTTGGAGGAGCTGTAGGCGGTGAAGTCGGCACCCTCGCCGCGCACGGCCGTGGGACTGCCGGTGAGGATGATCGACCCGCCCCCGCCGCCGAGCAGCGCGCGCACCGAGTGCTTGATGGTGAGGAACGCGCCGGTGAGGTTCACGTCGACCGTGCGGCGCCAGACGTCGAGGTCGAGGTCGGCGACCTTCGCGTCCTGGCCGAACAGCTGCACGCCCGCGTTCACGACCACCGTCTCGGGCCGCCAGCCGTCGGCGACGAGCCCCTCCACCCCGGCGGCGACGGATGCCTCGTCGGACACGTCCATCACCACGGCACGTGCGCCCTCCCCGAGCCCGTCGACGACCGCCGCGACCGCCGCCGCGTCACGGTCGGCGAACGCGACCCGGGCGCCCTCCCGCAGGAAGCGCAGCGCCACCTGTCGGCCGATCCCCGAGGCGGCCCCGGTCACCATCGCGGTCTTGCCCTGGAGACGTTCGGTCATCGTCGATCCCTTCGTTCGCGTCCCCCAGCACCATAACCGGTTGACCAGTGCATGCGCCTAGCCCTTCACCGCGCCGGCGAGCGCGCCCTGCACGAAGTACCGCTGGAACAGCAGGTACACGATGAGCACCGGGATCGCCGACATGAAGATGAAGGCGTTCATGGGCCCGTAGTCCGTGCCGTGCTGCGTCGAGAAGCTCTGCACGGCGAGCGGGATCGTCCAGTTGTCCTGCGACCGCAGCAGCGTCGTCGCCATCGCGTACTCGTTCCAGGTCGCGACGAAGTCGAGCACGAAGAGGGCGGCGAGCGCCGGCTTCGCCAGCGGCAGGATGATCTGCCAGAAGATGCGGAACGTCGACGCCCCGTCGATGCGGGCCGACTCCTCCAATTCGTCGGGCACGCCGCGGAAGAACCCGTAGAGCACGAACACCTGGTACGGGATGCCGAACGCGAGGTACGGCAGGATCAATCCCATCCGCGAGTCGAGGAGTCCGAGGTTCAGCATCGTGCTGAACAACGGGCCGAGACCGATCTGGATCGGGATCATCGAGCCGATCGCGATCACCATCAGCACGATGCGGCCTCCCCGGAACCGGATGCGCGCGAGTGCGAACGCGGTGGCGGCGGCGATCGCGAGCCCGATCGGCACCTTGATCGCGGCGATCAACAGGCTGTTGCCCGCGGTGACCCAGAAGTCGCCGATCTCGATCGCTGAGGCGTAGTTCGCCCACTCCCACGTCTGCGGCAGCGCCCATTGCGGCAGGGCGTTCAGCTCGGGCTTGGACTTCACCGAGGTCATGAACATCAGGTAGAGCGGCAGGAACCACAGCAGCGCCGTGACGGCGAGCGCGACCCAGAGCCCGATGCCGACGTAGTCGCGCGGCGGGCGGCGGCGCTCCGGAGCATCGGGGCGCACGGCGTGCGCGGTCTTCGCGGGGAG
The DNA here is from genome assembly GCF_040496035.1 of Agromyces sp. SYSU T00194. Lineage (NCBI taxonomy): Bacteria > Bacillati > Actinomycetota > Actinomycetes > Micrococcales > Microbacteriaceae > Agromyces > Agromyces chitinivorans. The sequence continues at coordinate 1,810,862 of NZ_JBEPJZ010000001.1, read as the reverse complement.
CGTGGCGGTCATCGCTCCTCTCCCTTCATCGACCAGGCCATGTACGGGATGACCAGGGCGAGCGTGACGATCAGCAGCACGGTGGCGACGGCGCCGCCCATGCCGAACTGGTGGTTGGTGAATGACTGCGTGTACGACCAGAGCGCGAGCACCTGGGTCGACTGCGCAGGGCCGCCCCCGGTCATGCCGACGACGAGGTCGAAGACCTTCAGCGCGTTGATGATCGTGAGGATGACCACGACCACGGTGGTCGGCCGCAACGCGGGGACCGTGACCGCCCAGAACCGCTGCCACGCGTTCGCACCGTCGAGCTTGGAGGCCTCGATCAACTCCACCGGCACGGTCTGCAGGCCCGCGAGGAACAGCACCATGCTGAACCCGACCGCCTGCCAGATGCTCGCGACGAAGATGGACCCGAGCGCGAACTGCGGGTCGCCGAGCCACGACTGGGCCCACTCCTCGAGCCCGACGGCGGTCAGGAACTGGTTCACGAACCCGAGCGTCGGGTTGTAGATCCAGCGCCACATCGCCGCGACCGTGATCGACGCGAACACCGCCGGAATGTAGAACACCGCGCGCATCAGGTTGCGGCCCACCATCTTGCGGTTCAGGCCGAGCGCGAGGAGCAGCGCGATCACCGTCGGCAGCAGCAGCGACAGCACGACCCAGATCACCGAGTTGCCGAGCGCGGTCCAGAACACGGCGTCCTGGGTGAACAGGCGCACGTAGTTGTCCACGCCGACCCAGGTCTGCTCCTGGGTGCGGAACCCCGACCACTCGAAGAACGACAGCCGCACGGCGTCGAGCATCGGGTAGACGAGGAACCACCCGTAGAGCACGAGGGTCGGGATGAGGTATGGCAGCGCCAGGGTGAACCGGTGATGCTTCGGCGTGCGACGGCTCGCACGCGGATCACCGCGCCGCGCGGAACGCCCGCGCGTGACGATCGCGACAGTTGACATGGGTGTTGCTTCCTTCGACCGGATGCGGGCCGCGCCCGCGTGGTTCGGGAGGCCCGGCGAGGGTCGCGAACGACCCCCGCCGAACCGATGGGGACTATCCGTTGGCGTCCCGGTAGGCCTGGAACTCCGCCCCGGCGTCGGCCGGGTCGAGGTCGCCGGTCAGCACCGAGTTCTGGATGCGCCAGTACTCGGTCGTCTCGGCGGTCGAGAAGTTCTGGTCGTTGTTCGTGTAGATGCCCGTCGCCTCGTTGAACAGGCCGGCCCAGACCTCGTTCAGCGGGTTCTCCGTGGAGACGGGCACCTCGGCGTTGACCGACAGTGCCGCCCAGGCGGAACCGGCGATCTCCTGCCCCTCAGTGGAGGTGATGAAGTCGAGGAACTGCGCGGCCTCGTCGGGGTGCTCCGACTCGGCGCTGATGTAGTACGCCTCGCCGAAGCCGTAGAGACGGCCGGTGCCGGTCGGGAACATGATGATGCCGATGTCCTCGGCGTCCATGCCGTTCTCGACCACGTTGGAGTTGAACCAGGTGCCCTCGAACTGCATGGCCGACTCTCCGGTGTAGAAGAGCTGGCTGGCATCGTCGTTGCTGATGCCCATGAAGCCGTCGCTGAGGTACTGGTCTCCCCAGGTCGTGAGCTCGGTGAAGGCCTCGGTGACGCACGCCTCGGCGCCCCAGTCGCCGTCGCCGGTGTTCAGCTCGTCGGCCACATCGGCGCCGCACTTCGTCTCGATGAGGGCGTCGAGCAGGCGCATGACGTGCCAGTTCACGGTGCCGCCGAGGCTCATCGGCACGACGCCCGCCTCGACGAGCGCGTCGGCGGCGTCGACCAGCTCGTCGTAGGTCGTCGGCGGCTCGTCGATGCCCGCCTCGGCGAACAGGGACTTGCTGTAGTAGAGGCCCTCACCCTGCTGCGTCCACGGCACGCCGTCGAACCCGCCGTACTGCGTGATGCCGCCGAGCGATGCGGGCGTGAAGCGATCCTCCCAGCCGTACTCGGCGTAGTAGTCGCTGAGGTCGAGGCTCATGCCTACGTCGACGAGCTCGCCGCCCAGGCCCGAGCCCTCCCAGTACCAGTAGACGTCGGGGCCGGTGCCGGTGCCCGCGGACTGTCGGAGCGCGGTCTTGTGGTCGTCGACCGAGCGCTCCTCGACGTTGACGGTGATGCCCGGGTTCGCTTCCTCGAAGGTCGAGACGAGCTCGTCCATGGCGGCCGCCTGGGTCTCCTCCAGCGTGGGCACCCAGACGCTCAGCTCGGTGCTTCCGTCGTCGGATCCACCGGCGGTGCAGCCGGCGAGCACCGTGACGGCGACGGCCCCGAGCGCGACGGCGCTCCACGATCGATTCAGTTGCATCATTGCTTCCGTTCCCTTGTGATGTGCAGAGTGCAGGCCGGGCGTTGCCGGGCCTGTCGCGGCGCGTCGGGTGCGCCGCCTCACGAGTGGGCCGCCTGCCAGCGGCTGAACTCGTCGAGCTTGAGGTAGAAGTCCTCGAACATGAGTCGCACGTCGACCCACGTGTAGACCCGCATCTCCCGCGCGCCGGGGACCTCGACGTACGTGCCGTCGTCGGCGAGCGCGGGCGTCGCGCGCACGACATGCCGGCTCGAGGAGGAGTCGGCCTCGAACAGCGACTGCAGCGCGGTCAGCAGCACGAGGGGCGAGTCGCCGAGCGCGTAGGTCTCGGCGGGACCCCGACCCTGACCGGACGCGCGCACGACCACCTCGGCGACCTCGTCGTAGAGGTACCGGCCGACCGGCCCGGCCGCCGCGACGCGGAGCCGCAGCTCCGCGTCGGACACGAGGCACTGGCGGTAGACGTCGCGCGGCACCTGCCAGACGGTCAGGTCGGAGTCGTTGAAGACCACCTGCCCGGCGACGAGGTCGATGAGCAGGTTGTACTCGATCGGCATGGCGTTCGGGGGCGGGTAGGCGAGCCCGTCGTGCTCCCGGCCGCCGATCCAGACCACCGTCATCCGCTCGGCGATGCGCGGCTCGAGCAGGTAGGCGGATGCGAGGTCGGTCAGCCCGCCCCCGGCGACGAAGAACAGCGGGCGGTCGTCGTCGCGCAGCGCCTCGTCGATGATCGCGCGCGCCGCCGCAGACGGCTGCGGGGTCGATCGGTCGGCGAGCGGCGCGTCCGCTCCACGGTGGATGCGCTCGGTGGAGGCGAGGCCCATGCGCGCGAAGACGTGCTCGACGACCGCGACGGCGTTCGCCGCGGTCCCGGGACCGGGATCGAACGGGTCGCCGTCGCGCAGGTGCGAGCCGACGACCGCGCGGATGTCCACGTTCGGGGAGAGCAGGTGGTGGACCAGCTGGTAGAGGTCGTCCGGGTCGCCCGAGAAGTCGTTGTCGATGATCACCCGCGCCCGCGCCGTCGCGATCGGGGGGATCGCCTGCCAGGGCGCCTCCCCCAGCCGCCAGTTCGGGACGCCGTAGTCGTGCTCGCGGACCTCGCGGGTGGGGACCAATGTCATCGTTGACCTTCTCGTGTGACGCGGTGATCGGAATCGGACTCCAAACCGGTCAACCGGTCCGTAAGTCATCGATAACCTATTCGGTAGGTGATCGATAACCTATAGACTGTGGATGAGCGTTACCTCATCGTTACATTGCGCTACATTCGTCGAACACGCAGAGTCGCATCGGACCGGAGCCCGCACCGACATGTCCCGCCCCACCACCACCCCCACCGGCCGTCGACCGAGCATGGCCGACGTGGCCCGGCTCGCCGGGGTGTCCACGCAGACCGTGTCGCGCTACTTCACCGGCACCGGCTACGTCGGCGACGACACCCGCGAGCGCGTCGCGTCCGCCATCGACGAACTCGGGTACCGGCGCAACCTCTCGGCGCGCAACCTCCGCTCCGCGCACACGAACACGGTCGGCGTGCTGACCATGGGCGCCCTGAACTACGGCTCCGCGAGCGTGCTCACGGGCCTCAGCCTGGCCGCGAGGGAGGCCGAGTACACGCTCTCGATCAGCCAGCTCGACCTCGACTTCGAGGCGATCGGCTGGGAGGCCGAGGCGCGGCGGGCGCTCGACCACTTCGTGTCGATCCCGGTCGACGGCATCATCGTGTCCACCCCGATCCGCGATGCCGACGCGATCCTGCGCGAGATCGAGCGGACCACGCCGGTGCTCGTCGTCTCGGAGCGTCCCATCCTGCCCGAGCATGCGGCGACCATGCACTCGTACACCGCCGGCTACCAGGCGACGCGCCACCTCGTCGAGCTCGGCCACCGCGACATCCTGCACGTCGCGGGCCCCGGCACGCGCAACGAGGCGCAGGCTCGTGAGGAGGGCTACCGCGACGCGCTCTCCGAAGCCGGCCTCACCCCGCAGGTCGCCGGCGACGCCACCGACTGGAACGCAGGCTCGGGCCACCGCGCCGGAGCGACGGTCGACCCCGCCGCCTTCACCGCGGTCCTGGCCGCGAACGACGAGCTCGCACTCGGCTTCATGAGCGCGATGGACCGCCGCGGGCTGCGCGCACCCGACGACTACTCGATCGTCGGCATCGACGACATGCCGTCGGCCGCGTACTTCTCCCCGCCCCTGACGACCATGCGGCTCGACTTCCGCAGTCTCGGGGCGAACACCTTCCGTATGCTGCACGAGGAGATCATGACCGGGGTGGCACCGCACCATTTCGTGCTCGAGCCCGAGCTCGTGGTCCGCGAGTCGACGCGCCGGCTCGACTGAGCCGCCGTCGGCGGCCGGTGCCAGACTCGACGCATGACCGGCACCATCGGCACCCCCGGCGGCTCCGACGAGCGCCCGGCCGTCTTCTTCTCCGGGCCCGAGGAGTTCCGCGCCTGGCTCGTGGTGCACCACGACACCGCGACCGAGCTCTGGATGGGCCTGTACAAGAAGCACGTGCCCGACCGCGGCCTCACCTGGGAGGACGCGGTGCCCGAGGCGCTCTGCTTCGGCTGGATCGACTCCGTGGCGCAGCGCATCGACGACGACTCGAGGCGCCAGCGCTGGACCCCGCGCAAGTCGACGAGCGTGTGGTCGGCCGTGAACATCGCGCACGTCGAGCGGCTGACGGCCGAGGGACGGATGCACCCTGCCGGCATCGCGGCGTTCGAGGGGCGACGCGCCGACCAGGCGACCGGGTACTCGTTCGAGACGATGCCGCAGGACCTCCCGCCCGAGTACGCCGAGCGACTCGCGGCCTCCGCCCCTGCCGGCGCCTTCTGGAACGCCGCCACCGCCGGCTACCGCCGCATCGTGACCAACTGGGTGCTCACCGCGAAGCAGCAGGCGACCCGCGACCGCCGGCTCCAGCAGCTCATCGACGAGAGCGCCGCCGGGCGCATGATCCCGTCGCAACGCTACGGCGACGAGCCGAAGTGGGTCGCGAGGGCCGCCGAGGCCGCGCGGGCCGCCGATGCGGACGGCCCGGCGAACGGCTGAGCGGCGGAACGCTCACGCCGCGGCGATGCGCCGCAGCGACGACGTGATCGCCTCGGCGACCATGCGCGCCGGCGGCAGGTGGTCGGCGTCGGTCTGCACGCCGAACCGGAAGCATCCGGCGTAGGAGAGCCCGACCACGCCGAGGCGCACGTTCCCCGAGAGCAGGGAGAGCGGCCACGCGGCCTCGAGCTCCGCGCCGTCGATGCGCAGCGCGCGCCCGGGGCCCGGCAGGTTCGACGCGATCGCCCCGACGGCCCGCTGCGTGGTCGCGAACCGCATCAGCAGGGCGGCGACGCGCGGGCCGCGCATGAGCTCGAACGTGCCCTCGCGACGCGCGCGCGCCGCAGCGGACCGCGTGGTCGCGGCCACGCGGGCGACGACCGGGCGCACGTCGTCGGGGTCGACCGGCACGCCGACGAGCATCACCCCCGTGGCGTTCCCCTCCCCCGCGCGGCGGTCGAGGCGCACCGGGTTCGAGATCGGCACGCGCTCCGGAAGCGGCTCGCCCGCGGCGAGCAGCACCGCGCGGATGCCCTGCCCGTACGCGGCGAGGAACGCGTCGTTGACGGTGCCGCCGAGGCGCCGGGCGCCGTCGTGCAGGGCGCGCAGGTCGACCTCCCCGAACGCGACGTCCCGCGTCGCACCGAGCGGGCCGAGGAGGGTACGCGACCGGACGGACCGCCGGAACACCGCCGCGACCTGCACCACGATGCGGGCGCCGCGCGACGCGATGCTCCGGATGCCGCGGGGCCCGGGCTCCGCAGCGCGCGGCTCCCCTGATCGCGGCTCCCCTGATCGCGGCTCCCCGGAGCGCGGCTTCCCGACCGTGGCACCCTCGGCGGCGCCGTCGACCGGCGCATCGGGATCGGCCAGCGCGCCGACGAGCGCCTCGGCCGCGAGCCCGTCGGCCACGGCATGGTGCAGCCGGATCAGCAGGGCGCAGCGCCCGGGCCGCGCCCGCGGCACCAGCAGCAGCTCCCACGGCGGGCGGTCCGCCGCGAGCGGCTGCATGACCACGCGTGCGCACACGGCCTCGAGCGACTCGGGCGCATCCGCCACTCCGGCCCGGCCGGGACCGTCGAGGACCCGCACGTGGTGCGCGAGGTCGGGCGTGGCCGCCTCCCATCGCCAGTCGCCGTGCCGCTCCACCGGACGCCGGCACAGCGCCTCGATGCCGCGCACGCGGGCGTCGAGGGCGCGCCGCAGGCGACCGACGTCCGCGTCACCCTCCCGGTCGACCCACCCGCCCGGCGCGAACAGCGCGACGAGGGTCACGACGTTCGGCTGGCTCCCCTCCAGCGCGAAGTTCGCGGCGTCCACCGCCGCGATCGCGCTGTCGGGATGGACACGAGCGCCCATGGCCTCAGGCTACGCCGCTCGCGCACGTCCGCGCCCACTGGTGCGCCCGCGCGGGCGGAGTCGTAGAGTGTGCCCATGGGGGAAGACACGCTGAGCGGTCTCGCCAGACCGCACCTGAACGACTTCGGACAGAACTCCGGCTGGGCGGTCTCCGTCCTCGACGGTGACGGCACCGTGCTCGACATCGTGGTCGTGCACGCCAAGGAGATCGGACCCGACGGCGAGGAGGCGGCGATCCGACATCGCCTCTCCTCGGAGTACGACCTGTCGGATGCGGAGCTGACGCGCACGTCCGAGCTCACCGGCGACGGTCTTCGCGCCGGCGTCATCCGCATCTCCGGCCTGCGCTCCGCCTGACCCGCTAGCGTGGTGCGGTGCGCACCACGACATCCACGATCGCCGTCATCGGACCGGGTGCCATCGGCACGGCGCTCGCAGCGCGGCTCGCGTCGGGCGCCGGCCACGACGTGACGGTCGCGGTACGCACGCCGTTCCGCGGGCTCGAGCTGCACGACGGGGAGCACGTGGTGCGCGCCGAGGCATCCGTCATCACCGACCCGGCGCAGGCGACGCCCGTCGACTGGGTGCTCGTCACCACGAAGGCGTACGACGCCGAGGGTGCCGCGCGGTGGCTGCCCGGGCTCATGCACGAGACCACGCGCGTCGCGATCGTGCAGAACGGCGTGGAGCACGTCGAGCGGTTCGCACCCTGGGTCGACTCCGACCGCCTGCTGCCGGTCATGATCGACCTCCCGGCCGAGCGTTCCGCACCGGGGGTCGTGCGCCAGCGCGGGGCGGGGGTGCTGACCGTGCCCGACTCGCCGGCGGGCGTCGCGTTCGTCCGGGTCTTCGCCGGGTCCGGGCTCGACGTGCGCACCACCGACGACATGACGACCGCGCTCTGGCGGAAGCTCTGCATCAACTCGGTCGGCGCACTGAACGCCGTGACCCTGGCGCCGCCGCGCATCGCCCGCGACGACGCCGTCGCCGAGCTGATGCGCGAGATCGTCCACGAGGCCGTCGCCGTTGGTCGTGCCGAGGGCGCCGAGCTGCCCGACGACCTCGCCGACGAGATCGTCGCCGCGTACCGGGCCGGCCCGGGCGACGGCATCAACTCGCTGCACGCCGACCGGCTCGCGGGGCGGCCGATGGAGATCGACGCACGCAACGGCGCGATCGTGCGCGCCGGCGCCCGGCACGGCATCCCGACGCCGCGGAACGAGCTGCTCGTCGCACTGCTCGGTGCGATCGAGCGATACGGAGCCGGTCGATGATCACCGACACCGCCCGCGAGTTCCTCGCAGAGCGCCACCTCGCCGTACTGTCCACGATCGGCCGCGACGGCCGCATCCACGCGGTACCCGTCGGCATCACCTACCTCGACGGCGTCGTGCGCGTCATCGGCAGTCGCGGCTCGCAGAAGTTCCGGAACGCCGAGCGGAGCGGTCGCGCCACCGTCGCCACGGTCGACGGCGCGCGCTGGATCAGCTTCGAGGGCCCGGTGCGCCTCGCCACCGACCCCGAATCGGTCGCCCTCGCCGTGGAGCTCTATGCGGCCCGTTACCGGCAGCCGCGCGAGAATCCCGAGCGCATCGTGCTCGAGCTGACCGTCGAGCGCGTGCTCGGCTCGGCGGGCATGCGCGCCTGACCCGGCGCTCACTACGCTGTGCGGATGACCCGCCGCGCGAGGTCGCCGCCGCGAACTGAGCGGAGACCTCGCGAGGGGCGAGCGGATGCCTCGCGACCACGCGCGCGCTCAGCGCCGCGGCGTCCACCCCGACGGGAGCGGCCCGTCGACGTCGGCACGCTCGAGGTCGGCCTGCGCCGACCATCCCTGCGCGGCATCCGTGCCGTCGAACCCGCCGCGGGCCACGCGGAACCCGACGTCCTCGTGATGCATGCGCGGCGCTCCCCCGCGCCGGGTCGAGGCGCGCACGCTCCAGGCGTCATCGGCGAACCCACCGCCGCGGAACACGCGGTAGTCGTCGTACCGGGCGGGGTCGAGCAGGTCCCAGCACCACTCCCACACGTTGCCGAGGGTGTCGAACAAGCCGTTCAGGTTCGGCAGCTTGCCGCCGATCGACTGCGGCGCGGTGACGCCGTCGGCGCTCGTCCACGCGACCTCGGCCAGCGGGCCGTACTGCGGCTGGGTCGAGCCGGCCCGGCAGGCGAACTCCCACTCGGCCTCGGTCGGCAGTCGGTACCCGTCGGCGTCGACGTGCCAGGTGACCTCCTCGCCGTCGAACGCGTACGCGGGGTCGAGGCCCTCCCACTCGGATGCCGCGTTGCAGAACCGGATCGCGCGCAGCCAGCTGACATCCGTCGCCGGCCGCCGCGGGTGGTGCGCGGTCTCCCCCAGCAGCTCGGCCAGCTGCTCCTGCGTCACCGGGAACACGCCGATCTCGAACGGCTCGAGCTCGACGCTCCAGCGCACCTTCCGCCTCGCGTCGTGCAGCCGTACGGTGCCGCCCGCGATGCGGGCCAGCTCGATGTCGGTCACCGGTCGAGTCTCGCACGTGGGCATCGCCCGCCCGCGCGCCCGCCCACGGCGCGCTCGCCCGCCGACCGCTCGTACGCTGCGCGCCCGTCCGCCCCTCCACCGCCGCGCGGCCACCCGTCCCTCCACCGTCTGAGGGCCATCCCTTGGCCTGAGGGCGACATCTTCAGCCCTCACGCTCAGAACTGTCCCTCAGACGCGAGCCGGGCCTGCATCGACGAGGGCGAGGCACTCCTCGCGGGAGCCCACGAGCGGGATCATCGCCCAGTCGGCGGTGCCGGCGTCGTCGAGCTCGCCGGCCCAGACGAGCTCCACCGGGTGCTCCGCGTCGGAGAACTCGCTGCGCATCCGACGCAGGTCGGCGACCGTCGCTTCGGTGGGGTCGTTGTCGGGGCCGATCCACCCGTCCCACCGCGCGGCGCGACGCTTCGCCGGGGCGCTGTCGCCGCCGACCCAGATCGGCACGCGCGGGTGCTGCACCGGCACCGCGGCGAGGGTGAACCCGTCGACGACGTAGTGCTCGCCGTGGTGCACGACCCGCTCGCCGCTCCAGAGCCGGACGATCAGCTCGAGCGCCTCGTCGAGCTGCGCGGCACGGGTGCGGGCGTCGCCGGGCTGGCCGAACATCTCGAAGCTGCGCGCCACGTCGCCGATGCCGACGCCGAGGGTCATTCGGCCGCCCGACAGCACGTCGAGGCTCGCCACGATCGACGCGACGACCTGCGGCGGGAACGCCGGGAGCGGTGCGATGCACGTGCCGATCCGCACGCGCGAGGTCGTCGACGCGACGGCGGCGAGCACGACCCACGGGTCGTACGTCTTCGGTGGCGCGTCTCCGGAGGTGAACCCGCCCCACGTGAAGTAGCCGTCCCAACCCGCCTGCTCCGCCCGCGCGGCCAGGCGAGCCGCCTCGCGCGGGTCGCCGAACGGCCCCCAGTGGGGAACGGCGAGGGCGAACCGGGTCACGCGGCCACCCTAGCCCCGCCGCTTCGGCCGCCGTTGCGTGCGTGCACACCACGCACGCGAAGGGGCGGATGCCGGCCGCATCCGCCCCCTCTCTGTGCGAGCCCGGACCCCGCCCGGGACATCTGTGGGAGGGACTAGAAGTCCCAGTCCTCGTCTTCGGTGTTGACCGCCTTACCGATGACGTACGACGAGCCCGACCCCGAGAAGAAGTCGTGGTTCTCGTCGGCGTTGGGCGAGAGCGCCGACAGGATCGCCGGGTTCACGTCCGTCGTCTCCTTCGGGAACATCGCCTCGTAGCCGAGGTTCATCAGCGCCTTGTTGGCGTTGTAGTGCAGGAACTTCTTGACGTCCTCCGTCAGGCCGACGCCGTCGTAGAGGTCCTGCGTGTACTGCACCTCGTTGTCGTAGAGCTCGTAGAGCAGCGAGAACGTGTAGTCCTTGAGCTCGTCGCGCTTGGCCTGGTCGACCCGCTCGAGCCCCTTCTGGTACTTGTAGCCGATGTAGTACCCGTGCACGGCCTCGTCGCGGATGATGAGGCGGATGAGGTCGGCGGTGTTAGTGAGCTTCGCCCGGCTCGACCAGTACATCGGCAGGTAGAAGCCCGAGTAGAACAGGAACGACTCGAGCAGCGTCGAGGCGACCTTGCGCTTCAGGGGCTCGTCGCCGCGGTAGTACTCCATGACGATCTCGGCCTTGCGCTGCAGGTTCGGGTTCTCGACCGACCAGCGGAACGCGTCGTCGATCTCGCGGGTCGAGCACAGCGTCGAGAAGATCGACGAGTAGCTCTTCGCGTGCACCGATTCCATGAACGCGATGTTCGTGTACACCGCTTCCTCATGGGGCGTGAGCGAGTCGGGGATGAGCGAGACCGCGCCGACCGTGCCCTGGATGGTGTCGAGCAGGGTGAGTCCCGTGAACACCCGCATGGTGAGCGTCTGCTCCTCGGGCGTCAGGGTGTTCCACGACTGCACGTCGTTCGACAGCGGTACCTTCTCGGGCAGCCAGAAGTTGTTCACGAGGCGGTTCCACACCTCGAGGTCCTTGTCGTCCTGGATGCGGTTCCAGTTGATCGCGTTGACCTGGCTGACCAGCTTCACGCCGCCCTGGTGCGCCGGGTCGTGCGCTGCCGCGTTGACCTTGTCGGTGAGTGTCATCGTTCGCGTCCCGTTCCTAGAAATCCCTGATCAGACGGTCACAGCATGCACGAGACGCACTCGGACATGTCCGTGCCCTCGAGCGCCAGCTGCCGCAGGCGGATGTAGTAGATGGTCTTGATGCCCTTGCGCCATGCGTAGATCTGGGCCCGGTTGATGTCGCGGGTGGTCGCGGTGTCCTTGAAGAACAGCGTGAGCGACAGGCCCTGGTCGACGTGCTGCGTCGCCGCGGCGTACGTGTCGATGACCTTCTCGTAGCCGATCTCGTACGCGTCCTCGTAGTACTCGAGGTTCTCGTTCGTCATGAAGGGCGCCGGGTAGTACACGCGCCCGAGCTTGCCCTCCTTGCGGATCTCGATCTTCGAGGCGATCGGGTGGATCGACGAGGTCGAGTTGTTGATGTAGGAGATCGACCCGGTGGGCGGCACGGCCTGCAGGTTCTGGTTGTAGATGCCGTGCTCCTTGACCGATGCCTCGAGCTCGCGCCAGTCCTCCTGGGTGGGGATGTGCACGTCGGCGTCGGCGAAGAGCTGCGCGACCCGCTCGGTCTCGGGCGCCCACGGGGCATCCGTGTACTTGCGGAAGAACTCGCCCGACGCGTACTTCGAGTCGGCGAAGCCGTCGAAGGCCTCGCCGCGCTCCTTGGCGATGAGGTTCGACGTGTTCAGCGCGTGGAACAGCACCGTGTAGAAGTAGATGTTCGTGAAGTCGATGCCCTCGGCGGACCCGTAGTGGATGTGCTCGCGGGCGAGGTAGCCGTGCAGGTTCATCTGGCCGAGGCCGATGGCGTGCGACTTGTCGTTGCCGTCCTCCACCGAGCGCACCGACGAGATGTGGCTCTGGTTCGACACCGAGGTGAGGCCGCGGATGGCGGTCTCGACCGTCTTGCCGAAGTTCGGCGAGTCCATGGTGAGGGCGATGTTCAGCGACCCCAGGTTGCAGGAGATGTCCTTGCCGATCTCGGCGTAGCTGAGGTCTTCGTGGTAGGTGGTCGGCGTGTTGACCTGGAGGATCTCCGAGCACAGGTTCGACATGTTGATGCGGCCCTTGATCGGGTTGGCCTTGTTGACCGTGTCCTCGAACACGATGTAGGGGTAGCCCGACTCGAACTGGATCTCGGCGAGGGTCTGGAAGAACTGGCGCGCGTTGATCTTCGTCTTCTTGATGCGCGGGTCGTTCACCATCTCGCGGTAGTGCTCGGAGATGGCCACGTCGCCGAACGGCTTGCCGTAGACGCGCTCGACGTCGTACGGCGAGAAGAGGTACATGTCCTCGTTGTTCTTCGCCAGCTCGAAGGTGATGTCGGGGATCACCACGCCGAGCGACAGGGTCTTGATGCGGATCTTCTCGTCAGCGTTCTCGCGCTTGGTGTCGAGGAACCGCATGATGTCGGGGTGGTGGGCGCTCAGGTACACGGCGCCGGCGCCCTGGCGGGCCCCGAGCTGGTTGGCGTAGGAGAACGAGTCCTCCAGCAGCTTCATCACCGGGATGACGCCCGACGACTGGTTCTCGATCTGCTTGATCGGGGCGCCGGCCTCGCGGATGTTGCTGAGCAGGAGCGCCACGCCGCCGCCGCGCTTGGAGAGCTGCAGCGCGGAGTTGATGCCGCGCGAGATCGACTCCATGTTGTCCTCGATGCGGAGGAGGAAGCAGGAGACGAGCTCGCCGCGCTGCGCCTTGCCCGTGTTGAGGAAGGTCGGGGTCGCGGGCTGGAAGCGGCCGGCGATGATCTCCTCGACGAGGTGGGTCGCGAGGTCCTCGTCGCCCTGCGCGAGGCCGAGCGCGGTCATCACGACGCGGTCCTCGAAGCGCTCGAGGTAGCGCTTGCCGTCGAATGTCTTCAGCGTGTAGCTCGTGTAGTACTTGAACGCGCCGAGGAAGGTGTCGAAGCGGAACTTCTTCGAGTAGGCGAGGGTGTTGAGGCGCTCGATGAACTCGAACGAGTACTGCTCGAGTACGGCGCCCTCGTAGTACTCCTTCTCGACCAGGTAGTCGAGCCGCTCCTTGAGGGAGTGGAAGAACACGGTGTTCTGGTTGACGTGCTGGAGGAAGTACTCGCGTGCGGCCTCGCGGTCCTTGTCGAACTGGATCTCGCCGTTGGGGCCGTACAGGTTCAGCATCGCGTTCAGCGAGTGGTAGTCCATGCCACTCGATGCGCGAGGCGCGTCGATCACTGCGGTTGCAGCTGCATTGTCCAAAATGCGTCCAATCCCTCATTGACGGCGCTGACGTCGTCTGGCGTTCCGAAGAGTTCGAGCTTGTACAGGAAGGGCACGCCGCACTTCTCGGCGATGATGTCGCCGGCGATGCAGTAGCCCGATCCGAAGTTGGTGTTGCCCGCGGCGATGACGCCGCGGATGAGCGAGCGGTTGTGCGGGTCGTTCAGGAACCTGATGACCTGCTTGGGCACGGCGCCGGCACCGTTGCCGCCGCCGTAGGTGGGGAGCACGAGCACGTAGGGCTCGTCGGCGACGAGCGGCTCGTCCGAGGGGTACAGCGGGATGCGCGCGGCCTCGCGGCCGAGCTTCTCGATGAACCGATGCGTGTTGCCCGAGACGCTGGAGAAGTAGACGAGGTCCGTCATGTCCGCCTCCGTACGTGGATGGCCCTGGTGGGTCGAGGGTGTGGTGCGATCGCTCCTCCGGGAGGGAGGGGAAGCGGCACCGACGAGGCGGAGCCGATCCGGCTCCCGACCCGTGGGGCCTTACGCGAGCCGGGAGGCGAGTTCGGCGATCTTGTCGGGACGGAACCCGGACCAGTGGTCCTCATCGGCGATGACGACCGGAGCCTGCAGGTAGCCGAGCTCCTTCACCTGTGCGAGCGCCTGCTCGTCGGTCGAGAGATCGAGCACGTCGTACTCGATGCCCTTGCTGTCGAGCGCGCGATAGGTCGCGTTGCACTGGACGCACGAAGGCTTGGTGTAGACCGTCACCGACATCTGATTTCCCCTCTGATTTCCGGGCCCCGGAGGGGGCTCCGGCCCCTGGTACCTCAACTGCCTGACCGATACTACATCTAGTGTTCGCCCCGGGGAACGACCACAAGATGATGTAGTTACACGGATGTAGTTTTCCACCAACTTATCCACCGGTTCTGCACAAGCGCTGAGTGCACGATCGGCGGATTTCCGGGGCATCCGCGCGGTTATCCACACCTGTGCACACCGCCGGAAATTCTCGGTGTGGAATCTCCCCCGGCGTGTCGCGCACCGGGTTCCGATGCTCGGTCGCACCACTACATCTTGTGGTGCGTCGGCAATGCTGCCACCACCCACCGACACGCTCCGAACCCGAGGGCGAGCGGATGCCCCTGGGCCGACGCGCCGTGCCGCAGGCGCTCGCCTGCGCCGGCGCCTACTTCCCCTTCGCAGCGGCCTTGGCCGCGCGCTTGGTCTCGCGCACCTTCGCGAGCGACTCGGGTGACGTGATGTCGGCCACCGAGCGGAACGAGCCCTCCTCGCCGTACGCGCCCGCGGCCTCCCGCCAGCCGTCGGCCTCGAGCCCGCACTGCTTGCCGAGCAGGGCCAGGAAGATGCGCGCCTTCTGGTCGCCGAACCCGGGCAGGGCCTTCAGCCGCCGCAGCACCTCGGCGCCCGCGGGCGCCCCGGAGGTCCAGATCGCGGCGGCGTCGCCGCCCCAGTCGTCGCGCACGGCCGCGGCGAGCGCCTGCACGCGCCCCGCCATCGATCCCGGGAAGCGGTGGACGGCGGGCGGCTGCTTGAACGCCGCCGCGAACGCGTCGGGGTCAATCGCGGCGATCTCGGTGGCATCCGTCGTGCCGAGCCGGTCGCTGATCTTCGCCGGGCCGGCGAACGCGGTCTCCATGGCGACCTGCTGGTCGAGCAGCATGCCCACCAGGAGCGCGAAGGGGTCGGTCGTGAGCAGCTCGTCGGCGGCGTCGTCGCCCGTGATGTGCAGTGCCATGACCCCCATCCTCCCACCCGCCCCGGCGCAG
This sequence comes from Agromyces sp. SYSU T00194, assembly GCF_040496035.1. Lineage (NCBI taxonomy): Bacteria > Bacillati > Actinomycetota > Actinomycetes > Micrococcales > Microbacteriaceae > Agromyces > Agromyces chitinivorans. The sequence goes on along the minus strand of NZ_JBEPJZ010000001.1, from coordinate 1,795,547 downwards.
GCGTGCGGCGGTGCGGTGCTCGCGCGCACCACCACGCGGGCGGCGAGGCGCATGTCGTGGGCGCCGGGCTCACCCATCGCGACAGCGGGATGTCGTCGTAGCCGACGAGCGAGAGGCGCTCGGGCACCAGGATGCCGAGCGTGCGCGCCGATTCGAGTACCCCGAGCGCCTGCAGGTCGCTGCCGGCGAAGATCGCGGTCGGCGGCTCCGACATGGCGGGCAGCAGCTCGGCGTTCGAGCCGCGTGCATCGCGTGATGCACGCGGTGCATGCACTGTGTGTAGGGTGTGCGTGTGGCGCGCAGAAACCCGACGCCGGGTTCGCAGACTTCACTTCGTGAAGCCAACCGGGCGAGAATCGTCGAATCGCTCCGGCATCACGGGCGACTCACGCAGGTCGAGCTCGCCGGAACGACGGGACTCTCGCCCGCCACGGTGTCGAACATCGTCAAGGAGCTCTCGGCCTCCGGCGTGCTGCACACGTCGATCACCTCGCGCAGCGGCCGGCGCGCCACCATGGTCACGCTCTCGCACGAGATCGGACTCGTCGCGGGCGTCCACTTCTCCTCCCGCCACCTGCGCATCGCCATCGCCGATGCCAGCACCGCGATCGTCGCCGAGACCCACGTGCCGCTCTCGCTCGACCACCGCCACGACGCGGAACTCGACCGGGTCGGCCTGCTGCTCGGTGACATGTGCGAGTCGCTCGGCACGGGCATCCCCGAGCTGCTCGCCATCGGCCTCGGCATCCCCGCACCGGTCGACCACCGCACCGGCATGGTGTCCACGCCCGGGCTCCTCCGCGGCTGGGAGGGCATCGACGTGGGCGAGGCGCTCTCGGCACGACTGGACCGACCGGTCTTCGTCGACAGCGAGGCCAACCTCGGCGGTCTGGCCGAGGTGCGCAGCGGAGCGGCGCGCGACTCGACGGCGGCGGCGTTCCTCCATGTCGGGCACCACATCAGCGCGGCGATCATGATCGACGGCACGCCGTTCCACGGCGTCACGGGCAAGGCCGGCCAGATCGGGCACGTGACGATCGACGAGAACGGGCCGATCTGCCGCTGCGGCAACCGCGGGTGCCTGGAGACGCTGGCCGCGGGCCCGGCGCTGCTCGCGCTGTTCCGCGAGGATGCGGGGATGCACCGGGTGAGCGACCTCGTCCACGCGGCCGAGCAGGGCGACGCGAGCTCGCAGCGGGTGATCGCCGACGCGGGGCGGCACATCGGCATCGCCGCGGCGAACCTCAGCAACCTCTTCGACCCGGAGCGCATCGTCGTCGGCGGCGACCTCGGCCTCGCCGGCGAGACGCTGCTCGCCCCGCTCCGGCACGCCCTCGAGCGATCCGCGCTCCCGTCGGCCGATGGGATGCCCGAGGTGGTGACGGCCTCCTGGGCCGATCGCGCCGCCCTGCAGGGCGCGATCGCACTGGCCCTCGAGCACGCCCCGATGCCCATCGAGATCGCCGACAAGACCCCGGCCTGAGCGACTGCCGGGAGTCGATTGGATTCGACAACTGGACCGTGACCATCCCGTTACCAAAGTCATGAGTTCAAGACTTGACGCCAACGCGGCGATCGGACGAACATGGGGAACACCGCCGACGAGGGCGGCCTAGTGAGAGGTATTTCAATGAGGAAGTCCATCAAGAGACTCGCATCACTCGCCGCCGGTGCGGTGCTCGCGGTCGGTGCACTGTCCGCGTGCGCCAGCGACGGCGGCAGCAGCGACGGCGGCGACTCGGCATCGGGTGAGGGCGCATCGATCGCACTCCTCCTGCCGGAGTCGAAGACCACGCGCTACGAGGCGTTCGACCGCCCGCTGTTCGAGGCGAAGGTCGCCGAGCTCGGCGACTACGAGATCGTCTACTCGAACGCCGACCAGGACGCGGCCAAGCAGCAGCAGCAGGCCGAGTCGGCCCTGGCGCAGGGCGTGTCGGTCATGGTGCTCGACCCGGTCGACGCCGAGGCTGCCGTCAGCATCGTGAACGCGGCATCCGCCCAGGGCGTGCCGGTCGTCTCGTACGACCGCCTCATCGCCGGCGGCGACCTCGCCTACTACATCTCGTTCGACAACGAGAAGGTCGGCGAGCTGCAGGGCACCGCGCTCGTCGAGAAGCTCGACGCGGACGGCAACGGCGACGGCGACATCCTGATGGTCAACGGGTCGCCGACCGACGGCAACGCGACGCTGTTCAAGGCGGGCGCCCACTCGGTGATCGACGCGAGCGACCTGAACGTGGTCGCCGAGTTCGACACGCCGGACTGGAGCCCCGACCAGGCACAGGAGTGGGTCGCCGGCCAGCTGACGCAGTTCGGTGACGACCTCGTCGCCGTCTACGCCGCCAACGACGGCACCGCCGGTGGCGCCATCGCCGCCATGCGCGCCGCCAACCTCGACCCGCTGCCCGTCGTGACGGGCCAGGACGCGGAGATCACCGCCATCCAGCGCATCGTCGCGGGTGACCAGTACATGACGATCTACAAGGCGATCAAGGCCGAGGCCGAGCTCGCTGCGGAGATCGCCGTGCAGCTCGCCAACGGCGAGGAGGTCACCGGTGACGTGGACGTGGACGGCACGCCGTCGACCCTGCTCGAGCCGGTCGTCGTGACCGTGGACAACATCATGGACACGGTCGTCGCCGACGGGTTCTACACCGTCGAGGACATCTGCACCGCCGAGTACGCGGACGCCTGCGCCGCTGCCGGCATCGAGTAACACCGCCATGGCGACGGGCCGGGAGGTCACCACCTCCCGGCCCGTCGCGCGCACCGCCCCCGGCGGGGCATCCGACACCCCTTCCCTTCCGGGACCCGAGTCACGAGGATGAACACATGACAGTGACGTCACCCACCAAGCAGGCCGGCGGACGGCCGCACGAGCAGGTACTGCGGCTCCGCGGCGTCAGCAAGCGATTCGGCGCCGTGCAGGCGCTGAAGGACATCGAGCTCGATGTCCACCAGGGCGAGGTCGTCGCCCTCGTCGGCGACAACGGCGCCGGCAAGTCCACCCTCGTGAAGGTGCTGGCCGGAGTGCATCCGCCCGACTCCGGCGAGATCGAGTTCGAGGGCCGCGCGGTCTCCATCCAGAGCCCGACCGACTCGCGCGACCTCGGCATCGCGACCGTCTACCAGGACCTCGCGCTCTGCGACAACCTCGACGTGGTCTCCAACCTCTGGCTCGGCCAGGAGCTCAAGCACGGCGGCACGCTCGACGAGGTCGAGATGGAGCAGCGCTCGTGGAGCCTCCTCCGCGAGCTGAGCGCCAAGATCCCGTCGGTGCGGATCGCCGTGGCATCCCTCTCCGGCGGCCAGCGGCAGACCGTCGCGATCGCACGCTCGCTCATCGGCGAGCCCAGCATCGTGATCCTCGACGAGCCGACCGCAGCCCTCGGCGTCGCCCAGACCGCCGAGGTGCTGAACCTCGTCGAGCGCCTCCGCGACCGCGGCCACGGCGTCATCCTGATCAGCCACAACATGGCCGACGTCATGGCGGTCGCCGACCGCGTCGTCGTGCTCCGCCTCGGGCGCAACAACGGCACCTTCCGGGTGTCGGATGTCTCGAGCGAGACGATCATCTCGGCGATCACCGGTGCGACCGACAACGCCGTCACCCGTCGCGCCGCCGCCAAGACCGCAGCCACCCCCCTCCCCGGGGACGACCTCGACGAGGAGCCTGAGGCATGAGCACCACCGACAAGCCGGGCTCCGGCCCCGCCACCAACGAACCCCCCGCAGTGACGGGCGAGCAGGCGCAGGTCCTCCAGACCGAGTTCGCCGACCTCCACGACGAGCGGCTGATCCAGCACAAGGGCGTCGGCGGGGCGCTGCGCGAGTTCGGCAGCCGCGTGCGCGGCGGCGACCTCGGCTCCCTGCCGGTGGTCATCGGCCTGATCATCATCTGGGGCGTCTTCCAGGCGCTCAACCCGGTGTTCCTCTCGCCGACCAACCTCGTCAACCTCACGCTCCAGATGGCCGCCACCGGCACCCTGGCGCTCGGCGTGGTGCTCGTGCTGCTGCTCGGCGAGATCGACCTGTCGATCGGCTCGGTGTCGGGTCTCTCGGCGGCGATCCTCGCCGTGACGTTCGTGCAGATGGACTGGCCGCTCGCGGTGTCGATCCTCGCGTCGATCCTCGCCGGCCTCGTCATCGGTCTGTTCTACGGGTTGCTGTACAACCGCTTCGGCGTGCCGAGCTTCGTGATCACGCTCGCCGGCCTGCTGGGCTTCCTCGGGCTCCAGCTCTGGGTGCTCGGCCGCACCGGGTCGATCAACATCCCGTTCGACTCGTGGATCGTGCAGTTCGCGCAGCAGATGTTCCTGCCCGACTGGCTCGCGTACCTGCTCGTCGTGCTCACGGCGGCGGCCTATGCGCTGCAGCTGTTCCTCACGGGGCGGCGGCGCGCCGCGGCGAACCTGTCGAGCGCGTCGGCCGTGTCGATCCTGCTGCGCGCGGGAGCGATCCTGGTGCTGCTGGGCGCCGCGGTGTACTACCTCAACACCGGCCGTGGCGTGAGCGTGATGTTCGTGTTCTTCCTCGCCCTCGTGGTGATCATGAACTTCTTCCTCACCCGCACGAGCTGGGGCCGCTCGGTGTACGCGGTCGGCGGCAACGTCGAGGCGGCGCGTCGCGCGGGCATCCGGGTCAAGCGCATCTACCTCACCGTGTTCATGCTCTGCTCGACCTTCGCGGCGGTCGGCGGCCTCATGGCGGCGGCGCGCCTCGCGGCGTCGAACCAGAGCTCGGGCGGCGGCGACATCAACCTGAACGCGATCGCCGCGGCGGTCATCGGCGGCACGAGCCTCTTCGGCGGCCGCGGTTCGGCGTTCTCGGCGCTGCTCGGCATCCTGGTGATCGCCTCGATCGCCTCGGGCCTGACGCTGCTGAACCTCGACTCGTCGGTGCGGTTCATGGTCACCGGCGCCGTGCTGCTGCTCGCGGTCATCGTCGACGCGCTGTCGCGCCGGTCGCGCACCGCGTCCGGCAGGGCCTAGCGCAGCGGGGCGGGTGCGCTCCTGCGCCCGCCCCGCGCCTCGCCGGGCTCAGCCGCCGGCGCGCGGCGGCGCCGTGCTGGCCCGCACCACGAGCTCGGGCACGCGGGGCGCGGGGTCCGGGGCCGCGTCGCCGCCGTCGAGCAGGGCGGCGACCAGCGACATCGTGTCGCGTCCGAGCGCGTCGAAGTCCTGGCGGAGCGTGGTCAGCGGCGGGGCGAAGTGCGCGGCCTGCGGCGCGTCGTCGAACCCGACCACGCTGACGTCCTCGGGCACCCGGCGCCCCGCGTCGCGCAACGCGTGCAGCAGGCCGAGCGCCATCTGGTCGTTGCCGACGAACACGGCCGTCGCGCTCGGGTCCGCGGCGAGCGCGACGCCGGCGGCGTACCCCGAGTCGGGCAGCCACTCGCCCGCGAACGGCTCGCGGCAGTCGAGGCCGTGCGCCGCCATCGCGGTGCGCCAGCCGCGCACCCGCTCGCTCGCGTCCATCCACGTGCCGGGCCCGGCGACGTGCCGGATCTCCCGGTGCCCGAGCGCCACGAGGTGCTCGACCGCGGCACGCGCGCCGGCGGCCTGGTCGATCGCCACGCGGCGCACGCCGGCGAGATCCTCTGCCGCGACCGCCACGACCGGCACCGGCGCGTCGAGCGACGCGACGACCTCGACCGCCTCGCGCTCTCCCGAGATCAGCACGAGCGCCTCGACCCGTTGCGCGACGAGCCGCCGCACGGCCTCGCGCAGGGCGGATGCCTCGAGCGAGCGCATGCTCACCTGGCTGACGGCGTACCCGGCGGCGTAGGCCGCCTGGTTGCACTCGAGCGCGGCGCTCGACGGGCCGTAGTCGGGGCGACCGGCGAGCACGAGGCCGAGCGAGCGCGATCGCCGGCTCGCCATGGCCCGGGCAGCGGGAGACGGGGTGTAGTGCAGCTCGGCGATCGCGTCCTGCACGCGTGCGCGGGTCGCGTCGGCGACATCCGACCGCCCGTTCAGCACCCGCGACACGGTCTGGTGCGAGACGCCCGCGAGCCGCGCGACGTCGAACATCGTCGGCACGCCGGCGGCGGTCGTCCGCCCGGCCCGCTCCCCCGCGTCCGCCATGCCCGACGGCCCTACAGCCCCTGCGCGAGCCGGAAGTACGCCTGGTTCCAGCGCACCTCCTGCTCGAAGCCGCGCTGCGTGGTCTCCTCGTCGATGACCAGCAGCTCGAGGCCCGCCATGGTCGCGAAGTCGCGGAACACGTCGACGCCCACGGCGGTGGACATGACCGTGTGGTGCGCGGCTCCGGCGGCGAGCCACGCGGCGGCGCTCGTGGCGAAGTCGGGGGCGGGCCTCCAGACGGCGCGGCCGACGGGCAGCTTCGGCAGCGGCTCGGGCAGCGGCACGTTCTCGACCACGTTCGCCGTGAGGCGGAAGCGGTCGCGCATGTCGCTCATCGCGACGACGACGGCCGGGCCGGGGTCGGCGGTGAAGACCAGGCGCACCGGGTCGTCCTTGCCGCCGATGCCGAGCGGGTGGATCTCGAGCGTGGGCTTCGCCGTGGTGAGCGACGGCGACACCTCGAGCATGTGCGCGCCGAGGATGAGCTCGTTCCCGGGCGTGAGGTCGTAGGTGTAGTCCTCCATGAGCGACGCGCCGCCGGGCAGCCCCGCGCCCATCACGTTCGCCACGCGCACGAGGATCGCCGTCTTCCAGTCGCCCTCGGCGCCGAACCCGTAGCCATCGGCCATGAGGCGCTGCACCGCGAGTCCGGGCAGCTGCTTCAGCGCGCCGAGGTCTTCGAACGACGTGGTGAACGCGCCGAACCCTCCCTCCTCGAGGAACGCCCGCAGCCCGAGCTCGATCGCCGCGCCGTCGCGCAGCGACTCGTGCCGCTCGCCGCCGCGCCGCAGCTCGGGCACCACGTCGTAGAGGTCCTCGTACTCGGCCACGAGCACGTCGACCTCGGCGGACGACACAGCCGCCACCGCATCCGCCAGCTCGTTGACGCCCCACGTGTTCACCTGCACGCCGAGCCGCAGCTCGGCCTCGGTCTTGTCGCCCTCGGTCACCGCGACGTAGCGCATGTTGTCGCCGAACCGCGCGAGCTTCAGCGAGCGGGATGCCGCGAGCCCGGCCGCCGCCCGCTGCCAGGTGCCGAACCGCTGCTGCACGCGCGGGTCGCTCGCGTGGCCGACGATGGTCGTGCGCGGCACGCCGAGCCGGGTCTGGATGTACCCGAACTCGCGGTCGCCGTGCGCGGCCTGGTTCAGGTTCATGAAGTCGAAGTCGATCTCGCTCCACGGCAGCGCGACGTTGGCCTGCGTGTGCAGGTGCGCGAGCGGCTTCCGCAGCGCGTCGAGGCCCGCGATCCACATCTTGGCGGGGCTGAACGTGTGCATCCAGGCGACGACGCCGATGACGTTCGGCGCGGCGTTGGCCTCGAGCGCGACCCGCCTGATGGCGTCGGCGTCGGTGAGCACGGGCAGCCAGGTGACCTTCACGGGCACGTCGGATGCGGCGCCCAGCGTCTCGGCCACCTGTCGCGACTGCTCGGCGACCTGCTGGAGGGTCTCGGGCCCGTAGAGGTGCTGGCTGCCGGTGAGGAACCAGACCTCGTACGCGTCGAGCGAGGTGGTGAGCGGGGTGCGGGTCATCGATGTCTCCTGGGTGGGTGGTGCGGGGAGGTCGGGGCGGATGCGACGGGGCGTGCGGATGCCCCGGAGCATCCGCCCCGGGTCAGAGCGCCTCCACGGCGGCGGCCTCGGCGGCGAGGCCCGCCCGGTAGCGGTCGAGGTACGCGGCGAACCCGGCGACGTCGGCGGGGTCGGGCGCGACCTCGTCGACGTCGGCGCCGGCGAAGACCTGCGCGTCCAGGTACGAGGCGAGGTCGGGGGCGGATGCCTTGGGCGAACCGGCGACCGCGACACGGTAGCCGGCCAGCACGGCGATGCCCCACGCGCCGCCCTCAGAGGCGGTCTCGCCGACGGCGACGGGCGCGTTCAGCGCCCCCGCGAGGAAGCGCTGCGCGACGCCCGCAGTACGGAAGATGCCGCCGTGGCCGAACATGCGGTCGATCGCGACGCCCTCGGCGGTGAGCACCCGCATGCCGAGCGCGAGCGCACCGTACACGCCGTAGATCTGGGCGCGCATGAGGTTCGCGAGCGTGAAGCGGCTGTCGGGGGTGCGCACGACCATCGGCCGCCCCTCGGCGATGCCGGCGATCGGCTCGCCGGCCAGCTGGTTGTACGCGAGGAGCCCGCCCGCATCGGGCTCGCCGTCGAGCGCCTCGCGGAACAGGGCGCCGAACGCGGCATCCGTCGACACCGGCGTGCCGGCCGCCTCGGCGAACCGCCCGAACACGCCGACCCATGCCGCCAGCTCGCTCGCGCCGTTGTTGCAGTGCACCATGGCGACCGGGTCGCCGGCGGGCGTGGTCACGAGGTCGAGCTCCTCGTGCGCGGCGGCGAGCGGATGCTCCAGCACGACCATCGCGAAGATGCTGGTGCCCGCGCTGACGTTGCCGGTGCGGGGGGCGACGGCGTTCGTCGCGACCATGCCGGTGCCGGCGTCGCCCTCGGGCGGGCAGAGCGGGATGCCGGGCCGCAGCGCGCCGGTCGGGTCGAGCAGCGCGGCCCCCTGGGCGGTGAGCGAGCCGGCCTCGGCACCGGCGGGCAGCACCTCGGGCAGGAGGTCGGCGACGGCCAGCCCGGGCGCGCGGTCGGCGACGAGCGCGTCGTAGCTCGCGACGAGACCGGCGTCGTAGTCGCAGGTCGCGGAGTCGATCGGGAACATGCCCGAGGCATCCCCCACCCCGAGCACGTCGCGACCGGTGAGCCGGCGGTGGACGTATCCCGCGAGCGTGGTGATCGACGCGAGCCGGGGCACGTGCGGCTCCTCGTCGAGCACCGCCTGGTGGAGGTGCGCGATCGACCAGCGCAGCGGGATGTTCAGGCCGAACCGCGCGCTGAGCTCCGCGGCGGCGGGCCCGGTCGAGGTGTTGCGCCAGGTGCGGAACGGCACGAGCAGTTCGCCGTCGGCGTCGAAGGCGAGGTAGCCGTGCATCATGGCCGAGACGCCGATCGCGCGGAACGTGGTCGGGGCGACGCCGTGGCGGCGCTCCGCGTCGGCGACGAGCTCGGCGTATGCGGCCCGCAGCCCCGACCACACGTCGTCGAGCGCGTAGGTCCAGGTGCGGTCGACGAAGTCGTTCTCCCACTCGTGGCCGCCGACGGCGAGCACCTCGGTGGGGTCCTCGCCGACGAGGCAGGCCTTGATGCGGGTGGAGCCGAGCTCGATGCCGAGCACGGCGCGACCCTCGGTGATCTGCGCTGCGGGCTGCGTCGTGCTCATCGGCGTGCATCCTCTCCCTGGCCGTAGACGTGCTGGTACCGCGCGTAGAGCGCGTCGATCTGCTCCTGCGGGATCGGGACGAGCGGGCCCGCCTCGCGCGCGTAGTGCACGCTGCGCGCGGCGTCCTCCACCATCACCGCCGCCTTGACGGCGTCCTTCGCGTCGACGCCGATCGTGAACGGGCCGTGGTTCTGCATCAGCACGGCGCGCGAGCGGTGGCCGGAGAGCGTCTCGACGATGCCGCGGCCGATCGAGTCGTCGCCGATGACCGCGAACGGGCCGACCGGGATCGGCCCGCCGAACTCGTCGGCCATGCCGGTGATCACGCACGGGATCTCCTCTGCCCGCGCGGCCCACGCGACGGCGAACGTGGAGTGCGTGTGCACCACGCCGCCGACCTCGGGCATGTGCCGGTAGACGTAGGCGTGCGCGGCGGTGTCGCTCGACGCGTTGCGCTCGGAGCCGGGAGTGCCAGGGAGCACGTTGCCGTCGAGGTCGCAGAGGACCATGTTCTCGGGCGCCAGGTCGTCGTAGGAGACGCCGGAGGGCTTGATCACGAAGAGGTCGGCGCCCGGCACGCGGCCCGAGACGTTGCCGCCGGTCCAGACGACCAGGCCGTAGCGCGTGAGCTCCCCGTGCAGCCGGGCGACGTCCTCCCGGACCCGGGCGATGGATGCCTCGACCTCCGGTGCGAACTCGGTGCGCGCGTGCGCGGGGTCGGCGGCCATGCGGTCTCCTTCGACGGTCGGCGGGTGCGGCGCGCGCTCCGTGAGCGCTAACGGAACCCCACGTTAGCGCTCACGGTCGCTGCCTGCAAGCAGTCGGATGCCTCCGGCGAGCGCGTCGCCGCGCCGCTCGGGCTACATCTCCTCGTGCGTGTCCGGATCGCCGTCCCAGAGCCGCCCGCGCTCGAGCGCCGAGATCGCCTCCATCTCGCCGGGGGTCAGCTCGAAGCCGAACACGTCGAGGTTCTCGCGCTGGCGCGCCGCGTCCGACGACTTCGGGATGGGCACGGTGCCCAGCTGCACGTGCCAGCGCAGCACCGCCTGCGTCGGCGTGCGGCCGTGGGCGGCGGCGGCCTCCTGCACGACCGGCTCCGACAGCAGCTCGGAGCGCCGGGCCAACGGGCTCCAGCTCTCGGTCGCGATGCCGTGCTCGGCGTGGAACTCCCGCTGCGCGCGCTGCGCGAAGTACGGGTGCAGTTCGACCTGGTTGACCGCGGGCACCACGCCGGTCTCGTCGATGATGCGGGCGAGGTGCCCGACCGTGAAGTTCGAGACGCCGATGGAGCGCACCATGCCGCGCTCGCGCGCCTTGATCATCGCCCGCCAGGCGTCGACGTACCGGTCGACGCTCGGGTTCGGCCAGTGGATCAGGTAGAGGTCGACCCAGTCCAGGCCGAGCCGCTCGAGCGACCCCTCGAGGCTGGCGAGCGTCTCGTCGAAGCCGTGGTCGCGCCCGGGCACCTTGGTCGCGACGACGACGTCGCTGCGGTCGACCCCCGACCGGCGCAGCGCCTCGCCGACCGCCTCCTCGTTGCCGTAGTTCACGGCGGTGTCGAGCAGCCGGTACCCCGACTCGAGCGCGGACACCATGGCCGCGACGCCCTCGCCGTCATCGAGCTTGTACGTGCCGAGGCCGAGCTGCGGGAGCGAATTGCCGTCGTTGAGCACGCGGGAGGGAACGGTCATGCGTCCATCCTCCCCGAGTCGTCGCGAAACGTCGCTTCCCGCGCGCACAATCCGACGGTTCATGACGACTCGCGCTCCCGTCGCTCCGTGCGCGGTCAGCGGGCGCGGTCAACGGGCGGGCGGCAGGTCGGGCGCGTCCTCGCCGTCGACGTCCACGTCCACGTCGTCGTCGTAGTCGTAGTCGTCGTCGAGGTCGTCGACGTCGTCGACGTCGTCGTCGGCCTCCGTCTCCGACTCCTCCTCCTCGTCGTCGTCCCAGTCGTCGTACTCGTCGTCCTCGTCTTCGCCCTCGTCCTCGTCGAGGTCGTCCCGGTCGTCGAGGTCGTCCTCGTCGTACTCGTCGTCGTCGTCGCTTTCGTCGCCGAGGTCCTCGTCGCCGAGGTCGCCCGGCCCGTCCTCCTCGTCGAGGTCGACGTCCTCCTCCTCGACCCACCACTCGGTGAACGCGGTGGCCCGGCCGTCGGGGGCGAGGTCGATCACCCACAGGTTGCGGTACGCGGTCGCGCCCAGGTAGACGGTGCGGCCCTCGATGACCGCCCGGGTGTCGCCGACCAGCAGCGGCTCCCAGGTGAAGGTCGTCTCGTCGGGGCCGTCGGCGTTCTCGAGCCACCACGACACGATCTCCTCGTGACCACGGTACGGCTCGGTGCCGGGCGTGCTGGTGTACTCCGCGTGCTCGGTGAAGAGCGAGCGGATGTCACCCGGGTCGTTCGAGATCCACGCACGGCGATACCGCTCGACCCAGCGCGTGACCGCATCTTCCCTCATGTGACCGTCATACCGCACCGGCCCGCGACCCGCCAGAGACGCGGGCGATCCGGGCCGACGTGGTGGACGGGCGTCGGCCGGTGGGCGGATGCCCCGGGACGTTCGTCGCTCGGGGCATCCGCTCGCCCGCTACAGCCGATCGAGCGCGCCGACGACGTCGGCGACGAGGTCGGCCGTCTCCTCGACGCCGACCGACAGCCGCACGATGGACTCGGGCACCTCGGCGGGCGTGCCCTTGACCGACGCGTGGGTCATCTCCGACGGGTAGTTCACGAGCGACTCCACGCCGCCGAGCGACTCGGCCAGCTGGAACAGGGTGGTCGACTCGGCGAACGACCGCGCCGCGGCGGCCCCGCCCGCGAAGTCGAGCGTCAGCATGCCGCCGAAGCCCGACATCTGCGACGCGGCGAGCGCGTGGCCCGGGTGCGACGGCAGGCCCGGGTAGAGCACGCGCGTGAGCGCTGGGTGGCCGAGCACGGTCTCGGCGATCTGCTGGGCGGTCGCGGAGTGCTGCCGCATCCGCAGCGCCAGCGTCTTGATGCCGCGGCTGGTGAGGAATGCATCGAACGGGGCGGAGACCGCGCCGGCGGCGAACTGGATGAACCGCACCTTCGCCTCGAGCTCGTCGTCGCTCGTGATGAGCGCGCCGCCGACGACGTCGGAGTGGCCGCCGAGGTACTTGGTGGTCGAGTACACGACGACGTCGGCGCCGAGCGCGAGCGGCTGCTGCAGCGCGGGCGAGGCGAACGTGTTGTCGACGACGACCAGCGCGCCGGCCTCGTGGCCGATCGCGGCGAGCGCGGCGACGTCCGAGATCTTCATGAGCGGGTTCGACGGGGTCTCGATCCAGAGCACCTTGGTGGCCGGCTCGATCGCGGCGCGCACGGCGTCGAGGTCGCTGGTGTCGATGGTCGAGTGGCGGATGCCCCAGGCGCCGTGGATGCGGTTGATGAGCCGGTGCGTGCCGCCGTAGACGTCGTTGCCGATCACGACGTGGTCGCCGGGTGCGAGCACGGCGCGCAGCAGGGCGTCCTCCGCGGCGAGGCCGGACGCGAAGCTCAGGCCGTGCGTGCCGCCCTCGAGGGCCGCGAGCTGGGTCTCGAGCGCGGTGCGCGTCGGGTTGCCGCCGCGCGAGTACTCGTAGCCGCCGCGGAGGCCACCGATGCCGTCCTGCACGTAGGTGGTGGTCAGGTGCACGGGCGGGATCACCGCGCCGGTCGTGGGGTCGAAGGCCTGGCCGGCGTGCACGGCGCGCGTGGCGAAGCCGAGCTCGCTGATGTCGTGGGGTGCGTGTCCGTTTTCAGGAGTAGTCATGGCAATTGTCCTTGTGAGGTCGTGAAATCAAGTCTGTGGGCTGAATCTCAGGCGCAGATCGGATGCCCGGGCCGCCGCGTTCCTGAAAACGGTCGACATCGCGGGGTGAGCGCCAGGGCGCGGGGGGTCATGCGCTGAGGTAGGTCAGCAGGTCGGAGCGCGTGATCACGCCGAGCACGCGCCCGCCGTCGGTCACGAGCATCGCGGGGGCCTCGCCGAAGGCGTGCCGCGCGGTGGCGACCGGCTCGTTCACGCCGATCAGGGGCAGGGCCGGGCCGATCACGCTCGACACCTTGTCGGTGAGCTTCGCGCGCCCCGAGAAGACGAGCTCCAGCAGCTCGTCGTCGTGGATCGCCCCGGCCACCTCGCCGAGCACGACCGGCGGCTCGGCGGTGAGCACGAGCAGCTGCGAGACGCCGGTCCGGTTCATCCGGTCGATCGCCTCCTTGATCGTGTCGTCCGGCGCCGAGAACACCAGGTCGGGCGTGTGTCCCGACTTGGCGGCGAGCACGTTGGCGACGGTGTGGCCGGCGGGCGCGTTCGAGAAGCCGTACGCGCGCAGCCACTTGTCGTTGAAGATCTTGCCGAGGTAGCCGCGGCCGCCGTCGGGCAGCAGCACGACGAACACCGACTCGGGCGGGGCGGATGCCGCGGCCTTCAGCGCCGCCACGACCGCCATGCCGCTCGACCCGCCGACGAGGATGCCCTCCTCGCGCGCGAGCCGACGGGTCATGTCGAACGCCTCGGCGTCGGAGACCGCGATGATCTCGTGCGGCACCGACGGGTCGTACGCGTCGGGCCAGAAGTCCTCGCCGACGCCCTCGACCAGGTACGGCCGGCCGGTGCCGCCCGAGTAGACCGATCCCTCGGGGTCCGCGCCGATGATGCGCACCGTGTCGCCCGACACCTCGCGCAGGTAGCGCCCGGTGCCGGTGATCGTGCCGCCGGTGCCGACGCCCGCGACGAAGTGGGTGATGCCGCCGTCGGTGTCGCGCCAGATCTCGGGGCCCGTGGTCTCGTAGTGCGAGCGCGGGCCGTTCGGGTTGGCGTACTGGTTGGGCTTGAACGCGCCGGGGATCTCGCGGGCGAGCCGATCGCTCACCGAGTAGTACGACTCCGGGCTGTCGGGCGCGACCGCCGTCGGGGTCACGACCACCTCCGCGCCGTACGCCGTGAGCACGTTGCGCTTGTCCTCGCCGACCTTGTCGGGCAGCACGAAGACGCAGCGGTAGCCGCGCTGCTGGGCGACCAGGGCCAGGCCCACGCCCGTGTTGCCCGACGTGGGCTCGACGATCGTGCCGCCCGGGCCGAGCTTGCCCTCGCGCTCGGCCGCGTCGATGATGCGGGTCGCGATGCGGTCCTTCGACGAGCCGCCGGGGTTGAAGTACTCCAGCTTCACGAGCACCGTGGCGGCGATGCCGTCGGTGACGTGCTGGAGCTTCACCAGCGGGGTGTCGCCGACGAGGTCGACGATGGTCTCTGCGTACTTCATGTGCTGTCCTTCACGTCGGCTCGCCGGGCGCTGCGGATGCGCGGGCCGGATGCGGCGAGCAGTCGGGTCATGCCGAGGTCGGCGGGATGAGCGACGTCAGCGACAACACAGCGAAGAGATCACGGAAGCCACTCTAGCCGGACGCGCGGCCGGCGTGCCATCCGAGCGGCCCCGCGGCCTGTGAATGGGCTGCGGATGCGACCCATGGGAAGATTTCCGCCGGTCCGATACGTTCGAATGGAGCAACCCCCAGGTTCGAGAGAGGCACACCCGTGAGTGCGACCCCGCCCGGCAAGAAGCCGACCGTCAAGCAGCAGCGCGCCGCCCAGCGGGCGAAGAAGCTCGAGGAGTACAAGCGCCAGCAGGCGCGCGCGAAGCGCAACCGGCGACTCGGCATCGGCGCCGCGATCGTGGGGGCGCTCGCGATCGCGGGCGTCGTCGTGACCTCGATCGTGCTCGCACCGCAGCCGGCGAACTACTCGGTCGGGGGCTCCGGCGCCGAGGTCGACGGCGTCGAGACCTTCGACAACACGTCGCTGCACGTCGACGGCGTCGTCGACTACCCGCAGACGCCGCCCGCCGGGGGCGAGCACAACCCCGCCTGGCTGAACTGCGGCGTCTACTCCGAGCAGGTGCCGAGCGAGAACGCCGTGCACTCGATGGAGCACGGCGCGGTCTGGGTCACCTACGACCCGTCGCTGGCCGACGACGAGCTCGCGACCCTCCGGTCGCTGCTGCCGTCGAGCTACGTCATCCTGTCGCCGTTCGAGGGGCTGCCCTCCCCCATCGTGCTGAGCGGCTGGAACTCGCAGCTGCAGGTCGAGTCCGCCGACGACGAGCGCATCGCGCAGTACCTCGAGGAGTACTGGCGCAGCGACCTCGTGCCCGAGCCGGGCGCGCTCTGCACCGGCGGCGTGGACGCCCCCGGTCGCGAGTCCTGATGGCGGCGGATGCCGCCGGGCAGGCTCCCGACGCCGACCCGGCGCCCGCCGGCGCGGTGCCCGGCGAGCCCCCGGCGCCCGCCCGACGCGGACCCGCCGGACGCGTCGGCGCCCTGCTCATCGGCGCGCTCGCGGTGATCGCCCTCGTGGCGGTCGCGTTCTCGCTCGGGCGCCTCTCGACGCTCGGACAGGCCGACCCGACGACGGTCAGCGCGGAGGCCGGGTTCGCCCGCGACATGCAGGTGCACCACCTGCAGGGCGTCGAACTCGCGATGATCATCCGCGACGGCAGCGACGATCCCGACATCCGTCGCCTGGGCTACGACATGGCGACCGCGCAGGCCCAGCAGGCCGGCCAGATGTACGGCTGGCTCGAGGAGTGGGGGCTGCCGCAGGCCGGCAGCGAGCCGCAGATGACCTGGATGACCCGGCCCGCGCTCGCGGGCGCCGGGGGCGAGCACGCCGACCACGACGCGAGCGCGCACACCCCGGGCGACCCGATGCCCGGGCTCGCGACCTACGCACAGGTCGAGGCGCTGCGCGCCGCCGAGGGCGTCGAGGCCGAGCGGATGTTCCTCACCCTGATGATCCGCCATCACGAGGGCGCGCTGGAGATGTCGGAGGCGCTGCTCGCGCGCTCGACCCACCCGGTCGTCACGAGCCTCGCGCAGGCGATCATCGACAGCCAGTCGGCCGAGATCGCGCTGATGACGGAGTTGCTCGACGCGCGCGGCGGCCCCGTCGAGGTCTGACGGGTCCGCCGCGCGGCGATGCCGGGTCTTAGCGCCGGGTGCCGTCGAAGAGCGCCCGGAAGGTGAAGCCCGCGAGCAGTGCGCCCACGATCGGGAACACGATGAACGCCCAGAGCATCGCGAGCGCGTCGCCGCCGCCGTAGATCGCGGTCGCGATCGAGCGGGCCGGGTTCACCGACGTGTTGTCGATCGGGATGGTCGCGAGGTGGATGAGCGTGACCGTGAGGCCGATCACGAGCCCCGCGAACGCGGGATTGCCGCGGCTGGGGTGGGTGACCCCGATCACGACCGCGACGAGCAGGGCGGTGAACACGATCTCGACGACGATCGCCCCGGCGATGCCGAACCCGCCCGGCGAGAGCGCGTCCCAGCCGTTGCTCGCGAACCCGCCCTCACGGGCTGCCTCGAACCAGCCGCCCTGCGACGAGCCGATGAGGGCGATGATGCTCGTCGCGGCCGCGCCGCCCAGCACCTGCGCGACGACGTAGCCGCCGGTGTCGCGCCACGGGAAGCGGCCCGCTGCCGCCAGCCCGAGCGTCACGGCGGGGTTGAAGTGCCCGCCCGAGATCGGGCCGAACGTGTAGGCACCCGCCATGATGGCGAGCCCGACCGCGAACGCCACGCCGACGAAGCCGACGCCGAGCGAGCTGCCGTTGTCGCCGACGCCGAAGTCCGAGGCGAACAGCGCCGCGCTGATGAGGCCGAGCACCAGCACGAACGTGCCGAAGAACTCGGCGGCGAGCGTCGCGAACGTCGACGGACCGGCGGGTGCCTCGCTCGGCGTGTGCTCGAGCGGCGTGGACGCGACCGGCTGCTCGGGTCGTGGATCTGACATGGAGTCCCCCTTCTCCTCGCGCGCGCGTGCGCGCTCGGGTGCACGCTACTCCGGCAGAGAGGCCGACGCGATCATCCCGCGACCGGCGGGGCGTGTCGGGCTCAGTCGGCGACCGGCGCGCGCTCGGCCTGCTGCGCGTACAGCCGCGCGTAGACCCCGTCCGCCGCGAGCAGGTCGGCGTGGGTGCCCCGCTCCACGATGCGCCCGCCCACGATCACGAAGATCACGTCGGCGGCGACGATCGTCGAGAGCCGGTGCGCGATCGCGATGGTGGTCCTCCCCCGGGCGGCATCGTCGAGCGCGTCCTGCACGACGCGTTCCGAGATCGTGTCGAGCGCGCTCGTGGCCTCGTCGAGCACGAGCACCTCGGGGTCCTTCAGCAGCACGCGCGCGATCGCGATGCGCTGCTTCTCGCCGCCGGAGAGCCGATAGCCGCGCTCCCCCACGAGCGTGTCGTACCCGTCGGGGAACGACGTGATCGTCTCGTGCATGTTCGCGGCGCGTGCCGCGCGCTCGAGCTCGGCGTCCGTCGCATCCGGCTTCGCGTACCGCAGGTTGTCGGCGATCGACGCGTGGAACAGGTAGGTCTCCTGGCTGACGATGCCGATGTGCGACAGCAGGGAGCCCGCGCGCAGGTCGCGCACGTCCTCGCCGGCGAAGCGCACGGCGCCTCCGGCCGCGTCGTAGAGGCGCGGCACGAGGTAGGAGATCGTGGTCTTGCCCGCCCCCGAGGGCCCGACGAACGCCGCGAACTGCCCCGGCTCGATGCGGAACGACACGTCGTCGATCGTGGGCGGCGCGCTCTCCGGGGCATCCGGGTACGCGAAGGACACGTGGTCGAACTCGACGCTGCCCACGGCGCCGCCGGCGGGCACCTCGCGCGCGTCCGGGGCATCCGTGATCGCCGGCTGCAGGTCGAGGTACTCGAAGATGCGCGCGAACAGCGCCGATGAGGTCTGCACGTCGAGCGCCACCCGCATGATGCCGAGCATCGGGAAGAGCAGCCGCGCCTGCACGGTCGTGAACGCGACGATGGTGCCGGCCGTGATGTCGGCGTCGCCGCCCGTGATCAGCCACCCCGACACGAGGTAGACGATGGCGGGGATCGACGACAGGAAGATGTTCACGAGCGCGAAGAACCACTGCCCCGACATCACCTGACGCACCTGCAGGCCGATCTGGTTGCGGTTCTCCTCGGAGTAGCGAGCGGTCTCGGCGGCCTGCCGGGTGAACGACTTCGACAGCAGGATGCCCGACACCGACAGGGTCTCCTGGGTGATCGCGGTCATCTCCGACAGCGACTCCTGCGTCTTCGCGGCGATCTTCGCGCGCACGCGGCCGACGCGCCGCTGCGCGAGCGCCATGAACGGCATGAGCACGAGCGCGATCAGCGTGAGCTGCCAGCTGAGCAGGAGCATGGCGACGAACGCGGCGATGACCGTGACGGTGTTGCCGAGCACGCTCGAGACGGTGTTGGTGAGCACGGATGCCACGCCGCCGACGTCGTTCTGCAGGCGCGACTGGATCACGCCGGTCTTCGTGCGCGTGAAGAACGCGAGTTCCATCGACTGCAGGCGCTCGAACAGCTGCACGCGCAGGTCGCCCATGACCTTGTTGCCGATGTTCGCGGTGAGCCAGGTCTGCCAGACGCCGAGCATGGCGGAGACGATGAAGATGGCGATCATGAGGCCCACGATCTCGGCGAGCACGCCGAGGGCCGGGCCGCCGCCGCCGGTCGGGAAGAGGCCGTCGTCGAAGGCGCGCTCGGTGAGCAGCGGCGGCACGACGGTGAGCGCGGCGCCGACGAGCACGAGCGCGACGACGACCGCGAGGCCGGCGCGGTAGGGCCGGAACAGTGCGGCGATGCGGCGTCCGAGGTGCGGGATCGTCGGCGCGGCGGCGTTCTCGGCGCGCTGGGCGTCCTCGTCGGCGGCGGAGATCCGCGTGCGCGGCTTGCCCATGCGTCCGACCTGTCCGCCGGGCCCGCCGCCGGGCGGTCCGCTCTGGCCGTGGAGTGTCATGCACCCCACCCTAGACGATGCATGCACCTAGACATGCAATTTCGCCGCCAGCGCACCGCCTGAGGTCATCGCCGTTTCAGGACTCGGCCACGCACGGCAGCGGGCCCGCCGCGCGATGCGCCGGGCCCGCGCAGTGCGATCGGGCGCCGGGCGGCCTACGGCAGCTCGCCCGCGATGAACTCGCAGGTCGCCTGGAGCTTGTCGCGCCCGCTCACGTCGGCGCCGAGGAGTTCGTTCGGCACGTTCGGCAGGCCGACCCGCGGCGAACCGGCGAACGCCGACGAGTGCTCGCCCTGCGAGTAGCCGGGCACCTCGGAGATCGCGTACTTGGTCAGCTGCCCCCAGTTGCAGTCCGGCGGCGCGGCGTGCGCCGGCGCGGCGAGCCCGACGGCGAGCAGGCCGGCGGCTGCGGCCCCGATCACGATGTTCCCGATCATGCGTTCCATCCCCCTGTCACGGGACGACCCGGACGCACGGGATGGGCCCGGCCGTCGCGTCCCTGCGTCGGCCGGGCCCCTGTTTCCCCCGGTGCCGGCCCCCTGATGCCGGCGAGTCCTGGAAGGTGTCCCTGCCCTCGACGCTAGTGCGGAACCGAGGAGAGGTCAACATTTCAGATGCGTTGAACTCTTGAATGATCGGGGATTTTCCGTCGACGCACAGCGTCGCCCGGTCGCGGCTCCCCACCGCGACCGAGCGTCCGCGCCCGCGGTCCCGCGCCCGGCGTCAGCCCTTCGTCGATCCGGCGAGCAGCCCGCGCACGAAGTACCGTTGCAGGCTGAAGAACACGATCAGCGGCACGACCAGTGAGACGAACGCGGCGGCCGTCAATCGTTGCCAGTCCTGCCCACGACTTCCGGTGAGCTCCGCCAATCGCTGGGTGAGCGGCGCGACGTCCTGCGTGCCGCCGGAGAAGATCAGCGCGACGAGCAGGTCGTTCCAGACCCAGAGGAACTGGAAGATCGCGAACGACGCGATCGCCGGCATCGCCAGCGGCAGCACGATCCGGAAGAAGATCTGGCCGTGGGATGCTCCGTCGACGCGCGCCGCCTCGATGACGTCGCTGGGGATCTCCGCGATGAAGTTGTGCAGCAGGAAGATCGCGAGCGGCAGCGCGAAGATCGTGTGCGCGATCCACACGGGCAGGTAGTTCTGCTCGGGGATGATCGGCACCACGTCGTGCAGCCATGCCTGCATGGGGCGCAGGTACGTCGAGAAGAACTGCAGCAGCGGCACCAGCGCCATCTGCAGCGGCACGATCTGCAGCGCGAACACCACGATGAAGAGCACGTGCACGCCACGGAACTTGATCCAGGCGAACGCGTACGCGGCCATCGATGCGAACACGAGCGGGAAGATCGTGGCGGGGATCGCGATCGCGATCGAGTTCACGAAGTACGCGCCCAGCTGCGGCGACGACAGCGACGGCGACAGCAGCACGTCCTGGTAGTTGTCCAGCGTGAAGCCGGGGTTCTGGAAGATCGTCCACCATCCGGTCGTGCGGATGAGTTCCGCCGGCCGGAACGACGACAGGAACAGCCCGAAGGTCGGGATGGTCCAGAGCACCGCGATGATCAGTGCGGCGATCGTCGCGGTGCGCGACGTGAGTCGCTTCTTCACGCGGGCGGGCTTGGACTCCTCGCGCTCGAGCCCCCGCTCGATGTCCTGCTCGGTCTCGCGGTCGGGGGGCAGGACCTCCGACGTTCCGGTGGTGCTCATCGGATCTCCCTCTGCTGGCGCAGGATTCTGATGTTGTAGATGATGATCGGCATCACCATCACGAACAGGATGAGTGCGAGCGCCGAGCCGCGGCCGACCTCGCTCGCGCGGAACGCCTGCGTGTACATCTCGTTCGCGACGACCGAGGTGTTGAAGTTACCGGCGGTCATCGTGCGCACGATGTCGAAGACCTTCAGCGTGGCGATCGAGATCGTGGTCAGCACCACCACGATCGAACCGCGGATGCCCGGGACCGTGACGTTGCGGAACCGCTGCCAGGCGTTGGTGCCGTCCAGTTGCGCCGCCTCGATCTGCTCGGTCGGGATGCCCTTGATCGCGGCGCTGAGCACGACCATCGCGAACCCGGTCTGGATCCAGATCATCACCACGATCAACAGGATCGTGTTGATCGGGTCGGTCTGCAGCCACTGCACGGGTTCACCGCCGAACGCCACGACGATGGCGTTCAGCAGGCCGATCTGCTCGCGATCGCCCGAGCGGTACTCGTACACGAACCGCCAGATGATGCCCGCGCCGACGAACGAGATCGCCATCGGCATGAACACCAGGGCCTTGAAGTACCGCTCGCCGCGCGACCGGTCGATGAAGATCGCATAGGCGAGGCCCACCACGGTCGCGAAGGTCGGGACGAGGAGCACCCAGATCACGGTGTTGATGAGGGTGCGGATGGCTGCGGGCTGCGTGAACATCCAGATGAAGTTGTCGAGCGACCACGCGCCGGAGTTGTCCTGGAACGCCAGGAACGTCGTGCGGATGGCCGGCCAGACGAGGCCGATGGCGACCAGGATCAGGGCCGGGGCCAGGAATCCCGCGAGTTGCCAGTAGTCGCGGCCCTTCTTCGGGGCCTTGTCGATGAAGAAGATGATGAGGCCGACGATCGCCGCGAACACGACGAGTCCCATCACCACCTGCAGGATCTTGCCGATGAGGTCTTCGGTCGTCACCGTGTCTCCCGTTTCGTCATTGAAGCTGGGGGTGCGGAGGGGGCGGGTCGAGCCCGCCCCCTCCGATCATGCCGCGTTCGCGGCGGGGTGCGCTAGCTGCTGGGCCAGCTCGCCTCGATCGCGTCGACGACCGACTGCGTGTCGGCGCCCGTCACCCAGTCGACGATGCCGCTCCAGAAGGAGTCGGCGCCGACGGCACCGGGCATCAGGTCGGATCCGTCGAACCGGAACGTGGTCTCCGGGTCCTGGAGGATCTCGATCGACTGCACGAGCAGCTCGCTCGACGCGTTCTGCGGGTCGACGCCGAGGTTGGCGCTGATCACGCCGCCGAGGCTGACGCGGTTGTTCGCCCAGGTATCGCTCGAGAGGAAGGTGCGGACCACCTCGACCTCCTCGGCGTCGGTGAACGCGGTCACGATCTCGCCACCGCCCGTGACGGCCTGCGGGTCATCGGCGTTCTCCGGCGGGAGCAGGAAGCCGAACACGTCGCCGTTGGACGCGACCGTGGCGGCATCGCCGCCCTCCGGGTTCCAGAAGGTCTCGTAGAACGAGGCCTGGTGGTGCAGCGAGCACTCGCCGTCGAGGATCGGGAGTCCGGCCGTACCGAACGCCTCGGTGACCAGCGTCGAGACGTCGCCGATGCCGCCGTTGACCATGTCCTCGTTCTTGAGGTAGTAGCCCACCTCGTCGAACGCGTCGATGATGCCCTGATCGTTGAACGGGATCTCGTGCGTCACCCACTGGTCGTAGTAGTCGGCGCCCTGCAGGCGCAGCACGTAGTCCTCGATCCAGTCGGTGCCGGGCCAGCCGGTCGCGACGCCGGACTCGAGACCGACGCACCACGGCTTGTGGTCGCCCGCGGCCGCGATCTCGTCGGACAGGTCCTTCAGCTCGTCGAGCGTGGCCGGGATCTCCCAGCCGTTGTCCTCGAACTCGCTCGGCGAGTACCAGATGTAGCCCTTGATGCTCGACATCAGCGGCGCACCGTAGAAGGTGTCGTCGACCGTGCCGTAGGCCTTCCAGTCCGCGGTCCACCACTCGTCGACGTTCGCCTCGACCGACTCGGATGCCGGGATCAGCCACCCGCCGTCGGCGAGCCGTGCCACGAGGCCGGGCTGCGGGACGAACCCGATGTCGGGCGCGTTGCCACCTTCGGCGAGCACCGCGATCTGCGCCTCGAACTCCTGCGAGCCCTGGTAGTCGATCTCGATGCCGGTGCAGGTCGAGAAGTCGGACCACGACTCGACGAGCCGGTCCGCCTCGATGTCGACGATGGTGCCGCCGATCGTGACGCTCGCGCCGTCGTAGGTGCCGTACTCCTCGTAGTCCGAGCAGTCGACCTCGCCGGCGTCCTCATTGGCGATGTCCCCCGTACAGGCGGTGAGCGCGAAGCCGACGGTGGCCACCGCAGCGAGCGGCAGGAGCAGTCGGCGCTTCCGAATGGTGCTCATCTCTCTTCTCCTCGTTGAGTTGGAGTTCCTGGGAACCGCTTCGGCGGAACCGGTTCCAGCCCTACGCTATGCACCGCCGGCATGGAGGCACAAGGAGTGGTATGTCACGAATCGGTCACGTCGGCGGTGCAGAATTGGAACCGGTTCCGCCCGAGCGGCCCGGAGGCTACACTCGGCCCTGCATGTCCCGACGGAGGGAGGCGACGGTGCCGTCCATCGCGGATGTCGCGCGCCTCGCGGGCGTCTCGAAGGCCACGGCCTCGCGCGCGTTGAGCGGCCGCGGGGCTGTCTCGGCCGCGACGCGCGACCGCGTGCTGGCCACCGCGTCGGAGATCGGCTACATCGCCTCGCCCAATGCGGCGAGCCTCGTGACGGGCCGCAGCAAGTCCATCGGGGTGATCATCCGGTTCGTGAACCGGTGGTACTTCGGCGAGGTGCTGGAGGGGCTCGAGCGCGCGCTGCTCGACCGCGGCTACGACCTGGTGCTCTACAACCTCGCGGTCGCGCCGGAGGCGCGCGAGCGCATCTTCGACTACTACCTGCAGCGCCGGCGCGTCGACGCCGTGATCGGCGTCGACGTCGACCTCTCGTTCGAGGAGTCCGACCGGCTCGCACGCACCGGGCGCCCGGTCGTCTCCATCGGCGGCCAGATGCACTCGGCAGCGGTGCGCCTGGCCGTGGACCACCGCGCCACGGCCCGGCTGGCGACCCAGCACCTACTGCACCTCGGGCACCGCGAGATCGTGCTGCTGGGCGGCGCGGAGGCCGAGGCCGATCGCGAGGGCGTGCAGGGCAGCCGCGTGGAGGGCTACCGCGACGCGATGGCCGCGGCGGGCATCCCGGACGCGCCGTACGTGCCCACCGAGTACTCGATGTCGGGCGGGTTCGAGGCCGCGCTGCAGCTGCTCGGCGACCCGTCGCACCGGCCGACCGCGGTGTTCGCCGCGTGCGACGAGATCGCCTTCGGCACGCACATCGCCGCCCGCAGGCTGGGCCTGCGCATCCCCGCCGACCTCTCGATCATCGGCATCGACGGCCACGACAACGCGGAGATGTTCGGGCTGACCACGATCGAGCAGCGACCGGGTGCGCAGGGCGAGCTGGCGGTGCGCCTGGCGATGACGCTCCTCGGCGAGGAGGACGCGGGGCCGGCGCCGCACGACATCGACCTGCCGGTCAGGCTGGTGGTGCGTTCGAGCACGACCGCGCCGTCGCGGTGAGCCGGGCGCACCTCGTGCGGCGCGTTCAGGTGGCGTCGCCGGCGGTGATCGCCTGCGCCTCCTCGAGCGCGGACTCCGCGGCCGGCCCCTCGCCGTCCACCCGGCGCAGCACGCGCGCGCCGGCGACGACGATCACCACGGCGGCGAGCACGGCGCCCGCCGCCGCGTAGTAGGGCACGTCGGGAGCGAAGGCGCGCGCGAGCTCCGCGGCCGCGGGCGGCGCGACGGCCCCGCCCAGGAAGCGCACCGCCGAGTACGCGCTCGACGCGACCGAACGCGGCAGGTCGGTCGCCTCCATCACGCACTCGGTCAGCACGGTGTTGACGATGCCGAGGACGAGCCCGCCGATCACGATGCACGCGACCAGCGCGGCCGGGTCGTCGATGAGCACGCCGGCGGCCACCAGGTCGAGCGCGAGCAGGGGCAGCGCGAGCCGCAGCACCGTGGTCCGGCGCAGGCGAGCGGTCAGCAGCGGGGCGACGAGCACCGAGGTCAGCGCGAGCCCGAGTCCCCAGCCGAAGAACGTGAGGCCGAGACCCAGCGCACCGAACCCCAGCGGGAACGGCGAGTACGCCAGCAGCACGAAGAAGCCGATGTTGTAGCAGAGCGCGGCGGCCGCGAGCACGGCGAGCGCCGGCTGGCGCAGGGCGCGGATCGGCGCCGAGAGCCGGGTGGGCTCGCGGGGCGCGGCCGGGTCCTCGCGGAGGAACACCAGCAGTGCGATCACGCCGATCGCCATGAGGGCGGCCGTGCCGAAGAACGGACCGCGCCAGCTGACGCTGCCGAGCAGCCCGCCGAGCAGCGGCCCGATGGCGATGCCGAGGCCGAGCGCCGCCTCGTACAGGATGATGGCCGACGCGGAGCCGCCCGAGGCGGCGCCGACGATCGTGGCGAGCGCCGTCGAGATGAAGAGCGCGTTGCCGAGCCCCCAGCCGGCGCGGAACCCGATGATCGACTCGACGTCCTGCGAGAGGCCGGCGGCGGCCGCGAAGACCACGACGAGCACGAGGCCGATGAGCAGCGTGCGCTTGGCGCCGATGCGACTGGAGATCCAGCTCGTGCCGAGCATCGCGAGCCCCGTCACGAGCAGGTAGCTGGTGAACAGCAGCTCGGCCTCGGTCGGGGTCGCGTCGAGCCCGTCGGCGATGGCCGGCAGGATCGGGTCGACGAGCCCGATGCCCATGAACGCGATCACGCAGGCGAAGGCGACGGCCCACACGGCCTTCGGCTGGCGGAGCACGGCTCCAGCGGATGCGGTGCCGTGCCCGCTCACCTGCGGGCCGCCGCGTCGGGTGCGGATGCCTCGTCGTCGACGTCGGCCCGGGGCGCGATGCGCCCGGCCACATGGGCGTTGATGGTGGCCGCCGCGGTCGCGAGCGCGTCGACCTGCCCGCGGTCGAGGTCGGTGAAGAGCGGGAGCATGGCGGTGCCGAGGCGCTCGCGCCACTCCTCGAGCGCCGCCTCCCCCTTCGACGTGATGGCGATCTGCCAGGCGCGCGCGTCGTCGCGGTCGGCGATGCGCCGCACCCACTCGGCGTCGGCGAGGTTGCGGATGAGCTTGGTCATGGTCGGCTGGGAGACCCGGCTCTCCTCGGCGAGCTCCCCGAGGCGCATCGGCCCGGAGCTGCGCAGCACCGACAGGGTGCGCCACACGGCGGGCGACTCGGTGCCGCCGGCCGCCTTGGCGGCGACCCGGGTGAGGCGGGTCGCGGCGCTCACGACCTCGACGAGGACCTGCGCGATCTCGACCTCGCGCGGGGTCTGCTGGGGTACCTGCATGCCACGAGGCTACAACATAGCGCGGCTATCTATGTAATCCGGATGCCTACGGCCGCCGGACTCCGACGGTCAGCCCGCGAACGGCGCCCCGACCCCGCTGAACGTCGACTGCTCGGCCACGACCCTGGCGGCCCAGTGCTCGAGGCCGCGCACGACGAGGTGCTCGCCGTCGCCGTCGCGCACGCGCTCGACGTGCTCCGACGCGATCGGTCGCGCGTCGGCTCCGGTGCGCACGGCATCGAGCACGCGGGTGAACGCGCCGGTCGCGGCGAGCGGCACGAGCAGCTCCGCGCCGTCGACCGCGTGGTCGACCAGGTTCTCGAGCAGCGATCGGCGCTCGTGCCGCGTGGTCTCCGGGAACGGCTCGCCCGGGCGCACGACCTGCACCACGTCGAGCGTGTACCAGAACACGATGCGCCCGAGCTCGCCCTCGACGGTGACGCAGGGCTCGCTGCGCCGCGACGCCGTGAGGGCGAGCGCGCCGGCGAGCGAGCGTCCGTCGGCGAGCCGCACGACGAGCGACGACGTGTCGTCGGCGTCGATGTCGTTGGCGCGCAGCAGGTCGAGCTCGACGGACGCGATGTCCTCGGCGCCGGTGGCGCCCGCCACGGCGAGCGCCGTCGCGACCGCGTGCGCGAGCGGGTTCGTGACCGCGCCGTCCACGACGGGCACCCCGTCGAGTTCGCGGCGGCCCGCCCAGTCGCTGCGGGTCCAGTAGTCGACCGCGCGCACCCAGGTGCCGAGCGCCCCGTACGCGCGCACCTCGCCGACTGCCCCGCCCGCGGCGAGCGCGCGAACGGCGTCGACCCCCGCCGAGCCGAGGCTCTGGAACCCGACCTGCACCGCGCGTTCGGCGGCGCGGGCGGCGGCGGCGAGCTCCTCGAGCTCGACGAGCGACGGCGCGGGCGGCTTCTCGAGCAGCACGTGCGCGCCCCCGGCGAGCGCGGCGCGCGCGAGCGGCACGTGTGTGTGGATGGGCGTCGACAGCACGACCACGTCGAGGTCTGCGTCGGCGATCATCGCGGCAGCGTCCGCGAAGAGGGCGGCGTCGCCGACCGCGACGTCGGGCGCCCGGTGGTCGGCGACCGCGACCAGGCGTGCGCGCCCGGCGCGCTCGAGCCGCAGCGCCTCGGCGACGTGGGTCGCGCCGTGTCCGTGGATGCCGGCGACCCCGATGCGCGTCGGCTCGCCCGGCGCGTGGGCCGGCGGCATCCGCTCAGTCATCGGCGGCGAGGCGCCCGGCGAGCCCCGCGAGCTCGTCGGGGTCGGTGATGACCCGGTCGATCAGCAGCGCGTCGAGGCCCAGCTCGACGGTGCCGCCCTCGGGCACGTGCAGCACCTCGTCCCACGCGAGCGCCGGCCCGATGCCGACGTACTCGGCGACCCTGGCGAACCAGGGCAGCGGGGCGCCTCCCGGCTGGAGCATGAGCACGGTCGCCTTCCGCTCGGGGTCGACGACGGCGAACCAGGGCGAGCGCGAGCCGTGGCCGAGCTCCTCGCCGATGCCGTCGGCGGTGACCACGATCGCCCTCCACTCGGGGAAGCGCCAGAAGATGCCGCCGTACCCGGCACCCTCGCGCCCGTTGGTGGCGGGCGAACCGAAGTCGAGCGCGCCGAAGTTCGCCGTGAGCACGGTGCGCCAGCGCAGCACCCAGGCGTCTCCCTCGCCCACGCGCACAGGCGATCCGGTGAGGGTGCGCACCTCGCTGAGCTGCGCGACGTTGCGCTCGTCGATCCAGGTGAGGCGCTCGGTGAGCGTCTCGCCGTCGACGTGTAGTTCGTCGCGCCGCTGGCGTCCCTGGTTCTCGAGCATGACCGAGCCGACCTCGGGCATGTAGGTGCGCCCGCCCCAGTACGACGTGCCGTTGATGTCGGGCAGCGCCACCCCGATGCCGAAGTGGTGCAGGTGGTCGGTCGGGTGGCTGTCGGTGACGCGCACGCCGCCGAGCGTCTCGACCGGGTGCAGGAACGGGCGTGGCGAGAGCACGGAGTCGATCGTCGTGCCCTCCTCGTATCGCGCGACCACGCCGTCGCCGATGCGCAGCAGCGGTCGGCCGGGGCTCAGCCAGCCGGTCGCCTCGGGGGCGGGCCCGGTGCTGCCGCGCACCTCGAGGATGGGACGATAGGAGAGCGGATGCGTCGCCACGGCGCCCGCGATCGCGCCCTTGAGCCGTTGCCAGGCCTGTTCGCCGATCTCGACGCGGGGCACCGACATGGTCGTGAGCGACGGTGCGGAGAAGCGCGAGAGTGGGATGTCGTCGATGCCGGCGACCGAGATCTCGCCGGGGACGTCGACGCCGACCTCGCGAAGGCGGGCGAGCAGGCCGAGCGCCGCGAGGTCGTTGAACGCGATCGCGCCGGTCGCGCCGGACGCGAGCACGGCGTCGGCCGCCCGGTATCCGTCCTCGACCTGCGAGCCGGCGGCGACGTCGATGACCTCGAAGCCCGGGTGCCTGGCGACCAGCTCGGCGAGCCCGCGGCGGCGGAGCACGTCGGCGTACGACTGGGGCGGGCCGGAGAGGTAGGCGATGCGCACGTGCCCCAGCGAGATGAGGTGCTCCCCCAGGGCGCGGATGCCGCTCTCGTAGTCGACCGAGAGCTCCGCCGCGGGGTCCCCGGCGACCGGGCGGTTCACGACCACCACGGGGCCGACGCGGCCGACCAGCGTCTCGAGCCGCTCGTCCGACATGCGCGGGGCGACGAGCACGAGCGCGTCGCAGCGCGACCGGGCCTCCAGCACGACCTCCTCCTCGTCGCCCACCCGTTCTGCGGTGTCGGCGACGAGGACGCGGTAGCCGTCGGCGTAGGCCGCGCGACTGAGCCCCTTGAGCACGCCCTGGAACATCGGGTTCTCGAGGTCGGGCACGACCAGGGCGATGGTGTTGCTGCGTCCGCGCACGAGGTTGCGTGCCGCGGGGCTGGGCGAGTAGTTGAGCTTCTCGACCGCGTCGCGCACCTTCGCGGCGATGGCGGGGTCGACGGTCTGGTTGCGGTTGAGCACTCGCGAGACCGATGCTTGGGACACGCCCGCGAAGGCGGCCACCTGCGCGATCGTGACCGGTCGGGGCGAGGTGTGCGTCACGGGTTTCCTCCGCTGGGGATCAGAAATCGTTTACCGGATTCTAGCGCCGAGCGGCGCCTCTGGGCGCGAAATCGCAGGTGAAAGCGATTTCCGCCGAGGAAGGCGAGCGGCTGCCGCGTCAGGCATCGCGGCAGCCGCTCCGAGACGGCCCGGGAGGAACCGTCGTCAGTGGGAGGTCGTCACATCGCGTCGTCGAGCGCGCGCTGCAGTTCCTCGATGAAGGCGGCGGCCGCCTCCTCCGGGGTCAGCTCGCCGAACAGCACCTTCTGGGTGTTCTGGTCGATGACGTCCTCGATCGCGCCGCCACCCGGGGGCGTGGCGGGCGGCGCGTCGCCGACCTCGGGAGCCAGCGCGTCGAGGTACTCGACGACCGACTTGTTGACCTCGTCCAGCTGCGGGGTCACGTAGGCGCGGATCGCCTCGTTCGCGGGGACGCCGCGCTCGGTCAGCAGCAGGTCCGCGGCGTCCTCGCTGTTGGCGAGGAAGTCGAGGAACAGCGCGACCTCC
Organism: Agromyces sp. SYSU T00194; assembly: GCF_040496035.1. NCBI lineage: Bacteria > Bacillati > Actinomycetota > Actinomycetes > Micrococcales > Microbacteriaceae > Agromyces > Agromyces chitinivorans. Next base: position 1,765,696 of record NZ_JBEPJZ010000001.1, on the reverse strand, counting down.
GCGGGGTGCTCGGTCTTCGATGAGGCCGACCAGAACATGGACGGCTTGTAGTACGGCGAGCCGTCGGCCGAGCCCGGCACGCGCAGGGCGACGAGGTTCTGGCCGCTCGCGTCGCGCAGCGCCTGCACCTGGTTCGACCACCACGGGCCGAAGGCCGACTCGTTGGTCGCCGTGAACGACTCCGCCAGGCCGCCGGCCTCGCGCTCGATGGTCGCCGACGGGTCGGGCAGCGCGCCCGCGTCGGTCGAGTCGAGCAGGAACTGCCACCACGAGGCGAGGTCCTCCTCGGTCGCGGCGATGCCGCCGTCGGCCGAGTAGAGGTCGCTGCCCTGCTGGCGCAGCCAGTTCTTGAGGCCGCCGTCCTCGAAGCCCCACGACTGCGAGCCCACGACGTCGCCGCCGCTCGCGTCGCTGACGGCCTGGGCGGTCGCGACGAACTCGTCCCACGTCCACGTGGTGTCGTCGGGCAGCTCGATGCCGTACTCGTCGAGCAGGTCGAGGTTCGCCATGTAGGTGTAGGAGTTGATGCCCACCGGGATGCCGTACTGGGTGCCGTCGAGCGCGCCCGTGCCGAGCACCGCCGCCGGGAAGTCGCCGGTGTCCAGCGACTCGAGCGAGCCGAGGTCGAGCAGCACGCCGTTGGCAGCGTACGTCGAGAGCTGCTTCTCGTCCATCTGGATGATGTCGGGGATGTCGCCGGCGGCGACCGAGGTCGACAGCTTGTCCCAGTAGCCCGACCAGTCGGTGTACTGCGGCTCGACCGTGATGTTCGGGTTCTGCTCCTCGAACACCTCGATGAGCTGCTCCGTGATCTCGTGACGGGTGTCGTTGCCCCACCAGGTGAAGGTGAGGGTGACCGGCTCGTCGGAGAGCTCCTGCTCCCCGGTCGAGCCGCCGCCGGCGCAGGCGGTGAGGGCGAGCGTCGCTGCTGCCCCCAGGGCCGCCGCGGCAACGGTGGTGCGGCGTGTGATGCCTCGCATGTGATGCGTCCTTTCGGTGTGTGCGGATGGTGCGGTGCGGGTGGAGCGGCGGGCGCGTCCGGGCGCCCGGCCGTCGTGACCGGCGGGCCCGGTCACTTGATCCCCGTCGTCGCGATGCCCTTGATCAGGAATCGCTGGCCGAAGAGGAAGATCAGGAAGATCGGCAGCAGCGCCACGACGCTCATGGCGAACATCTCGCCGAAGTTCGTCGCGCTGTCCGCGTCCACGAACGCGCGCAGCGCGAGCGGGACGGTGTACAGGTCGGGCTTCGTCAGGTAGATGAGCTGGCTGAAGAAGTCGTTCCAGGTCCAGATGAAGGTGAAGATCGCGGCCGTCGCGAGGGCCGGCACCATGAGCGGCAGGATCACCTGCGCGTAGATGCGGAAGTGGCCGGCGCCGTCGATGCGGGCGGCCTCGTCGAGCTCGCGCGGGATGCCGCGGATGAACTGCACCATCAGGAAGACGAAGAACGCGTCGGTCGCGAGCAGCTTCGGCACGATCAGCGGCAGGAACGTGTTGACCCAGCCGACCTGGGAGAACATCACGTACTGCGGCACGATGATCACGTGGATCGGGAGCATGATCGACACGAGCATGATCGCGAACCAGAGCCGCTTCGCCGTGAACTCGAGGCGGGCGAACGCGTAGGCCGCCAGCGAGCACGAGACCAGGTTGCCGACGATGCATCCGAGCACGACCAGCGACGAGTTCAGCAGGTACACGTTGAACGGGTACGACAGCGCGTTCCACCCGTCGACGTAGTTCGACACCTCGAAGCTGTCAAGGATGATGCCCGGCTCCCGGAAGATCACCTCGGTCGGCCGGAGCGAGCTCACGACCATCCAGATCACCGGGTAGAGCATGAGCACCGCGGCGATGATGAGCAGCGCGTGGCGCAGCAGGCTGAGCAGGGGGCGTCGGAACACTCGTCGGCGGCGTCTCGCCTCCCGCACGTCGTCCGCCGGCAGCGCCGTCACGACCGACTCGGTCAGGGGTTCGGGATCGGTCACGGTGTCAGTCCTGGTCATCGTAGAAGACCCAATACTTCGAGGCCCAGAAGTTGAGCGCGGTGAATGCGGCGATGATGACCAGCAGCAGCCAGGCCATCGCGGACGCGTACCCCATGTCGAGGTTCGCGAAGCCGCGGTCGTAGAGGTACAGCGTGTAGAAGAGCGTCGAGTCGATCGGGCCGCCGGTGCCGCCCGAGACGATGTACGCCTGGGTGAACGACTGGAACGCGCCGATGATCTGGAGGATCAGGTTGAAGAAGATGATCGGCGTGAGCATCGGCATCGTGATGCGCCAGAACTGCTGCCAGCGTCCGGCCCCGTCGACGGAAGCCGCCTCGTAGTACATGACCGGGATCTGCCGGAGCCCGGCGAGGAAGATCACCATGGGCGAACCGAAGGTCCAGACGTTCAGGATCATGAGCGTGCCGAGTGCCGTGTCGGGGCTCGAGATCCAGCCCTGCCCCTCGATGCCGAAGACGGCGAGCACTTGGTTGACCAGGCCGTCGACGCCGAAGATCTGCCGCCAGAGCATCGCGATCGCGACGCTCGCGCCGAGCAGCGACGGCAGGTAGAACGCCGAGCGGTAGAACGACAGCCCGCGCAGGCCGCGGTCGAGCACCACGGCCAGCAGCAGCGCGAGGGCGAGCTGCAGCGGCACCGAGATGAACACGTACGAGAACGTGACCTCGATCGACGTGTGCAGCCGGTCGTCCTCGAACATGCGGACGATGTTGTCGATGCCGTTGAACCGCGGCGGGCTCAACAGGTTGTAGCGGGTGAACGAGAGCACGAGCGATGCGGCCATCGGCCCGACGGTGATCAGGAAGAGCCCGAGGAACCACGGAGCGAGGAACAGGAACGCCGCCCGGTTCTGCTTCCGCCCGCGTGACGTGGCGGGCGCGGGGCCGTCGCCCGTGCCCTTCATGCGCCGCAGCTCGCCGAGCGCGCTCATGCGAGCACTCCCCGGTCGCGGCCCCGAGGGCGGGTCGGTCCGGACGGCCGAGCCGTCCGGGGTGGTGCTGATGCCAACATCGGCCTCCGATCATCGTCGTTGATCATCGGTGAGAAAGCGCTATCTCACTTGATGCACATTTCTAACAGCAGCGGACGCCTCGCGCAAGCGCTTTCCCAGAATTCATGCGGGGTCGTGACGCGTTCGTGACCCAGAAATGGCTTTCTGAGAACGAGCTCAGGAAGCGCTCTCCGACGCGTGTCGGAGAATCTGGGGGCCATGCGGAGAACGACGGCGGGAACTCGGCGCCCGTTCCGGATCGGCCCGGAGACGCGAACGAGGGCGCCGCCTCCGGACGAATCCGGAAGCGACGCCCTCGGCGTCGTGCGAGCCCCCGAGCGGGGGCGCGTACTACTTGAGCGTGACGGTGGCGCCGGCGGCCTCGAGGGCCTCCTTCGCCTTGTCAGCGGCGTCCTTGGCGGCAGCCTCGAGGACGGCCTTGGGGGCACCGTCGACGACGGCCTTGGCCTCGCCGAGGCCGAGCGAGGTCAGCTCGCGGACGACCTTGATGACCTGGATCTTCTTGTCGCCGGCGGCCTCGAGGATGACGTCGAACTCGGTCTTCTCCTCCTCGGCGGCGGCCTCGCCACCCGCGGCCGGAGCACCGGCAGCGGCAACGGCGACGGGGGCGGCCGCGGTGACCTCGAAGGTCTCCTCGAACGCCTTGACGAACTCCGAGAGCTCGATGAGGGTCAGGCCCTTGAACTGCTCGAGCAGCTCCTCAGTGGACAGCTTTGCCATTTCTAATCTCCTTTGTTGGTGTACTCACCGCATGCGAGGCTCGCGCCTACGCTGCGGACTCCTGCTTCTGACGCAGCGCGTCGACCGTGCGAACGGCCTGCGACAGCGGTGCGTTGAACAGATATGCGGCTCCGAACAGCGAGGCCTTGAAGGCGCCGGCGAGCTTGCCGAGCAGCACTTCGCGGGACTCGAGGTCGGCGAGCTTGCCTACCTCTTCGGCGGTCAGGGGCTTGCCATCGAAGTAGCCGCCCTTGACCACGAGGAGGGGGTTCGCCTTGGCGAAGTCACGCAGCGACTTCGCGACGGCGACGGGGTCGCCGTGCACGAACGCGATCGCCGACGGACCCTGGAGGTCGTCGTCGAACGCGGAGATCCCGGCCTTGTTGGCAGCGATCTTCGTGAGCGTGTTCTTCACCACGGCGTAGCTCGCGTCCTCACGGATGGCGTTGCGCAGCTCCTTGAGCTGGGCAACCGTGAGGCCGCGGTATTCAGTCAGCAGAACGGCGGTCGAACCCTCGAACTTCTCCGTGAGTTCGGCAACCGAGGCTTCCTTGTTCGCCATGGCCACTCCTTATGTCTTCTTCGCGTCACACGGGCTGTGGGACGCGGCTTCCGACCGGCGGCATGAGAAAAGCTCCGGCGCAAGCGCACGGAGCTGGAGATTCGGGAATCGCGTCCCGGACGTCTGTTCGTGTCACCTGCGTGGGCCCGTGCTCTCGCACTGCTTCGATCGGCTCGCGTTTCCGCGCACCGACGACCGACGGTCTTTGGCTCAGATCATGCTAGCGGATGCGACGGGCCCGGCCAAATCCGCTCGGATCGGCCGGGCCCGAGGGCGTTCGTCAGTCCTCGTTCAGGCGCGCGAGCAGCGTCGCGAACTGCTCGACGTCGCGCTCGGGCCAGGCGCCGAGGCGCTCGCGCAACTCCGCCTGGGCACCCGAGCGCACCTGGCTGACGCGCTCGATGCCGAGCGGCGTCGCCTCCAGCAGGCGCGCCCGCGCATCGTGCTCGTCGACACGGCTCACGACGAGCCCCAGGTCGACCAGGATGCGCATCTGGCGACTGACCACCGACTTGTCGGTCGCCAGTCGTTCGGCCAGCGCGCCGGCGTGGGCGGGACCGCTGCGCACGAGCAGGCCGAGCAGCTTGTAGCCGACCGGCTGGAGGTCGGGGTGCACGCTCGCAGCCTGCGCCTTCCAGATGGCACGTACCCGGTTGAAGAGCACGCCGAGCTGCACCTCGACCGCGCCGATGGCGCGTTCGGTGCCGTCGACGGGTGCGTCGGCGGGAGTCTGCTCGAGCGTCATGGCAGGCATCCTAGATCAGCGACCGTCGCGCCCACGCGGAACGTGACGCCCCGCGTCATCGGCGCCGCCCGCACCGCGCGGGGCCGACTCGAGCGGCTCGACCGCGCCCATGCCGAGCTCGGCGTCGGCCAGCTCGACCGCGGCCTCCTCGGCCTCGGCGGCGAGGCGCTGCGCGGCGTTCACCGTCTGGAGCGGACGGTTCGGCAGGAAGCAGATCGCGATGAGGCTGATCACGGCGAGCGGCACCGCGATGAGGAAGACCTCCGCGACGCCGAGCCCGTAGGCCGACTCGACGACCGTGCGCACCGGGCCGGGCAGCTCGGACACGTTCGGGATCGTCCCGTCGGCGAGCGCCTGCGCGCCCGCGAGCTCGCTCGGGTCGAGGTCGCCCAGGCCGTCGCGGATCAGGTCGGCGATGCGGGTGCCGAGCACGGCGCCCATGACCGAGACGCCCACGGTGCCGCCGAGGCTGCGGAAGAACGTCACGCCGGCACTCGCGGCGCCGAGCTGCTGCACGGGCGTGTCGTTCTGCACGACCAGCACGAGGTTCTGCATGACCATGCCGAGGCCCGCACCGAGCACGAACATGAACAGCGCGACCCAGCCGTAGGGGGTGTCGTAGTGCAGCGTGCTCATGAGCAGCAGGCCGGCGATCGCGAGCACCGAGCCCGTGACCATGTAGCGCTTCCACTTCCCGAACCGGCTGATCAGCTGCCCGGCCACGATCGAGGAGCCCATCTGGCCGACGATCAGGGGGATGGTGAGCAGGCCCGACTCGGTCGGGGTCGCGCCGCGCGCGAGCTGCATGTACTGCGCGAGGAAGATGGTCGTGCCGAACATGGCGACGCCGACCGAGAGGCTCGCGACGACCGCGAGCGAGTACGTGCGGTTGCGGAACAGCGACAGCGGCACCATCGGCTCCTCGACGACCAGCTCGACGATGACCGCCGCCACGAGCGCCAGCACCGCCCCGCCGACCATCAGGAACGACTCCAGCGAGTTCCACTCGAACTGGCTGCCGCCCATGGTGACCCAGACGAGCAGCAGGCTGATGCCGGCGGCGATCAGCGCGGCGCCGAGGTAGTCGATCTTCACCTTCCGCTTCGGTCGCGGCGGCAGGTGGAGGGTAGCCTGGATGAGCAGCACCGCGGCGATCGCGAACGGCACGGCGACGAAGAAGTTCGCACGCCAGCCGATGCCGTCGGTGATGAGCCCGCCGACGAGCGGGCCGCCGATGGTGGCGACGGCCATGACCGAGCCGATGAGGCCCATCCACCGACCGCGCTCGCGCGGGGAGATGATGTCGGCGATCACGATCTGCACGAGCGCCATGAGGCCGCCCGCCCCGAGCCCCTGCACGACCCGGAAGCCGATCAGCATCGACGCGTCCTGCGCGAACCCGCCGAGCACCGAGCCGATCACGAACAGGACGAGCGCGAGCTGCACGAGCAGCTTGCGGTTCACCAGGTCGGAGAGCTTGCCCCAGATGGGTGTGGAGACGGTGGTCGCGAGCAGCGCCGCGGTCACCACCCACGTGTAGCTCGACTGGTCGCCGCCCAGGTCGGAGATGATCCGCGGCAGCGAGGTCGAGACGACCGTGCCGGACAGGATGGCGACGAACATGCCGAGGATGAGCCCGGAGATGGCGTTGAGCGTGGCGCGGCGCGACATGGGCGCGGGCGCGGCGTCCGGAACGACCGGCGTGGATGCGGTGGCGGTCACGGGATCCCTTCGCTGAAAGTTGATGACGGTCAACCATATGCCTATGGTTGACCGCTGTCAACTTTCTTCGGGCCGAGGCGAGCGGATGCCTCGCGGCCGACGCCACGGCTCCTGCCGGGCCGTCGCTCAGGCCAGCGGCAACCGCACGGTGAACACGGTGCGGCCCGGCGCGCTCTCGACCGCGATCTCGCCGCCGTGCGCCACGACGACGGCCCGCGCGATCGCGAGTCCGAGGCCCGTGCTGCCGGTCGCGCGCGAGCGCGAGGCGTCGCCGCGCGCGAAGCGCTCGAACAGCGTGCGCTGCAGCTCGGGGTCGATGCCCGGACCGTCGTCGGTCACGGTCACCACCGCATCGCCCTCGGTCGTCGTGAGGGTCACCGACACGGTGGTGCCCTCCGGCGTGTGCACGCGTGCGTTCGCGAGCAGGTTGGCGAGCACCTGGTGCAGTCGCGACAGGTCGCCCGAGACGACGACCGGCTCCTCCGGCACCTCGAGCTCCCAGCGGTGGCTCGGCCCCGCGACGTGCGCGTCGCCGACCACGTCGACCACGAGCGACGAGAGGTCGACGTCGTCATGGCGGAGCTCCCGGCCCTCGTCGAGGCGGGCGAGCAGCAGCAGGTCGTCGACCAGGGCCGACATGCGCAGCGACTCCGACTCGATGCGGTCGAGGGCGTGCGCCGCGTCGGGCGGCACCTCCTCGGTGCTGCGCCGGGTCAGCTCGGCGTAGCCGCGGATCGACGCGATCGGCGTGCGCAGCTCGTGGCTCGCGTCGCCGACGAACCGGCGCACCTTGGCCTCGCTCTCGGCGCGCGCGGTGAGCGCGGCGCCGACGTGGTCGAGCATGCGGTTGAAGGACGCCCCGACGCGGCCGACCTCGGTGCGCGCGTCGGTGTCGCCGTCGGGCACCCGCTCGGCGAGCTCGACCTCGCCGCGCTCGAGCGGGAGCGTGGAGACCCGCTCGGCGGTCGCCGCCACGCGCTGCAGCGGCGCCAGCTGCCGCCGGATCACGAGGCTGCCGATGAACGCGGCCAGCACCAGCCCGGCGATCGCGACCAGCGAGATGACGGTCGCGAGCTGCGCGGTGGTCGCCTCGACGATCGCGAGCGGGAGGGCGATCACGAAGCGGTCGCCGCCGGGGGTGCCGACGACCATCGCACGATAGGCGCCGAGCTCGCCGCCGAGGTTGACCGAGTGCGGCGCGAAGTCGGCCGGAACGTCCGACAGCACCGCGAGCTGGCCGGCGTCGAGCTGCTCGATCTCGCCGTCCTCCTCGAGCACGGCCGCCTGGCGCACCTCGCCGTCGATCATGATGCCCGCGATCGTGCCGACCGACTGGCCGCGGGCCGCGAGCACCCGGCCGTCGTCGTCGTAGTCGCCGCCGGGGGGCGGCTCGATGACGGCCACCCGCCCGCGCTCGGTCGCCGAGACGAGCTGGCTGTCGACGCGGTCGACGAGGTTCGCGTGCACGACGACGACGCTCACGGTGCCGACGATCGCGCTCACGGCGGCGAGCAGCGCCACCAGCGCGACGATGAGGCGCCGCTCGAGCGTCCAGGGCGCGCGTGCGCGTGAGGCATCCGTCACGTCGTGGCCTTGATCATGTAGCCGGCGCCGCGCACCGTGTGGATCATCGGCTCGCGACCCGCGTCGATCTTCTTGCGGAGGTAGGAGATGTAGAGCTCGACCACGCTGGCCTTGCCGCCGAAGTCGTACGACCAGACCCGGTCGAGGATCTGCGCCTTCGAGAGCACGCGGCGCGGGTTGCGCATGAGGAACCGCAGCAGCTCGAACTCGGTGGCGGTCAGCTCGATGGCCTCGCCCGCGCGCGCCACCTCGTACGAGTCCTCGTCGAGCGTGAGGTCGCCGACCGCGAGCACGGGGTCGGTCGCGGCGGTCGAGCGCACGAACCGGCGGATGAGTCCCCGGAGCCGGGCCACGACCTCCTCGAGGCTGAACGGCTTGGTCACGTAGTCGTCGCCGCCGGCGGTGAGCCCCGCGAGCCGGTCGTCGAGCGAGTCCTTCGCGGTGAGGAAGAGCACGGGCGTCTCGTCGCCCTCGGTGCGCAGTCGCTGCAGCACCTCCAGCCCGTCGATGTCGGGCAGCATCACGTCGAGCACGATCGCGTCGGGGCGGAACTCGCGGGCGACGCGCATGGCGGCGTGGCCGTCGGCGGCGGTGCGCACCTCCCAGCCCTCGTAGCGGAGGGCCATCTTCAGCAGGTCGGCCAGCTGCGCCTCGTCGTCGACGACGAGCACGCGCACCGGGCTGCCGTCGGGCTTGGCGATGGCGGGGCTGCGGTGTTCGGCGTGCGGCTGCTCGCGGCTCAGTGAAGAGGGCATGACTCCAGTATCCGCATCTTCCTATGCGGCGCCTATGGGCGGGCTGTGGAGTTGCGTGAGGCATCCATAGGGTCCCCACAGGTGCGGCCGAGCACCGCCATAGCACCGCCTCCTACCGTCGCTGCTGCCGGCCGGGCGCCCCTCTCCGGCCGGCACCCCGACCACCGAAGGAGACCGATGTTCCTCACCTACCTGCGCCGCGAGCTCGCGGGACGACGCAGACAGACCCTCATCGTGGCGATCGGCATGGCGCTGGCCATCGCCCTCGTCATGATCGTCAACGCGCTCTCGGGGGGCGTGCGCGACGCACAGGCATCCGTGCTCGAGTCGGTCTACGGCGTCGGCACCGACGTCACGATCACCCAGGCGCCCACCGGCCCCGGCGAGGGCGGCCCCGGGGGCGGCCGCTTCGAGTTCGGCGCCGACGACGGCGAGACCGACGACGCCGAGGGCTCGACCACGGTCTCCGACTCGCGCCTGACGGCCGGCATGGGCACCGCGACCTTCGACGCCACCGCGCTCGACACGGCGCTGTCGACCGACGGCGTGGCGGATGCCGCCGCGGCGCTGTCGCTCACCAACACGACCTTCTCGGGCGAGCTGCCCGACTTCTCGCAGATGCAGGGCGGCGGGGCACCGGGCGAGGACGGCGGCCAGCAGCCGCCGACCGGGGGCGCGGACGGCGCCGGCGGCAGCGCCTTCGACGTCGACTCGTTCACGGTGCTGGGCATCGACCCCGCGGCATCCGCCCTCGGCCCGCTGTCCTCGGCGGCCGTGACCGATGGGCGCGGGCTCGAGGCGGCGGATGCCGGCGCCGACGTCGCACTCGTCGACTCGGCGTACGCCACGACCGCGGAGCTCGCGGTGGGCGACACCATCGACGTGGGCGGCACGAGCATGGAGATCGTCGGCCTCGTGACGGCCGACACCGCGGACGCGTCGACCGGCGCGAACGTCTACCTGCCGCTCGACACCGCCCAGGCGCTCGCGGGACTCGAGGGCCAGGTCTCCACGGTGTACGTGCAGGCCGCGTCGTCGACCGACATCGCCGCAGTGCAGGCGAGCCTCGAGGAGGCGCTGCCCGACGCGACCGTGAACACGCAGGAGGACCTCGCGTCGTCGGTCTCGGGCTCGCTCGCCTCGGCGTCGACGCTCGTGTCGTCGCTGGGCCTCTGGCTCTCGGTCGCGGTGCTCGCCGCGGCGTTCCTCATCGCCGTGCTCTTCACCGTGTCGGGCGTCACCCGCCGCACGCGCGAGTTCGGCACGCTCAAGGCGATCGGCTGGTCGAATCGCCGCGTGGTCGGCCAGGTCGCGGGCGAGTCGCTCGTGCAGGGCCTCATCGGCGGCGCGCTCGGCATCGTCATCGGCCTCGTCGGCATCGGCGTCGTCACGCTCGTCCAGCCCACGCTGTCGGGCTCGGCCGGGTCGGTGCAGGCGTTCGGCGGCGACGGCGGCGGCATGGCCGCCGCGGCCGCCGACGGCGGTGATCGCATGGGCCTCACCGGGGGCGGCGGGGCGTTCGGCGCGGCCACGACCACGACCTCCGACATCGTGCTCACCGCACCCGTGACCGTCTCGGTCGTGCTGGTCGCGGTCGGCCTCGCGGTGCTCGGCGGCCTCGTCGCCGGCGCGATCGGCGGCTGGCGCGCCTCCCGGCTGCGCCCGGCCGAGGCCCTCCGGAGCGTCGCATGAGCGCCGCGGCCACGACCTCGATCACCCTCCCCACCCCGGCCGAGCCGGCAACCCCGAAGGGAACCGCCATGTACACGCTCGACAAGGTCGGCAAGACCTACAAGCAGTCGTCGCGCACCGTCACCGCGCTGAAGGACGTCTCGCTCACCATCCCCTCCGGCCAGATGGTCGCGATCCAGGGCCCGACCGGCGGCGGCAAGTCGACGCTGCTGCAGATGCTCGGCGCCCTCGACCGCCCGACCTCGGGCGACGTGCGGCTGGGCGACGACCTGCTGTCGAAGCTGCCCGACCGACGGCTCGCGAAGCTCCGGGCGAAGGAGATCGGGTTCGTCTTCCAGGGCTTCAACCTGATTCCGACGCTCACGGCGCAGGAGAACGTCGAGACGGCGCTCGAGCCGCACGGCGTGCCCGCCGACGAGCGCCGCCGTCGGGCATCCGAGGCCCTCGCGTCGGTCGGGCTCGCCGAGCGCGCGGGCCACGTGCCGAGCGAGCTCTCGGGCGGGCAGCAGCAGCGCGTCGCGATCGCGCGGGCGCTGGTGAAGGAGCCCGACGTGCTGCTGGCCGACGAGCCCACGGGCAACCTCGACGAGCAGACGCGCGACGAGATCATGGACCTCCTCGAGGGCCTCTGGCGCGATCGCGGGCTGACGCTCGTGATCGTGACCCACGACTCCGCGGTCGCCAAGCGCGCCGAACGGCGGCTGCGGATCGCGGGCGGATCGGTGCAGGAGATCTGACCCGCGCCCCCGGTGGCGGGTGCGGCTCCCCCGTCGCATCCGCCACCGTCATGCCCGTGCGGTCAGATCAGGTCGTGGCGCAGCGCCCAGGCCGCAGCCGCGGCGCGCGAGGGCACGCCGAGCTTGGTGCGGATGTTCGCCAGGTGGCGGTGCACGGTGTGCGGGCTCAGCACGAGCGCCTCGGCGATCTGCTGGTCGGTGCGGCCGCGGGCCACCAGCCGCAGCACCTCCTGCTCGCGCGGGCTGAGCGTGCTGGTGGCGGCGGGGCCGGCGGATGCCTCGGGGCGCACCTCCGGCACGTCGACGCCGAGGAAGCGCAGGGCGGCGGCGGTCACCGCGCGACGGTCGCCGCGCCACGGGAAGTGGTCGAGTCCGTGCAGCTCGACGAAGCGCGCGCGCGGGATGCGCGAGGCGACATCGGCGCCGAGCGCGAACGGGATGGCGCGGTCCTCGCGTCGGTGCAGCACGAGCGTCGGCGCCTGCACCCGCCCCAGGTGCCCGGTCGAGTCGAAGTCGTAGAGCTCGGACATCGACGCGGCCGCCGACTCGCGCGACGCCGACCGCCGCTGGTAGGCGACGAACGCATCCCGCTCCTCGGCGCTCGCCTCGGGCAGGAACAGGTCGGCGAGCACGCGCGACCCGAACCCCCAGTGCGTGCCGATCACGTCGAGCAGCCCCTGCCGTGCGTGCGGCGGCGCGATGTCGTGGCCGTTCGCGAACGCGCCGTACATGACCAGCGCGTCGACCCGGTCGGGATGCCGCGCGGCGAACAGCGACGACACGGCTCCTCCGGAGGACACGCCGAACATCGTCACCGGGCCCGCGCCGACCGCGAGATCGACCACGCCCTCGAGCAGCGCCAGCTCCGCGTCGAGGTCCGCCGGCGGCGGGTCGTCGTGCCCCGAGGCGCCGCCGCCCGGGCGGTCGTAGCGGATCACCGTGCGGTGCGCGGCGAGCTCGGAGACGAGGCTGCGGAACTCGGCGTGCTCCCAGTCGAGCACGAGGTGGCTGCACCACCAACCGCCGAGCACGAGGGGCGGCCCGGACCCGATCGCCGACCAGGCGACCTGGCGGCCGCCGACGACGGCGTAGCGGACCAGCTGATCCCCGGGCTCCACGGCCCCAGTGTAGGAGTGCTGCGGAGGCCCGGGGAAGGCCGGGACGTTCAGGCGTCGCGCACGGGCACGGCGACCGAGCGCATGCCGAAGTCCCCGATCGCGCGGACGACCGGCGCCATGCGCTCCCGGTAGTGCTGCGCCATGGCGCGCGCGCCCGACAGCTCGTCGTCGCCGCGGTCGCCCAGCAGCGCCGTGACGTGCTCGCCCGGCAGCAGCACGAGCGCCTCGCCGGTGGCATCCGTGCCCGCCACGCGGAGCACCCCGGCGTCGACCTGCCGGTCGATCCAGCCGGCCGCGGCGGCCCGGCCCGTGCCGACCGCGGCGGCGAAGCCGTCGACGGTGACGGGGCCGAGGTCGAACAGCGTGCGGTACCAGCCGCAGCGCATGCCGCGGGCGATGGAGGCGACGACCCGCACCTCGGCGGTCATCGCGACGGAACGGGCCGCGTCCCGGCGACCCTCGTGGGTGATGGTGGTGGTCATCGTGCTCAGCTCCCCTGGTGCGCTCCGCCCGGACCTCGTGCGGCGGCGATACCTCGATTCCACTCCCCTGCCGCCGTGGCGGCATCCCGCGTTCGGGCCATTCCGCATGGCCCGAATCGGCCATCGGCCGGCGTGCGGAGACGACGGATGCCGCGGGGCCGATCGGCCCCGCGGCATCCGCCTCACTCGCCCCGGGTCAGTCGACCTTCACCTTCGCGGTGGTGGTCGCCGTGGTGCCGTTGGCGTTCAGCAGTTCGCCGGCGTACTCGTACGTGCCGGCGTCGCGGTCGCGGAAGGACACGCTGGCCGACTGCGGGGTCTCCGCGTCGTCGAGCAGCACGGTCGCGACGAGCTCGCCGTTCTCGTACAGGCGGAACATGGTCGCCGGCGACCCCGCCGACAGCCCCACGACCACGTCGTAGTCGCCGTCCTTGTTCGCGCCGACCTCGCTGTCCGTGTCGGTCAGCGTGCCGCGCTTCGGCGCGGACGAGCCCGGAGCGGGCGCATTCACGTACGCGATGCTCGCCATGGGCGGCTCCTCCATGCCGACGCCGAGGTGGAAGCTCGGGTGCGGCGGCTGGTTGTAGGAGGTGTTCTGCCACGCGACGGCCATGCGGTACTGCGAGTCGTGCATGAGCGTCGGGATGCGCGCATCCGTGACATCCGTCGTCGTGTAGATGCGGATGCCCTCGCCGTCCTGGTGGCGCACCACCAGCTCCTCGCGCCAGTCCCCGAACAGGTCGGCCTGGAGCACCGGGGTGCCCTTGGTCGTGTTGTTCGAGTACGTGCCCTCGGCGCGCAGCACCTCGACCTCGGTCTGCGTGTCCGGGTCCCACTTCGAGATGGTGGGCACGCCCGCGCTCACCTCCTCGTCGTAGTCGTGGTCGGTGATCTCCCGCAGGAGGTCGCCGTCCCACCAGGTCACGAAGTTCGCAGCCGGGATGTCGGTCGAGAGCACCTCGCCATCGGCCGACTTGAGGAAGCCCGTCGGCGAGTTCCACGCGTAGTCGCCGCCGACCGACCACGCCTCCGAGCCGGGGTGCGCGGGGTCGAGGTCCGCGGCGGCGCCGCGACCGGTGTCGCGGGTGCCCTCGGTCGCCCAGATCACCTCGCCGGTCTCCGCGTCGCGCATGGCGGCGGCGATGTCGCCGTTGGACCCCTGGTCCTCGAACACGCCGTAGATCTCGAGCCCGGGCCGGTCGACGACGTGGTCCGCGACGTGCATCGCATCGCCGTGGTAGAGCTCCGAGTTGTACAGCGGCGTGCCGTCGTCGTCGATCGTCATGGCACCGAACACGACCTCGTCGAGTCCGTCGCGGTCGACGTCGGCCGTCGCGAGCTGGTGGTTGCCCTGGCCCTCGTACTCGTCGCCCCACTCGTCGGAGTCGAAGCTCCAGCGCTCGACCAGCTCGCCGTCGCGGAAGTCCCACGCGACCAGCACGGTGCGGGTGTAGTACCCGCGGCTGAACAGCAGGCTCGGGTGCTCCCCGTCGAAGTAGCCGGTGCCCGCGAGGAACCGGTCGACGCGGTTGCCGTAGGTGTCGCCCCAGGAACCGACGCTGCCGCGCGCGGGCAGGTAGTCGGTCGTGTCGAGGGCGGCGCCGGTCGCACCGTCGAACACCGTGAGGTACTCGGGGCCGCTCAGCACGTAGCCGGCGGAGTTGCGGTGGTCGGCATCGGCGTCGCCGATGACCGCGCCCGTGCCGTCGACCACGCCGTCGGCGGTCTTGAACGAGACCTCCGCACGCCCGTCGCCGTCGAGGTCGAACACCTGGAACTGCGTGTAGTGGGCACCGGCGCGGATGTTCACGCCGAGGTCCATGCGCCACAGCCGGGTGCCGTCGAACTCGAACGCGTCGAGGAGGACCTTCCCGGTGTAGCCCGACTGCGAGTTGTCCTTGCTGATCGACGGGTTCCAGGCCATGACGAGCTCGTACTGGCCGTCGCCGTCGAGGTCGCCGACGCTCGCGTCGCCGGGGGCGTAGGTGTAGTCGTTCCCGTCGGGCGTGGTGCCGCCGGCGGGGCGATCGAGCGGGATGTCGAGGTACTGCTCGTCCCACGTGCCGAACACGTCGGTGACCTTCACCTCGTCGCCGTCGACCAGGGCCGTCACGCGGTAGCGCGAGTCGGCAGCGCCGTCGGGGTCGACCAGGTTGGTGGCACCGGTGATCGGCTCGGCGTTGACGCGCACGTCGTCGCGGTAGACGTTGAATGCGAGGTCGCGGTCGTCCAGCCCGAGCAGGCGCCAGCCGACGTAGGTGCCCTCGTCGAGGGCCACTGCGACGGGCGCACGGTCGAGGTACTCCGCGTCGCGCACGAGGG
Organism: Agromyces sp. SYSU T00194; assembly: GCF_040496035.1. Lineage (NCBI taxonomy): Bacteria > Bacillati > Actinomycetota > Actinomycetes > Micrococcales > Microbacteriaceae > Agromyces > Agromyces chitinivorans. The sequence continues at coordinate 1,750,234 of NZ_JBEPJZ010000001.1, read as the reverse complement.
TCGTGGCGATCGGGGTCGAGAGGGTGTCGGATGCCTCGGAGCGGCCGCCCGCGTTCAGCGCCACGAGCCGGTAGAGGTACGGCCGCGTGGTGAGTACGTCGTCGTCCGTCCAGGTCGGTTCGTCGACCTCGGCCACCTGCGCGAACGGGATGTCCTCCCGGGTGCTGCGGAAGACCTTCCAGAGCACCACGTCGTCGGCGTCGTCCCACTCGAGCGCGATCGTGTTCCGGTCGATGTCGGCGACCGCGAGGCCCTGCGGCTGCGCGGGCGGGGCGACCGAGGGATCGACGACTGCGACCTCGATCGGCTCGGACGGCCGCGACGTGCGCTCGGCCTTCGCGGTCGCGACCGCGTACTCGTACGACTCCCCCAGCGCCACGGTCGCGTCGGTGAACGTCGGTCCCTCGGCGGTGCCGAGCTCGGCGAGCTCGCCGCCGGGCGCGGCGCGGTAGACGGTGTAGCCCGTGGCATCCGCCACCTCGTCCCAGCCGAGCGTGACCGAGAGGTCGCCGTCGGCGTCGATTTCGGTGGCGGCGAGGTTCGCCGGCGCGGGCAGCGGCGTTTGGACCGTGATGCCGTTGATGCGCCCGTCGCCGCCGGTGACGGTGACGTTCAGCTGCCCGTCGGCCACCTCGATCGCGGGGAAGAACTCCTCGTGCACCTGGCCCGAGCTGGTGCGCGGCCCGGTGAAGGCGGTGCCCTCGATGTCGAGGTTCGTGCGGTTGCCGGCGATGAGGTCTCCGGCCCAGGTCGTGACCTCGTAGGTGCCGTTCGGCACGTCGACGGCGAACGCGCTCGATGCGCCGATCGTGAAGTCGCGGGCAACGAGGTCGTCGCCGCCGCGGTCGCGGAACGAGCTCGGCGCGGTGGTGAAGCCGTAGCCCGCGGCATGGTCGTACGCGTCGGACCGGTCGATGCCGACCCAGCCATCGGCGACGGGGCTGGACGACCCGCCGAAGTCGAACCGCAGGTCGACCTCCTCTGCGGCGTTGGCGGCGGCGGGCATGAGGACGCCGCCGGCGACGAGCGCGGTGCCCGCGAGTGCGGCGACGGCCGGTCGCAACCGGCGTCGTGGCGTGTGTGAGCTCACTGGATCTCCCTTGATCTGGCGTGTTTCGGCATGGGTCGACCCACTCGACACGGGTAGGGCGCGCGTCGATCGGAGGCCGACTGATGTGGTGCGGTGAGCGCGATCGGCTCGGCATCCCCCCTCGGACGGTCGGCGTGCGATGCGTGCGGGAAAAGGCTTTCCCGTTGGCACGTTTCAACAGTCTTCCCTGCGGCCGTGTCCCCCGTCAAGGGGTCACGCCCGTCCCGTTCGGGCGTCGCTTTTCAGGAGCCCCCGCCCGGGGCCCCGCACGGTGTGCGGCACCGGGCGCCGTGACCGCACACCCTTCGGTTGCGGCGCGACACTGCCGCCGATCGCGCGGGGGGCGCGCGAATGATGGGGGTCGAGCTCCTGAAACGCGATGGGGTCGAGCTCCTGAAAACGGAGTTCCCCCTGCGCACGCGACGCGCCACATGGCGGGGTCGAGTTCCCGGGCGGAGGGCGGCGGGCGGCGGCTCGCCACGCGTGCGCGCGTCGCCCGGACGACCGACGGCGGGCCCGGGTAGCCTCGATGCCGTGACCGACACGCTGCCCGCGGCATCCGCTCGCCCGATCGACCGGGCACCGGTGCGCCACCCGCACGAGGCACGCGTCGTCGCAGACTCGCGCGATCGGGTGGCCTGGCTGCGGGCCCGCTCGACGGGCATCACGGCGACGGATGCCGCACGGCTGGCGTCGCACACCGCCGTGCGCCAGGTCGCATGGGAGAAGCTGCACGGCACCGGGTTCACCGGCAACCGGGCGATCGAGCACGGCCGGGTGCGCGAGCCGGTCATCGCCCGGTGGATGCTGCGGCACCACGGCATCGCGGCGAGCTCGCTGCTGTTCCACGCGGCGGGCGACCGCCGGCACCTCGCGACGCCCGACGGGCTCCGCGTCACCGACGACGGCGTGCTCGAGCTCGCGGAGATCAAGACGACCGGCAAGGCCTGGCGCGGCATCCCCCGCAACTACCTGCGGCAGGTGTGGTGGCAGCAGTACGTGCTCGGCGCCGAGCGCACGCTCGTCGTCTGGGAGCGGCACGAGGACTACGTGCCGGTCGGCGACCCGCAGTGCCGCTGGGTCGACCGCGACGAGGACCAGATCGCGATGCTCGTCGCGCGCGCCGACGACCTGCTGGCCATGCTCCGCTCCGGCCGCACCGCCTGAGTCGGATGCCGACGCTCCTCCTGCACGGGCTCGGGTCCGATCGGCGCACCCCGCTCGACCTGTTCGCGGCCGTCGTCGAGGAGGCGTCCGGCCCGGACGAGCGCATCCTCGCCCCGGACGTGCGCGCCCATGGGGCATCCGACCGCATCGGCACCGCCGACCGCTTCCAGCTCGACTCCCTCGCCGGCGAGGTCGCATCCGGGGTCCGGGCCGCACTCGAACGGCCCGCACCCGAGCCGATCACGATCATCGGCATCTCGATGGGCGCGGCGCTCGCGGTGCGCATCGCGCTCGACGGCCTGCTGCCGGTCGGGCGGCTCGTGCTCGTGCGCCCGTCGTTCACCGACCGCCCGCTGCCCGACAACCTGCAGGCGTTCCCGGTGATCGCCGACCTGCTGCGCACCTACGGGCCCGACCAGGGCATGCGCTACTTCCGCCGCACCGGGGCGTTCCAGCGGGTCGACGTCGTGTCGCACGCGGGCGGGGTGGGGCTGCTGCACCAGTTCCGCGTGAGCGACGCCGTCGGCCGGGCCATCCGCCTCACCGAGATCCCCCGCAACCGCGCGTTCCGCGACGACGCCGAGCTCGCCGGGCTGACCGCGTCCGGCGTCGAGTCGCTCGTCGTGGGCGCACCGCGCGACCCGGTGCATCCGCTCGCCCTCGCCGAGCGCTGGGCCGGCGCCCTCGGCGCCCCGCTCGAGCGCCTGCCCGCCCGCGACGAGGGCCAGGCGCCGCACACCGACGCGCTGCGCGCGGCGGTCGCGCGGTTCCTCGCCGGGTAGGCGGCCGGCGTGGGCGCGGTACGGTGCAGGGGGGGCGTCGCGCCCGCAGCAGTCATGACTCATGGGCGAAACGCCGCACGCGACCGATCGTAACGAGCGCCGGTTATGTTGCCACGAGCACACCGCACGCAACGCACGGAGGAACCGCCGATGAAGGCACTGGTGATCGACGAGACCGGAGATCCCGAACAGCTGAGGCTCGGCGAGGCACCCGATCCGGTGCGCGTCGCCGACGAGGTGCTCGTGCGCGTCGCCGCGGCCGGGGTCAACCCGATCGACGCGAAGACGCGCGCCGGGCGCGGGGTGTCGGCGGCGATCGACGCGTGGCCGTGCGTGCTCGGGCTCGACTTCGCCGGCGTGGTCGAGGCCACGCCGAACGCGATGCACCCGCTCCAGCCGGGCACGCGCGTCTACGGCATGACGCGGGTGCCCCGCACGACCGGCAGCTACGCCGAGCTCGCCGCGGTCTCCTCGCTGAGCGTCACCACGGCGCCCGCCACGCTGTCGCTGGAGCAGGCCGCCGCGGTCCCGACGGCGGCGCTCACCGCGTGGTCGGCGGTGGTCGAGACCGCGAAGGCGCACGACGGGCAGCGCATGCTCATCCACGCGGCGGCCGGCGGCGTCGGCCACTTCGCCGTGCAGTTCGCCGCGTACTTCGGTGTGCGGGTGACCGCCACCTGCTCGGCCGACAACGTCGACTTCGTGCGTTCGCTGGGTGCGCACCACGTCATCGACTACCGCGCGGAGCGCTTCGAGGAGGTCGCCGGCCAGCAGGACGCGGTCATCGACCTGATGGGCAACGTCGTCGACGAGGTCGGCACCCGCTCGCTCGACGTCGTGCGCCCGGGCGGCCTCGTCGTGAACGTGCCGACGAAGAGCTGGCCGACGCTCGAGGCGGATGCGGCCGCGCGCGGCGTGCTCGCCACGGGGTTGTCGGTCGCCCCCGACGCCCGCACGCTCGCCGTCATCACGCGCCTCATCGACGACGGCTCGGTGCGCGTGCACGTGGATCGCGTGCTCGACCTCGCCGAGGGCGCGGAGGCGCACCGGCTGGTCGAGGCCGGGCACGTGCGCGGCAAGCTCGTCCTGAAGGTCGCCGAGCTCGACTGAGCATCCGCCGGGCATGCCCGCGGCGCGCCGCAGCGCGCCCGGCGCCCGGTATCGTCGCCCGCATGACGCAGCCGAGCATCGTCTGGTTCCGCGACGACCTGCGGCTCGCCGACCATCCTGCGCTGCGCGAGGCCGCCGCGGCCGACGGGCCGGTCATCGCGCTGTTCGTGCTCGACGAGGCCTCGCCCGGCATCCGCTCCCTCGGCGGGGCCGCCCGCTGGTGGCTGCACGGCAGCCTCGCCGCGCTCGCCGACGACCTGCGCGCGCACCGGGTGCCGCTGGTGCTGCGCCGCGGTGCGGCGGCCGACGTGGTGCCGGCGTTCGCCGACGAGGTCGACGCAGCGGGCGTGGTCTGGAACCGCCGCTACGGCGGCCCCGAGCGCGAGGTCGACACGACGGTGAAGCGGATGCTCCGCGAGGCGGGACGCCGCGCCGAGAGCTTCGCGGGGTCGCTGCTGTTCGAGCCGTGGACGATCCGCACCGGGCAGGACGAGCCGTTCTCGGTCTACACCCCGTTCTGGAAGGCGTGCCGGCGGGCCCCCGCACCGCGCGAGCCGTTCCCCGCCCCGCGCGGGCTGTCGGGCCCCCGCGCGCATCCCGACTCGGACGACCTCGCCGACTGGGGCCTGCTGCCGACCACGCCCGACTGGGCGGGCGGCCTGCGCGACGCGTGGACGCCGGGCGAGGCATCCGCCCGCCGTCGCCTGCGCGCCTTCCTCGCCGGCGACCTCGACGACTACGCCGACGCCCGCGACCGCCTCGACGCCGACGGCACCTCGCGCCTCTCGCCGCACCTGCGCTGGGGCGAGCTGAGTCCGTTCCAGGTCTGGCATGCGGCCGTCGAGACGCGTCGCGAACGGCCCTCCGCCGCGCAGGGCGTCGAGACGTTCCTCTCGGAGCTCGGCTGGCGCGAGTTCGCCTGGCACGTGCTGTTCCACGCGCCCGACCTCGCGACCGAGAACTGGCGGCGCCGCTTCGACGCGTTCCCGTGGCCCGACCTCGACACCGACGCGCTCGACGCCTGGCAGCACGGCCGCACCGGCATCCCGGTCGTCGACGCGGGCATGCACGAGCTCTGGGAGACCGGCACCATGCACAACCGCGTGCGCATGGTGGTCGCGTCGTTCCTCACGAAGAACCTGCTGATCCACTGGCGGCACGGCGAGGAGTGGTTCTGGGACACGCTGGTCGATGCGGATGCCGCGGCCAACCCGTTCAACTGGCAGTGGGTGGCGGGGTCCGGCGCCGACGCCGCACCGTACTTCCGGGTGTTCAACCCCGAGCTGCAGGCGCAGAAGTTCGACCCCGACGGCGCGTACGTCGGGCGTTGGGCGCCCGAGGCCGGCGCGTTCGGGTACCCCGAGCCGATCGTCGACCTGAAGGAGACCCGCGCCGCGGCGCTGGCGGCCTACGAGCGGGTCAAGCGGTCGTAGGCGGCACCGTCGCCGCAGCGTGCACGCGCACGCCGTGCAGCATCGCCCACGGCGATCCGTTGGTGGCGTGCACCAGCACGCGGAGCGCGGTGAACCCGGGCACGTCCGCGAGGTCGTGGCGCCGCAGCCGACGCCGGTTGCCGGTGACCTCGGCCACCGTGGTCCATGCGTCGTCGGCTCGCACCTGCAGGGCGTAGTCCCGCACGAGCTCCGGCATCACCGGGAACGGCGTCGTGTGGTGGTGGAGGTTGACGATGTCCTCGTCGACGTCGTCGTTGAAGACCAGGTCGACTGCGCTCGCACGGACCGGGGCGTCCCACTCGAGCGCGACCCACTCGTCCCGTCCGGGCGTCATGCGCTGCGACGACCAGAGCCGCGGACCACCGAACGGCCGCAGGTAGCCGCCTCGCACCTGTTCGGCGCGGTAGGCGTCCGTCGGCCGCGACGTCCGCAGCACGATCCCCCGCCTGCGGAGCTCCCGAGCCGACCACGCGTTGGTGGGCGGATGCCCCGACCCGGGCGTGTTCCGGGGGGTGCGGCTGAGCAGCCCCAGGACGCCGTACGGCGCCGGCGATTCGGACACCACGACCGCGAGGCCCGCAGCCCGCCGCACGACCACGACGACGTCCTCCGGCGCTGCCGGGCGATGCGCGATGTCGACGGCGAGCCACTGCCGTCCCTCGGCGACGGGGAGCGACCACCCGTCGACCCTGCGCACCGGAATGTGGTTCTCGCCGCCCGCGGTGGACCACAGCTCGACCTCGGCGACCAGCGGCGACGCGGCCTCCACGAGGAGCTCGACCCGACCGAGGTCGGGATCGACCGGCAGGTGGACGCCGAGGTCGACCTCGCCGAGTTCCACGGTCGACGTGCCCGCCCCCTGACCCGGTTCGTTCCCGAACGTGGGGAGCTCGCTCGAGGCGGTCGCGGTCGCACGCATCGCCAGGTCGGCTTCGTCCGTCCACTGCAGGCCCAGCACGGGGGCGTCGGTCCGCAGGAGGTCGCGCTGCAGCTCCTCGAGGTGGGAGGCACCGACCTCGCGCGGCGTCACGCCCCGCCGGACCGCGAGTGCCGCGCCGACGCCCACCGCCTCGCCCATCGCGGCGCACGTGGCCATGACCCGCGTGGTGCCGAACGCGACGTGGCTGGCCGAGATGTTCCGCCCGGCCATGAGCATGTTCCGCACGTTGGCGGAGTACAGGCTGCGCCAGGGGAGGTGGTAGACGCCGGAGGTGAACAGGTGCTTGGATCCCGCTCCGTCCGAGTACATGCCGCCGGGCGGATGCAGGTCGATCGACCAGCCGCCGAACGCGACGCGGTCGTGGAACCGCGTCTGGTCCATCACGTCCTGCTGGGTGAGGGTGTGGTCGCCGACGAAGCGCCGGTACTCGCGCTTCCCCGGCACGGACCCGACCCATTCCAGGGTGAGCGTCTCCGCATCGAACCGCCCGGAGTTCTTGATGTGGTCCCAGATGCCGAACACCACCGACCAGAGCTCGTCGCGGATCGCCTCGTTGTCGGCGACCGCGTCGAGCTCCCCGCCCCACTCGATCCACCAGTAGTCGCACCCGTTGTCGGTCGCGCCGAATCGGCGATGGTCGAGGATCGACGTGGCGGAGACGTCCTTCGCGACGGCGGGCGGCACGAACCGCACGGGGCGCCCGACGTCCTTGGTGTAGAAGAGGATCGTGCTGCCGAGCATGTCCGAGTCGGCGACGTCGGGAGCCCACTCCTCGCCGAACACGCTCCGGGCCTCGCGGCCCTCGCGGAACCACGCGCCCGCGCGTGCCCCGACGAAGCCGTCGCCGGTGCAATCGGCGTAGAGCGCGCTGACGAACGCGAGCTCGGTCTCGGTGCCCGACTGCCGAGCATGCACCGCGGTGATGGCACGGTCGTGGTCGTCGCCGGTCGCCTCGACGTCGTGCACGTCGGTGTTCAGGAACAGGTCGATGCCCGGCTCGGCCCGCACCGCATCCAGGACCACGTGGTCCCAGAGCACCGGGTTGCCCTCCGGGTTGCGGTACTGGTTCTCGAGGAACAGCTCGCCCATGATGCCGGTCTCGCGCGCGAACTTCTGGGCGCCGTGGGAGGTGGCGCCGCAGACCCAGACCCGCACCTCGCTGCTCGCGTTGCCGCCCACCACCGGCCGGTTGTTGACCAGCGCGACGCGCAGGCCCGCCCGCGCGGCGGCGATCGCGGCGCACACCCCGGCCAGGCCGCCCCCGAGGACGGTGAGGTCGGACTCGACGGTGCGTCGCCGCGACCCACCGCCGACCCGCGCCTCGGCCGGTCGCGCGATCACTTCAGCCCGGTCTGCGACAGGCTCTCCACGAACTGCCGCTGCGCGAACAGGAACACGACGAGCACCGGGATGACGGTGAGGGTGGTGGCGGCCAGCTGCGCGTTCCACAGGGGCTCGCCGTAGGTGTCCTGGTACCTCGTCAACCCGAGGCCGACGGTGAACATCTCCGGCGTCTTCAGGAAGATCACCGCCTCGAAGTAGAGGTTGAACGACTTGAGGAACTGCAGGATCGTCACCGTCGCCACCGCCGGCCCCGCGAGCGGCAGTGCGATCCGCAGGAAGATGCCCATCCGGCCCAGGCCGTCCAGGCGACCCGCCTCCTCGAGCTCCACCGGCAGCGAGAGGAAGAACTGCCGGAAGATGAACGTCGCGACGATGCCGCCCGAGCCGAACACGGGCAGCACGATCAAGGGCCAGTGCGTGTCGATCAGCCCGAGCGAATTCGCCCACTGGAACAGCGGGATCACGGTGACCTCGCTGGGCAGCATGATGCCGGAGAGCAGGAGCAGGAACATCGCCCCGGCGAACGGGAACCGGATGCGCGCGAAGGCGTACCCCGCGAGCGCACTGACCACGATCGTCAGTGCGGTCACGATCACGGCGATGTAGATCGAGTTGAAGTACTGCTGCAGGAACGGGTTCTCCGAGAACACCTTCGGCCAGGCCTCGAGCGTCCAGTCCTGGGGGAACAGGCTGGGCGGGACCGCGAAGATCTCGCTCGCCGGCTTGAACGACGAGAACAGCATCCACAACGTCGGGTAGAGGAACGGGATCGACAGGACGGCCAGGAGCACGTACAGCACGCCCTTGCTCACGCGGCCGCGGAGCCGGGCGGATGCGGAGTGCCGCGGCGCCGGCCGGGGCCCGGGGCGCGAGCGGCCCGTCGTGACCGCCTCGGTCGTCGGAGGCGGCGGCACCAGGATGTCAGACCTCGTCATGGACCCACACCTTCCGTACGCGCCACTGCAGCGCGGTCATGCCGAGCACGATCAGGAACAGGACCACGCCGATCGTGCTGCCGTAGCCGAACTGCTGGCGCTCGAACGCCATCTGGTACATGTAGTACGAGAACACGAGGGTCGAGTTGCTGGGGCCTCCCTGCGTGAGCACCTGGATCGGCGCGAAGATGTCCAGCGCACCGATCGAGGTGAGGATCATCACCAGCAGGATGGTCGGGCTGATCAGCGGGACCACGATCGACCAGAATGCGCGCCAGGGGCTCGCACCGTCGATGCGCGCAGCTTCCCGGAACTCGGGCGGCACCCCCTGCAGCGCGGCCAGGAAGAGCACCATGTTCATTCCGACGCCCTTGAAGACCTGCACCACGATGATCGACAGCAGCGCCGTGCTCGTGTCGTGGAGCCAGTTCGGCCCGTCGATCCCGAGCGTCTGGAGGAATCCGTTGATCCCGCCGTTGGCCGACAGCAGGAACTGCCAGATGATGACCCACGCGACGATCGCGACCACGACGGGCGAGAAGAACACCGCACGGATGGCCGTGACGCCACGGAGCCGCTGGTTCAGCAGGAGCGCCAGCACCATCGCGAGCGAGATGTTCATGAGCATCAGGCCGATGGTGAAGACGGCGGTCGTACCGAGCGACTTCCAGGCGACGACGTCGCCGGCGAGCCGCTCGTAGTTGGCGAGCCCGATGAAGGTGAACTCTCCGGTGAGCACGTTCCAGTCGTGCAGGCTGTACCAGATCACGTAGAGGAACGGGATCAGGCACAGGGCGAGGACGCCGATTACCATCGGGGCGACGAACGCGAGTCCGATGGCCGCATCGGCACGGGCGAGCGGGGAGCGGAATCCGGGTGGCCGCGCGCCACGGGGGGCGGCCCCCGTGGCGCGCGGCGCGGTCGAGACGGACATATGCTCCGCTCAGCCGCCGATGATCGGCGAGATCTGGTCGCAGATGCCCTGCGTCACGCCGGCCACGTCCGCGTCGGGCTGCCAGAGGCCGTCGAATGCCGTCTGGATCATCGGCGAGATCTGGCTGTAGTGCACGCTCGTCGGCTTGATGATCGCGTCCGGGACCGCGTCGATGATGGTGCGCTGGATGTCCTCCGCGGACAGCGCCGGGGCGGCCTCCTGGATGGTCTCGACCGTCAGGAGCGACTCGCGGGGCGGCGGGAAGAACTGCGCCAGCTTGGCCGAGTTCTCCGGGTTGGTGAAGAAGGCGAGGAAGTCCGCGGCGGCATCGGGGTTGTCGCTCTTGGCGACGACACCGATGCCGGCCTGCCCGACCACGGGCTGCGCACCCTCCGGGCCTGCGGGAAGAGGGAGGAAGTCCCAGTCGATGGACTCGTCGATCGACCCGGACGAGCTCAGCTGGGCGATCATCATCGCGGCGCTGCCCGAGTTGAAGTCGAATGCCTCACCGGGCTTGACGAAGGCGTCCTGGTCGAACATGGCCTCATTGAACCAGGTGAGCGCGTCGGTCATCTCCGGCGAGGTGAACTCGCAACTGGTCCCGTCCGCACTCCAGGGCTCCGCAGCGTAGGTGGCCCAGACCGCGACCAGGTTGTCCCAGACGCGCTCGGGAGGCGCACTCCAGGTGATCGGCCCGACCGAGTCACCGGCCTCGGCCGACGCGGCGGCGGCGATCTCGGCGGCCACGTCCCAGGTCCACTCGCCCGACGCCACGAGGTCGGCCGGCTGGTCTTCGCCCGCAGCCTCGACGAGGCCACGATTGACGTAGATGCCGAACGGGCTGTTGGAGAACGGGTACCCGTAGACGTCACCGGCGCTGTCGCTCCATCGCTCGAGCGACGCGGGGATGATGTCGTCGACGTCGTAGCCTTCGGCCTCCTCGAGCGTCGGGCTGAGGTTGTAGAGCACGCCGCTCTCGACGAACTCCTTGCCGCTCGACTCGGGGATCCACGCCATGTCGGGCGTGGATCCGCCCGCGATCTGCGTGGTGAGCGTGGTGAGGAACGGGCTGCTGAGGGTCTCGAACGTCACCGAGGCCACCTCGTCGGGGTGCGCAGCCACGTACTCGTCGGCGATGCTGTCGAACAGGGCCAGGTGGCCCTCGTTGGCGGACCAGATGGCCATCGTGAGGTCGACCGGACCCGAGGATTCGGACGCGGTCCCTGACGAGCATCCCGCCAGGGCGGCGACGGTGCCGGCCGATACGGCCAGCGCGATCAGTTTCTTATTCACAGTGCTCCTTCGGACTGACTCTTCTGCGGTGGTCTGCGGCCGCGAGGCTGTCGTCGCTGTTCGATCCTCACACGGCCCGACCATTGAGAACAGTAGCGTGATTCGCGGGAATAGCAATATCTTTCTCGAAAATGGATTGCCTAGTTTTCGCGAACCCGCGCTAGGGTGGTCGCAGATCAGCAATCTGGGTCGCATGTGTCTCGAGGAAGAGAGTCCCGCAGGAATGAGAGAGTTGCACACCGATATCGTCATCGTCGGAGGAGGCTTCGGCGGAGTGTCCGCCGCGTTGGCCGCGCTCGACGAAGGTCGGTCCGTCGTGATGACCGAGCCGACGCGATGGCTCGGCGGCCAGCTGACCAGTCAGCTCGTGCCCACCGACGACCACTTCTTCATCGAGACGACGGGGGCCAACCGCAGCTACCGCGACTTCCGGTCGGAGCTTCGGGACTTCTACCGTCGGAACTACCCGCTCACCGCGGAGGCGGCCGCCGACCCGAACCTCAATCCCGGCGCCGCCTGGGTCTCGCCGGTGTCCGTGGACCCGCGCGTGGCCGTTCATGTGATCGAGGGCGCCCTGCTGCCCTACCGCAACTCTGGCGCGCTCACGGTACTCATGGAGCACGAGCCGGTCTCGGCCGAGACCGAGGGTGACGAGGTCCGCGCGGTGACGGTCCGCTCCACCCGGACCGGCGACGAGAGCGTCCTCCGCGGCCGGTACTTCCTCGACGCGACCGAGTTGGGCGACCTGCTGGTGCTCGCCGACGTCGAGCACGTGAGCGGACGCGAGGCGCAGGCGGACACCGGTGAACCGAGCGCGGCTGAGACGGCCGACCCGACCGACATGCAGAGCGTGACGTGGTGCTTCGCGATCGACCACATCGATGGGGCGGACTTCACGATCGACCGGCCCGACGGCTACGAGGGCATCCGCGACTGGTCGCCGGTGCACCGCCGCGGCCTGCCGATGCTCGATTTCCGGGCGGGCATCAACGAGGACGGGTCGGCGCGCAAGCTCCATCACCTGAACGTCAATCCCGACGACGACCCGTTCGCGATCGACCTCGATCACCGTCACATCGGCCGCACGCCCGACCTCTGGACGTACCGGCGGATCGCCGCGCGCCGGCAGTTCCGCCCCGGCTTCATCCCCAGCGACATCACGGTGGTGAACTGGCCCATGAACGACTACGTCGGCGGCCCCCTCTTCGGGGTCGACGACGCCGCGGACCACTGGCGGGGCGCGAAGGCCCTGTCCGCATCCCTGCTGTACTGGCTCCAGACCGAGGCGCCCCGGCCCGACGGGGGGACCGGATGGCCCGGCCTCCGCCTGCGCGCCGACATCGCCGGCACCGAGGACGGGTTCGCCATGATGCCCTACGTCCGCGAGTCGCGCCGCATCCTCGCACGTCGCACGATCGTCGAGCAGGACGTGTCGTTGACGCTTCGCGGAGATCGCGGCGCACGACGCTACGACGACACCGTCGGGACCGGCCACTACTACTGGATCGATCGCCACCCGAGCACGGCGGGCACGATCTGGAACGGCGACGTGCCGCACCCGTTCGAGATTCCGCTCGGCTCGCTCATCCCCCGGCGGGTCCGGAACCTGCTGCCGGCGTGCAAGAACATCGGCACGACCCAGATCACGAACGGGTGCTACCGGTTGCACCCGGTCGAATGGAGCATCGGCGAGGCGGCGGGCAGCCTCGCCGCGTACGCGATCGCCGAATCGACCGAACCGCACGCCGTGCTCGACTCGACCGACCGCACCGCAGACTTCCAGCGGCACCTCACGCGCCGCGGGGTGCAGTTGCGCTGGCCGGAGGGAATGCTCTGGTCCGCGAACGACGAGGCGGGCGTGCCCGCGGTGGCCAGCTGATGGGTACGCGCCCGGCCGCGGCGCCCGCGCTCGTGTTCCCCGACGACTTCACGGTGGGGGTGGCGACCGCCGCGTACCAGATCGAGGGCGGTGCCCGGGACGACGGACGGGGCCCGAGCATCTGGGACACGTTCTCGCACACGCCCGGACGCATCCGTGACGGGTCCACGGGGGACGTCGCGATCGACCACTACCATCGGCTCGAGTCCGACCTGGACGACCTCGCCAGGCTCGGCGTCGACGCCTACCGGTTCTCGGTGTCGTGGTCGCGCGTCCTCCCGACGGGAGCAGGTCGCGCGAACCGGGCCGGCCTGGACTTCTACGAGCGCCTGGTCGACGGACTGCTCGCACGTGGCATCCGCCCCGCCCTCACCCTGTACCACTGGGATCTGCCGCAGGCGCTCGAGTACGAGGGCGGCTGGACGAGCCGCGAGACCGCGTTCCGCTTCGGCGAGTACGCCGATCTCGTCGGGCGCGCACTCGGCGACCGGGTGGACACCTGGATGACCCTCAACGAGCCCTGGTGCGCGGCATTCCTGGGACACGCCTCCGGGGTCATGGCGCCCGGCCGGACCGACCCGGTCGCGGCGCTCCGCGCCGCGCACCACCTGAACCTGGCGCACGGGCTCGGGATGCAGGCCCTGCGACCGCACGCCCATGACGGGGCGCAGCTCGGCGTCGCGCTCAACATCCAGGTGCCGCGAGGGGTGGGCGACGACGCCGGCACGGCCGAGCAGCGCATCGACGACACGGCCAACCAGTCCTTCCTCGGTCCGATGCTCCGCGGCGCGTATCCGGCCGGGCTCCGTGAACGCACGACCGAGCTCACCGACTGGTCGTTCGTCCGTGACGGGGACCTCGACCAGATCCGGCAGCCGCTGGACTTCCTCGGCGTCAACTACTACTCGACGCTCCGCGTCCGCCTGTGGGACGGCGTGACGGAGCGGTCGACGGCCGACGGCCACATGCCGGGAGCATCGCCCTGGGTCGGCGCGGAGGACGTCGAGTTCCTCCCGCAGGATCCCCCGTACACGGCGATGGGATGGAACATCGCACCGGAGGCGCTCGCGGGCATCCTGCGCGGCCTGTCGGCGGAGTTCCCCGACCTGCCGCTCGCCGTGACCGAGAACGGCGCCGCCTTCGACGATGTCGTGCGCCCGGACGGGACCGTCGACGACGCGGACCGCATCGATCACATCGGCGCGCACCTGACCGCGATCCACGACTGCCTGCGCGATGGGGTCGACGTTCGAGGGTTCTACCTGTGGACATGGATCGACAACTTCGAGTGGGGCCACGGATTCGTGCCGAAGTTTGGCATCATGCGTGTGGAGGATGGTTCGCTGGCGCGGATCGCGAAGCGCAGCTTCGACTGGTACTCCGCATTCGCGCGGACCAAGCGCCTGCATGGGGACGTCGGCGGAGTCGCCGACGAGAGGGGTGTCGCATGAGCAGTTCGGCGAAGGGGCCGAGCCTGGCCGACGTGGCCGCGCTCGCGGGCGTGTCGATCTCCACGGTGTCGAAGGTCGCCAACGGGAGTGCCGACGTCGGGGAGGACACTCGTGCCCGCGTGACCGAGATCCTCAAGGGGCAGCAGTACGTCTCCAAGCGCAAGCGCTCGACGACCCCCACGATCACCCTGCTCGTGCGCTCCATGACGATCCCGAGCACGGCGGAGATCATGCGCGGCGCACTCGCCGAGGCCCAGCAGCGAGGCGCCCGCATCGCACTGGTGCAGCACGGCGACGACGAGCCCGACGAGGGGTGGATCGACCAGTTCACCCCGCGGACCACGAGCGCGGTGATCGCGATCCACTCGGTGCTCGACTCCGAGCAGCAGCAGCGACTCGAATCGCAGGGCATCCAGCTCGTCGTGGTCAACCCGAAGGACGCACCGAACCTCGGCGCCTACAGCATCGGCGCCACGAACTGGGCGGGTGGCCTCACGGCCGCGCAGCACCTCATCGGCCTCGGACACCGGCGCATCGCCATGCTCTGCGGGGACGACGACTCGATGATCTCGCGCGCGAGGTTGTCCGGCTACCGCGAGGCGCTCGAGGCCGCCGGCCTGCGCATCGACGCCGACCTGGTGGTCCCTGGCCACTTCACGTTCGAGTCGGGGCTGGAGCAGGCGCGCACGGTGCTGCGATGCACGCCGCGCCCGACCGCGATCGTCGCGGGCAGCGACGAGCAGGCGATGGGCGCCATCGAGGCCGCACGGCTGGAGGGTGCCCGGGTGCCCGAGGACGTCAGCATCGTGGGCTTCGACGACCTCGCGGTCGCCTCGATGACCTCGCCGCCCCTGACCTCGGTGCGCCAGCCGCTCGAGCAGATGGGCGTCGCCGCGATCGGCATGGCGCTCGACCTCATCGAACGCCGCGATCCCCGCTCCCACCACACGGAACTGGCGACCACGTTGATCGAACGCGGCTCGACGGCGCCGCCGACGGACTGACCGGCGGAAGGGCCCGCATGCACCTCGACCTCCCGGAGCTCGAGCTCCGCGACTATCGCAGCTCCCAGATCGATCCCGACGACTTCGACGCGTTCTGGTCGGACACCATCGCCGAGTCCCGCGCTGCCGGCGGCACGGTCGAGTTGGAGCCGGTCGATACGGGACTGCGCCTGGTGGACGTGTTCGACGTCACGTTCCCCGGCTTCGGTGGCGAACGGGTGAAGGCGTGGCTGCGCCTCCCCCACGACCGGCCGGGTCCACTCCCGGCGGTGGTCGAGTTCGTCGGCTACGGCGGTGGTCGCGGGCGTCCGACCGAGGGCCTGCTCTGGGCCGCCGCCGGGTTCGCGCACCTGCACATGGACACCCGCGGCCAGGGCGCGGCCTGGTCACCGGGAGCGACTCCCGACTCCGGCACGGCCGGCCCGCAGGTCCCGGGATTCCTGACGCGCGGCATCGAGTCGCCGGAGACGTTCTACTACCGGCGCGTCTACACCGACGCGGTGCGGGCGATCGATGCGGCACGCGCGATCGAGGCGATCGACCCGCACCGCATCGCCGCCTTCGGCGGGAGTCAGGGCGGCGGCATCACGCTCGCCGCCGCGGCGCTGTCGGACGGCCTCGTCGCGGCGGTCCCGCTCGTACCGTTCCTGTGCGACTTCCCACGCGCACTGACGATCCACGACACCGACCCGTACCACGAGGTGGTGAGATACCTGCGCACCCATCGCGACCGGGTCGAAGCGACGCTGCGCACACTGGCCTACTTCGACGGGGTCAACTTCGCGCGGCGCGCGACGGTTCCCGCCTGGTTCTCCGCGGCGCTCATGGATGCCACCTGCAAGCCCTCCACGGTCTTCGGAGCGTTCAACGCATACGCGGGGCCGAAGGAGATCGACGTGTGGCCCTTCAACGGTCACGAGGGCGGCGGACCCGACTCGACCGCGCGCGCGGTTCGACGACTCCACGAGGTCTTCGCGACCGACGCTCGCGCAGGCGCATCCGCCGCATGAGCCGCGGCGCGACGCGCGGGCCCGAGCAGACGGAAGCCCGCGGGCCGCGCACCGCGCACGGCCCGCGCTAGCCGTCGAGCGCCCGCAGCCGCTCCGGCCACTCCAGCTCGACCCCCAGCCGGCGCGCCAGTACCTGCTGCTGCAGCGTCTCGAGGAGCGCCTCATCCGCGAGGAGGTCGCGCGGGAGACGTCGCTCGGCGATGCAGAGCGCCGCGACGGCGCCGACGGCGACGCCGATCGACCATTCGACCGGGTGCAGCCGGTAGGCGCCGTTGCTGATGTGGGTGGTGCCGATGTTCTTGTTCGCTGCGAGCAGGTTGCCCGTGTCGGCGGGGAGCAGGGCTCCGAGGGGGATCTGGAACGGGAAGCATCCGATGTCGACGTAGCTGCGACCCGCCGTGCTCGGGTGCAGGTCGATGCGATACGAGCCGATGCCCACGGTATCGGCGAACACCGCGGCGCCCGCGCCGCCGCCGCGCATCTCCTCGCCGATGTGCTCCTCGGTCACCGTGAAGAGCGCCCGGATGCGGCGGGACTCGCGGATGTAGGGTTCCTGCGCCAATCCGTCGTCGGTGCCGAGGACGTCGCCGCGGAGCCGCAGTTCCGGGTACCCGACGCCCCCGTCGTGCCTCGGCGCCTCCGTCTGCATCCAGTGCACCAGGGCGAGCGTCAGTCCGCGGGCGCGCTCGGCCGCAGCGTCGTCGTAGGTGCCGTGGGCGTCGAGCAATGGCTCATCCCAGTAGTCGTTGTGCGGCCAGTTCACGATGGTGACCTCGTTTCCCCGCCATCCGCGGTCGAACGACTCCGACGCGAGCACGCGCCGGTATCGCCACAGGTCGGTGTCCTGCCACAGATCGAGCTCGCTCCCGGGGGTCGGGAACAGCGGCATGTCGACCGGGTCGAGCGTTCGCACGTTCAACGCGCGCCACGACAGCTGGGGACCCGGCCAGAACGGCGCCCGGCGCGTCCTCCAGGCCTCGTACCCGGCCGGCCGATCGATGACGTGCTCGCCGTCGGGGTCGAACTCGAGTGCTGCACACCAGGTGACGGCCTGCTGGTCGAGGGGATCGGCGATCTCCGGTGCGTGCAGCTCCCCGGTCTCGCCACGGGCTTCCGCGCCGATCACGTGCGCGACCTCCGCCAGGGGCAGCAGGTCGCCCAACTCCGTGGCATCGGCGAAGTACCGGCCGGGCAGACACGTCTCGCGTCCGTCCCGTGTGTCGCGGACGGTGACCGCGGTGAGCGTGTCGCCCGCTCGGTCGACCGCGACCGGCACGCGGTGGCGGAGCACGGTGAGCGTCCCGTCCGCCAGGTGGGGTGAGAGCATCCGCTCGATCACCTGCGCCGACACGCGCGGCTCCGCGCAGATGCGGGAGACGCGGGCCGCGCCGGGGTTGAGGTGGGCGGCCGCACGCACGTCCGCGGCCAGGGGGTAGTCCTCGAGATAGGCGCGCCGGGTCAGCTCGCGCATCCGCGCATAGCTGGAGGTGGGGGCGATCTCCTCGATCCACCTCGGCTCGTCCGGCGGGACGCCCTGGGCGGTGAGCTGCCCGCCGAGCCACTCGCCCGGCGCGGTCATCACCACTCGAAGGCCGAGCTCGAGCGCGGCCAGCGCGGCGGCGATGCCACCGAGTCCGCCCCCCACGACGACCAGGTCGGCTCGGATGTCGTTCTCGGCCATGGCGGCTCCTCGTCCTCGATTCGCAAAGTTCGTGGAAATTCTCACAGAATTTTCGAGAATTGCAAGACGCACGTCGAGTCCCCAAACGGAACCCAGACACCATCGCTCGTCGCGACGCCCAGGGACGGGGCGCTGAGCTGCCCGCAATGCGCGGGACCCCGCACCCTATACTGGCTCCGAAAATCTCCCGGGAAAACGTGCGGACCGCCGCACCCGATCCAGGAAATGCGAGGTGGGCACGGATGCCACGAGCGAAGCGCCTCTCACTGGCGGACGTCGCGACCATCGCGGGCGTCTCGATCTCCACGGTGTCCAAGGTCGCCAACGGCGGGGCGGATGTCTCGGACGCCACGCGCGAACGCGTGCAGCGGGTACTGGACGAGAACGGCTACGTCTCGACGCGGAAGCGCCGTTCCCTGTCGACCGTGATCACGCTGATCGCCCGCGACATGCACTCCCCGTTCACCCTCGAGGTCATCCGCGGTGCGATGGAGACCAGCGCTGCCGCCGGGGCCCGCCTGATGATCGCCCCGTACCCGGAGCCACGCCCGACGGCTCGGTGGGTGGACGAACTCGCCGCGGCCGGCACGAACGGGCTCCTCGCCGTGACGTCGCGCCTGGACCGCGAGCATCGCGCGATGCTCGCGGATCGCGGGATCGAGCTGGTCGCCGTGGATCCCGTCGACCAGCCGGACGACAAGCTGGTGAGCATCGGCTCGACGAACTGGTCGGGCGCCTACACGGCCACCCAGCACCTGCTCGAACTCGGCCACCGTCGCATCGCGCTGCTCGGAGGCCTCCCGGACATCCTCGCCGGCCAGGCGCGGATCTCGGGCTTCGAGGCGGCGATCCGCGCGGCCGGCGTCGACCTCGACCCGGAGTACCACCTCGACCAGGACTTCACGTTCGACTCCGGGATCGAGCTCGGGTCGCGCCTGCTCGCGCTCCCGGAGCCCCCGACGGGCATCATCGCGGCCAGCGACTTCCAGGCACTCGGTGTCGTGGAGGCGGCGCGACGCGTGGGCGTCCGCGTGCCGGACCAGCTCTCCGTGATCGGATTCGACGACCTGATCGTCGCGCAGATGTCCTCGCCGCCCCTGACGACCGTCCACCAGCCGATCTTCCTGATGGGGTCGCAGGCGGTGCAGCAGGTGCTCGCACTCCTCTCCGGCGACAGGGACACCGTGCCGCCTCGGACGGAACTCGCGACCCGGCTCATCGTGCGCGCCTCGACCGCCGCTCCGTCACGGTGACTTCGAAAATTCTCTAGAGAATTTTCGAGTGCATCGGTACGCTCATCCCGACCGGTGCGTGCGCACTGCGACGCGGCGGCCGGCGGGGCCCGCCTTTCGCGGGCCCTTCGCCCCAGGAAGGGATGAGGATGACATCACACCGAAGTGCGGTCCGCCGGCCGGGCGCGACGACGGCGATGCGAACGCGACGCCTCGACGACGGTTGGACGCTCCGGGCGAGCGGCGGGCCGGTACCCGGGTACCTCGAGGGGCGCGTCGTCGACGCCACGGTCCCCGGCGTGGTCCACACCGACCTGCTGCGGCACGGACTCGTGCCCGACGTGCGCGACGGCGACAACGAGGTGGGCCTGGCCTGGATCGGCCGCTCGTCCTGGACGTACGAGCTCGACTTCGAGTGGCGGCGCGACGACCATCGACGCCACGACCTCGTGTTCGACGGCCTGGACACGATCGCGCGGGTCTCGCTCAACGGTCGCCTCCTCGCCCGAACCGCCAACCAGCATCGGTCGTACCGCCTCGATGTCGCCGACGCGCTCGTGCAGGGGACGAACACCTTGGCGGTCGAGTTCCTCCCCGCGCTGGACCACGCCCGGGCAGAGGCGCGGCGGCTGGGCCCGTTGCCGATGCTGTACCCGCATCCGTTCGCCTTCATCCGAAAGGCGGCATGCAACTTCGGCTGGGACTGGGGGCCCGAGGCGATCACCGCCGGGATCTGGCGCGAGGTCCGCCTCGAGTCCTGGAGCGACGTCCGCATCGCGGCCGTACGCGCCCACGCGGGCGCGAGCGGGCGCGCCCTGGTGCGGGTCGACCTGGAGCACGAACGCCCGGGCGAGGCGTCGCACGTCGAGTGCACCATCGCCGGATGGGGCTCGGTCGTCGACGCGGTGGCGGAGATCGGTCGGTCGGGCGAACTCGAACTGCGTGTGCCGTCACCGGAACTGTGGTGGCCGCGGGGCATGGGCGAGCAGCCGCGGTACGACCTCGAGGTGCGCACGGGCGGCGACATCCGACGGCAGCGCATCGGGTTCCGGACGATCGCGATCGACTCCACGCCGGACGCGGAGGGCGTCCCCTTCTCGGTGGTCGTGAACGGGGAGCCGATGACGACGCGCGGGGTGAACTGGATCCCGGAGAGCCTGTTCCCCTCCGAGACGACCTCAGAACGGTATCGGCGGCGCCTCGGGGATGCGATCGACCTGAACGCCAACACCGTGCGCGTCTGGGGCGGGGGCGTCTACGAGTCCGATGCGTTCTACGACCGGTGCGACGCGGAGGGGCTGCTCGTCTGGCAGGACTTCATGTTCTCGTGCGCGGCCTACCCCGAGGAGGAGCCGCTGCGCTCCGAGGTCGCTTCCGAGATCGCCGACGCGGTCGACCGACTGGCCTCGCACCCCTCGCTGGCCGTCTGGAACGGCAGCAACGAGAACCTGTGGGGCGTCACCGAATGGGGCTGGGCCTCCGAGCTCGGGGACCGGACGTGGGGACGCGAGTACTACGACACGATGATCCCCGGCACCCTCGCCCGGATGGATCCCGAACGCGTGTACATCCCGAGCAGCCCGTTCTCGCGCATCTCGGCCGACCAGAACGACCCGAGGGACGCCCTGACGCACGCTTGGGACGTCTGGAACCGCGACGACTACACCGCCTACGCGAAGCTCCCCGCGCGCTTCGTGTCGGAGTTCGGCCTCCAGTCCGCAGCGTCCGCCTCGACGCTCCGGTCGGCGATCGCCGACGGCTCCCTGGACCACCCGCGCACCGGGCAGCTGCGGCGGCGCCAGAAGGGCATCGACGGCGTCCGCAAGCTGGAGGCCTCGTACGCCGCGCACCTGCCCGAGCCCCGCGGGTTCGACGACTGGGTCTGGACCACGCAGCTCAACCAGGCGCGCGGGCTGCGCTTCGGCATGGATCACTTCCAGGGCCGCGAGCCGCGCTCGACGGGGCTCATCGTCTGGCAGCTCAACGACGTCTGGCCCGCCGTCTCCTGGTCCCTCGTCGATGCCGCGGGCGTGCGCAAGCCGGCGTGGTTCTCGGTACGGGACGCGTTCGCCGACCGCACGGGAATCCTCACCGATGCGGAACTCGTCGTCTCCAACGACACGGACTCCACCTGGGAGTCCGAGTGGTCGCTGCGGCGCGTGAGCGCGACCGGCACCCTGCAGGCTCGCGACCGCATCCTCGTCGTCGTGCCACCGAGGTCGACGCGGCGGCACGCACTGCCGTCGGCCTTCCGCACGGACCCGACGGGGGACGGCCTGGTGATCGCGACCGCCGATGAGCTGCGCCGCGTCCGCCCGGATGTCGAGCCGAACCGGCTCCCGCTGGCCGCACCGAGCTTCGAGGTCGGCGTGGCGGAACTCGACGACGGCATCGCGATCGTCGTACTCGCCCGGTCCGTCCTGCTGGACCTCTGCTGCCTGGCCGACCGGTTCGATCCCGGGGCGCGAGTGGACTCGGGAATGGTCACGCTGTTGCCCGGGGAGAGCCACACGTTCCTCGTGACGACGTGTGCCCGGCCGACGGCGGACGACGTGGTCGCGAGCAGCGCGCTCCGGAGCACGAGCGACCTGGTCGGGACGATCGATCGGGCGGCGAACTGATCCGCCGGGTTCTCGGGTCCCCGACCGCCCGCCCACGGCGTCACGCGCCGCCGAGCCCCCGCTCCAGCACGTAGTCGTGCTCCAGCCGGTCGCCCACGCGGAACCGCTTCGTGCCGACGCGCGCGAACCCGTGCTTGCCGTAGAAGCCGATGGCCCGAGCGTTCTCCTCGTTGACGCCGAGCCAGACCGTCCGGGCGCCCGACGCCTCCGCCGCGTCGAGCGTCGCGGCCATGAGCGGCCCGGCGACGCCGCCGCCGTGCACCGTGCGGCGCGTGTAGAACTTGCTGAGCTCGATCGTCGGGCGAGCGGTCACGACCGCGCGTACGTCGTCGTCGGCGGGTTCGCCGGCGACGAGCATCGCATACCCGACCGGGAATACGCGGGGCGCGAGCGGGTCCCCGGCGGGTGCGTCCGCGACGTCGTCCGCGACCAGCAGCACCCGGCGGTCGTCGGCGAGGTACTCCGCGAACCGCGCGGGGGTGAAGTGCTCGGCGATGAACGCGTCGATCGCCGCCCGCGTCGTGTGCGGCGGGCACGCCAGCGGGAACGTCTCGGCGGCGAGCGCGGCGAGGCTCGCGGCATCCGCACGCCCCGCCCGTCGGATCTCGATGGTCACGCGGCAACCCTATCCGCGCGGTGGGCGCCTCAGGTCTCGAGCAGCACCATCGCCTCCTCGAGCGTCGGCGGCACCTGGGCGACCTCCGCGTCGATGCCGCCGAGCGCCGCGCGCACGCGATCGGCCTCGACGCCGGCGACGCGCACCGCGCGCCCCGACAGCATCGTCGGCAGGCCGGCCTCGCCGAGCGCGGCGAAGGCGTCCTGCCACCGCGGCGAGCGCACGAGCACGGCCTCGACCCCGGCGGTGAGGTCGTCGACCGACCCCATGCCGAGCAGGCGCCCCTGCGACATGAGCGCGAGTCGCGTGCACTGCTCGGCCTCCTGCAGGTAGTGCGTGGTCACGAGCACGCCGCGCCCGGCGTCGGCCTGCGCGTGGATGATGTCCCACAGCCGCGCCCGCGAGAGGGGGTCGACGCCCGAGGTCGGCTCGTCGAGCACGAGCAGCTCGGGGTCGTGCGACAGCGCGAGCGCGAACGCGAGCTGGCGCTGACGGCCGAGCCCGATGGCGTTCACCGCCTCGCGCGAGACGCCGGCCAGCGACTCGGGCAGCACGGCCTCGGGGGTGTCGTAGGCCCGGGCGAAGAACTCCGCGTTCTGCAGGGCGCTGATCGTGCGGTACAGCCCGAGGCCCTGCGGCAGGTAGCCGAGCCTCCGGCGCGACGCCGGGTCGGGCGGCGCTCCGAACAGCAGCGCCTCCCCGTCGTCGGGGCGGTCCAGGCCGATGAGCGCGCGCAGGAACGTGGTCTTCCCGGCGCCGTTCGCCCCGATCAGCCCGACGACCTCCCCCGCGCGCACGTCGAGGCTCACGTCGTCGACCGCGACCTGGCCGCCGAAGCGCCGGGTCACCGATCGACCCTCCGCGACGACGGTGCCGGGCGGCACGGCGCCGGTGCCGGCGTCGCCGGGGTGGCCGGATGCGGCGGGGCCGCGCCCGTCGTGCCCGCGGGCGTGCGTGCGCGCCGGCGCCCGATGCCGGTGGTGGCGCGCCGGCCCGGTGACCGCCGCACCGTGCGCATCGCCCGTCTCGACCGTGCCGGCGTCGGCCTCGGCCGCGCGACGCGCGAGGGTGAGCGCGATGAGCGCGTCCTCCAGGTCGGGGTGCGCGACCCAGCGCACGTCGGTGGGAGCATCCGCCGCACGCCCCGGCGCCAGCCAGGCGTGACGCTCGACGCCGCGTCGCCAGGATCCGTCGGGTGCGAGGCCGTCGGAGAGCACGCCGATGCGCCCGGGCACCGCCGCGATGATGTCGTCGGGCAGCCCGGCGGCGATCACGACGCCGCGGTCGAGGGCGGTGACGGATGCCGCGCGCTGCGCCTCGTCGAGGTAGGTCGTGGCCATCAGCACGCCCGTGTCGCCCGCGGCGGCGGCCGAGATCAGGCGCCAGAGCTCCACGCGAGAGACGGGGTCGACGCCCGTCGACGGCTCGTCGAGCAGCACCAGCTGCGGCTCGTGCAGGATCGCGAGGACGAATCCGAGCTTCTGACGCATGCCGCCGGAGAGCTGGGAGCCGAGTCGTCTCCGCGCACCGGCGAGCCCGGCCCGCTCGAGCAGTTCGTCGCCCCGCGACCGGATCGCCTTCGACGACATGCCGTACGAGCCGCCGACGAACTCGAGGTTCTCGACGACGCTCAGGTTGCCCCACACGCCCGAGGTGGCCGGCTGGTAGCCGATGTCGGCCTGGTCGAGGGTGCGCACCTCGCCCGCGTGCGCCCGCACGCGCCCGGCGAGCACCCGCAGCAGCGTCGACTTGCCCGCGCCGTCGCCGCCGACCACCGCGGTGACCTCCCCCGACGGCACGTCGATCGAGACGTCGTCGAGCGCGACCTCGTGGCCGAACGCCACGCGGACACCCGCGAGCCCGGCGTTCACTTCGACGCCTTCGCCTTCGGCGGCTTCGCCGGCGAGATGCTCCGCCGCAGCCGCACCACGGCGAGCCCGAAGATCACGACCGCCATGACCGCGAGCACGGTGAGCGGCACCCAGAGCGCGTCGATCGGCGCCCCACGCAGCATGACGCCCTGCGAGATCATCGTGAAGTAGGTCAGCGGCAGCAGGTAGCCGATCCAGCGCACGCCCGCGGCCATCGCGTCGAGCGGGAAGATCATGCCCGACAGCAGGATCTGCGGCAGCAGCGTCATCATGGCGAGCTGGATCGCCTGGCCCGAGGTCTGCGACACCGACGAGATGAGCACGCCGATGCCGAGCACGGCGAACAGGAACAGGGCCGCGCCGAGGATGAAGATCCAGACGCTGCCGACGAACGGCACGCCGAAGAGCCAGATGCCGAGCACGGCGATGAGCACCATGTCGAAGGACGCGAGCAGGAAGTACGGCATGATCTTGCCGAGGATCACCGACGACGCCTTCAGCGGCATGACCGCGAGCTGCTCGAGCGTGCCGGCCTCGCGTTCGCGCACGAGCCCGATGCTCGTGATGATCGTGCCGATGAAGGTCAGGATGAGGCCGATGATCGCCGGGATCATGACCCACGAGGTCTTCAGGTCGGGGTTGAAGAGCACCTCGGTGCTGAGCGCGGGCGCCTGCGGGTTCTGCGCGAGCTGCTGCTGCAGCTGCGAGAACAGCACGAGCGCCGACTGCGCCGCGAACAGGTTCGATCCGTCGAGGTACACCTCGGCGGTGCCCGCCGCCATGTCGACGTCGATCGCCACGTCGGCCACGCCGTCGCGCAGCGCGTCCTCGGCGTCCGTGGCGTCACCCGAGGCGTCGACGTCGACGACGTTCAGGTGGTCGGCGAGTTCGGCGTTGTCGTCGATGAGCGTCTCGATCTGCTCGGCGTCGCTGCCGACGATGACCGTGTCGAACTCGTCCACGGTGAAGTTTGCCGCGTAGCCGAAGATGACGAGCAGCAGCAGCGGCATGACGACGAGCATCCCGAGCGTGCGGCGATCACGCCGCAGTTCCTGGAACTCCTTGAGGAAGACGGCGCGCATGCGCTCAGTCTTCACCCGGATGCCCCGGGTGCGCCAGAGTCGTCCGACCTGGCATGGCGATCGTGCCGGGGATCTGAAAGTATCTGCGTATGAATGCAGATATGCAGGTGACG
Source organism: Agromyces sp. SYSU T00194 (assembly GCF_040496035.1). NCBI lineage: Bacteria > Bacillati > Actinomycetota > Actinomycetes > Micrococcales > Microbacteriaceae > Agromyces > Agromyces chitinivorans. The sequence goes on along the minus strand of NZ_JBEPJZ010000001.1, from coordinate 1,724,625 downwards.
GATGCCCCGAGCCAGCGCACGCTCGACGGCGAGTACGTCGAACTGGCCGTCGAGGTGTTCGCGATGCTGGCGGATGCCACGCGCGTGCGCCTCATCCTCGCGCTGCGCGAGCACGGCGAACTGCCCGTCAACGCGCTCGCGGAGCTCGCCGACAAATCGCCCGCCGCCGTCTCGCAGCACCTCGCGAAGCTGCGCCTGGCCCGCATGGTCACGACGCGGCACGAGGGCACGCGGGTCTACTACCGGCTGGTCGACGAACATGCCGCGCTGCTGGTCACCGACGCCATCCACCAGGCGGAGCACGCCCTCGGCGGCACGCCGCGGCACCACCGCGCGGGGGCCTGACATGACCCGCACCCACGAGCACTCGCACCCGCACGACCACGACCACGACCACGACCACGACCACGACCACGACCATCACCATCACGGCGGCATCCGCGGCGCCCTGCGCGAGATCTTCGTGCCGCACACCCACGACGCCGCCGACTCGGTCGACGACGCGCTCGAGGCGTCCGACCGGGGCATCCGCGCCGTGAAGATCAGCCTCCTGCTGCTGCTGGCGACGACCGTGCTGCAGCTCGTCGTGGTCGTGATCAGCGGCTCCGTCGCCCTGCTGGCCGACACCGTGCACAATTTCGCCGACGCCCTCACCGCGGTGCCGCTCTGGATCGCGTTCGTGCTCGGCCGGCGCATGGCGACCCGCCGGCAGCCGTACGGCTACGGCCGCGCCGAAGACCTCGCGGGCCTCTTCATCGTGCTGGTCGTGGCCCTCTCCGCGGTCGTCGCCGCGTGGCAGTCGATCGACCGACTGGTCGACCCCCGTCCGATCGACCACCTCGGCTGGGTCATCGCCGCCGGCGTGATCGGCTTCGCGGGCAACGAGGCGGTCGCCGTCTACCGCATCCGCGTGGGCCGCCGCATCGGCTCCGCCGCGCTCGTCGCCGACGGCGTGCACGCACGCACCGACGGCTTCACGTCGCTCGCGGTGGTGCTCGGCGGCATCGGCGTACTGCTCGGCTTCCCGCTCGCCGACCCGATCGTGGGGCTGGCGATCTCGGCGGCGATCCTCGTGCTCCTCTGGGGCACCGTCCGCAGCGTCGGCGCGCGCCTCATGGACCGCATCGACCCCGACCTGGTCGACCGCGCCGAGCACGCGCTGCACCACGTCGACGGCATCACGGGCGTGCGGCAGGTGCGCCTCCGCTGGGTCGGCCACCGGCTGCAGGGCGACGCGGTCGTCGAGACGACCGACCGCCCACTGGCCGACGCGGAACTCCTCGTCGCCGAGGCCGAGGGCGAGCTCCGCGCCCATCTTCCCCACCTCGACGCCGTGCAGGTCCGGGTGGTCCCCGTCGCCGGGACGCTCGCCTGAGGGCGAGCATCGACCGCCGCCAGTGACGGAGGCCTCGCCTCAGCCGGTGCCCGGAAACGTCCGGTGCTGCATCACCAGCACCCAGAGGAGGCTAGCGGTGAGGGAGTCCGACTCCCGGCCGCCCGCGTAGTCGGTCCAGTACGGCCCGGCCTCCGTGCCGGTGAACACCCCGATGTCGGCTGCGCGGGCGAGCTCGCTCGCGGGCGCCCCGGTCAGGCAGGCGGTCACCGCCCCCCTGGTCCCGGACGCCGCGAGGAAGTGCACGGCCGCCGGATCGTCGCCGGTGCGGGAGACGACGAGCGCGACGTCCCCCGCACCGGTCGCGAGCACGGCGGCCTCGGCGGACTTCGCCCCCTCGAGGTGCCAGGACGACACGCCGGATCGGATGAGTCGCTGGTGGAGTTCCCGGGCGACGACGCCGTCTCCCCACTCGCCGTAGATCCGCACGTGGGTCGCGTCGACCACGGCGGTCGCCAGTCGTTGGACCGCGTCCACGTCGAGCAGCGCCCGGGTGTTGCGGAGCGCCTGGTAGCGGTCCCGCGCGAGCACCTCGAGGACGCGTGCGGGCGGGTCGTCTTCTCCGATCTCGCTTCCGATGTCGTCCGACCAGGCGGCCTGCTCGCCACGTCCGGCGTCGCGAGCGACGGCGGCGCGCAACGCGGGGAAGCCCGGGTAGCCCATGCTCACGGCGAGGCGAGTCACGGTGGCGGCATCGGTCCCCGCGCTGGTCGCGAGCGCGGTGATGGTCGCGTCGCCCGCCGCCCACGGGTCGGCGAGCACCACCTCCGCGACGCGGCGCCGCGCCTGCGTCAGGGACGGAAGCAGGTCGCGGAGGGCGGCAAGGGCCCCGCGCTCGGTCTGGAGCGCGACCACGGCCTCGTCGTGCGTCATGTCGGATCCCACCTCACCCAATCTAGAGAGAAACCACCCGCTGCGGCCGGGCTCGGGCCCGGCTCAGGTGCCTCAGGTGTACATGAACTGGCCGCTGAGCGTGCCGTCGACATCGCTGACCAGACGAACCCAGTGCGCACTGAATCCGGACGGGAAGACGTGGGTGGCGACCCGGCCGGCCGGAACCTCCAGTTCGACTGCGGCGGCGAACCGCCCATGACCGTGGAAGTCGATCTCCACCGTGACGACGGCATCCTGCCCACCGAAGTTCTCGACGTGGAGGCACTTCTGGTCGAAGCCGGTCATGAGGTAGGGGTCCGACGGCTCGCCGGCGATCACGTCTGCTTCCCACCACGGACCGCCCCAGCCCGTCGGCTTCCCGAAGCCCCAGAGGTCGTCGGTCTTCCCGAACCACATGCCGGACTGCGGTTCCGCCGTCGTGACGTTCTGACCCGCGCTCGGGGACGCGTTGTCAGCGCCCGCGACGAACAGTCCCTGCCAGGAGCAGAAGTCCCCCAGCACCCACAGGTGCGTCGAGATCGGACGGACGCCCCAGATCCTCCCGCCGTACGCCCACGGCGACAGCTCGTAGAACATCCCGTGGTGATCCATCATGAATCGCTCGTGCTCGACCTCGCGGATCCGCGGCCACTCCGTCTGCCACTTGTGGTCGAACGTGTGGGATGCCTTGGGGAGCCGGTACCGCGTCCAGGTGTCGTCGGCCTCGGTGTAGACCTCGAGGATCGCCGACGCCTGGTCCCAGCCGGAGGCGAAGATGGTCCCGCCGAACTCGCTGCGGCCGGCGATCGCCGTGAACGGCTTGCGTTCCAGCACCCGCCACGACTCCCCGTCGAACTCGGCGAGCCGCCCGCGGGCCTGACGGCCGGCCCAGTCGTCTTCGCCGTACTCGTTCGAGCACACCACGAGGCGGCCGAATGCCGAGTAGCAGTCCTTGTAATGCACCTTGAGCTCGCCCTCGGTGGCGAGCTCGTGGTTCAGGTCCCACAGCTGCACGCACTCGAGGGTCCGCAGGTCGAGCTCGAAGACCTCGCCCTCCATCGTCAGCACGTACACGTGCGTGTCGGGCTTGGTGAGGTGGGCGGCCGTGCCGCACAGCCGATGCGGCGCGAGCTCCGGAACCGTGCGGAGCGAGTGGTCCGCGGTGATGACGTGCGGCCCGATGACGAGGCTGCTGGTCGCGTAGTGCACGAAGCGGTTCGTGTACGTGCCGTCGACGCCGATCGCCTCCGGGACGAGCTCCATCGTGAAGTCGCGGTGCACGCGTCGCAGGCTGACGCCCGCGCCGTCGGTCTTGTGCGAGTTGTAGTTCTGCACGTAGAGCTCGCCGTTCCACGGCATCAGCGAGCCGATGCCGATCTCGGTGCGCGGGGGGCCGAAGTCACCCACCTGCGCCAGGGAGGGGAATACGCCGGAGATCTGAAGGGGTTCGGTGCTGGTCATCGAGCTGCGCCTTTCGCTGATTATTTGACGTGATGGTACCCATCGATGATCTCAAGTGCAAGTAATTTGCAGCTCACGAGTTCCCCAAGTTTCGGCGCTTATTTCCGCAAATCAAGAAGCGTATTCGCGCGAATCGGTGGCGAAAGTTCACTTCACTCGGTATGGTCGCAGATGCCAGCGGGCGAAGTTCGGGCCCGGCGGAGTCCGACTCCCCCGACTCGAAGCGCTCGCGGGCGCATCGGCAGCGCAGCCGATGCCCACCGACAGGAAGACGGACGACGGTGTACCGGATCATCACGACCCTCGGGCTCACGACTGCACTCGTACTCGCCGGCGGACTCGGCGCGCCACCCTCGGCGCTGGCGGCCGATCCCCCGCAGGCGGTCGGGAGCGAGGACTACGCCCACCTCCGCGACGAGTGGCGGGTCCGCCTCACCGGCGGCGCCGGGGTCGATCCCGCGGACCCGCGCGTCGCGACCGCGCTGGAAACCGTCGACGCCGAAGGCGAGTCGGCGTGGGAGACGCTCGACACGTCGGCGGGCCGCACGGCGCTGTGGGACGACCTCGCGTCCGTGACGACCGCGTCGGCGCAGATGACGGCCAGCTACTCCCGACTGGCGGACATGGCTCTGGCCTACGCGACCGATTCGTCCGAGCTCGCAGGGGATCCCGCACTCCGGGCCGACATCGTCGACGGGCTCCAGTGGATGTCGGACCACGTCTACAACCGGTCGAGCACCCGCCAGGGCAATTGGTGGGACTGGGAGATCGGCTCGCCCCGCGAACTCCTCGCCACCATGGTGCTCCTCGACACCGCACTCAACTCCGCGCAGATCGCCGAGTACCTGGAGCCGGTGCAGAAGTTCTCTCGGATCGGCACCCTGACGGGCGCCAACCTGGTCTGGGCCGCGCAGATCATCGCCCAGCGCGGCGCGCTGCTCGAGGACCAGGACGACCTCGCAGAGGCGAGCGAGGGCATCAGTCCCGTGCTCGACTACGTCACCGAGCGCGACGGATTCTACGAGGATGGCTCGTTCCTCCAGCACGAGGATCTGGCGTACACGGGCGGGTACGGCATGGCGGTCCTCCTCGAGCTCTCCGATCTGGTCGGATGGCTGGACGGGTCGCCGTGGACGGTCACCGATCCGGACGTCGCGAACATCACCGCCTGGGTGCACGATTCCTTCGCCCCCGTCATGGTCGACGGGCTCGTCATGGACATGGTCCGGGGCCGCGAGATCTCCCGGTGGTACGCGACCGACCACCTGCGCGGACGCACGCTGATCACGGCGCTGCTCGATGTGATCGACTTCGCTCCGCCCGCGGATGCGGACGAGTTCCGCGGCATGGTGCGCGCGTGGATCGAGAACGACGACTACGACGACTACTTCGAAACCGCCGACCTCGCGAGCGCGGCACGCGCCACCGCCATCCTCGATGACCCATCGGTAGATGCGTGGCGACCCGAGAACGCCTACTTCCAGTTCGCCGGAATGGACCGCGCCGTGCAGATCCGGCCGAACTACACCTTCGGCCTCGCGATGTCCTCCGACCGCATCGCGACCTTCGAGTCGATCAACGGCGAGAACCTGCACGGCTGGTACACCGGCGAGGGCATGACCTACCTCTACAACGGCGATCAGGGGCAGTACACGGACGACTTCTGGCCGACGGTCGACCCCTACCGACTGCCCGGCATCACGATCGACACCACGCCACGCTCCAACGGAAGCAGCTCCGGCCTGAGGAAGAGCTCACGCGAAGCCGGCGGAACTGAGATCCTCGGACGATACGGGACGTCAGCGCAGAAGATCGGCGGACGGACGGACGGCCTGGTCGGCAAGAAGTCCTGGTTCGCGTTCGACGACGAGATCGTGGCGCTGGGCGCCGGCATCACCAGCAGTTCCGGCGCGACGATCGAGACGACCATCGAGAACCGCAAGCTCGAGGACGCATCAGCGCAGGTGCTCAGCTTCGACGGCACGCCGGTGCCGACGTCGACGGACTGGTCTGCCACGATGACCGACGTGACGACCGCCCGCCTCACGGGCGCGTCGCCCCGGTCCGACATCGGGTACTACTTCCCCGGTGGGGCCACCGTGCAGGCGCTTCGCGAGTCCCGCACCGGCTCCTGGAGCGACATCGACTCGCGGGCGGGCACGCCCACCGAGGCGATCACGGCGGACTACGCGACGCTCTGGATCGACCACGGCGCCAACCCGGACGACGCCGGCTACGAGTACGTGCTGCTGCCCGGAGCGAGCGACGAGGAGTTGTCCGAGTACGCCGCCGAGCCCGGGATCGACATCCTCGCCAACGGCCCCACCGTCCAGGCGGTCCGCGACGACGAACTCGGCGTGACCGCCGCGCAGTTCTGGACCGCGACCTCGGCGCCGGTGGCGGGCATCACCAGCTCGGCGCGGAGCGCGGTGATGACCGCGGAGTCCCCATCGCGCCTCGACGTCTCGGTCAGCGATCCGTCGCAGGCCGCCGAAGAGCCGATCGTGGTCGAGATCGATCGTGCCGCGGCATCGGTCGTCTCGCTCGACCCCGGGGTCACCGTGACGCAGCTCGCGCCGCGCATCGTGCTCGAGGTCGACCCCGAGCACGGGGAGACCCTGCACGCCGAGTTCAGCTTCACGCCCCCGAGCGACGTGCCGCCCGCCCCCGTCCTCCGCGATCCCTCGGTCGAGGACGCGTCGGCCGTGGTGTCCTGGGATCCTGCACCGGGAGCCACGAGCTACGTGGTGCGATACGGCACCGCTGCCGGCGAGTACGCGCACACCGTCGAGCTGGGACCCGAGAACTCGTTCGAGATCCCCGACGTCGAGATCGGGCGCACGTACTTCTACCAGGTCGCCGGGCTCAACGGGCTCGGGTCCGGCCCGTGGTCGGCCGAGGGCACAGCGACGTCCTACTTCTCCGCGATCCTCGACCAGGACGACGCATCGGTGACCGTGGTGGGCGACTGGTCGGTGGGCGGCGCCTCAGGCTTCGTCGGGAGCACGTACCTCCACGACGGCAACGCGGGCAAGGGCGCCAAGTCGGTGACGTTCGCTCCGGAACTGCCGCCGGGCACGTACGAGGTCTCGATGGCGTGGATCCAGCACGCGAACCGCTCGACCGCGGTGCCCGTGACCATCGCGCACGACGGCGCCGAGGACTCGGTCTCCGTCGACCAGACCCGGAACGGGTCGCGCTGGAACAGCCTCGGCACGTTCACGTTCACGGGCGCCGCCGGCGAGGGCGTGACGGTGTCGAACGCAGGGACGTCCGGCTACGTCATCGTCGACGGCATGCGCTTCCGGCAGCTCGAGTCGGTCGACCCGCTCCTCGACCTGGTCGTCGACGAGGAGGATCCCGGGGTGCAGATCGTGGGCGACTGGCCGCTCGGTGGCGCAGCGGGAACGGTCGGCGCGCACTACCGCCACGACGGGGACGCGGACAAGGGAACCAAGTCGGTGACCTTCCCCGCAGACCTCCCGACGGGAAGCTACCGCGTCTCGATCGCGTGGGTGTCCGCCCCCAATCGCGCCACCGCCGTGCCCGTGACCGTCTCGCACGCCGGCATCGACAACACGCTCGTGGTCAGCCAGCGGTCGGGGGGCGGCGTGTGGAACGAGCTCGGCACGTTCACGTTCACGGGGGCGGCGGGCGAGTCGGTGACGATCTCGAACGCGGGCACCGACGGCTACGTCGTCGCGGACGGGGTCAGGTTCGAGCAGTTGAGTACCGCGGCGCCGCTGTCGGTCCTCGCGGTCGACGACGGCGATGCGGACGCCGTGACCGTGATCGGAGACTGGATCGCGGGAGCGAATCCGGGCTTCCTGGGCGGCAGGTACCTGCACGACCGGAACACCGGGAAGGGCGAGAAGTCCGTCCGGTTCGCCCCGTCACTCGACGCGGGCACGTATCGTGTCTCGCTCGCATGGGTCGCGGACGTGAACCGGGCGACGAACGCCCCGGTCACCATCCGTCACGCGGGTGGGCAGTCGACCCTCCTGGTCGACCAAAAGCACGACGGTCGCGCGTGGAACGTGCTCGGAGTGTTCGACTTCACGGGGAGCGCTGACGAGGGCGTGACGCTGGGAACCGAAGGAACCGACGGGTTCGTGATCGCGGACGGCGTGCTGTTCGAGCGGCTCGAGTGACGAGGGAACGTACGCCGTCCGTCAATCCACGATGCCGACCGCCGCGGAGCAGCGGGCGACCTCGTCGCCGGTGAGCCGCAGATCCGCGGCGCGTGCCGAGTCGGTGATCGACTCGGGGCGGCGGGCCCCGGGGATCGGCACGAGCACCGGGGTGAGCGCGAGCTCCCACGCCAGCACGACCTGCTGCGGGCTCACCCCGTGGGCGTCGCCGATCTCGCGGAACACGCCGAACCGCTCCCCCACGCCGCGACCCCCGCCGCCGGTGCCGCCGAGCGGGCTCCACGGCAGGAAGGCGATGCCCTCCTGCTCGCAGTGGCGCAGCTCGCCGTAGCTGCCCGGGTGCTTCGGCGAGAACTCGTTCTGCACGCTCACGAGACGGTCGCCGAGCACCTGCTGTGCGATCTCGATCTCCTCGACGCTCGCGTTCGAGATGCCGATGGCACGGATCAGCCCCTCCTCGTGCAACGTCAGGAGGTTGCGCATGATGTCCCCGTAGACCATCCACCGATCGGGCCGGTGGTACTGGTAGAGGTCGATGACGTCGACGCCGAGCGCCTCCATCGACCGATGCACTGCCCCGCGGAGGTAGTCGAGCGAGCCGTCGCGGCCGCGGACCTCCCCCGCGCTGCGGGTGATGCCGCCCTTCGTGGCGACGAGCACGCCCGACGCGTCGCCGTCCCAAGAGCGCAGCGCGTCGCGCACGATCCGCTCGTTGTGCCCCATCTCGTTCCAGGCGGGGGCGTAGACGTCCGCGGTGTCGATGAACGTGACGCCGGCGTCGAGCGCGGCGTGCACCGTGGCGATCGCCTCCTCCCGCGTGGGGTACCGCTGGTCCTCGTTCATCGACACCGGCATGGCGCCGAGTCCGATCGACGAGACGGTGAACGGTCCGATGCTGCGGTACTGCATGGCGACTCCTCGGCGAGCTGGTCGTACGGGTCCTCGCCCAGCCTGTCACGGCCGGCGCGGCGTGGGTGCACAGGAACCTCATAGGCGACACCGTGCCGACGCCTGAACTCGGCCCGTAGCGTCCCCGCCATGAACACGTCACCGGCCGCCGCGCGGCCCGCAACGCCCCTGCGGCGCTGGATCGGAGCATCCAGCGCCCTCGTGCTCGCCGTCACGCTCGCCGCGTGCTCGAGCACGGACGAGACCACCTCCGAGTCGACCGCATCCGAGAGCTCCTCCTCGAGTTCGTCGTCCACGGCATCGAGCAGCGACGTGGTCGCACTCGCGGAGGCCTTCGCCGCGACGCTCTCCGACGACCAGCAGGCCGAGCTGTTCCAGGAGTACACCTTCGAGAACGCGGCCAACTGGTCGAACCTCCCCGACGCCCTGCTGAGCGGTGGGCCGGGCGGCGGCTCCGGCGGCGGCCGCGTCGGCCTCCAGACCGACTCCCTGAGCGACGAGCAGTGGGCCGCGCTCGAGGACCTCCTCGCCGCGGTCACCGGCTCGGGCGAGGACGAGGGGTTCGACGAGATCCTGCAGCACCTCGCGGCCGACGACTACCTCGGCGACAACGGCGGCGGCAGCGACTACGGGGCCGGGAACTACTTCATCGCGTTCCTCGGCACCCCGTCCGACTCCGGCACCTGGGAGCTGCAGTTCGGCGGCCACCACCTCGCGGTCGCGAACACGTACGTCGACGGCGCACTGGCCGGCGCGACCCCGTCCTTCCGCGGCATCGAGCCCTTCCAGACGGTGGAGCAGGACGGCGAGACCGTCCAGCCGGAGCAGCAGGAGCAGGCGGCGTTCGCGGCGCTGCTCGCGTCGCTGAACGACGACCAGCTGGCCGCTGCCGAGCTCTCGACGTCGTACAACGACATCCTGCTCGGCCCGGGCAACGACTGGGCGTTCCCGGAGACCTCCGAGGGGCTGGTGGGGTCCGAGCTGACCGACGAGCAGCAGGACCTCCTGCTCGCCGCCATCGCGACCTACGTCGACGACGTCGACGACGCGGATGCCGCCACCATCCTCGCGGAGTACGAGAGCGAGCTCGACGAGACGTACCTCGCGTTCTCCGGCACGACGGGCGTCGACCAGCAGGGCGACTACATCCGCATCGACGGCCCGTCGGTCTGGATCGAGTTCTCGATGCAGAACGGCATCGTGCTCTCGGGTGCGCACCCGCACGCGGTCTGGCGCGACAAGCAGAACGACTACGGCGGCACCACCTCCTGATGCGCCGATCCGTCGTCGCCGCGCTCGCAGTCCTCGCTGCGGGCGCGGCGGCCCTGCTCCCCGCCCCGGCGGCGTCGGCGCACGTGGTGCCGTCGACCGTCATCGCGCTCGACGTCCACGACTCCGACATCACCGCGACCGTGACGCTGCCCGAGTCCGACCTCGCCACCGCGAGCGGCGTCGACGTGGGCGACGTGCTCGACGACTCCGAGGCAGCCGCACTCGAGGCGTACCTCGAGGACCACTTCGCCGTCGCCTCCGACGACGGCGCGTGGACGGTCGACGCCACGGCCGTCGAACTGGGCAGCACCGAGCAGTGGGGCACGGGCGCATTCGACACGGTCACCGCGACGGTGCTGCTGACACCGGCGGATGCCTCGGAGGTGCGCGCGTTCACCCTCGAGTACGACGCGATCGTCCACCAGGTCGTGACCGCCGACGTCTCGGTGATCCTGCACAGCGACTGGGCCGCCGGCGAGCTGGAGTCCGCGCGCGACCTCGGCACGATCTCGGCGGACACGGTGACCGGCGGCGTCTCGCCGCTGGCGATCGACCTGGACGACGGCAGCTGGTGGCAGGGGTTCGCGGGGATGCTCGGGCTGGGCGTCTCGCACATCGCGAAGGGCACCGACCACCAGCTGTTCCTCCTCACCCTGCTGCTGCCCGCCCCACTGCTGGCCGCGGGCGGGCGCTGGCGCCGGACTGCGCCGACGCGCACCGCGGTGCGCCGCATCGCGGCGATCACGCTGGCCTTCACGATCGGGCACTCGATCACGCTCGCGCTCGGCGCGCTGGGGCTCGCGGTGGCGCAGCAGCCGGTCGAGGTGCTCATCGCCGCGAGCATCCTGGTCGCCGCCGTCCACGCGATCCGCCCGCTCTTCCCCGGCCGGGAGGTCGTGGTCGCCGGCAGCTTCGGACTCGTCCACGGCATGGCGTTCTCGGCGACGCTGGCCGCCCTCGACCTCTCCGGCGGGCAGCTCGCGCTGAGCCTCGCGGGCTTCAACCTCGGCATCGAGCTGATGCAGCTCGTCGTGGTCGTCGTGGTCCTCCCTCCCCTCGTGGTGCTGGCGGGCACGCGCGCCTACGCGCCACTGCGTGTGGGTGCCGCAGCCGCAGCCGTCGCCGCCGCGGCGGGCTGGCTCCTCGATCGCGCCGGCGTCCCGAACCTCGTCGGCGCGGCCGCCGACGCGATCGGCCCGGCGTCGCCGTGGATCGCCGGCGCGCTCTGGGTCGCAGCGCTCGGCGTGCTCGCCCGGCGCGCCGTCGCGCCTTCACCCGCGGACCGTGGGTTCGCTCACTCCTGAGGGGGCAGTTCGCGCCGCGCGCGCGGCATCGCCGTGTCGACCGACTCGCCGGCGTTCGGGTCCCCGGCGCGGTGCGCCTCCCACCAGCTCTGGTACCGCGCGACCAGCGGCACGGAGCTCAGCCCGTGCAGCAGGATGCTCAGCGCGACCGTGACGAGCACGGTCGTGAGCACGACCTCCTGGTCGGGCACCCCCTCCTCGACGGCGATCAGCACGAACACCAGCGACGCGAGGCCGCGCGGCCCGAACCAGCCGATGAACCAGACGGTCGGGCGCCGGATCCGCCGTCCCGCGAGCGCGATGGCGACCGGGAGCATCCGCACGATGGTGAGGCTCAGCACCGCGTAGAGCATCACCTGCCAGGTCACGAACGGCAGCGCGGCGGTGAGCGCCAGCGCACCGAAGGCGATCCAGGTGACCGCGGCGGCGAGCTCGCCGGCCTCCTCGGTGAACAGGCTGACGACCGAGCGCGCGGGTCCCGCGATGCGCCCGAAGACGATCCCGCCGACGAACGCGGCGATGAAGCCGCTGCCGCCGAGCACGTCGGCGACCGCGAAGGCGAGCAGGGCGGATGCCAGCGGCAGCACCTGTCGCCAGTCCTTCGTGATCCATCCGCGATCGTCGGCGATGCGGAACAGCGCGCCACCGCCCAGCCCGGCCGCGAGGCCCGCGGCGAGGCCCCAGCCGATCTGCGCTCCCATGCTGCCGACGATCGCGCCCGCGACGCCCGAGTCGATCTCGGCGTTCGCGATCGACAGCGCGACGAGGAAGAACGGCACCGCGAGCCCGTCGTTCAGGCCGCTCTCGACGTCGAGCGCCTGCCGCACGCGCGGCGGCACCGAGGCATCCGTCACCACCTTCTGGCCGAGCGCGGCGTCGGTCGGCGCGAGCATCACCGCCAGCAGCACGACCGAGGCGAGGGCCATGCCCGGGAAGACGAGCACGCCCACGCCGACCCCGGCCAGCATGGTGAGCGGCAGCCCGATGAGCAGCAGGCGGCTCGGCCAGTTGAGCTGGTGGCGCAGCGCATGCAGGTCGAGGCGCGTGGCGTCGCTGAACAGCAGCAGCACGAGCGCGATCTCGGCGACGCGCTCGGCCACGGCGACCTCGAGCCGGATGTCGGAGACCCCCGGACCGAACAGCCCGACGGCGAGCCCCACGGCCGCGAGGAACAGCGCGGGCGTCACGCCGCGCCGATCGAGCACCTTCGACAGGGCGCTCCAGGCGATGATGGCCACCAGCACGACGATCACCGCGATCATCTCGACCCCCGCCCGCTCGAACGCGCCGTCGGGCTCATGCTACCGAGCGGCGCCCGCCCCGGTCCGCCTCCGGATGGTCGGGGCGACGATCCGTTCCAGTCGTTCGGCCACGGCGAGCACGAGCTCGTCCGCCGCCCACGGCCCGACCACCTGCAACGCAACGGGTAGCCGATCCTCCGCCAAGTCGACCGGAACACTGACCGCGGGCTGGCCGGAGATGTTGAACGGGTAGGTGTACGGGGTCCAGGTGACCCAGGGCAGCGGGGCCTCCACCTCGCCGCCGGGTGGAACCTCGGCATCGGCATCGAACGGGGTCAGCGGCATGGTCGGCATCACCAGTACGTCGTACGTGGAGAACATCTCGAAGATGGAGGCGTTGAACTCGCGCCGCGCCGAGAGCGCACCGAGGAACTCCGACAGCGCGTACTGCTCGGCGAGTCCGGTGAGCCTGGCGAGCCCGGGGTCCATCTCCTCCGATCGCGCCCGCACGAGATCGGCGAAGCCGAGTCCTCGACCCGTCACCCAGAGCGCCTCGAAGATCGCTCGCGGCACGGGCATGTCGAGTGCGACCTCTTCGACGACCCCGATACCGGCGTCCGGCAACGCATCGAACACCGGTGCCAGCCGCGTCGCCACGTCGGCGTCCGGAGCGATGCCCCAGGGTTCGCGCACGACTCCGATGCGCCACGCCCGTCCGCCGGGAAGCGGAACCGGTGCGCAGAACGCCGACTGTGGATCACGATCATCCGGACCGCGGGTGATCCGGAGGACTTCGCGCGCGTCCCGGATCGAGCGGCTCAACACGCCCGCGTGCGACAAGGACTCGTTGACGGTTCCGGGCCACACCGGAATCGCACTGAGCGTGGGTTTCAGGCCGACGACGCCGCAGAACGCGGCAGGGATGCGCACGGAACCTCCTGCGTCGGAGCCTGTGGCGATCGGCACGGCGCCGGCGCCGACCGTGGCCCCGGACCCGGCCGATGATCCTCCACTCGTGCGCGACGGGTCCCACGGGTTCCGAGTCACACCGGTGAGCGGCGAGGTTCCGGTCCCCTTCCATCCGAACTCGGGTGTCGTGGTCCGGCCGATGATCACCGCTCCGGCCTCGACCAGGCGATCCACCATCGGCGAGGCCGTCGTCGCAAGCTGCGACGTCGTGGTCCGCGACCCTTTCCGTGCCGGCTCGCCGACGATGTACATGTTGTCCTTCGACGCGATCGGCACGCCGTGGAGCGCGCTGCGCAGGAAGCCGCTGCGCGCCTCGGACTCGAGGCGCGTCGCTTCGGCGATCGCAGCCTCGGCTCGGAAGCCCGCGTATGCGTTGACGAATGCCTCCTGCCGCCGCGCGACGTCCAGCGCGAGTTCTGCGAGTTGGACCGGCGACAGCGAACCGTCGGCGACACCGCGCCCCAGGTCGAGCCCGGTCGAGTCGCAGTATGCGGGCTCGTCCAGCTGCCGGTAGCGTCCGCCGAGGTTCATCGTTGCGTCCGCTCCGCGAGATCCCGCCAGGCGTCCGCGAAGCGGTCGCCCCACTCGATCGGTACCGACGTGCTGACCTTGACGAAACGCTCCCCGAAGTGCGCGGACTGGTAGGTGCCGGGTCGGATGAACACGTCGCGCTCGAGGAGCGCGTCGCAGACGGCCTCGCTGTGCAGGCCGGTTTCGCGCACATCGACGGCGACGAAGTTGCCGTGCGACGGAGCGACGACCACGGTACCGAATGCCGACTCCGCGACCACGTCCTCGACGAGGCGACGGTTCGACGCGTTCACCGCCCGCAGTTCGTCGAGCCAGGGACCGCGCTCCCGGAGTCCGGCGATCGCGGCGCGCTGGCCGACGATCGAGGAACCCAACGGGTTGGCGGGGACGCGCATGATGCGTGCCAGTAGATCGGTCTGCGCGACGACCGCGCCCAGTCGCATCCCGGCGAGGCCGAGCCACTTCGAGAAGCTGTACGTCGTGAACGTCCGCTCCGGATACAGCTCCGCGACCAGCGAGTGCCCCTCAGCGAAGTGGCGGTAGGTGCAGTCGTGCACGATGTACGCCCCCGCTTTCCGGACGACGGCCACAATCTGCTCGAGCTCCTCGCGCGTGTATCGACTGCCGAGTGGATTGAGCGGGTCCACGAGGTAGATGAGCGAAGCGGGGCCGATCGCTGCAGCGAGCTGCGCCACGTCGAGCGTCCGCGATGGATTCTCGTAGACATCGAGTGCGGCGACGGGTACCCCGGTGCGACCGACGAACCGACCCGGCCACGGCCAGCCGGGATCCGTCGTGACCAGCCGGTCGAGTTCGGGTGCGAGCACTGCGCAGATCTGGTGCAGGCCCGCGACGGCCCCGTCGGTGATCCAGGCCCCGTGCCCGGTACCGGTGAGGCCGAGATCCTCGATGATCAGGTCCCGGAGCTCGCCGAAACCGCTCGGGGGAGCATAGACCTGATATTCCCGATCGCGCACGGACCTCTCGATCGCCTCGACCACTACCGCGGGCGACTCCAGATGCGTCGTGTTCTGCCCCATCCAGGCGAGGCCCGTCCGGGCGAGGAGTCCCTCGAAGTCGGCTGCCATGGCGTTCCTCCTACTTGCGCGTGCGCGCACTGTCGTCGATCAGTCGCCCACCGACGATCCGCGGCACGCCGTCGAGCGAGATCGTGGCGTCCTTCATCACGCAGTCCAGGTGCGCGACCGCTCCGACCGTGCCTCCGTACGCGAGTGAATTGCCGAACGCGATGTGGGCACTGCCGAGGCTGGATTCGGTCTCCATGGGCACGCCGCAGACCGACCCCTGCGGGTTCAACCCGACGGATACCTCCGCGAGGTTGGTCATCCGCGGATCGTCGCAACGAGCGATCATCTCCGTCAGGCGCTCGGCCTCGTCGCCGTCGGTCGAGACGAGTACGCCGTCGCGAAGGTGGAGGGCCGCCGGCGACCGGACCGGACCCGGCCCCATGAACAGGAAGTCGGCGTCGATGACCACGAGGCCCGAACTGGATCCCTCGACCGGCGCGGTGCCCGACTCGATGTCGGGGGGAGCCATGTAGTCGCCCGGATTCCGGGCGACGCCCGTCAGCGCTCGTCCGGCACGACCTTGGACCGAGCCCGAGAGGTCGGTCCCGGCCGGCGTCTGGATGCGATAGGTGGACGCCTCCTCCCACGCGCGCGCAAGCTGCCGCGTCGTCTCCGCAAGGGCGTCGAAATCGACGTCGAAGGGTCCGCCCAGGCGGAACGTGTCCGCGATCACCGCCGGCATGCACAGGTAGCGCGTCCCTGCAGCCGAGGCGTGACGACGCGCCTCGCTCGAGCCGATGAACGTCGAGGTCAGTTCGATGCCGCAGTCCACCGCGGCCAACTCCTCGGCGATCACGGGGGCGGGCTCGCTCCCGGGCACCGGGAAGACCGGAAGCGTGCGCACCAGCGGGATCGCTCCGCGCTCCTCGATTCCGGAGACGAGTCCAGCGACGACGACGACATCGGTGAGCGCGTCCGTGAGCAGCATCACCCGTTCGCCGCGGCGGAGGCCGAGGCACGTGTCGAGCGCCCGGGCGACCGTTCGATCCGGGAGCGTGCTCGCGATCACTCGCCACCTCCCCGCACCTGGCGGACAACGTCGGCGAACTCGGCGACGGTGTGCATGCGGGAGTCCGCGTCGCCACCGATCGGGAAGACCGTCATGCTGTCGACGCCGACGCCGGCGAGCGTCTCGACGTGTTCGCGAGCCCGCGACCGCCCACCTGCCAGCGCCATCCGGTGCACGAACTCGTCCGGGAGCAGCCGAGCGGCAGCAGCGGCCTCCTGGAACTCGCCGCCGGCGTACATCGAACGCACCCGTGCGATCAGCTCGGGCGCGAGGCCCGCGAGTTCGCAGTACACCGGTGCGGTCTGCGGGAACCACGCCGCGATCGTCCGGGCGGCCTCCAGGGCGGTGTCCTCGTCTTCGTCGATCGCGCCGTAGGCGAACACCGAGATCCTCGGACGTGACTCACGACCGGCGAGCTCGGCCCCCCGATCGATGTGACGGAGGGCGTACTCGATGCCGTCCGGATGCAGTCCCGCCAGCAGGATCACCCCGTCGGCCAGACGTCCGGCCATCTCCAGCGTCTTCGGGCCGCTCGCAGAGACATAGACGGGAATCGAGGCGGGCACGTCATAGCGAAGGTGCGCGTCGTCCAGCGTGAATCCACGAGCCTCCCAGGTCACGGGTTCACCGGTCCAGAGCCGTCGCGCTGCGATGATCGCGTCCTCGAGCTCGCCGAGCCGCGCGGGCGATGCCCCGAGGGCATGCAGCGGACGGTCGCCCGCACCGATCCCGTGGATCGCCCGGCCCACCGAGATCTCCGAGAGCGTCGCCGCTGCGACCGCACCCAGTGCAGGGTGCCGCGTCACCGGGTTGGTGACCGCGGTGCCGACCGACATCCGACTCGACCTCAGCGCGGCGATCGTGAGGTACATGTAGCTGTACCGCGAGTGCAGCGACGAGTCCGTCAACCAGAACTCGTCGAATCCCAGGCCTTCGATGCGTTCGACCATGTCGCCGAACTCGGCGGACGGATAGACCGGCTGCAGGGCTACTCCGGTTCGCATATGCTCACTCCCTCATTGCGTCCGTGCACTCAGCGATCGGCGAGTGCCAGCGCGGTGAACGTCGCGTACACGCGTGTCGCCTCGACGATGTCCTCGATGGAGAGGTGCTCGTCGGGACAGTACACGGGCTCGCCCCCCGGCCCGAAGATGATCGTCGGGACATCGGCACCGAAGCTCGCGGTGTCCCCGAGCCATCCCGCGGCCTGCAGTTCCGGTTCCTCCCCGCGAACCGAGCCCAGGGCGCGCCGCATGAGCCCCGTGACCTCGTCGTCGGGACCGGCGAGGTACCCGGACTTGACGTCGGCGAGCACGACCTCGGCCTCGAAGCGGGGCTCGTTCGCCTTCGCTCGGGCGAGGCACTCCTCGATCTCTGCGCGCACCTGGTCGGTCGTCACGCCGGGTTGGGGGCGGCAATCGACCCGGATGACGCACTCGTCCGGGATCATCGACGGTCCGCCCGGCGGCAGGCCGCCGTAGACGCGTCCCGGGGCCATGTACGTCTCCGGGCCGAACAGCTGGACGACCCAGTCCTCGAGCACCGGCGTGAGCCGCGATCGGTCGAGCTCGATGATCGCGTGGGCGGCCAGCATGTTGGCATTGACGGCGAGCGGCTTGTGACAGGTGTGCGCGGAGACCCCCCGCACGATGATGTCGAAGTAGTAGCGGCCGCGGTGGCCTAGGAAGATCTCGTTGTCGGAGAGCTCGCCGAGCACGCAGAGGTCTGCCGAGTGCGACTTGAAGTACTCGATCGAGCCGAGCTGATCGCCCATGTGGTCGGAGACCGCGGCGATCGCGACGCGTCCGCGCACCGCAAGTCCCGCCGCGCGAACCGCCTCGGCGGCCACGATCTGGCAGACCAGCGCCGCCTTCATGTCCATGATCCCGTGTCCATAGACCGCACCATCGATCACCTCGCCCGAGAACGGGTCGGTACGCGTCCACCCGTGCGAGACGGGCTTGGTGTCCATGTGGCCCGTGAGCACGACGGTCCGACCGGGCTCGCCGTCTCCCAAGTCGAGGTGCCCGATCGCGTTGGGACGATCGGGGAGGACGGGCTGCAATTCCACACCGGCGAACCCCGACTCGCGCATCACGTCGGCGAGGTACGCGGCGAGCGGGCCCTCGTCACCGAGCACGCTCGGGATGCGACAGACCTCCCGCACGAGCCGCACCAGTCGATCGGTGTCGATGTGCGCCGAGACCCGCTCGGTGATGTCTGCGTCGAGTACAGTGCCCATGAATCGTCCTTCGTTCGACTTGATATCTGAGATCTTATTCATCACCGCTTGCGATGGACCCTCCCCCACGTAAACTCCTTGTTACGAGGCAGCGGCAGCCGTATCGGGCGCGCAGCCCATCGCGCACAGCACGATGAGATAGGGAATATCTGCGATCTGATCGCAACTCCACTGAGACCCAGGACGGAGCAGCATGCACATCGTCGACCCGGTCGCGCCGCAACAGGTGAAGGACCTCGTGTACGAGCGCCTGCGCAGCGCGCTGATCACCCAGGAGTTCGCACCCGGAGAGCCGCTCCGCGAGGCGCGCCTCACGGAGATGTTCGGCGTCAGCAAGACGCCGATTCGTGAGGCGCTGGTCCGACTCCAGCAGGACGGACTGGTCGAGATGGCCCCGTACCGGGGTGCTCGCGCGAGCGTCTACGACGCCGCGTCCCTGCACGCCATCCACGAGGCCCGCGAGATCCTCGAGGCCGAGTGCGTCCGGCGCGCCGCATCCGGCCGCAAGGGAGCTGCGCGCTCCATTGCCGCGGAGCTCACCGAGACGGTCTATCGCGCGCGGAAGGCGCTCGGCGACGGGGACATCGGCGCGGCAGCGGCCCAGCTGGACGCGTTCGACGAGATCCTGCTCCGGCAGATCGAGGGGAACGTGCTGCTCGCAGACGTGCTCCGGCGCGTCATGGCGCACCTGGCCCGCGTCGGGCGCATCGAGCTCACGGAGTCCGTGATCCTCGCCTCCCTCGCTCAGCATGAGCCGATCATCGATGCGATCCGGGACCAGCAGCCGGAGGCCGCTGTCGCGCGACTCCGCGAGCACCTGGCGGACGTCAGCGCGCACACCTTCGCCAGCATGGGCTTCTGAGACGTATCGGGCAGCGCGTGTTTCGCGCCGGGAAACAAGCACGCCAGCTGTGTAACGGTCTCGTGAACTCCCACCGAGCGCGTCCTCGAGATGCGTATTTTGATCTGAGATCTGAAATCTCACTTTCAACGACTCGGAGGCAAGATGCGCAAGACACATTCCGCAAGGCTCGGTTCCGCGGCACTCGGGACGGCCGCAGTCGTCGTCGCACTCAGCGGCTGCGCCGGCACGACGGCCGACACCGCCGCTGACGGCGAGGAGTTGCAGAGCGTCGAACTCATGCTGAGCTACCAGCGTTCGCTCGCGTTCATCGGCGAGATCATGGCGCAGGAGAACGGCTACTTCGCAGAGGAGGGTATCGAGCTCGAGCCGATCGCCAGCGAGGGCGGCACGTTCGTCGTCCAGCAGCTGATTGCAGGGAACATCCCGTTCGGCCTCGCCAACACCGAGGCGACCGAGATCGCAGCGTCCCAGGGATATGAGCTCGAGGCGCTCGCCGAGCACGATCGCGACATCATCCTCATCGGCGCGCCGGTCGGTGGAGGCGTCGAGTCGGTCGAGGACCTCGAGGGCAAGGCGCTGGGCATCACCGATCCCGGCGGCGGCGAGGTCGCCCTCGTGAACGCGGTCCTCGAGGCCGCGGGCCTTTCGGGCGTCGACACCCCGGCCGTCGGCCCGGGCGGTCCCGCCGTGTACAACGCGCTGGAGACCGGACAGATCGCCGCATACGCGGGATTCACCAACGACCTCGCGGCTGTCGAGGCATCCGGGCTGACCTTCGCGAACATCCTTCCCGACGAGTTCCGCGGCCTCCCCGCCAACTCCTTCGTCCTCGCCACCGACGCGACCGACGAGGACAAGGCCACGTTCATCAAAATCGTCCGCGCCTGGACGCGTGGGACGATCGACGCACTGAACGACCCCGAACTCGCGCTCGAGATCGGTTGCAGCTACGTGCCGGAGGAGTGCGAGGACATGGCGACGGCTCGGGCGTACCTGGACGCGACCCTGGATGGCGTCCAGCCGCGGGAGGGCCTGGCGATGGGCGAATTCGACCACGACGTGCTCGAGCTGCAGGCCTCGGTTCTGGCAGGGAGCGCGCTGGGTGACGAGGCGATCGACTTCGACGCGATCTTCCCGAACGACGCGATCGAGGCGATCAACGACTTCTCGACGCCGACCCTGTCGACCGACGCGCGCATCCGCCTCGCGGAGCAGAACTAGCACCAGACCGGGGGCCGCCGCTTCCCGCGGCGGCCCCCGCCGACAACCGGAGAGGAGCCGTGTTCATGGATTCCACAATTTCGATTCACGACGTCGGCAAGTGGTACACGACGCGCAAGGGCCCGATCGAGGCGCTCCGATCGATCGATGTCGACATCCGACCCGGTGAGTTCGTCTCGTTCGTGGGACCGAGCGGATGCGGGAAGTCGACGCTGCTCAAGATCATCGCGGGCCTGGAGGACTACGAGCTGGGCACGGTCTCGGTCGGAGGTACTCCCCCGCATCCCGGGCGCAAGGACGTGGGCATCATGCTCCAGTCGCCGGTGCTGCTCCCCTGGCGGACGGTGCGCTCCAACGTCCTGATGCCGATCCAGATCATGGGTGGCGACATGCGGACTGCCCGGCGGCGCGCGGACGAGGTGCTCCAGCTCGTCGGCCTGGGCGCGTTCACCGACAAGTACGGGTGGGAGCTCTCAGGCGGGATGCAGCAGCGTGCGAGCCTCGCCCGGCTCCTCGTGCTCGACCCGGACATCATGCTGCTCGACGAACCCTTCTCGGCACTCGACGAGTTCAATCGCGAGAAGCTGACGCTCGAACTGTCCGAGATCCATGCCCGCATGGGCAGGACGGCCGTCTACGTCACCCACAACATCGCCGAGTCGGTGCTGCTGAGCGACCGGGTCGTCGTGCTGAAGCCGCACCCCGGTGAGGTGCTCGACGTCGTGGACATCGACCTTCCCCGCCCCCGCACGCGGGAGACGCTCGAGCTCCGCCGGGCATCGGAGCTCACCGCGTCGATCCGCGATCTGCTGTTCTCACACGAAGGGGCGACCCGATGACCTCCGCTGACCTCACCTCGCCCACGGGCACGAGTGCCCCCGAGGGGCCCCCTGCGTCGCTCGGGGCGAACCAGGCACGCAGGAGGCGACGAGCCGCATTCGCCTCGATCGTGCTGCCCAGCGTGGTCGTCGCCACCGTGCTCGCCGCCTGGGAAGCAGCGAGCGCCGCCGGCCTCGTCAGCGAGATCATCCTCCCCGCCCCGAGCGCGATCGCGATCGCGCTGTTCGACATCATGCAGGAGGCCTACTTCTGGGAAGCGACGTCGGTCACCGTGCTGGAGACGGTCTACGGCTTCCTCATCGGGTGCGGCATCGCCTGGCTGCTCGGCATGGCGATGAGCCTCTCGGTCACGATTCGACGCATGCTCTATCCGATCGTCGTGGCGTTCCAGAACACGCCGCGGGTCGCGCTGGCGCCGCTGTTCCTCGTGTGGTTCGGGTTTGGGATGATGTCGAAGGTGATAATGGCGGCGACCATCTGCTTCTTCCCGCTGCTCATCTCGATCGTCGTCGGTATGGAGACCGTGGATCGGGATGCGAGACTCCTGATGCGAAGCATGGGGGCGACCCGCTGGCAGCTGTACCGAACGCTGAGCCTGCCGGCATCGCTCCCGTACTTCTTCGCCGGGCTCAAGACCGCGATGACACTCGCCCTCACGGGCGCGATCGTCGCGGAGTTCGTCGGCGCGAACGACGGAATGGGCGTCCTGATCAAGACCTACAACTTCCAGCTGAACGTCGCTGAGGGGTTCGCAACCATCTTCGTGTTGATGGTCATCGGGCTCCTGCTGTATGGGCTAATGGAGTGGATCGACCGCCGCATCGTCTTCTGGCGGGACCAAGAGCTCTAGGCTCATCAATGGTCCACGGCGCCCGCCGTCCGGAGCTCGTCCTCCAGCTCCCCGGCGAGCACGGCGAGCCCGGCGAGCGCGCCGTCGCCCGGCACGACCTGCACGCACACGTGATCGGCCCCCGCCTCGAGGTGGGCGCGGATGCCCCGGGCCACCGCCGCGGCCGAGCCGTGCACGATGATCCGGTCGACGAGCGCGTCGCTGCCGCCGTCGGCGAGGTCGGCGTCGCCGAATCCCGCCCGACGCATGGTGTCGGCGTAGTTCGACAGCTGCAGGTAGCGGTGCAGGAAGGCGCGCGCCGCCGACCGCGCCCCGTCGTCGTCCTCGTCGAGCACGACCGTCTGCTCGGGCGCGACGAGCACTCCCGCACCGAGCACGGCGCGCATGCCGGCGGTCTGCGACGGCACCGTGAGGTAGGGGTGCGTCCCCGCGCTGCGCTCGGCCGCGATGGCGAGCATCTTCGGCCCGAGCGCCGAGACGAGGCGGTCGCCGACCGGCACGCCGCGGGCATCGAGCACGTCGAGGTACCGCTGCATCGCCCGCAGCGGCCGCTCCCGGTGCGGCGTGGCCTCGCGGTGCCCCGACCCGATGCCGAGCAGCAGCCGGCCCGGGTGGCGGTCGGCCACGCGATGGTACGCGTCGGCGAGCTCGCCGGCGTCTGCCTTCCAGATGTTCACGACCCCGGTGGCGACGTGCAGCGACTCGGTCGCGTCGAGGAGTTCCTCGGCCCGCCGCAGGTCGGCCCGGGGCGACCCGCCCTGCCAGACCGTGCCGTACCCGAGCGCCTCGATCTCGACGGCCGCGGCCGCGTCGATCGCGGTCACCCCTGCCCACGCGCCGACCCGTCCGAGCCGGTCGCTCCACCCCACCTGCTCCACGTCGCTCCCTCCGGACCTGCACCGGTACTCCGGCGGGGCCAGTCTGCCATCCCGGCCCGGGACAGCCCCCGGCGGGGTTGGGGCCTGCCCGGTGCCGGCAGATGCCCGGGCTCCCTAGCGTCGGAGCATGATCACGATCCGAGTCCTCGCGGTGCTCTGCGCCGACGACGACGGCGCGCACGGCGGCGCGCACGCCCTCGCCGACGCCGACATCGCGCAGTTCTTCGAGCGGACCGACCCGTACGCCGGCTCCGCGGGCATCCGGTTCCGGTGCAACGGCGCACTCGACGTGGTGCGACGCGAGTCGACGCTGCTCAATCAGGATTGGACGATCCCGCCTCGCCTGAGGGTGGACTTCACTCGTCAGGACCGTCCGTTCCCGGTGGCCGACCAGGAGGCCTGGGCGGTCCGTCACGACACCGCGCGCAGCGACTACGCCGCCCGTCGGCGGGGCCGGCTCGTCGTCTTCTTCCGGTCCGGCACGCGCCTCGCGGGCGGGCCCGGCGCCTGGTCGCTCGCGCCGTGGCAGGGGGCGTTCTCGGGTGCCGAGCACGAGTTCGTGGCCTTCCCGCACGGCCTGTCGGAACCGAACCTGTTCGCCCACGAGGTCGGGCACTTCCTGCACCTGCCCCACACCGCCGGGAGCGAGGTCACCCTGACCGAGGACGAGAAGGGGTCGTTGCCCGCCCACTGGGACCTGGATGCCGCCGCGCGACAGGCGGTGGCCGACATCCTCATCCCGCGGTTGCGCGGGGTCGTCGCCGCGTGGGTCGCCGCCGGGAACCCCCTCTCGACCGCATGGCAGGCCCTCGACTACGACCGCAGGACCACGCTCGCCGACCCGGGGCCCGCCCTGCTCGACACGCCCGCCGACCCGGGACCCCAGCTGATGACCGCCCTCGGCCACGCCGACGACGACGACAGTGTCGAGATCCCGCTCGACTCGGCCGGGCACCAGTCTCTGGTGCTCAGCCCGGATCGGCACAATGTCATGAGCTACTACTTCCGCAACTCCCTCACGCCGAAGGGGTACACCGAGGACCAGCGCGACCGCATCCACTGGGCGCTCGGCACGAGCCGGTCGCACCTCCAGCTGCGCGACCACATCCCGCGCGTCCCCCTGCACATCCTGCGCGAGACGAGCTGGCCCACCCTGATCACCCACGTCGTCGCCACCACGGTGCTGGGTGAGCCGACGCTCGTGAGCGCCTACTCGCGGCAGACCGGACGCCTGGCCGTGCATCGACTCGAGGGCCGGGAGCTCACCGAGACGGCCGCATTCGACTTCGGGGACTGGACGCACGTGGCCGGCTACGACCTCGGGCTCGATCGCTACCTGCTGGCCTACCACGCCGACACCGGGGCCGCGCGCTTCTCCACCCTCCACCGCGACGGCACGGGCATCGACCACCGGGGCACCGCCGCCTGGCAGGCGGGCTGGACCCGCGTGGTCGCACTGGGCAGCCGTGGCTGGAACCGCGACCACCTGCTCGTGTACGACGCGCAGACCGGCCAGGTGCGGATCGACGCGTTGTCCGACGGCGGCGGCAGCCGCAATCGATGGGACGGTTCGTGGTCGCCGGGATGGACCACGATCGAGCCGTACCAGCTGGGCATGGACCGCTGGAGGCTGTTCCTGCACCGCGGCGACACCGGGGTGGTGCACCTCGATGCGATCGAGGACCCGGCCGAGCGCCCGCGCACGATCCACGAGGAGACGTGGGACACGGGGTCGGTGCGCGCGATGGCGTACCCGACCTCGCAGTTCGCCGAGCATCGACGCGGGCGCATGCTCGTCTACCGCCCCACCAGCGGGGCCGCGACGTTCCACCACCTCGCGGACGACGAGATCACGCAGGCGACGGAGATGTCCTTCGCACCCGGCTGGTCGCACTTCCTGCCGACGTTCCTGACGAACCAGTTCGAGGACGGCGAGGGCATGCTCGCGTACCGCGCCGCGAGCGGCGACCTGCACGTCGACCGCCTGCTCTGACGATTCCGCCCCGCGCCCCGCACGCCGGGCGGCCCCGGGTGTGCGAGTCGCCCCTGCGGGGCATCCGCCCGCCCTATGCTGAGCGCACGGCGACAGGCTTCTCAGGAGGGGCGGGCACGTGGAGGTCGACGACAGGACCGACTGGGTCAATCCGAGCGCGAACGACCGGCTCCGCGACCAGCTCAGGTCGATGGCGGCCGCGCTGTCGAACACCGTCGCGCTCCGCGGGCTCGCCTGCGTGTTCGCCGGCCTCGTGGTGCTGCTGCTGCCCGACATCACCACGACCGTCGCGACCGTCCTCGTCATCGCCGTGCTCGTGCTCAGCGGCCTCGCCGACCTCGTCTACGCGGTGGCCGGCGCGCGCTGGTTCGCACGGCGCGTCAACCGCTGGCTCGCGGCGCCCCGCGGGCTCGCCGCGCTCGGCCTGGCGGTGCTCATGGTGCTGCTCGCGATCGCGGGGGCCGGCGAGGTCTCGCTGCCGCTCATCGTGGTGATCCTGGGGGTGTACGTCGGCATCCGCGGGCTGGTCGCCGTGATCGGCGCGCTCGTGAAGCGCAAGGAGCGGAGTCCGCTCCCGCGGGTGGCGGGCGGATCGATCGCGGTCGTGGGCGGCGTGCTGGCGTTCATGGTGCCCGCGTCGCTGACCACGACGGTGATCGTCGCGGCCGCGGCCGCCTCCCTCGTCGTCGGGTTCGTCCTCATCTCCTGGAGCATCCGCCGTGCGGCGCGCGGAACGGGCCTCGACCCGGCGACCGCCTCGATCCCCGACGTGCTCTGGGACTGGATCGAGGGGTCGGACGTCGGCCGCAGGACGCGCGCGGAGCAGGCGGCCGGCCTCTACTTCGAGCGTCCGGAGCGCCTGACCAAGCTCGGCACCTGGTGGGTCATGCTGGTGCTCTCGGTCGCGATCGCGACTTTCGCGGTGCTGCAGGACTCCACGGCCGTGGTCATCGGCGCCATGCTCGTCGCGCCGCTGATGACGCCGATCCTCGGACTCGCGGGGGCGCTCGTCAACGGGTGGTCGCGGCGGGCGTTCCAGTCGGCGACGCTCGTGACCTCGGGCGCGATCGTGTCGGTCGTGCTGGCCTACGGCATCACCGCGTGGGCACCGGTGGCCGTCTCGTTCGCGACCAACTCGCAGATCGTGTCGCGGGTCTCGCCGAACACGGTCGACATGATGATCGCGCTCGCCGCCGGCGCCGCGGGCGCCTTCGCTACCGTGAACTCCCGCGTCGCCGCCGGCATCGCGGGCGTGGCGATCGCCGTCGCGCTCGTGCCGCCGCTTGCCGTCGTCGGGGTGAGCCTGAACGGCGGACGCCTCGACGACGCGGGCGGCGCCGCACTGCTGTTCCTCACCAACTTCGTCGCGATCGTGCTCGCCGCGGCGGGCGTGTTCGTGATCACCGGGTGGGCGCGTCCCTACGCCCTGCGCAACCGCCCCGGGCAGATCCTCCAGACGGTCGCGCCGTTCGTGATCCTCGCCGGCATCATCCTGCTGCCGCTGATGCTCACGTCGGAGGGCCTGCTGCAGACCCAGAACCGCGAGCGCGACGTGCAGGCCACGGTCGAGGTGTGGCTCGGCGACGACAGCGGTTTCGAGGTCACCGACGTGTCGGTCTCGGGCACGGACGTCTCGGTCACGATCACCGGTTCGGGCGACGCCCCCGATGCATCCGACCTGCACGATGCGATCCAGGACGACTTCACCGGCTCGATCGGCCTCACGCTGACCGTGGTGCCGGTCGAGGTGACGGTGATCCCGGCCGGCTGATCGGCACGTGCGCCGCGACGGGTCGGCGACGGATGCTGCCGATCCGACGGCGAATCCGACTCGCTCCCCTGATCGTGCACGCACGAGCGGGCCCGCCTCCCTCCCGGACGGCGGGCCCGCCGCTGCGCTCCCCTGCTACAGGAACCTCGCGTACGCCCCCACCGTCAGGAACGTCGGGAACTCGGGCTCGAGCGCGACGGTGCGGAACACCTGGATCGCGTCGTCGAACCGGTCGCCCTCGAAGCGCGGCAGGCCGCGCACCGCGTCGCCCATGGCGCCGACGATGAACGTCTGGTCGATGCGGGTGCCCTCGGCGGTGACGGTGTTGTCGTGCAGCCACTGCCAGATCTGCGAGCGCGAGATCTCGGCCGTCGCGGCGTCCTCCATCAGGTTGTCGATCGCCGCGGCACCGGTGCCCCGCAGCCACGACTCGATGTACCGGATGCCGATCGAGATGTTGTCGCGCACGCCCTGCTCGGTGACCTCGCCGCCGGCCGACGGGATGTCGAGCAGGTCGGCCGCCGTCACCTCGACGTCGTCGCGCTGGCGGTCGACCTGGTTCGGCCGGTCGCCGAGCACCGCGTCGAACTCCGCGCGCGCCGTCGGGATCAGGTCGGGGTGCGCCACCCACGTGCCGTCGAACCCGTCGGTCGCCTCGCGCCGCTTGTCCGCGCTCACCGCGGCGAGCGCCGCCTCGGTGACCTCGGGGTCGCGTCGGTTGGGGATGAACGCGCTCATGCCGCCGATCGCGTGCGCGCCTCGCTTGTGGCAGGTCTGCACGAGCAGCTCGGTGTAGGCCCGCATGAACGGCACCGTCATGGTGATCGTCTTGCGGTCGGGCGTGACCCAGCGACGGCCGCGCGAGCGGAACGTCTTCACGATGGAGAAGATGTAGTCCCAGCGACCGGCGTTCAGCCCGGCGCAGTGGTCGCGCAGCTCGAACAGGATCTCGTCCATCTCGAACGCGGCCTGGATCGTCTCGATCAGCACCGTCGCGCGGATCGTGCCGTGCCCGATGCCGACGTACTCCTCGGCGAAGGTGAAGATGTCGTTCCAGAGCTTCGCCTCGCGGTGCGACTCGAGCTTCGGCAGGTAGAAGTACGGGCCGCGGCCGGCGGCGATGAGCGCCTTCGCGTTGTGGAAGAAGTACAGCCCGAAGTCCACCAGCGAGCCGGACGCGTTCATGTCGCGCCCCGACCGGTCGTGGAAGCGCATGTGCTTCTCCACCAGGTGCCAGCCACGCGGCCGCATCACGATCGTCGGGGTCTCCGACGCGGTGACCGCGTAGTGCTTGCCCTCGGGCGAGGTGTAGGTGAGCTCGCCGTGCAGGAAGTCGTACAGCGAGCGCTGCCCGCCGATCACGTTCTCCCAGGTGGGGCTGGTCGCGTCCTCCTGGTCGGCGAGCCAGACCTTCGCGCCCGAGTTCAGCGCGTTGATCGCCATCTTGCGATCGGTCGGCCCGGTGATCTCCACCCGGCGGTCCTCCAGGCCCGGCCCGGGACCGGCCACCCGCCACGACGCGTCGTCGCGGATGAACGCGGTCTCGGGCAGGAACTTCGGGTCGCGCCCGTTGGCCACGTCGACCCGCCCCTGCAGGCGTGCGGCGAGCAGGTCGTGCCGGGTGCCGGCGAACCGGTCGTGCAGCTCGGCGAGGAACCGCAGCGCCTCGGGCGTGAGGATCTCCGCGTCCTCCGGGAAGACCTCGGCCGTGACCTCGATGCGCGGCTGGCTGATCTGGAAGCTCGAACCGGTGACCGGGCGGGGCTCGGGGGTGGGCTGAGCGGATGCCTCCGAGCTGACCGGTGCCTGCGAGGCATCCGTGCGCTCCAGGGTCGACGTGGGCGTGGTGTTCATGGTCTCTTCTCCTCGAGTGGTGACCGGTGCCTAGTGGCTGCCGGTGAACTGCGCTTCCTCGGTCGATCCGACGAGGGCCAGGGTGGCGCTGGAGGGGTTCAGCGCGGTCGCGATGCGGTCGAAGTAGCCGGTCCCGACCTCGCGCTGGTGGCGCGTGGCCGTGTAGCCGTCCGCCTCCGAGGCGAATTCCGCCTCCTGGAGCTCGACGTAGGCGCTCATGTGCCGCTCGCCGTAGTCCTTGGCGAGCGTGAACATGGAGTGGTTGAGGGCGTGGAAGCCCGCGAGGGTGATGAACTGGAAGGCGTACCCCATCGACGCGAGCTCGCGCTGGAACTTCGCGATCTGGTCGTCGTCGAGGTGGCTCTTCCAGTTGAAGCTCGGCGAGCAGTTGTAGCTGAGGCGCTTGCCCGGGAACTTCGCGTGCACGGCCTCGGCGAACCGGCGCGCCAGGTCGAGGTCGGGCTCGGCCGACTCGACCCAGAGCATGTCCGCGTACTCGGCGTAGGCGAGGCCACGGGCGATGACCGGCTCGATGCCGTTCTGCACCTCGTAGAAGCCCTCGGCCGTGCGCTCGCCGGTCACGAACCGCGCGTCCCGCTCGTCGTGGTCGCTGGTCAGCAGCGTCGCGGCGAGCGCGTCGGTGCGGGCGATGATGATCGACGGCACGCCCGAGACGTCGGCCGCCAGGCGCGCGGCGTTCAGGGTGCGGATGTGCTGCGAGGTGGGGATGAGCACCTTGCCGCCCATGTGCCCGCACTTCTTCTCGCTGGCGAGCTGGTCCTCCCAGTGCACGCCCGCGGCGCCGGCCTCGATCATGCCCTGCATGAGCTCGTAGGCGTTCAGCGGTCCGCCGAAGCCGGCCTCCGCGTCGGCGACGATCGGCGCCATCCAGTCGCGGCCGTCGTCCTCGATCTGCCCGGCGCGCAGCAGCGCGTTGTTGATGCGGCGCACGACCGCCGGCACCGAGTTCGCGGGGTAGAGCGACTGGTCGGGGTAGGTCTGGCCCGACAGGTTCGCGTCGGCCGCGACCTGCCAGCCCGAGAGGTAGATGGCCTTGAGGCCGGCCCGCACCTGCTGCACGGCCTGGTTGCCGGTGAGCGCGCCGAGCGCCGCCGACCACTGCGGGTCCTCCATGCGCGAGAACGCGTTGCCGGTGTTCTGCTGGATGTCGTCCCACAGCCGCTCGGCGCCGCGGCGCGCGAGCGTGCGCTCCTCGCGCACCGGGCCGCGGAGCGACACGACGTCCTCGGCGGTGTAGTCGCGGCGGACGCCCTCCCAGCGGGGGTCGGCGTCCCACTCGAGGCGGAGCTCGTCGGCGGTCTGCGTCTGGTCGCCGGGTCGGCCGGCCTGGGGTGCGGTGGTCATGGTCTCCTCCATCGGTGACGGCGGTGTCGGGCGGGTGCCGGATGCCGCGAAGTTCGTTGCGTGCCATCCACGATGCGGGCCCGCGCAACCGCCCGTCCGAGAATCCCCGACAGAAATCCGTGCGTTCTTCCGCGCGGCGGAAGATTCCCGTTTCGCATCGATCTCGTGCGGCGGAGACGGCCCCGCAGGGCATCGGGGGCCATGGAGGACCCACGGCGCGCACGACCCGCGCCACTCTGTCTGCCGTCGCCGTTCCCGCGATCCACCGCTGCATCCGTCGCCCGCAGGGGCATACACAGACGAACTCGACTGCCCTAGCGCGATTCGACTACCGAAACCGCAGCGTTGTGTAACACCTCGGTAAAGCTCTTCCGGACGGTTCGTCCGACGCGGCATCCCGGTGGGATGATGTGTCGCATTCGCCCCGCGGGCGATTGCCCGGTCGCCGGGCGTGACATTGAATACCCGGTACACCCCAGCAGGGGTGGCGGTATGCAAGGAGGACCCCCCACGTGACAGTGGCAGAGACGTCGGAGCAGGCCGCGCCTGCGTCCCGGCCCGACGAGAGCGGCACGGATGCCACGGGCACGGTCGTCATCGACCGCGTGACCAAGCTGTACGGCCACAACACGGCCGTCGACGACCTGAGCCTGCGCGTCGAGGCGGGCGAGTTCATCTCGCTGCTCGGCCCCTCGGGCTGCGGCAAGACCACGACCCTCCGCATGATCGCCGGGTTCGAGCAGCCGGATGCCGGTGACATCCGCATCTCCGGCGCATCGGTGCTCGGCGTGCCGCCCTACAAGCGCCACGTCAACACGGTGTTCCAGGCGTACGCGCTCTTCCCGCACATGTCGGTGGCCGAGAACGTCGCCTACGGCATGCAGCAGACCCGCACCCCCAAGTCGGAGATCCGCGAGCGCGTGATCGAGGCGCTCGACATGGTGCAGATGCGCAAGTTCGCCGACCGCAAGCCGACCCAGCTGTCCGGCGGCCAGCAGCAGCGCATCGCGCTCGCCCGCGCGCTCGTCAACCGCCCGAGCGTGCTCCTGCTCGACGAACCGCTCGGCGCGCTCGACCGGCAGCTCCGTGAGGAGATGCAGCTCGAGCTGAAGATCCTCCAGTCGAAGCTCGGCATCAGCTTCGTCTTCGTCACCCACGACCAGGGCGAGGCGCTGTCGATGAGCGACCGCATCGCGATCATGCGCGACGGCCGCATCGAGCAGCTCGCCGACGCCGACACCGTCTACGGCGCGCCCGCGTCGGCGTACGTGGCGGCGTTCGTCGGCCAGCAGAACTTCTTCCCCGGCACCGCCACCGCCGACGCCGACGCGGTCGACACCCCGCACGGGGTCATCCGCAGCGACCGCTCGTTCGACCAGGTCGCGGGCGGCGCGCCCGCGCAGGCCGCGGTGCGCCCCGAGTTCGTCTCGGTCTCGGCCGACGCGCCCGCCTCGCCCGGCGCCAACGCGGTGGAGGGCACGCTCATCGGCGTCTCGCACCTCGGCGAGACGATGCAGTACCTCGTGCAGCTCGGGCACGACCTGAGCATCATCGCCCGCCGCCCGAGCCCGGAGGCACCGCGCCTCGCGACCGGCA
Organism: Agromyces sp. SYSU T00194; assembly: GCF_040496035.1. Taxonomy (NCBI): domain Bacteria; kingdom Bacillati; phylum Actinomycetota; class Actinomycetes; order Micrococcales; family Microbacteriaceae; genus Agromyces; species Agromyces chitinivorans. The sequence goes on along the minus strand of NZ_JBEPJZ010000001.1, from coordinate 1,692,949 downwards.
GCACCGTCTGGTGCAGCTGGGCGCCGGCGAGCGTGCACCTGTTCCCCCTCGACGAGGCCGCCCACGCCGGCGGCCACGTGGAGCTCCCGACCACCTGAGCCAGACCCCGACCCGCACCGCACCACCCGTCCCCCTGCAAGTTCCCGACCGACCAGGAGTCCCCCATGGCCGACAACGAGCCCCTCAAGATCCTCGCCCCGGCGAGCCAGGTCCCCACGATCGCGCGCAACCTCAACCGTCGCCGCTTCCTCAGCTTCGCGGCAGCGGCCGGCGGCGCCGGCGTCCTCGCCGCGTGCACGCCCGGCGGTGCGAGCTCGTCCTCGGCCCCCGAGGCCACGGGCGGCGAGCTCGAGGACTCGCTCTCGATCTACACCTGGGGCGACTACGACGACCCGGGCGTGATCGAGACGTTCACGACCGAGTTCGGCCCGACGATCACGCTCGACTCGTACAACTCGAACGAGGAGCTCGTCTCGAAGCTCATCGCCGCGAACGGCACCTCGGGCTACGACATCATCGTCCCGACCGGCCCGTTCATCCCGCAGATGATCGAGAACGGCCTGTTCACGCCGCTGAACCTCGACCTCATCCCGAACATCGAGCACGTCGACCCCGAGTTCCTCGGCCTCGCCTGGGACCCGGAGAACGAGTACTCGATCTGCAAGGCGTGGGGCACCACGGGCTACGTCTACGACACCACGGTCATCGACCGCGAGCTCACCACGTGGGCCGACTTCCTCGACGCCGCGCAGAACGAGGCCAGCGGCAGCGTCTCGATGCTCGACGACCCGGTGGCGATCGCCGGCGCGTACCTCTGGTCGAAGGGCGAGTCGCAGTCCACGACCGACGAGGCGCTCCTCGCCGAGACCGAGGACTACATGGTCAACAACATCGCGCCGCACATCTCGACCTTCGAGTCGTACCCCGGCGGCACGATCATCCCGACCAACGCCGCCGCCCTCGTCCAGACCTGGAACGGCGACGCGCGCCTCGGCATCCTCGAGTCGTCGACTCCGGAGAACTGGAAGTGGGTCCTCCCCGCTCCGACCACCGAGATCTGGATGGACAACTGGGCCATCGCGGCCGGCGCCCCGCACCCCGAGGCGGCGCACGCGTTCATCAACTACGTGCTCACCCCGGAGAACTCGCTGCTCGAGCTCGACTACATCGGCTACAACACCGGTGGCGCGGGCATCGAGGCCGCGGCCGAGGAGTACGGCGTCGAGCTCCCCGAGCTCATCTTCTTCACGTCCGACCAGCTCGCGACGATGCAGGAGACCACCATCAACGAGGCCCAGCAGACGATCGTCGACATCTGGAACAAGACGAAGGTCGCCGCTGGTGCGTAGTCCGAAGTTCGCGCTGGCCACGCCCGCATGGGCGTGGCTGGTCGCGTTCTTCATCATCCCGGTCGGGATGGTGATCTACTTCTCGTTCGGCTACAAGCCGGGCATCTTCGGCACCCACGCCACCGACGTCCTGTCGTTCGACCGGTACGTCGAGGCGTTCTCGCCGGTGTTCTTCGCCACCTTCATGAACACCCTCTGGGTGGGCGTGATCGGCACCCTGCTGTGCCTCGCGATCGGCGCGCCGGTCGCCTACTGGATGGCCGTCAAGGCGCCGCCGAACCGCCGCGGGCTGCTGCTCGCGCTGGTGATGGTGCCGTTCTGGACGAACTTCCTGGTCCGCACCATCGGCTGGCAGATCCTGCTGGCACCGCAGGGCCTGCTCGGCGGGCTCGACCTGCTGTACACCCGCGGCGGCGTGCTGCTCGGCGTCGTGTACAACTACCTGCCGCTGATGATCCTGCCGCTGTTCGTCGCGTTCGACCGCGTCGGCGACCCGATGCGCGAGGCCGCGAAGGACCTCGGCGCCGGGCGCATCCGCACCTTCCTCTCGGTGACGGTGCCGCTCGCGCGACCGGGCATCATCGCCGGCGTGCTGCTGGTGTTCATCCCGCTGATGGGCGACTACATCACGGCGACCGTGCTCGGCGGCGCCCAGGGCAACATGGTCGGCCAGCTCGTGGCCAGCCAGTTCCAGACGGCGCAGAACTGGGCGCTCGGCTCGGCCATGGCGGTGCTGCTGATCCTCGTGATCATGGTGACCGTCGCCGTCGCCGGCCTCATCGTGTGGCTGGCGACGATGCCGTCGCGCATGCGACGTCGGCTCGTGATCGGCGATGCGGAGGCGACCGCGCCGAGCACCCGCAGCGTCCCGACCGCCGCCACGGCAACCGCCACGGCTGCGGCCACCACGGAGGAAGAACGATGACCGCCCTGAACGAACGACCCGCGGTCGGCACGACGGATGCCCCCGAGGCATCCGCTCCCGAGATCCGGCCGGCCCGGAAATCGGCGTCCGACATCGCGCTGACGGTGTGGAGCATCCTCGTCTTCGGGTTCCTCTTCGTGCCGATCATCGTGATCGTCATCTACTCGTTCAACACGGGCCGCCTGCTGGTCGCGTGGGACGGCTTCGGCATCGACGCCTTCCTCACGATCTTCCAGAAGCCGGCGATCCAGAACGCGGTCATGGTCTCGATCCAGTCGGGCATCATCGCGGCGTTCATCGCCACGACGCTCGGCACGCTCGCGGGCATCGCCATGGCGAGCCGGCCAGGCAAGTGGGTCGGCTGGTTCCTCGTGCTCCTGCTGCTCGTGTCGGTCACCCCCGAGATCGTCGACGCCGTGGCGCTGCTGCCCTGGATGGTGACGCTCGGCCAGGACTTCGGGCTGACGCTGTTCAACAACGGCATCGCGCGCCTGGTCGTCGGCCACACGCTGTTCGCGACCGCCGTGGTGTCCTACATCGTGCGCGCCCGCCTCGCGGGCCTGGACGCGCAGCTGCAGGAGGCATCCGCCGACCTGTACGCGACGCCCCTGAAGACGTTCTTCAAGGTGACGCTGCCGCTCGCCATGCCCGCCGTGCTCGCCGGCTTCCTGCTGTCGTTCACGCTGAGCCTGGACAACACGATCGTCTCGGCGTTCGTGCAGGTCTCGGGCGCGACGCCGTGGCCGGTGTACGTGCTGAGCGCGGTGCGCACGGGCCTGCGGCCCGAGATCGCCGCCGTCTCGACGCTGATGCTGCTGCTGACGCTGGTCGCGCTCGCGTTCGTCGCGTTCGTGCTGCGTCGCGCGGGCGACTCGGCGACGCAGATCGCGCGGACGATGACCGGCAGCTAGCCGCATCCGCCCCGCCGCACCACGCATCACCCCGGAACACGGAGCACCACCATGCAGCACGCCGACCTCGTCTTCTCGGGCGGCCCGGTCTTCACGGCCACCACCCAGCGCACGCGGGCGACCGCGGTCGCCGTGACCGGCGGTCGCATCGTCGCCGTCGGTCACGACGAGGTGCGAGAGCTGATCGGCCCGCGCACCGAGCAGGTCGACCTGGCCGGGCGGATGCTCGTGCCGGGGTTCCAGGACGCGCACGCGCACCCCGTGTGGGGCGGGCTCGACCTGATGCGCTGCAACCTCGCGGACGTGTTCGGCACGCCGCAGCTGTACCTGGACATGATCGCCGAGTACGCGGCAGCGCGTCCGGACGACGAGTGGGTGCTCGGCGGCGGCTGGACGATGAGCGCGTTCCCGGGCGGCACGCCGCTCGCAGCCGACCTCGACCGCGTGGTGCCCGACCGCCCCGCGTTCCTGCCGAACCGCGACGGACACGGCGCGTGGGTGAACTCGGCGGCGCTGCGCCTGGCGGGCATCGACCGGCACACCCCCGACCCGGCCGACGGCCGCATCGAGCGCGACGCCGACGGCAACCCGTCGGGCACGCTGCACGAGGGGGCGATGTCGCTCGTGAACCGGTTGCTGCCGCGCACGACCGACGAGGAGCTGCTGCAGGCGGTGCTGCTGGGGCAGGAGTACCTGCACGGCTTCGGCGTGACGGGCTGGCAGGACGCGATCGTCGGGTCGTACGGCGACGCCGGCGATGCCGGGCCCGCGTACGTGCACGCCGCCGAGCGGGGCCTGCTGACGGGGCGGGTGGTCGGAGCGATCTGGTGGGATCGCACGCGCGGCATCGAGCAGATCGACGACCTGGTCGCCAAGCGCGACGCCTACCGCGGCGGCCGCTTCGCGTCGACGAGCATCAAGCTCATGCAGGACGGCGTGCCGGAGAACTTCACGGCCTCGATGCTCGAGCCCTACTGCGACGGCCACGGGCATCCGTCGGACAACTCCGGCATCTCGTTCATCGACCCGGAGGTGCTGAACGAGGCCGTGCCGCGGCTCGACGCGCTGGGCTTCCAGGCGCACTTCCACGCGATCGGCGACCGTGCGGTGCGCGAGTGCCTCGACGCGGTGGAGCAGGCGATCGCCCGCAACGGCCGCAGCGACCACCGGCACCACATCTCCCACATCCAGATCGTGCACCCCGACGACGTGGCGCGGTTCCGCGAGCTCGACGTGGTGGCGAACATGCAGATGCTGTGGGCGGCGTACGAGCCGCAGATGGTGAACCTCACGCTGCCGTTCATCGGCGAGGAGCGTGCGGCGTGGCAGTACCCGTTCGCCGACCTGCAGCGTGCGGGCGCGGTGCTCGCGGCCGGCAGCGACTGGTCGGTGACCTCGCCGAACCCGATGTCGGCGATCCACGTCGCGGTGAACCGGAAGTCGGCCCCCGGTCTGGAGGAGGGCGAGTACGACCCGTTCTACATCGGCCAGCGCCTCGACCTCGGCACCGCCCTCACGGCGTACACCGCGGGATCGGCCTACGTGAACCACCTCGACACCGTGACCGGCACGGTCGAGGTCGGCAAGTACGCCGACCTGGCGGTGCTCGACCGCGACCCGTTCGCCGGGCCCGACGAGGAGATCGGCCTGACGCAGGTCGAGCAGACCTTCGTGGAGGGCGAGCGCGTCTACGCGGCGGATCGGGCGTAGCACCCGCGACGGTCAGGCACCCGCGACAGTCGGGCACCCGCGACGGTCAGGCACCCGCGACGGTCAGGCACCCGCGACAGTCAGGCACCCGCGACAGTCAGGCACCCGCGACAGTCGGGCACCCGCGACGGTCAGGCACCCGCGACGGTCAGGCACCCGCGACGGTCGGGCCCCCACGCACGCACGTCGCGGCGCGCTCAGAACGGGACGACGTCGTCGGGCTCCGCGTCCCGCACGTTCCACGGATCGACGCGCTGCGGCGGCGCACCCGGCCGAGCCGCACCCGGCCGAGCCGCACCCGGCGGAGCCGCACCCGGCGGAGCCGCACCCGCCTGGCCTCCACCGATGGAGTGTTCGGGACCGGTCTCGTAGTCGCGTCCTGTGGGGCTCCGCCAGCGCAGGAGGCCGCCGGGCAGCGCCTCGACGCGCCACCCGCCCTCGTGTCTCAGGTGGTGGTGCCGCGCGCAGAGGTGCGCCAGGTTGTCGTGACGCGTCTCGCCGCCGTCGGCCCAGTCGCGCGTGTGGTCGACCTCGCAGCGCTCCGCGCGGGCCGTGCACCCGGGGAACCGGCAGGTGCCGTCGCGAACCCGCAGCCAGGCGCGGAGGTCGGGAGGCACCGCGTAGCGGTCGCGGCCCACGGAGAGGATCGCGCCCCGCTCCGGGTGCGTGAGCAGCCGCGTCCAGCTCGCGGCATCACCGGCGAGCTCGCGGGCCGCCTCGACCGGGATCGGCCCGTATCCCTCGAGTTCGGCGGGCTCGTCGCCCCGCCCGAGCAGGGTGAGCGCCGGCACGGTCACCGACACGGTCGGGCGGATGCCCCTGCGCGCCGCTCGCCCCTCGGTACCGCGGGACTCCTCGTCGACGCCTGCACCGCCGTGCGCGCGGTGCCGGCACGTGCACGCGCCATCGTCGCGATCGCCGCCGACGCCACCGTCGTTCCGAACTCCGGCCGCCTCGCCCTCGAGCAGCAGGTCGGCGAGCACATCGGCGCGCAGCTGGGTGATCGTGCGCGCATCGGACGCCGCATCTCCGAAGCCACCCGAGCCGTCGCCGCCACCCGTGCCACCCGTGCCACCCGTGCCACCCGTGCCACCCGTGCCCATCGTGCCCGCGAACTCGGTCAGCCGCGCATCGATGCGGTGCGCGGTCGCCGCCGGAAGGAACGCGGTGAGCCAGGCCATGCCGTCGCGGTCGCCAGCCACCCGGACGTGGCGTTCCGCGGTCGCCGCCGCGCAGCGCACATCGATGGTGTCGGGATGCATCCGCTCCCGCAGCCGGCGCGCCCGGCGACGAAACTGCGCGTGCGTCGTACGCTCGGCGACCGGCAGCACCGCCGACTCGTACGCCGCGCGCGCCGCGACCGGCAGCGACGACAGCTCGTCGGCGATCGTGCGCGCATGCCCGAACGAGATGCGCCCGGACTCCGCCGCGCGCAGCGTCGCATCCGCACCGTCGGCCAGCCGCGATGCATCCGCCAGCCATCGCGCGACGGTCGCCTCGGGCGAACGCGTCGCGCACGCCACCTCCGCGGTCACCGACCGATGCGCCAACTCGGCCCGCCGCGACGGCGGTTCGACCCGCAGGCCCATCGCCGCGCGCTCGGCGGCCCGGGCCTCCTCGAGATCGGCGGCCCGCACCCGTGCGCGCTCGATCAGGCGGGCCCGCCGCGCGGCGGTGCGCTCGAGTTGCGCGGTGAGCGAGGCGACCTCGGAGACGAGGAGGTCGAGCAGGTGCTCGGGCCGCACCACCTGCGCATCGGGATCGTCGACGCCGATGGACCCGCCGAACCCGTACCCGTCGCCACCCAGCGCGTCACGCTGCGAGCCCTCCGGGAGCAGCGCCCGCGCGCCCTCCCCGGATGCGACCGCTTCGGCCCAGTCCGCGACGTCGTCGTCGAAGCGCTGCCACTCGATGTCGATCTCGTCGAGGGCGGGCAGGCGCGCCGGGGCCTCGAACGGGTCGTCGACCCGCCCGTTCGCTCCGCGTGCGCCCACCTCTGCCATGACTCCATTCGATCAGGCGCCACTGACATTCCGTCGATGGCATTCCGTCGCTGGCATGGATGCCGGCGTGGCCGTCGCTTCCGTGGACCCGACGCGCCACGGCCGGCCCGTGCGACCCGGGCTGCACGGACCCGCGCTACCGTGGCCCGATGACGCGCGCGCACGACGACGGGGCGCATCGCTGCGACGGGGCGGGCAGCGCCGACGGAACGCCCAGCACCGACGAGACGCCCAGCACCGACGAGACGCCAGGCGACCCGGCGATGCCCGGCGCCGCCGAGGTGCGCGGCACCCCCGACATGCACACCGACGCCGCGCTCGCACAGCGCCTCGTCGCCGGGCGGTTCCCCGCCTGGGCGCACCTCCCGGTGCATCCGGCGCCCTCGCACGGCACCGACAACGCCATGTACCGCCTGGGCGACCACCTGGCCGTGCGCATGCCGCGCGTCGCCTGGGCGGCCGCGCCGCTCGAGCGCGAGTTCCGCTGGCTGCCCCGCATCGCGCCGCGCCTGCCGGTCGCGGTGCCGGTGCCGCTCGCGCTCGGCGCGCCCGCCGAGGGCTACCCGTGGCACTGGACCGTCTGCCGCTGGCTCGCGGGCACGCACCCCGTGGTGAGGGGCGCGACGGATGCCCCGGGTACGACGGACGTCCCGGGCCCCGTGCCGGCTCCCCGCCTGGCCCTCGCGCGCGACCTGGCGACCTTCGCCCGCGCCATGCGCGCACTCGATCCGACCGGCGCGCCGACGACCGCCTGGCCGCATCCGCTCGACGAGGAGGACGCGTTCGCGCGCGACCGGCTCGGCCGGCTCGAACGGGAACGCCCCGTCGACGCCCGCGCCCTCCGAGCCGTCTGGCACGACGCCCGCACCGCGCCGCGTCCGGCCCGGCGCACGTGGATCCACGGCGACCTCTCCCCCGGCAACGTGCTCGTCGGCGGCCTCCCCGCGGCAGGTGCCCCTGCACCTGCACTCCCCGCGGCAGGTCCCCCCGGAGCCGCTCTCCCCGCGGCCCACGTAGCCGCAGGACGCGGCGACCGCCTCGCCGGCGTGCTCGACTTCGGCACGATGGGGCTCGGCGACCCGGCGAGCGAGCACCGCGTCGCGTGGAACCTGCTCGACCCCGCCGAGCGCGCAGCCTACCGCGAGGCCGTCGGCGCCGACGACGCCGAGTGGTCCCGGGGTCGGGGCTGGGCCCTGCTGCAGGCGCTCGCCCAACTCGCCCACGTCGCCGAACGGAACCCGGCGATCGCGGCGAGCGCCGGGCACGTGCTCGCAGCACTCCTGGCCGAGCGCTGAGTGGCCGAGCGCTGCGCCGCCGAGCGCTGCGCCGCCGAGCGCTGCGCCTCAGGCCCGGGCGAGCACCGCAGCCGGACGGTTCAGGCCGCCGGGCAGAGCGCGTCGAACGCCTCCGACGCCGCCGTGAACTCCTGCACCGTGTTCGTCAGGGCGTCGAGGTCGACGTTCTCGGGGTCGGCGGCGGCGTCGCCGAGCACGTCGGCGAACGCACCGACCTGGGTCGAGAACGCGAGCGCGGCGTCGCGCACCTCGGCATTGCCGATCTCGTCCTCGGCGGTCTGCGCCAGCGTGTCGGCGAACGACTCGAGCCGCTCCGCGGCCTGGGCCGGGTCGGCGGATGCCTCGGCGAACGCGTCCTCGATGCCCATGCCCTCCGCGAGGTCCGACATCGCCCGGTTCAGGTCACCGCAGGCCTCCTCGGTCGTCTGGTCGGCCGGCCCCGCGCTGCAGCCGGCGAGCAGGAGTGCGGAGAGGGCGAGGGGGGCGAACAGGCTGGAGCGGCGCATGGAGGTCTTCCGGTCGTCGGGGCGGGTCCGCAACGAGACGTGCGGAGCGACCCAGTCAACCAGAGGGCGCCCGGGAAGCCTCGCAGGTGTGGACGAAACGCAGAAGATCCGCCATTCTTCTGTTTGCGTTCCCCGCATGCCCGTGTGAGCATCGATGCATGGTCATCGCCGATCGCGCCTCCCGACCGACCCGCATCGCGGGTCAGGCGGCGCGCCCCGAGGCCGACGGCCAGGACGGCGAGCAGGACGGCGAGATCGACGCGCTGACGCTCGGCCGCCGCATCCGCGAGGCCCGCACCGCCCGAGGCATGACCCTCGAGCAACTCGCCCAGGCGGTCGACCGCGCGCCGAGCCAGGTCTCGATGATCGAGAACGGCCGCCGCGAGCCGAAGCTCTCGATGCTGCGCACCATCGCCCTCGCGCTCGGCACCACGGTCGACGAGCTCCTCCGCGACGAAGCACCCAACCCGCGCGACGCCCTCGAGATCGCCGTCGAGCGCGCCCAACGCGGCCCGGTGTTCGAGGCGCTCGGCCTGCCCGCGTTCCGCGTGTCCAAGGGCATGAACGACCAGACCCTCCAGACGATCCTCGCCCTGCATCACGAGATCGACCGGCTGCACCGCGAGCGCGCGGCGACGCCCGAGGAGGCCCGCCGCACCAACGCCGAGCTGCGCCAGGAGATGCGCGCCCGGGACAACTTCTTCCCCGAGCTGGAGGCCCGGGCGGCCGAGCTCCTCCAGGCGGTCGGCCACGCCGGCGGTCCCGTCTCGCACCAGCTCGTCGCCGACATGGCCAGCCACCTCGGCTACTCGCTGCACTACGTGGGCGACCTGCCGCACTCGACGCGCTCGGTCACCGACAAGCGCAACGGGCGCATCTACCTGCCGACCTCGCAGTCACCCTCGCGCGACTCGCGCTCGCCCATCCTCCAGGCCCTCGCGAGCCACGTGCTCGCCCACGCCGAGCCGAGAAACTACGGCGAGTTTCTGCGCCAGCGCGTCGAGACGAACTACCTCACCGCGGCGATCCTGCTGCCCGAGCAGGCCGCCGTGCGCTTCCTCACCGAGGCCAAGCAGCTCCGCCGCATCTCGATGGAGGAGCTGCGCGACCACTTCGCCGTCTCCTACGAGACCGCCGCGCACCGCTTCACGAACCTCGCCACCGCGCGCCTGGACATCCCCGTGCACTTCATGAAGGTGCACGAGTCGGGCACCATCATCAAGGCGTACGAGAACGACGCGGTGCGCTTCCCCTCCGACGCGCTCGGCGCGGTCGAGGGCACCACGGTCTGCCGCAACTGGACCGCCCGTACGGTCTTCGACGCGACCGACCGGTTCAGCCCCTGGTACCAGTACACCGACACCCCGTCGGGCACGTTCTGGTGCACCTCGCGCATCGAGAAGGCCAAGGAGGGCGAGTACTCCGTGTCGGTCGGCGTGCCGTTCGGCCACGTGAAGTGGTTCCGCGGCCGGGAGACCGCGCACCGGTCGGTGAGCCGCTGCCCCGACGAGACGTGCTGCCGCCGCGCGCCCGACGCGCTCGCGGAGCAGTGGGCGGATGCCTCCTGGCCCGCCGCCCGCACGCCCACGAGCCTGCTCGCGGCGCTGCCGACCGGCACGTTCCCCGGCGTCGACCAGACCGAGGTCTACGAGTTCCTCGAGGCCCACGCGCCGCGCACCTGAGCGCAGCGCTGCACCGTCCGGACGGCCTGTGCGGACCCCGGCGGAGGTCCCGACACTCGCGACGCGCGCGAGCGGGCCGACCCGGGGGAGGATGGAGTCACCCCGAGACATCCGCTGGAGGCGAACCCCGTGGGAACGACCGTATTCGAGCGACGGCCGGCCGAGGCATCCGTCGTGGCGCACAGCCTGGAGACCACCGCGCATCGCACCTTCTGGATCGACGACATCGCGCCGCAGGTGCGCTACCCGGCGCTCGTCGGCACCGTCGACGCCGACCTCGCGATCGTCGGGGGCGGCTACACCGGCCTCTGGACCGCCGTCGAGGCCAAGCGCCGCGACCCCGGCCGCAGGGTCGTGCTGGTGGAGGCCAAGCGCATCGGCTGGGCGGCGTCCGGCCGCAACGGCGGCTTCTGCGAGGCGAGCCTCACCCACGGTCGCGAGAACGGCCTCTCACGCTGGCCGGAGGAGCTCGACGAGCTCGACCGCCTGGGCCTGGCGAACCTCGATGCGATCGAGGCGTCGGGCGCCGAGCTCGGCATGGACTTCGACTTCGAGCGCAACGGCTCGCTCGACCTCGCCGTCGAGCCGCACCAGGTCGAGTGGCTGCGCGAGTCGATGGAGGATGCGGCCGAGCACGGCATCGACGACGTCACCTACCTCGACGCCGACGCGGTGCGCGCCGAGGTCGACTCCCCCACCTACCTCGCCGGCGTCTGGCACCGTCGCACCTCCGCGACCCTGCACCCGGCGAAGCTGGCCGCAGAGCTCGCCCGCGTCGCCGCCGACCTCGGCGTGGAGATCTTCGAGGACGCTCCGGTGTCGGGACTCGACAGCGACGCGGCATCCGTGACCCTGCGCACCGAGCGGGGGCGCGTCACGGCCCGGCAGGTCGCGCTCGCGACCAACGTGTTCCCGAGCCTGCTGAAGCGCAACCGGCTCATGACCGTGCCCGTGTACGACTACGCGCTCATGACCGAGCCGCTGACCGACGACCAGCTCGCCGCGATCGGCTGGGCGAACCGGCAGGGCCTCGGCGACATGGCCAACCAGTTCCACTACTACCGGCTGAGCCGCGACAACCGCATCCTGTTCGGCGGCTACGACGCGATCTACCACTACGGAAGGCGCGTGCGCTCGGGATACGAGCAGCGCCCCGAGACGTACGAGCGGCTCGCGAGCCACTTCTTCACGACGTTCCCGCAGCTCGCGGGCCTGCGCTTCTCGCACCGGTGGGCCGGCGCGATCGACACGTCGACCCGGTTCTGCGCGTTCTTCGGCACCGCACGGCAGGGGCGGGTCGCCTACGCCGCCGGGTTCACGGGCCTCGGCGTCGCCTCCACCCGCTTCGGCGCCGAGGTCATGCTCGACCGGCTCGCCGGCGTGCAGACCGAGCGCACCGAGCTGCGCATGGTGCGCGAGCGCCCGCTGCCGTTCCCGCCCGAGCCCGCGGCGGCCATCGGCATCAACGCCACGCGCTGGTCGCTCGACCGCGCCGACCACAACGACGGGAAGCGCAACGTGCTGCTGAAGACCCTCGACGCCCTCGGCCTGGGGTTCGACTCGTGACCGCGCGACTGGATCCCGGACTCGTCGTCTTCGCCGCATCCGTCGCCCTCGACCACGAGCCGGTGCCGGCCGAGCAGGTCGTCGCGGGCGCGCCGACGACCGGGCACCTCGTGCTCGACGACTCCGGCGCGGCGACGATCGGCGTGTGGGAGATGTCGGTCGGCGCGATGAGCGACGTCGAGGCCGACGAGGTCTTCGTCGTGCTCGCGGGCGACGCGACCGTCGAGTTCACGGGCGGCCCCGGGCACGACGACAACGGGCTCGACTCGATCGAGCTGCAGGCCGGGTCGGTCGTGCGGCTCGTCGCGGGCATGGAGACCGTGTGGACCGTGCGCGAGCCGCTGCGCAAGGTCTACCTGGCATGACCGGCGCGGCGGGAGCGGCCGGCTCGCAGCCGCGCGCCCGCGACCTGGGCGTGCCGTTCGACGGCGTCCCCGGCCCGTGGAACGCGATCACCGACGTGCCGGGTGTGCTCGTGGGCTACGAGACGCTGATCGCGGGCGAGCCGCACGAGGCGTCCGTCGCCCGCACCGGGGTGACCGCGATCCTGCCGCGCGGGCGCGACGACGCGGGGCTGCCCTGCGCGGCCGGCGTGCACTCCATGAACGGCAACGGCGAGCTCACCGGACGCAGCTGGATCGAGGAGTCGGGCACGCTCGCGCTGCCGATCGCGCTCACGAACAGCCACGCCGTCGGCGCCGTGCACTCGGGCGTCGACGCCTGGGTCGACCGCACCCACCCAGAGCTCAGCGCCGAGTGGATGCTGCCCGTCGTCGGCGAGACCTGGGACGGCTACCTGAACCAGATCAACGCGGGCCACGTGCGCCCCGAGCACGCGATCGCCGCGATCGACGCGGCCGCGTCGGGCCCGATCGCCGAGGGCAACGTCGGCGGCGGCACGGGCATGAACTGCTACGGCTTCAAGGGCGGCTCGGGCACCGCGTCGCGCGTGGTCGACCACGGCGGCGACCGCTACACGGTCGGCGTGTTCCTGCAGGCGAACTTCGGCACGCGCGCCGAACTGCGCCTCGTCGGCCGGCCGCTCGGGCGGGAGTCGGCGGCGCCGAACCCGTACGAGGAGGTCGAGTGGTTCGTGCGCGACGGCGAGCGCGCCCGGGCACGTGCCGGGGCGGGCAGCGTGATCGGAGTGGTGGTGACGGATGCCCCGCTGCTGCCCGGTCAGTGCGCGGCGCTCGCGCGCCGGGTGCCGCTCGGCCTCGCCCGCACCGGCACGAGCGGCAGCCACTTCTCGGGCGACATCTTCCTCGCCTGCTCGACGGCCAACGCGGGCGCGTTCACGTCGTCGATGCCGACCGCCGACCCCGCGCCCGGCGACTACGAGACCGCGCGCTTCGTGCCGTGGGGCCACATCGACCCGCTGTACGAGGCGGTGGTGCAGGCGTCCGAGGAGGCCGTCGCGAACGTGCTCGTCGCCGCGCGCGACCTGGTCGGCCGCGACGGGCATGTGAGCCCCGCGCTGCCGCACGACGAGGTGCGCCGGGCGTTTCGGGCAGACTGACTCCATGACCGAAGCCGCGCCCACCGTCGTCGCCGTCGCCCGTGACTCCGGGCACCACTTCTCCAAGCCCGTGCGCGACGAGATCACCCTCGTCGAGAACCACGGCGTCGAGGGCGACGCGCACGCGGGCGCGACCGTGCGGCACCTGCACGACGTGCGCAAGGACGCCGCCCGCCCGAACCTCCGCCAGGTGCACCTCATGCACGCCGAGCTGTTCGACCAGGTCGCGGCCGACGGCTTCGCGGTCGACCCGGGCACGCTCGGCGAGAACGTCACCACGCGCGGCGTCGACCTGCTCGGGCTGCCCGAGGGCACCCGCATCCGGCTCGGTTCCGATGCGGTGGTCGAGCTCACCGGCCTGCGCACCCCGTGCAACCAGATCAACGGCGTGCAGGACGGCCTCATGAAGCGCCTCATCGAGGTCGACGACGACGGCACCGTGCACCGACTCTCGGGCGTGATGGGCGTCGTCGCCGCCGGCGGCGTGGTGCGCGCGGGCGACGCCATCGAGATCGAGCTGCCGGATGCCCCGCATCGGGCGCTCGGGCCGGTCTAGGGCGTTCTCCCGCGTCGACCGTAGTGCGTGACAGCACCCTCTCCTCTATGTCGCTCCCTAGCGTTCCGTCTCAACCTTGGCTCATCTCTTGCGTTAGGTGAGTGCTCAGCGATTGTATCGGCACGCGGACTCGCTCGTCCGCTCGGAACGACAGAAGAGAGGATTCCAACATGGTGCGTAAGCGGACACGGGTGCTGATGACGGCACTAGCCGCAGGAGCGCTTGCTCTCGCGGGACAGGCGCCAGCGCACGCCGCCGATGATTCCGGAACTGCCGAAGACAACTGGTCGTGCTGGATTGACTTCGCCACGGACGAGAGCCTCTGCGTGGGCGAAGGCGAGGACCTGGTGGCAGCAGTCCGCGACGAGGCAGGCGTAGAGCTCTCGGCACCCACGGGCACCATCATCGGTGATCGAGAGTTTGAGCAGCCCGCGGTGTCACGCGGATCGACCGCCATGCTGGCAACAGTGGTGGGAGTCCTGTACGACGACATCAACTACGGCGGCGGTACCCTCGTGTTCACTGGGATTCCCGAGGGTTGTACCACCGGATGGGCGTACGGGTACACATCGCTATCGAGCGTTGGCTGGAACGACCGGGCATCCTCGATGCGCGGGTATCAGGGTTGTCGCACCGCCGTGTTCGAGAACGAGAACTACGTAGGCTCTCAGTTCGGCTACACACCAGGCAACTACTTCCTAGGGGTGATGAACGACGAGGCGAGTTCCTGGCGTCTCGCCCCGTAGGCACGACCGAATCATCGAGGGTGAGCGGCGCAAGTCGCTCACCCTCACGGTGCCCTTAGGCCAAGTTCGCGGCAGAACTCTTCTTCCGGGCGATCATCGGACGGGAAGACTGCGGTGACTCCGTCGAGTCGTACACAGGCCTGAAGTTCCGGCACCGGGAACTGCACACCTTCGGATGATTGCGCGGGCTGACCAACCACTCCAGCGCGCCACGCGGCTTCGCAGAGCTCGATTGCGGATGCATCCAGTTCCTCTGGGCCGTCGGGCGACTCGGCCTCCGGGTTGACAACCGTGGCGAACACGGATGACTGGTTGGCTTCCGAGTAGCAATACACCGCGTCATCGCGGAGTTGCGGGCTGGCGAGCGCGGCCCAGGCTGCGCCAGCCGTGGCGACCGCCGCTATCGAAACGGCGCAGACCACTCCCACCTTCCGATGGCGTGTGCGTGTTCGCTCCCAAGCCGAGACACCGTTCACCACGGACTCGCGCATGGCTGCGAACTCCTGGTCCGTCGGCAAGTACTTCGTCATCGTTCGTCCTCCATCAAGTACGCGTTGAGGTCGGCCCGAACGGATCGTCGACTCCGACTCAAGCGATTGCGAACAACTGCGTGCGACGTGTTGAGGTGGCGAGCGGCCTCCTTGTAGCTCATCCCTTCCACAACGCAGAGCTGGAAGATCCTTCGGTCCGGCGGCGCGAGCCGCTCCAAGGCGCGCTCAACTACCTGTTGGAGCTCGCCACGCGCCACAATCAGCGCGGGATCGAGGACCTGGCTCGCTGGATGTGGCTCCTCGAGAACTTCCGTCATGCGGCGCTGTCGATGCCTGCGCATGTTCGCCGAGAGATACCCGACCGTAACGAGAAGCCACGGCAGGACCGACTCACCGACGACTTCGATGCGCTTGCGCTTCTTCCAGAGCAGCATGAACGCATCCTGCGTGATCTCCTCGGCGTCCGGGCGAGACCCGAGCTCAACGAACGATCGCGCGTAGACGGGCCGACTATGCCGGTCGAACAGGTCAGCCAGCGCCGACGCATCGCCACCTTGCAGCCTCTGCATGAGATCTCGATCGCTCACCGGTGTGGTCCCTTCACAGCCTCTTCACTCTGTAGATGTACCTCCCGCCAGGTTCGTCTCAGATCGACACGGTCTCGTCGTCCGCTGCCGGCACACGCATCCGGAACCGCGCGCGGAACGCCGCCAACGCGCCGGGGCCGCCCGAGCTGACACGGATGCCCGGGGCATCCGCCTCCCCCGCCAGCAGCGCCCGCAGGCCCGACGGGTCGAGGTCGAGCTCCAGCGTGGTCTCGACGTCCGGCGCGTCCGGTCGGAGGGGCTGCGGCAGCGCGTCGTCGCCGATCGGCACGACGTCGAGCCCGTCCCCCGCGGTCGTGACGGCGACGGCGACCTCGCCGACGCGCAGCACGGTGCGCGCGGGCGCCGGTTCCGAGGCATCCGCCCGGAATGCCGCCCGCAGGGCCGCCGCCAGGGCGTCGCGCGTCACGGTCTCATCGTCACCGGGGTCGCCGAGCTGCGACCATCCCCAGCGCTCGAGCGCCGCGACGACCGGGGCGAGGTCGCGGCCGGCATCCGTCAGCTCGTAGACGAGCCCGCACCGCGCGATCGGCACCCGGCGCACGACGCCGGCCTCCTGCAGCTCCTTCAGCCGGTCGCTCAGGATGTTCGTCGGGATGCGCGGCAGCCCGGCCTTCAGGTCGGTGTACCGGCGCGGGCCGGCGAGCAGGTCGCGCACGACGAGCAGCGCCCAGCGTTCGCCGACGCGCTCGAGCGCGCGGGCGACGCCGTCGTACTGCCCGAATCCGCGAGCCGTGCGCACCGCCATGCGGCGCCCCCCTCAGCCCCGCCCGATCAGGCCGGTTCCTGCACGCCGTGCTCGGCCGCGTAGGCGAGCGGGCCGATCTCGACCGCCTCGGGGAGCATGTAGAGGAACTCGAGGATGTTGCCGTCGCGGTCCTCGAGGTCGCGCGAGTACATGAAGCCGAGGTCGACGGCCGGGCGCGGCTCCGTGCCGCCCGCGGCGAGGCCGCGCTCGATGATCGCGTCGACCTCCTCCCGCGACTCCCGGCTGAGCGCGGTGAGCACCTGCGCGTGCGTGGTCGGCTCGGTGACCTGCTTGTCGGTGAAGCCCTGGAAGAACTCCCGGGTCAGCACCATGAAGTAGATGTTCTCGTCGACGACCACGCACGCGGCGTTCTCGTCGGTGAAGAGCGGGTTCAGCTCGAAGCCGAGCGCGGTGTAGAACTCCTTCGCGCCGTCGAGGTCGGCGGTCGCGAGGTTCACGAAGATGTGCGTCATGGGGTCCCCCTGAGTGGATCGGTCCCGTGGACCGGTCGGCCGGATCGCCGACACGCACGGCTTGCTCTTCGCAAGCACGCTTGTCAATAGCAAGTAACCGGAACGGCGGGCGCGGCGCTCAGCGACCCGTGCCGGCCTGCCGCGCGAGCAGGGCGAGGTGCAGCGCCGTCAGCGTCTCGCCGTCGTCGAGGTCGGCGCCCAGCAGGTCGGAGATCAGCGCGATGCGCTGGTAGAACACCGAGCGCGACAGGTGCGAGGCGGATGCCGCGGCGGTGCGGTTGCCCGGATGCGCCAGCGCCGCGCCGAGCACCGCCAGCAGGTCGCCGCCGCGCTGCAGGTCGTACTCGATGAGCGGCGCGAGCATGCGCTCGGAGTGCTCCTGCAGCCGATGGTCGTCGCGCAGCGCCGTCACGAGGCGCGCGAGCGGTCGGTCGTCGACGCGCTTGACGAGCGGGCCGCGCTGGCGGGTCGGGCGCGAGCGGGAGAGCTCGATCGCCTCCTGCACGGCCGTGAGCAGCGACGGCAGGTCGTGCGCCGCGCCGCCGACGTGCACGACCACGCGCTCGGGCTCGGCGCCCGCGAGGCGGGCCAGGTCACGGGCGAACCGGCCCGCCACCTGGTCGTCGAACCGGGTCGCACCGGGGAGCGAGAGCATCGCGATCGTCGTGTCACCGCGCACGGCGCCGATCGCCGCCGCGCCCTGCTCGCGGGCGGCCGCCACGACCGCGGGCGCCGCCCGGCCGGCCCCCGTCACGGCGAGCCCCACCAGCGTGCGCCCCTCGACGGGGAGCCCCGCGGCATCGACCCGCGCCGACGCGGCGCCCTGCCCGCCGAACCGCCCCTCCAGCAGTTCGTCGACGAGGCGCTGCTGGCCGAGCCGGGTCCATTCGTCGGTGTCGCGGGCCGCGTCGCCGAGCCGCCCGAACGCGAGCGCGATCGCCCCCTGCTCGAGCACGTTCGCACGCCCCGCGGGATGCGGCGGCCCCGGCAGCGCCACGAGCGAGCCCCAGCGGATGCCGCGCGCCTCGACCGGCACGATGAGCCAGTCCTCCGGCGAGCGCGCCGCCTGCCCGAGCGCCGAGCGCTGCTCGGTCGCGCGGTGCGCGAGCCGCGACCGCGGCTCCCACCGGGTGAGCACGTCCTCCTCCGACTCGCCGCCGAGCTCGAGCGCGACGACCTCGTGCGCGAGGTTCTCCAGCACCACGGTCGAGCGCAGCGCGTGCCCGAGCTGGCGCACGATGTAGTCGGCGGGCGAGCCGCGCAGGCTCAGCGACGTGAACAGCTCGTGCAGCTCGTCGAGCGCGCGCAGCGCGCTGGTCTGCTCCGAGATGATGCGGCTGTGCACCGCCTGCGTGACCGCGACGAACTTCACCTCGCGGTGCAGCGCGACGAGCGCGAGCCCGTGGGTGGCGGCCGCCTGCACGACGACCGCCGGCACGTAGTGGAAGTGGCTGCCGAGCTCGAGCACGAGGCCCGAGAGCCCGGCCTCGACCAGCCCCGCGATGAACGTCGACAGCTCGATCGGCTCCTCGGGCCAGCCCGAACCGGTCGACAGCAGCAGCTCGCCGCCCTCCAGCAGCCGGGCGACGCCGGCCGAGTCGGACACGTGCACCCAGCGCACGGGCGCCTCGAGCGCCTGCTCGCCGACGAGCACCTCCGGCATGCCCTCCACGAGGGCGGGCAGCGCGAGCAGCTCGCCGACGGTCGGCAGCACCCCGTGACCGACCGCCGCCGGGCCCGGACGTTCTGTGCGGGACCTCGGATCTTCCCGACGTTCTGGCATCCTGAACCACGCTCCGGCTCTGTAAGTATTGATGAACCAGCTTAGACGGCGCCCGGGCAGAATGTCCGGGCGCCGGCGCGTGAACACCAGCCAGGAGCATCCGTGAGCCTCATCCGACACCGCATCAACGGCACCGAGACCGGCGCAGCCGAGCGCCGCGCACCCGTCTACGACCCGGCCACCGGCCAGGTGCAGCACGAGGTCGCGCTCGCGAGCGATGCCGAGGTCGCAGGCGCGATCGCCGCCGCCCGTGCAGCCCTGCCCGCGTGGCGCGCGACGAGCCTGATCAAGCGCGCCGACGTGTTCTTCCGCCTGCGCCAGCTGCTCAAGGAGCGCACGCCCGAGATCGCCGCCGTCGTCACGAGCGAGCACGGCAAGGTGCTGTCGGATGCCGCGGGCGAGATCAGCCGCGGCATCGAGAACGTGGAGTTCGCGGCCGGCCTCGTGCACCTGCTGAAGGGCGAGCGCAGCGAGCAGGTCGCGGGCGGTGTCGACGTGCACTCGGTGAAGCAGCCCGTGGGCGTGGTCGGCGCGATCACCCCGTTCAACTTCCCCGTCATGGTGCCGCTGTGGATGGTGGCATCCGCCATCGCCTGCGGCAACACGGTCGTGCTGAAGCCGAGCGAGAAGGACCCGAGCGCGTCGATGCTGCTCGCCGAGCTGTTCGAGGAGGCGGGACTGCCTGCCGGCGTGCTGAACGTCGTGCAC
This sequence comes from Agromyces sp. SYSU T00194, assembly GCF_040496035.1. Lineage (NCBI taxonomy): Bacteria > Bacillati > Actinomycetota > Actinomycetes > Micrococcales > Microbacteriaceae > Agromyces > Agromyces chitinivorans. Next base: position 1,673,373 of record NZ_JBEPJZ010000001.1, on the reverse strand, counting down.
GGCGACAAGGTCGCGGTCGACGCGATCCTCGACTCCCCCGACGTCGACGCGGTCAGCTTCGTCGGCTCGACGCCGATCGCGCGCACGATCTACCAGCGGGCATCCGCCGCCGGCAAGCGCGTGCAGGCCCTCGGCGGCGCGAAGAACCACATGGTCGTCATGCCCGACGCCGACGTCGACGCGGCGGCCGACGCCGCCGTCTCGGCCGCGTACGGCTCGGCCGGCGAGCGGTGCATGGCCGTCTCGGTGCTCGTCGCGGTCGGCGACGTCGCCGACGAGCTGGTCGCCGGCATCGCCCGCCGCATCGACGACCTCACGATCGGCGCCGGCACGGATGCCGCGAGCGAGATGGGCCCCCTCATCACGCGCGAGCACCGCGACCGTGTCGCCTCCTACGTCACCGGCGCAACCGCCGAGGGCGCGACCGTCGTCGTCGATGGCACCACGAAGGCCTTCGACGGCGACGGGTTCTTCATCGGCGTGAGCCTGCTCGACCACGTGCGGCCCGGCATGAAGGCCTACGACGACGAGATCTTCGGCCCGGTGCTGTCGGTCGTGCGCGTCGACACCTACGACGAGGCCGTCGCGCTCGTGAACGCCAACCGCTACGGCAACGGCGTCGCGATCTTCACCCGCGACGGCGGCACCTCGCGCCAGTTCGAGTTCGACATCGAGGTCGGCATGGTCGGCGTGAACGTGCCGATCCCGGTGCCGATCGGCGCGTACTCGTTCGGCGGCTGGAAGGACTCGCTGTTCGGCGACGCCCACATCTACGGCCCCGAGTCGGTGCACTTCTACACCCGCTCCAAGGTCGTGACCACGCGCTGGCCCGACCACACCCCCTCGCAGGTCGACCTGGGCTTCCCCAGCAACCACTGACGCTCACGAGGGCGGCGCTTTTCAGGAGCCGGGCCGGGCTGCGTGGCGAGTTGCTGCACGGAGCATCCGGAACCTGCACCATTGCTGCACTCGATCGCCCCACCAGCAACATCTCACCACCACCTCCCCGGGCACTCCTGAAAAGTGACCGCACTCCATGGACGGAGACCCACATGACCGACACGATGACGGCGACGGATGCCCCTGAGACGACGGATGCCCCGGGCGCGACCTACACCCGGCGCGACGGCTCTGTGCATCCGCTGCCCGACCGCGAGGCCGACGCGCGCGTGCGCGCCGACGACCGCGGGCACGTGTTCCACTCCTGGAGCGCGCAGGCGCTGATCGACCCGCTGCCCATCGCGTCGGGCGAGGGGTCGACGTTCCGCGACTACGCGGGCAACGCGTACCTCGACTTCTCGAGCCAGCTGGTGAACCTGAACCTCGGGCACCAGCACCCCGACCTCGTCGTCGCGATCCAGCAGCAGGCGGGCCGGCTCGCGACGATCCAGCCGTCGATGGCGAACGACGTGCGCGGCGAGCTCGCCCGGCGCATCGCCGAGGTGGCGCCGAGCGACCTCGACAAGGTGTTCTTCACCAACGGCGGGGCGGATGCGAACGAGTACGCGGTGCGCATGGCGCGCCAGGTCACGGGGCGGCGCAAGGTGCTGTCGATGTACCGCAGCTACCACGGCGGCACCGCGACCGCGATCTCGCTCACGGGCGACCCGCGGCGCTGGCCGAACGAGCCCTCCGACGGCTCGGTCGCGCACTTCCTCGGGCCGTACCCGTACCGCTCGTCGTTCCACGCCACCACGCCCGAGCAGGAGACCGAGCGCGCCCTCGCGCACCTCGAGCAGGTCATCACGCTCGAGGGGCCGCAGACCATCGCGGCGATCATCATCGAGACGATCGTCGGCACCAACGGCGTGCTGGTTCCGCCGCCCGGCTACCTGCAGGGCGTGCGCGAGCTCGCCGACCGCTACGGCATCGTCTACATCGCCGACGAGGTCATGGTCGGCTTCGGCCGTGTCGGCGAGTGGTTCGCCGTGAACCACTTCGGCGTCACCCCCGACCTGATCACCTTCGCGAAGGGCGTGAACTCGGGCTACGTGCCGCTCGGCGGCGTGGTCATCTCGCAGCGCATCGCGTCGCACTTCGACACCGTGCCGTTCGCGGGCGGGCTCACCTACTCGGGGCATCCGCTCGCCTGCGCCGCCGGCGTCGCGACGTTCGAGGTGTTCGAGCGCGATGGCATCCTCGAGCGGGTGCGCGACCTCGGCGAGCGGGTCGTCGGCCCGCGTCTGGCCGAGATCGCCGACCACCACCCGTCGGTGGGCGAGGTGCGCGGGCTCGGCCTGTTCTGGGCGATCGAGCTCGTGCGCGACCCCGCGACCCGCGAGCCGCTCGTGCCGTTCAACGCGAGCGGGGCGGATGCCGCGCCGATGGCCGCCGTCGCGGCCGCGTGCAAGGAGGGCGGCGTCTGGCCGTTCACGCACTTCAACCGCCTGCACGTCGCGCCGCCGCTGGTCATCTCCGAGGCGGAGCTGCGTCGCGGCCTCGACGTGATCGACCGCGCGCTCGACCGCGCCGACGCGATGGTGGCCTGACGGCGACTCCCGCGTGAAATAGCGGATGTCCCGGGGGCCGCACAAGCCCCCGGGACGAAATCGACGGACGTCGGGGAGATCCCTATGCTGGCTCCGGCCCGTTCGCGGGCACCGCATCCGGAGCACCCCCGGCCGGATGCATCACGGGCTCAGGCCGTCATCCTCGCCTGCGCCCCTGACCGGAAGGAACCACCGTGATCACCCTGTCCTGGCTCCTGCTCATCGCACTCGTCGGCGGCGTGCTCGCCCTCGTCGACGGCATCTGGCGGGTCCGCGCCCGCGGCTCGGCGATCGTCGGCATCATCGAGATCGTCGTCGCCGCGCTGTTCGTGCTGTCGCTGTTCGTCACGGGCATCCCCTTCGGCTCGCTCGTGCTCGGCATCGCGCTGCTCGTGGTGCTGGTCGTCGCCCTCGTCACCCGGGGCCGCCTCGGCATGACGCTCACCATCATCGCCCTCGTGCTGATCGCGCTCTGGATCGTGCTCGAGCAGGGCTGGCTGGTCATCCCCGGGCTCAACTAGCGGTTCGCACCCGCCCCTCGCACGGCGAAGCGCCGGGCGGCGATGCCGCCCGGCGCTTCGACCGTGTCGAGACCTGCGATCAGGTGTCCTCGCTGCCGTCGCAGGGCACGAACGTCGTCTCACCCGTCGTGATCTGGTGCCGCGACCGCGGCTCCGACGGGGCGCTGCGGAGTGCCGTGCCCTGGAGGGTCTGGGTCGAGGGAGCCAGGGTCGCCCCTTCCGGGCAGTTCTCGAAGCTGAGGTCGCCGAGCCCGATGTGCTGGTTGCCCGAGTTGCCGGTGATGCCCGCCTGGTAGTGGATCACGACCTGCGAGACCGGGCCCGAGAGCGGGTACTCGATGCGCACATCGCCCTGGCCGCTGTCGATCGGCGTGTCGCCCTCGATGATCGGCCGGAACGGATCACCGGAGGCCCCCGAACCCAGGACGTTGGCGCCGGGCGTCGAAGTGTAACCGGCGGGCGTCACGCTGACGGTGTCGTACCACGCGTCGTCGACCCAGTCGATGTCGTGGAGCGTGAACGACAGGCCCACGACCGGCACGCTCAGGTTGATCGTCAGCTCCACCCAGTCGCCCGCGTTGAGCTGGGAGACCATCTCGATCTCGATGTAGTTCCACGACGGCGTGGTGCTCGTCGCTGCGACCTGACCGGTGTCGCCCGGCGTGCTGTCGCCGCCCTGCCCGCTGGACGCGTACGAGAGCGACGCGAACACGGTGGACGGGAAGAACGTGATGCTGCTCGGCGAGGTACCCGGCTGCAGGCCGTCGAGGAACGTCGTCGGGATGCAGGGGTCGTCGGGCGTCGACGCGGCATGGGCCGGCACGGACGCGGCGACGGCGACGGCCGGCACCGTCCAGGCGGCGGCCTTGACGACGCTGCGGCGGTCCATGCCGGAGCGCGCGCCGGCCGGGTCGTCGGGGGTGGATGCTGCGGTCACGATGCTCCTCGAACGGTGATTGGGCGCGTCGCCCCGCCCATGTCTCCGAACGGGATGATGGACCAGATGCGCACGCCAACGGCGGTCCGAATCGGACTGTACCGACCGCTGCATCCGGACGGCGCTCCCCACTTCGGGGGACCCTACCCTCCGCTTCCGCGTGTCGTGCACGCGCCTCGGCAGGCTAGAACGCCGCGAGCCCGGTCAGCGCCCGCCCCAGCACGAGCTGGTGGATCTCGTCGGTGCCCTCGTAGGTGCGCACCGACTCGAGGTTCGCGAGGTGGCGCATGACCGGGAACTCATCGGTCACGCCGTCGCCGCCGAGGATGGTGCGCGCCTGCGACGCGATCGAGATCGCCTCGCGCACGGCGTTCAGCTTGCCGACCGAGACCTGCTCGGGCGTGAGCGCGCCGCGCTCCTTCGCCCGGCCGAGGTGGAGCGCCAGCAGCATGCCCTTCTCGTACTCGACGAGCATGTCGGCGAGCTTGGCCTGCGTGAGCTGCATGGCCCCGATCGGCCGGCCGAACACCTCGCGCGAGCGCGAGCGGGCGACCGCCGCGTCGAGGCAGGCGCGCGCCGCGCCCATCGCGCCCCAGGTGATGCCGTAGCGCGCCTCGCCGAGGCAGGTGAACGGTGCCGACAGCCCGCGCGCGCCGGGCAGCACCGCGTCGGCGGGCAGCCGCACGCCGTCGAGCACGACGTCGCACTGGATGCTCGTGCGCATCGAGCGCTTGCCCGCGATGGGCGTCGCGGTGAACCCCGCGGTGTCGGTCGGCACCACGAACCCGCGCACCCGGCCGCCCGCGGCCGCCCCGTCGGCGTCGCCGAGGGCCTCCTCGCCGGCGGCGTCGGTGCGCGCCCAGACCACGGCGACGGATGCCTCGCTGGCCAGCCCGATCCACCGCTTCGCCCCGTCGAGCACCCACTCGCCGTCGACGAACCGCGCCCCGGTCGTCATCGCCGCGGGGTCGCTGCCGCCGGTGGGCTCGGTCAGCGCGAAGCATCCGATCGCCTCGCCCGTCGCCATGCGCGGCAGCCACGCCTCGCGCTGCGCGTCGCTGCCGAACCTCGCGATCGCGGTCATCGCGAGCGAGCCCTGCACCGAGACGAGCGTGCGCCAGCCCGAGTCGACGTACTCGAGCTCGTGGCAGGCGAGGCCGTACGCGACCGGCCCCGCGCCCGCGCAGCCGTACCCCGTGAGGTGCATGCCGAGCAGGCCCGCTGCGCCGAGCTCGGGCACCAGCTCGCCGCGGAAGTGCGCGGCGTCGAAGTCGGCCTCCACCACGGGCGCGAGCCGCGTGCGGGCGAACTCCCGCGCGCGATCGCGCCACGCGAGCTCCTCCTCGGTGAGCAGCGCGTCCAGGTCGAAGACGGCGTCGACGGGGTCGGTCATGGGGTGGGTCCTTCCGGTTCGGTGCGGGTGTCCCGCCAGGCGGCGTCGGGGTGCTCGCCGAGCCGGGGCGGCGGCAGCCGGTACTCGGCCCCGCCGCGGTCGAGGCGGATCGGGTTCGCGACCGACCGGCTCGGTGCCGAACCGTCGTCGCCGCCCAGCTCGACGACCGACCCCAGCCCGAGCCGCTCGGCCAGGGCGAACGCCTCGGCGATGTCGTGCACGGGCCCGGCGGGCACGCCCGCGTCGGTGAGCACGTCGGCCCAGTGGGCGGCGGATGCCCCGGCCAGCCGCACCTCGAGCGCGGCCGTCAGCAGGTCGCGATGCGCGACCCGGTCGGGGTTCGTCGCGAAGCGCGGGTCGTCAGCGAGTTCTGGGGCGCCGAGCAGCCCCACGAGCGTGCGGAACTGGCGGTCGGTGCCCACGGCGAGCACGAGGGCACGGTCGGCGGTGCGGAACAGGGCGTACGGGGCGATGCTCGGGTGCGCGTTGCCGGTGCGCGCCGGCGGCTGCCCGGTCGCGAGCGTGCCGGCGGCCTGGTTGGTGAGCGCCGAGAGCAGGCCGGTCAGCAGGTCGACCTCGACGTGGCGGCCGAGCCCGTCGCCGTCGGGGTCGTCGCGGGCGCGCAGGGCGAGCAGGATGCCCGTGACGGCGTTCATGCCGGCCAGCACGTCGACCAGGGCCACGCCCGCCTTCGCGGGTGCGCCGTCCGCCGGGCCGGTGATGCTCATGAGCCCGCCCATCGCCTGCGCGAGCAGGTCGTAGCCGGGCAGCGCGGCGCCCGCGCCGCTGCCGAACCCGGTGATGGAGCACGTGACGAGGCGCGGGTTCGCGGCGCGCAGGTCGTCGGGGGCGAGCCCGAAGCGCGCCATCGTTCCGGGCCGCAGGTTCTCGACCACGACATCGGCGGTCGTGGCGAGCCCGCGCGCCCGGGCGAGCCCCCCGGGCGTCGCGAGGTCGCACACGACCGAGCGCTTGTTGCGATTCACGGCCGCGAAGTAGGTCGCATCGCCGCGCGCGTCGACCGGGGGCGCCCACTGGCGGGTGCCGTCGCCCTCGGGCGACTCGATCTTCACCACGTCGGCGCCGAAGTCGGCGAGCAGCATGGTCGCGTACGGACCCGCGAGCACGCGCGAGAAGTCCGCAACGCGAACGCCGTGGAGCGGGCCGTGGCCCGTCACCGGTCCGCCGCCGTCGCCTCGCTCATGCGTGCAGACTATCCGGCACGTTCACCCGGGCGACCTGTACACGTTGTATGGTCCGGCGCCGGATTCCGCCAACACGTCGGGCCGCGGCATCCGCCCGCCGACCTAGGCTGTTCGCATGAGCGAATACGCAGTGGTCAACCCGGCGACCGGCGAGACCGTCGCAACCTACCCGACCATCACCGACGCCGAGCTGGCCGGTGCGATCGACCGCGCGCAGGCCGCGTTCACCGGCTGGGCGCGCAGCGCGACGCCGGCCGAGCGCGCCGCGCTCGTGCGCCGCGTCGCCGAGCTGCACACGGAGCGCCGTGACGAGCTCGCCGCGATCATCGTGCGCGAGATGGGCAAGCCCCTCGAGCACGCGCTCGGCGAGGTCGACTTCGCCGCCGAGATCTACGGCTATTACGCCGACCACGCCGAGGAGTTCACCAAGGACGAGCCGATCGACCTGCTCGCCGGCGAGGGCACGGCCGTCGTGCGCCGCAGCCCGCTCGGCGTGCTGCTCGGCATCATGCCGTGGAACTTCCCCTACTACCAGGTGGCCCGCTTCGCCGGCCCGAACCTCGTGGTCGGCAACACGATCCTGCTGAAGCACGCCCCGCAGTGCCCCGAGTCGGCTGCGGCGATCGAGCAGATCATGCGCGACGCCGGGCTCCCCGACGGCGCCTACGTGAACATCTACGCCACCAACGCCCAGATCGAGACCGTCATCGCCGACCCGCGCGTGCAGGGCGTGTCGCTGACCGGCTCCGAGCGCGCGGGCGCCGCGGTCGCCGAGATCGCCGGCCGCAACCTCAAGAAGGTCGTGCTCGAGCTCGGCGGCTCCGACCCGTTCATCCTGCTCTCGACCGACGACCTCGACGCCACCGTGCAGGCCGCGGTCGACGCGCGCCTCGACAACTCCGGCCAGTCGTGCAACGCCGCCAAGCGGTTCATCGTGCTCGACGAGCTCTACGACGCCTTCGCGGAGAAGTTCACGGCCGCGGTCACCGCCGTCGAGGCGACCGACCCCAACGCCCCCGACGCGGCCGTCGGCCCGCTGTCGTCCGCCACTGCGGCCGACCGCCTGCAGGAGCAGCTCGATCGCGCCGTCGCCCAGGGCGCGACCCTCACCGGCGGCGCCCGCGCCGGCGCGTTCGTGCAGCCCGGCGTGCTGAGCGACGTGCCCGCCGGCGCCGACGCGCGTCACGAGGAGTTCTTCGGGCCGATCGCACAGGTCTACCGCGCCGCCGACGAGGCGGAGGCCGTCGCCATCGCGAACGACACCCCGTACGGGCTCGGCTCCTACGTCTACTCCACCGACCCCGAGCAGGCCGCGCGCGTCGCCGACCGCATCGAGGCCGGCATGGTCTTCGTGAACCTGGTGCTCGCCGACGGCGTGGAGCTGCCGTTCGGCGGCATCAAGCGCTCCGGCTCGGGCCGCGAGCTCGGCCGCTTCGCCGCCGAGGAGTTCGTCAACAAGAAGCTCATCCGCGTCGGCTGAGCCGGGCGCCGGCCGGGGCTGCGGAAGGCAGACCCGATCGGGCTCAGGCGAACCCCGCCACGACGGCGTTCGCGACGGCCGTGACCACGAGAATGAGCGCGGCGCCGCCGATGCCGACGGCGGCGACCGCGACCACCGCGGCGACGGCCGCCGAGACCCGGGTGGGTCGATGCCCGCCGCCGTCGAGACGTGGCGCCTCGGTCGTGACCGCATGCGGCTCGGTCGGCGGCGGCGTGTACATGGGCGGCCGGGCCGCGGCGTCCGCGGCGTCCGGTGCCGCCCCTGCGGGCGGCTGGGGCGCGCTCGTGCGTCCACCCGGCGCCTCATGGCGCGAGTGCCGGGCATCCGCCCAGATCGCCGCGCCTGCCGCCGCGACGCCGACGAGCGGTGCCACGATCCACAGTGCGCCGATCGCCCAGCCCGCGACCGCGGCTCCGATCCACCCGACCGCGGCCACGGCGGCCTCCACGCTCCCGCCGATCACGAGCACCCGCCCGAGGCGGACCCCGCGTCGCGGGGTCGCTCGCGCGGGCACCGGTGTCGGCACGGGCGCCGCCTCGGGGACCCGGGCGGGCGCGAGCTCCAGCACGAGCCGCACCTCCCCGATGCCGACCTCGTCCCCGGCCACGAGCGGGTGCGCACCGCGCGCGGGCAGGCCGTTCACGGTGGTGCCGTTGGTCGACCCGACATCGGTGATCCGCACCGACTCGCCCGCTCGATCGAGGTATGCGTGGATGCGGCTGACGCCGCCGTCGTCGAGGCGGATGTCGACATCCTCGCCGCGCCCGAGCGTGGCGCGCCCCTCGGGCAGGGCGATCCGGTCGCCGGCGCGCCGCCCCTCGGTGATGCGGAGGGCGGGACCGCCCTCGTCGGGCTCCGGCGTCGTGCTCACGCGCCGAGGATCTGGTCGCGCCGCGCCGACACGAGCAGATCGAGCACGGGGTCGGGCACGGGGTGGTCGACCTGGAAGCGGATGGTTCCCTTCGACAGGGAGAAGGCGGCGAGCTCGTCGGCGACCGCGGCGACGGCCTCCGGGCTGAACGGATACAGCGCGACGTGCGCCCGCGCGACCTGCACGGCCAGCAGCGGCTTGCCGCGCAGGCGGAGCGCGGGCATGCCGTAGCCGGTGCCCTCCTCCGCCTCGGGCACCACGGCGCGGGCCCGTTCGTAGACGTGTGCGACGGCGTCCCGCTCGGCGCCGTCGAGCGTGTCGAGGTAGTCGGCGATCTCACCCATACGCGCATCCTCCCATCGCTCGCGCGGCACGCGCATCCGCACCCCCGGGCGGGCGCGCCTCACACCGGGATGAGGCCGCCGGTCGGGTGGGCGTCCTCGGGCGCGGCGCCGGCCGGCGGCCCGGGGCTGCGCCGGGCTCGAATCCTCGGGGGCTCCCGATGCGCCCGCATGGCGGGCGTCGCGTCCCGACGGGCCCGGCGCGCCCGCGTGGCCCCGCCGCCCGACCGGTGCGCGCCGGTGCCGACGTAGAGGCCCAGCATCGTCGCGGCGACGGCCACGTAGAAGCTGTGCAGGATCCAGATCGGACCGAGCGGCAGCGTGAAGACGTAGGCCGAGTAGATGAGGTTGGCGGCGTTCAGGATGACGAGGTTGCCGAGGCTGTAGGAGTGCAGGTCCCGCGTCGCGATCGCCTTCCGCAGCATCGGGAAGTGGCTGATCGCGAACATCGCCGTGGCGACGACTCCCGCGAGGACTGCCAGGTCCATGCCGACGACGCTACGCGGGCCGCGCGGGCGGCGCATCGGGGGAACCCCCCATCCGCCCGTGGGGGACGACGACGAAGGGCCCGCCATGAGGCGAGCCCTTCGCGTGGTCGACGGATCGACTAGATGCTGTTGACGTCCAGCGGGATGCCGGGGCCGAAGGTGGTCGAGACCGAGCCCTTCTGGATGTAGCGGCCCTTGGCGCTCGACGGCTTGAGGCGCACGACCTCCTCGAGGGCGGTCGCGATGTTCTCGTTCAGCTGGTCGGCGGTGAAGCCGGCCTTGCCGACGACGAAGTGCACGTTGGCGTGCTTGTCGACGCGGAACTCGATCTTGCCGCCCTTGATGTCGGACACGGCCTTGGCCGGGTTCGGGGTGACGGTGCCGGTCTTGGGGTTCGGCATGAGGCCGCGCGGGCCGAGCACCTTGCCGAGACGACCGACCTGGCCCATGAGCTCGGGGGTCGCGACGGCGGCGTCGAAGGCGGTGTAGCCGTCGGCGACCTTGGCGATCAGGTCGGAGCCGCCGACCTCGTCCGCACCCGCGGCGATGGCGGCCTCGGCCGCGTCACCGGTCGCGAACACGATCACGCGGGCGGTCTTGCCGGTGCCGTGCGGGAGGATGACGGTGCCGCGCACCATCTGGTCGGCCTTGCGGGGGTCGACGTTGAGCTTCAGCGCGACCTCGACGGTCGAGTCGAACTTCGCCGAGCCGGTCTCCTTCGCGAGGGCGACGGCCTCGGTCGGGGTGTAGTACTTGCCGGCCTCGATCTTCTCGGCCGCGGCCCGGTAGGCCTTGGACTTCTGTGCCATGTTGGTTCTCCTTGAAGAGTGTGTGGTCATCGCGCCTGGCCGGCGCTGCCACGAGATGTCTGGTGACGAGCGGATGCCTCCTGGCCGGATGCATCCGCCGATCGAGGCTTACTCGACCGTGATGCCCATCGAACGAGCGGTGCCCGCGATGATCTTCGACGCGGCGTCGAGGTCGTTCGCGTTGAGGTCGGCCATCTTCTGCTGGGCGATCTCACGGACCTGGTCGGACGAGATCTTGCCGACCTTGGTGGTGTGCGGGACGCCCGAGCCCTTGGCGACGCCGGCGGCCTTCTTGATGAGCTCCGCGGCGGGCGGGGTCTTGAGCACGAACGTGAACGAGCGGTCCTCGTACACGGTGATCTCGACGGGGATCACGTTGCCGCGCTGCGACTCGGTCGCGGCGTTGTACGCCTTGCAGAACTCCATGATGTTCACGCCGTGCTGGCCCAGTGCGGGGCCGATCGGCGGGGCGGGGTTCGCGGCGCCGGCGTTGATCTGAAGCTTGATCAGACCAGTGACCTTCTTCTTCGGTGCCATAGTTTTCTCTCTTCCTGTTCGAACGCCCCTGGCGGGGCACTCTCCCGCGCGCCCGGCCTGTCCGGGCGGCGGTGGTCTGGGGTCTCGGTGAGCCCTGGCGGCGGACGCCGGCTAGAGCTTGGTGACCTGGTCGAAGCTGAGCTCGACCGGGGTCTCGCGCTCGAAGAGGGAGACCAGCACCGTGAGCTTGCCGCTCTCGGGCTTGATCTCGCTGATCGAACCGGGCAGGCCCGCGAACGAGCCGTCCTTGATGGTGATCGTCTCGCCGACCTCGAAGTCGACCTCGGCGGGGATCGGACGCGCAGCCTGGGCGCCGCCGCCGGCCTTGCCGGCCTTGACGGGGGCCTCCTTGGGCTCGACGAGGCTCTTCAGCATGCCGAAGGCCTCCTCGAAGCGGAGCGGGGTCGGGTTGTGCGCGTTGCCCACGAAGCCGGTGACGCCCGGCGTGTGGCGGATCACCGACCAGCTCTCCTCGTTGAGCTCCATGCGCACGAGCACGTAGCCCGGGATGCGCACGCGGTTGACCATCTTGCGCTGGCCGTTCTTGATCTCGACGACGTCCTCCATCGGGACCTCGACCTGGTAGACGTAGTCGGCCATCGCCATGGTCTCGCGGCGCTGCTCGATGTTCGCCTTCACGCGGCGCTCGAAGCCGGCGTAGGAGTGGATGACGTACCACTTGCCCGGGAGGAAGCGCAGCTCGCGACGGAACTCCTCGTAGGGGTCGTGGGCCTCCTCTTCCTCCTCCTCGGTGGCCTCTGCCGCGGCCTCGGCCTCGTCGGCGCTGTCGACGTCGAGGGCGTCGTCGACGACCTTGTCGGCCTCGGGGTCGCTCGCCTCGGCGAGCGAGTCGAGCACGGCGTCGAGGTCGACGTCGTTGCCCTCGTCGTCGACGATGTGCACGGCGCGGTGCTCGGCGGGCTCCACGGACTGCTCGTCGCGCTGCAGCGAGTTGCCCTCCTGGGCCTCGTCGTCCTCGGACGACTGCTCGGCAGCGGTCGCCCAGTCGACGTCCTCGCGCTCGGTCTTTGCCACGTGTCTCAGTCCTTCGATTTCGGTTCGGGGGGCGGATCGCACCGCCGTCGTCCAGGCCGTGCCCGGGATCTAGACGCCCGGCGTACCGAAGACGTAGATCACGAGCCAGCTGAAGACCTGGTCGAGCGCCCACACGATGCCCATCATGATGAGCACGAACACCAGCACGACGATGGTGAAGCTCACCAGCTCGCGCCGGGTCGGGGTGACGACCTTCTTCAGTTCTGCGATGACCTGTCGGATGAACAGGGCGATCCGGGCGAAGGGATTGCGCCGCTCGGCGCGATCCTGCTTCGCCTTGGCGACGACGTCCTCGCTGGGTTCGTCGGTTACTCTTCGGGCCACCTCGTACACCTTTCATGGGCCGGCATTCACTGCCGACTCGCAGGGCGGACAGGACTCGAACCTGCAACCTGCGGTTTTGGAGACCGCTGCTCTACCAATTGAGCCACCGCCCTTCGACCGCGCACATCGCGGCCGACGGTGTCGTGAACGTGCGGCTTCCTCGTGCCCGTCAGTGCTGGGATTCTGCCCGTTCGCGGGCACGGAGAAGCTTGGCTGAGTTCACAACCTCAGACAGTCTAGGTGATGCCGCGCGGCCAGTCCAACCGAGGCCGGAACCCGCACCTCACCCCCACACCTGCCCGCTGCGCGCGGCGATGCGCTTCAGCAGCGCGGGCCGCGCGAGCACCCAGGCCGCGACCATGGCGACGAGCGAGGCGGCGAAGATCACGAGCCCGATCCACGTCTCGGTGTCGCGGGCCAGGTACATGTGGTCGAGGTTGCGCAGGATGCCGGTCGTGAGCACGAGCGTCACGTGCACGGCCGTGAAGCCCAGGAAGTAGAGCATCACCGGGTAGTGCACCGCCCGCGCGAGTCGCTCCGGGAACGCCCGGTTCAGGCGGGCCGCCTGCTGCGGCCACACCGACGACAGCCGCAGGCCGGTGAGGAACGCCAGCGGCGCCGCGACGAAGACGGTCGCGAAGTACGACAGCAGCTGCAGCGCGTTGTACGTCGCCCACCCGTCGTGCACGGGCCAGGCGAGCGACGCGTACTGGAGGCCTGCCGACACGGCATTCGGCACGATGTCCCAACTCGTCGGCACGATGCGCATCCAGGCGCCGGTCGCGAACAGCAGCACGACGTAGACGACGCCGTTCAGCATCCAGAGCGCGTCGACCCAGAGGTGCAGCCAGAGGTCGATGCCGATGCGCCGCGGAGCGCCGGCGGTGCGGATGCCGCGGGTGTTGTCGCGCCGCCAGAAGACCTTCGGCCGCTGCTTCGCCCGCAGCACGAGACCCGTCTTGACCAGCAGCACGAGGAAGAACGCGTTCAGGAAGTGCTGCCACGCCAGCCACGCCGGGATGCCGACCGGCGCGCCCTCGGGCAGCGGCGAGGTGCCCGGGTACTCGGCGATGAACCCCTCGACGTCGGGCAGCGTGCGCAGCCAGCGCGCGACGAGCACGACGACGACCAGCGCCGCGAGCGCGACGAGCGACCACAGCAGCACCGACCGCCATCGGGGGCGGCGGCTGCCCGTGGCATCCGGTGTCGTCGTGGTGTGCATCGGGAGTCCATTCTGGCAATGCGCGGGCACCCCGGCGAACCGTCCGGACGCGATGCGTCATCCAGACTCCCCGACCTGCCCGCGGCATCCGCTCCTCGGTAGGCTGGAGGGGTGACCGCGCAGCACCGTCTCTCCGCCCGAATCGCCGCCATCGCCGAGTCCGCGACCCTCAAGGTCGACGCCAAGGCCAAGGCCCTGAAGGCCGAGGGCAGGCCCGTCATCTCGTACGCGGCGGGCGAGCCCGACTTCGCGACCCCCGAGCACATCGTGGAGGCCGCGCTCGAGGCCGTGCGCGACCCGCGCAACCACCGCTACACGCCGGCCGCGGGCCTGCCCGAGCTGCGCGAGGCCGTCGCGGCCAAGACGCTGCGCGACTCGGGCCTCGCCGTGGCGCCGAGCCAGGTCGTCGTGACCAACGGCGGCAAGCAGGCCGTCTACCAGGCCTTCCAGGTGCTCGTCGACCCGGGCGACGAGGTGCTCGTGCCGACCCCGTACTGGACCACCTACCCCGAGGCGATCGGCCTCGCCGGCGGACGTCAGGTCGACGTCTTCGCGGGGGCCGAGCAGGGCTACCGGGTCACGGTCGACCAGCTCGAGGCCGCGCGCACGCCGCGCACGAAGGTGCTGCTGTTCGTCTCGCCGTCGAACCCGACCGGCGCGGTCTACTCGGCCGAGCAGGTGCGCGAGATCGGCGAGTGGGCCCTCGAGCACGGCATCTGGGTGATCACCGACGAGATCTACCAGAACCTCACCTACGGGCCGCTCGACGGCGACCCGGATGCCGCGCCGCCGCGGGCGACCTCGATCGTCGAGGCGGTGCCCGAGCTGGCCGACACCACGATCCTGGTGAACGGCGTCGCCAAGACCTACGCGATGACCGGCTGGCGCCTCGGCTGGATGGTCGGCCCCGCCGACGTCATCAAGGGCGCGGCGAACCTGCAGTCGCACCTCACCTCGAACGTGTCGAACATCTCGCAGCGCGCCGCGATCGCCGCGCTCACCGGCCCCCAGGAGCCCGTCGAGCAGATGCGCCGCGCGTTCGACCGCCGCCGCCGCACGATCGTCGCCGAGCTGTCGAAGATCGACGGCGTGCACGTGCCCGTGCCCGAGGGGGCGTTCTACGTCTACCCCGACGTCTCGGGCCTGCTCGGCCGCGAGTGGGGCGGCGTCACGCCGACGACGTCGCTCGAGCTCGCCGACCTCATCCTCGAGCGCGCCGAGGTGGCCGCCGTGCCCGGCGAGGCGTTCGGCCCGAGCGGGTACCTGCGCCTCAGCTACGCGCTGGGCGACGACGCGCTCCTCGAGGGCGTGCAGCGACTGCAGCGCCTGTTCGGGTAGCGGGGCGCCGATGGCCCGCGCGACCCGGCACGTGGAGGAACCGCGCAGCAGCGCGGACGTCGTCGGCGAGCACTCGCAGTTCCGCCTCGACCTCGAGCGGGTGCGCTTCTCGCCCTACTTCTCGCGCCTGTCGGCGGTGACGCAGGTGATCGGGCAGCCGGGGGCGGGCCCGCTCATCCACAACCGGCTGAGCCACTCGATCAAGGTGACCGCGGTCGCGCGCGCGATCGCGGTGACGCTGGTCGACCCGGATGCCCCGACGCACGCGTTCGCCCGCGAGCACGGGTGCGACGCGGTCGTCGTGCAGGCCGCGGCGAGCGCGCACGACCTCGGGCACCCGCCGTTCGGGCACCTCGGCGAGCGCGTGCTCGACCGGCTCGCGCGCGACGCCCTCGGCCTGCCCGACGGCTTCGAGGGCAACGCGCAGACCTACCGCATCCTGGCGACCCTCGACGTGAGCGAGACGGCGCCGCTCGGGCTGAACCTCACCGCCGCGGTGCGCAGCGCCGTCGCGAAGTACCCGTGGACCGGGCACCTGGATGCCGCCGCGCTCGGCGACGGCCCGCTCCCCCGCGGGCTCACCCGCACGCCGCGCGGGCCGCGGGTGGCGAAGTACTCCGCCTACGGCATCGACGCGGCCGACCTGCAGGAGGCCCGCGAGGGGCATCCGGCCCTGAAGCAGACGCTCGAGTGCGCGATCATGGACATCGCCGACGACATCGCCTACTCGATCCACGACGTCGACGACTTCCACCGGGCGGGCCTGCTCGGCCAGGGCGCGGTGGCGCGCGAGTTCCGCGGCTGGATCGAGGACGGCGCAGCGCTGGGCCGCCTCGACGACGAGGAGCTGCGGGGCCGCGGGGCACCTGCCGGCGCGGCGCTCGAGGGCCTTCGCCGCAAGCTCCGCCGCGGCGACGACTGGATCGCCGACGACGACGCGTTCCGCGAGGCCGTCGGGGTCGTCGCCGACGACCTCGTCGACGGCCTGCTCGCGAGCCCGTTCGACGGGTCGATCGCGTCGGAGCGCGCCCTGTCGTCGTTCACCAACCGCTGGATCGGCCACCTGCGGTCCTCGGTCGTGCCGGCCCCGCCCGACGTCGTGCGCGCCGGCCCCGTGACCCTCGACACCCGCGCCTGGCACGAGGTCGAGATCCTGAAGTTCGTGCACCGGCACTTCATCCTCGACCGCTCCGACATCGTGATGTACCAGCGGGGCCTCAGCCGGGTGCTCACCCGTGCGGTGAAGGGCCTCACCGCGTGGATCCACGACGAGGACGACCGCGACCGCGTGCCGCAGCGCCTGCGCGAGCTCGTCGAGATCGCCACCGACGGCTACGCGGCGATCCGCGTCGACCGCCCGGAGGGCGTGCCGCTGCCCGAGCCGTCGGCGGTGCGGGCGCTCGGCATCGGCCGCGGCGTGGTCGACTACGTAGCGTCGCTGTCCGACGACCAGGCGTTCGCCGTCTCCGAGGCGATCGACGGGCGCCCCGACCGGCTGTGGGACGTGGGGCACAACCTCTGAGCCGCTAGGCCGCCAGGAGCTCGTGGCGCGCGGCGCGCAGGAGGCCGTCGGCCACCGCGTCCAGCAGCGGCGAGCCGAGGTTCCACTGCTGCCAGTGCAGCGGCACGTCGACGGGCGGCCCGCCGAGGGCGACCAGGCTGCCGTCGGCGAGCTCGGCGTCCGACTGGAAGCCCGGCAGCAGCCCCCAGCCGAGCCCGAGCTTGACCGCCGCCGCGAAGTCGTTCGAGGCGGGCACGTAATGGCGCGGGGCGCCGGCGTCGTCGACGCCCCGGGCGTGCAGGTACTGCGCCTGGAGGTCGTCGCGCCGGTCGAGGTCGATGCGCGGCGCACGGGCCAGCCACGCGGCGTCCGCCGCCTCCCGCCGGTGCCTGGCGACGTACGCCGGCGTGGCCACGGCGGTGTAGCGCATGACGCCGAGCGGCCGCACGAGGCATCCGGCGACGGGCTCGGCGCGCGAGGTGACGGCACCCATCACGGTGCCCGACTCGAGGAGCCCCGCGGTGAAGTCCTGGTCGTCGCGGTGCAGGTCGAACACGACCGCGTGCTCGCGCTCCACCGCGGCGAGCGCGGGCAGGAACCAGGTGGCGAGCGAGTCGGCGTTGACGGCGAGCGGCACGGTGGCGCGGCGGTCGGATGCCCCGGGGTCGCCGCCGAACGCCGCGAGCGCGTCGTGCTCGAGGAGCGCCAGCTGGCGGGCGAGGCGCACCACGGCCGCGCCGGCCTCGGTCGGACGCACGGGCTTGGCGCGCACGACCAGCACGCGCCCGAGCCGCTGCTCGAGCTGCTTCACGCGCTGCGAGACGGCGGACGGCGTGACGGAGAGCTCGGCCGCCGCCGCCTCGAAGGTGCCCGCGTCGACGACCGCGGCGAGGGTGCGGGCCAGGTCGAGCGGAATCTGCATGAAGCAATGCTAATGACTGCGTAGAAACCTGAGCTGGCTTTCATCGGGCGGCACGCCTAGCGTCGCATCCGTGGACCCCACCGTGCTCGCCGCCGGCCTCGGCCTCGGCCTCTCGCTCATCGTCGCCATCGGCGCGCAGAACGTCTTCGTGCTGCGCCAGGGCATCCGACGCGAGCACGTGCTCGCGGTCGTCGCGATCTGCACGGCGTCCGACGCGCTGCTCATCGCCGCGGGCGTCGGCGGCATGGGCGCGGCGATCGGCAGGGTGCCGTGGCTGGTCGACGTGGCCCGGTGGGCGGGCGCGCTGTTCGTGTTCGGCTACGGCGTGCTCGCCGCGCGGCGCGCGCTGCGCGGCGGCGAGACCGGGCTCGTGGTCGGGACCGACCCCGCGGGAGCGGGCGCGACGGATGCCTCCGGCGAGCGCGCAGCAGACGGCGGCGCCGGGCCCGTGGCATCCGTCGCCGTCGCCGCCCGCGCCGGCACCGGCCTCGTGCCGGTGGTGCTCACCTGCCTCGCGCTCACCTGGCTGAACCCGCACGTGTACCTCGACACGGTCGTGCTGCTGGGCTCCATCGGCGCCACCTACGGCGACGCCCGGTGGACCTTCGCGCTCGGCGCGGCGCTCGGCAGCCTGGCCTGGTTCACGGCGCTCGGATACGGCGCGCGGCTGCTCGGGCGCGTGCTCGCGGGGCCGACCGCCTGGCGCGTGCTCGACGGGGTGATCGCGGTGGTCATGGTCGCGATCGCGGTCTCGCTGGTGGTAGCCTGACTGCCATCGTGAGCACCAACTCCTGTCGCTGCTGTCGCCGCTAGGCGGTCGTCTCCCCGACGACCCCAGGGCGCGAATCTCCGCGCCGCCGACCGCAGCCCGCTCACGCCGCATCCGACGCGCCCGCGTCAGCCCAGCGGCATCCGCTCACCCGGTTCACCGGGACGGATGCCACGGGCCGACCCAGCAGGATGCCGGGGCCGCATCGACGGCGCACCCTCTCCCGGCACCCCTGAAAGGACCGTCATCATGACCGGCATCCCCGTCCTCGACCTCTCCCTGCTGAACGGCA
Source organism: Agromyces sp. SYSU T00194 (assembly GCF_040496035.1). Lineage (NCBI taxonomy): Bacteria > Bacillati > Actinomycetota > Actinomycetes > Micrococcales > Microbacteriaceae > Agromyces > Agromyces chitinivorans. The sequence continues at coordinate 1,654,857 of NZ_JBEPJZ010000001.1, read as the reverse complement.
CGCCCGAGCAGCAGGCCGCGTTCCGCGACGACCTGCGACGCGCGACCCACGAGGTCGGCTTCTTCTCGCTCATCGGGCACGGCGTGCCCGCCGAGCTCATCGACCGCGCGTACGACGTGGCCCGCGCGTTCTTCGCGCTGCCCGAGTCGCACAAGCTCGCGATCGAGAACGTGCACAGCCCGCACTTCCGCGGCTACACCCGCATGGGCGGCGAGCGCACGCAGGGCCGCGTCGACATCCGCGAGCAGATCGACATCGGCGCCGAGCGCCCCGAGGTGCCCGCGGGCGAGCACACCCCCGACTACTGGGCGCTGCAGGGCCCGAACCTGTGGCCCGAGGCGCTGCCCGAGCTGCGCGAGGTCGCCGAGGAGTGGATCGCCCGCCTCGACGAGGTCGGCACGCGCCTGCTGCGCGCCTGGGCCGAGGCGCTCGGCGCCCCCGCCGACGCGTTCGACGCCGCGTTCGCGACCCCGTCGCCCTACATGAAGATCGTGCGCTACCCCGGCGTGGAGGCCGAGCAGCCCGCGCAGGGCGTCGGGGCGCACAAGGACCTCGGCGTGCTGACGCTGCTGTCGGTCGAGGAGGGCAAGGCGGGCCTGCAGGTCGAGCACGAGGGCGAGTGGATCGACGTGACCCCGCCGCCCGGGTCGTTCGTGGTGAACATCGGCGAGCTGCTCGAGATCGCCACCGACGGGTACCTCAAGGCGACCCTGCACCGCGTGGTCTCGCCCGAGCCCGGCACCGAGCGCATCTCGATCCCCTACTTCCACGGCCCGTCGCTCGATGCGCGCATCCCGTCGATCGAGCTGCCGCCGGCCCTCGCGGCCGACGCCGCGGGCGCCACCGACGACCCGGCGAACCCGCTGCACGCGGTGTTCGGCGAGAACTGGCTGAAGAGCCGGCTGCGCGCGCACCCGAACGTGGTCGAGGCCCAGCACCCGCACCTGCTGGTCGGGGCGTAGGTTCCGGATGCTCCGGGCGGGCGCGGCGGCTCAGGCGGCCCGCGCGCCCGGGGCATCCGCCGCGGCGACCCGCAGGGCGTCGACGACCGCACGGATCGCCGGGCTGCCGGCCCGCGCGGCGCGCGTCACGACCGAGACCTGGCGCACCTGGCTGCGGTCGGCGAGCGGCAGCGCCACGGTGCCCTCGGGCAGCGGCACCCGGCCGAGGCGCGGCACGAGGCAGACGGCGACCCGGCTGGCCGCGAGCGCCGTGAGCGAGGCGAAGTCGGGGTCCTCCGCGACGATCCGCGGCACGCGCCCGAGGTCGGTGAACAGCCGCAGCAGCGCCTCGTGGCAGATCGCGCCGCGCGGGGTCGACCCCCAGGCCTCGTCGACGAGCGCGTGGCGGTCGACGGCCGGGCCGGTCGCGAGCGGGTGGTCGGCCCACAGCACCACGTCGGCCTCGTCGCGGCAGACCGGTTCGCGCACGAGCCCCTCGGGCACGACGAGCGGCACCGAGTCCCAGTCGTGCACGATCGCGAGGTCGACGTCGCCGCGGTCGACCAGCACGACCGCCTCGAACGGGTCGACGCTCGAGACCCGCAGGTCGAGGGGGGCGGATGCCCCCGGGCCGGCGTCCGCCGCCGCCCGCCGCATCGCCTGCACCGCGGGTCCGACGAGGCCGCGGGTGGCCGTGGAGAAGGACGCGATGCGCACGGGCGCAGACGCGGCGCCGGCGCCCGTGCCGCCGGCGACGAGCTGCTGCATGGCATCGAGCAGCGCCCGCCCCTCGTGCGCGACCACGCGGCCCCGCTCGGTGAGCAGCACCCCGCGACCGCGGCGCTCGAGCAGCGCGTCGCCGAGCTCGCCCTCGAGCCGCTTGACCTGCTGCGAGACCGCGGAGGGCGTGTAGCCGAGCGCCGTGGCAGCGGCCGCAACGCTGCCGTGCTGGGCAACGCCGACGAGTGCGCGCAGCCCCTGCGGATCGATCATGCAGCGATGCTACGTGGTACACGGCACGAATCGGAACTGGTGCTGGACGATCGGTCGGGCGACGATGGATCCATGTCCACCCGGCATTCCCTCCTCGCCGCGCTCGTCGCGGTCATCTGGGGCGTCAACTTCCTCGCCATCGACCTCGGCCTCCGCGACAGCCCGCCGCTCGTGCTCCTCGCGCTGCGGTTCGCCCTCGTCGCGGTGCCGCTCGTGTTCGTCGTGCCGCGGCCGGACGTGCCCTGGCGCACCCTCCTCGCCCTCGGCGGCTTCATGAGCGTCGGGCAGTTCGCACTCCTGTTCACCGCCATGCACCTCGGCCTGCCGACCGGCCTCGCCCCGATCGTGCTGCAGAGCCAGATGATCTTCACGATCGCGATCGCCGCGATCGTGCTGCGCGAGCGGCCCTCGCGGGTGCAGCTGCTCGGTGCCGCGGTCGGCCTCGCCGGCCTCGCCGTCGTCGGCGCCGGTCGCGTGGACGGCGCCGGGGCCGCGGCGCTGGTGCCCCTCGCGCTCTGCCTGGCCGCGGCGCTCAGCTGGGGCATCGGCAACGTGGTCGCCCGCAGCGCCCCGCCGTCGAACGGACTCGGCCTCGTCGTCTGGTCGGCGCTCGTGGTGCCCGTGCCGGCGCTCGCGGCGAGCCTCGTCGTCGACGGGCCCGCCGCCGTCGGCGAGGCGTTCACGACGCTCGGCTGGGAGACGGCCGTGTCGGTCGCCTACACCGCCGGGGCGGCATCCCTCGTCGGCTACAGCATCTGGAACGCGCTGCTCAGCCGCTACCCGGCCGCCGACGTCGTGCCGTTCACGCTCCTCGTGCCGCCCGTGGGCATGGCCGCCGCGTGGCTCGTGCTCGGCGAGTCGCCGAACGCGCTCGAGCTCGCGGGCAGCGTGCTGCTCGTCGCGGGCGTGGCCGTGCCGACGCTCGTCGACCTGCGGTCTCGGCGCGCCCGGCGGCGCGCCGCTGCGGTTCCGGGCGCCGTTCGCCCGGAACCTCCCGAGGCTCAGGGCGCGGCGACGCGGCGCTCGTCGGCACCCGCTCCCGGCTGATCCGCGAGGCCGCGGCGGATCGCCCGCAGCTGCTCCTTGGCTCCGTGTTCGACGAGCACGGGGACGTACTCGCGGATCGGGTTGCCCTGCAGTCCGAGGTGCACGTGATGGACCACGTCCGCGACGACTGCGCGCGGAAGCTCCTCGAACTTCTCCCCCAGGCGGTCGACGACCTGTTCGACCTCGGCGTACTCGTCGCGATTGCGCTCGATGGCTGCCATGGGGCGATGCTGCCCGCGTCAGGTGAGTATCGGCTGTGAGTCCGCGATGCGGTGCGCATGAGGCATCCGCAGCCATGGCGTCGAGCCCGACCGGCGGAGCCGCATCCCCCGATCGGTGGATGCCGGAAATCCCGCTCCCGGGCGCTACCGGGGTCGTCCCGGCGCTGCCACCGTGGAAGCATGAACGAGACGGATGCCGCGGGACGCGGCCGAGACGCAGGACCCGCGCTGTACGTGCGGGGCCTCACCAAGCACTACGGGTCCGTCGCCGCGGTCGACGACATCAGCTTCGAGATCGCGCGCGGCGAGACCTTCGCGCTGCTCGGGCCCAACGGCGCGGGCAAGTCCACCACCATCGAGATCCTCGAGGGGTACCGCAGGCGCACCGGCGGCGAGGCATCCGTGCTGGGGGTCGACCCGGCGCACGGCAGGCTCGACTGGAAGGCCCGGCTCGGCATCGTGCTGCAGTCGACCGGCGAGGCCGGCGCCTACACCGTGCGCGAGCAGCTCGCCCACTTCGCCGGGTTCTACCCGAACCCGCGCGACGTCGACGAGGTGATCGCCGCCGTCGGGCTCGAGCACAAGGCCAAGACCCGCATCGCGAAGCTCTCCGGCGGGCAGCGACGGCGCGTCGACGTGGCGCTCGGCATCGTCGGGCGGCCCGAGCTGCTCTTCCTCGACGAGCCGACCACGGGCTTCGACCCGCAGGCCCGGCGCGACTTCTGGACCCTCATCCGCGACCTGAAGCGCGAGGGCACGACCATCCTGCTCACCACGCACTACCTCGACGAGGCGGCGCAGCTGAGCGACCGGGCGGGCGTCATCGCCGGCGGGAAGCTGGTCGACATCGGGGCCATCGACGAGATCGGCGGCGCCGAGGCGCGCGTGCCGATCGTGCGCTGGCGCGAGGCCGACGGCACGGCGCGCGAGGAGCGCACCGACCGACCGGGCGCGCTCGTGGCCGAGATGGTGCAGCGCATGGGACGCGAGCCCGTCGGGCTCGAGGTCGTGCGCCCGAGCCTCGAGGACATCTACCTGGAGCTCGTCGGCGAGGCCGCCGAGCACTCGCACGACCAGACCGAGGAGGTCGCGGCATGAGCATCATGACCACCGGCGCGTCGCGCGTCGGCTACGAGACCAAGGGGTACTTCCGCACCCCCGACGCCGTGTTCTTCACCTTCCTGTTCCCGGTGGTGATGCTGGCGATCTTCGCGACCGCCTTCAGCTCCATGGGCGACATCACCCCCGGCCCCGGCGCGGAGGGCGTGAGCTTCGCGGCCTACTACCTGCCCGGCCTGCTCGCCGCGGGCCTGCTGCTCTCGGGCGTGCAGAACCTGGCGGTCGACATCGCGGGCGAGAAGGGCGACGGCACCCTCAAGCGCCTCGGGGGCACCCCGCTGTCGCCGATCGCCTTCTTCATCGGCAAGATGGGCCAGGTCTTCGTGACCGGCGTGCTGCAGGCCGCCCTGCTGCTGTCGGTGTCGGCGCTCGTCTTCGGCGTGCAACTGCCCACCGAGCCCGCGAAGTGGGCCACCTTCGCCTGGGTGTTCGTGCTCGGCATCGCCACCTCGGCGCTGCTCGGCGTGGCCCTCTCGTCGGTGCCACGCTCGGCCAAGTCCGCGACCGCGGTCGTCATCCCGATCGTGCTGGTGCTGCAGTTCATCTCGGGCGTGTACCTGCAGTTCTACCAACTGCCCGAGTGGATGCAGAACATCGCGAGCATCTTCCCGCTGAAGTGGATGGCCCAGGGCATGCGCGCCGTGTTCCTCCCCGAGGACTTCGAGGTACTCGAGCAGAACGGCGTCTGGGACCTCGGCGGCGTGGCGATCGCGCTGCTCATCTGGCTGGTCGTCGGACTCGTGATCTCGCGGGTGACGTTCCGCTGGATCCGCCGCGACGCGTGACAGGCTGAGCACATGGGCGGACAGCGCTGGTGGGACCTCGCGGCGGCGGCCACGGCCGTCGCCGCGGCGGTCTTCGCGCTCGTCGACCCGCCGTACGGCACGGGCGACGGGGTCGCACTGGCGGCGATCGGCGCCTTCCTGGTGATCTACCTCGCGTGGGCCCGGCGATACCTCGCCGGCCCCTCGATGCTGGGCCACGCCGGCCCGACGGCCGCGTTCTCGGTGGTGCTCGCGGTGGGCGTCTCGTTCGAGCCGTCGTTCGCCGTGATGCAGGCGTTCATCTACCCGTTCGCGTGGTGGACCGCCGCGACCGTGCGCCTCGCGGTCGTCAGCAACATCCTCCCGGCGATCGCCGTCGTCGTCGGCTACGCGATCCGCGCCGGCCTCGACGGCCTGCTCTCGGGCCTCGGCATCGCGGTGATCTCGCTCACCGGCAGCCTCGCGCTGGGCTTCTGGATCTCGCGCATCGCCGCGTACGGCGCCGAGCGCGCGCGACTCCTCGACGAGCTGCAGGCCGCGCAGGGCGAGCTGGCCGCGATGCACCGCGACGCGGGCGTCTCTGCGGAGCGCGAGCGACTGGCCCGCGAGATCCACGACACCATCGCGCAGTCGCTGACGGGCCTGGTCATGGTCGCGCAGCGCACGCGGGGGCAGCTCGCGCGCGGGTCGGCGGACGGCGTCGCGACGGCGGCATCCGATGCGGAGCTCATCGAGCAGATGGCACGCGACGCGCTCACCGAGGCCCGGTCGCTCGTCGCGTCGATGGCGCCCGTGCGGGTCGAGTCGACGTTCGCCGAGGCCCTGGAACGACTCGGGCAGCGCTTCGGCCGCGAGACCGGCGTCGCGGTGCAGACGGCGGCGGATGCCCCGGGCCTCGACCGCGAGCTCGAGGTCGTGCTGCTGCGCTGCGCGCAGGAGGGGCTGGCCAACGTGCGCAAGCACGCACGCGCCACGCGGGCGTCGATCGAGGTCGCCGCGAGCGCGCGCGAGGTCGTGCTCACGGTGCTCGACGACGGCGTCGGCCCGGGCGAGGATCCCGGTGCCGCGGGCGGTTTCGGGGTCGCCGGCATGCGCGACCGGGTGGCGCTCGTCGGCGGCACCCTGCAGATCGAGCCCGGTCCGGCGGGCGGCACCGCGCTCACGGTGACCGTGCCGCTCGGGGCCGCGACGCCGGAGGCGGCACACGACCCGGAGGCGGCCCGGTGATCCGCATCCTGGTGGCCGACGACCACCCCATCGTGCGCGGCGGACTCGCCGGCATGCTCGCCGCACTCGACGACGTCGAGGTCGTCGGCGAGGCGTCGGACGGGCTCGAGGCGGTGCGCCTCGCGGCGGAGCACGCCCCCGATCTCGTGCTCATGGACCTGCGCATGCCCGGCCTCGACGGCGCCGGGGCGACCGAGCGCATCCTCGCGGCAGCGGCCGACACGGGCGCGGCGACCCGGGTGCTCGTGCTCACGACCTACGAGACCGACGATCACATCATCGGCGCGATCGAGGCCGGCGCCTCGGGCTACCTGCTGAAGGCCGCCCCGCAGGACGAGATCGTCGCGGGCGTGCGCGCCGTCGCCGCCGGCGAGACCGTGCTGGCACCCTCGATCGCCGCCAAGCTCGTGGCCCGCGTGCGCACGGGCGCCGGCCCCGCGGCATCCGACCCGCCCGCGCTCTCACCGCGCGAGCTCGAGGTGCTGCGCCTCGTCGCGGACGGCCGCAGCAACCCCGCGATCGCCGCCGAGCTGTTCATCGGCGAGGCCACCGTGAAGACCCACCTGCAGCACGTCTTCGAGAAGCTCGACGTCTCCGACCGCACCCGCGCGGTCACGCGCGCCATGGAGCTGGGCCTCCTGTGAGCGGGTCCCTGCGCTCGGAGATCCGCCGCGTGCGGCTCATCCCGCGGTCGATCCGCCGGGCCGACTCGCGGTTCGCCGCGCGGCTGAACCGCAGCCATGCGCACCCGGCGGCCGACCGGGCCTGGGTGCGGCTGTCGCACGCGGCCGATCGCGGGCGGCTGTGGTTCGCGATCGCGGCGGGGCTCGCGATCTTCGGGCGCCGCCGGGCGGCCCTGCGCGGGGTGCTCTCGCTCGCGGCGGCGAGCACGGTCGCGAACCTCGTCGGCAAGCAGGTGTTCGGCGGCGAGCGGCAGCTGCTGAAGGACATCCCGGTCGGGCGGCGGCTGGCCGCGCAACCCACGTCGGCGTCGTTCCCGTCGGGGCACTCGGCGAGCGCCGCGGCGTTCGCGACGGGCGTCGCACTGGAGGCGCCGCGCGCGGGGCTCGCCATCGCGCCGGTCGCGGCATCCGTCGCCTACTCGCGGCTGCACACCGGCGCCCACTGGCTCTCCGACGTGGTCGCGGGCGTCGGCATCGGGGCGGGGCTCGCGCTGATCGGCGGGCTCGTCGTGCCACCGCGACCGGCGCCCGCGCCGCCCGTGGCGCACGGCCCGCGCGTCGACCTGCCCGCGTCGCCCACGGGCGAGGGCGTGCTGGTCGTCGTGAACCCGTCGTCGGGGCGGGCGGTCGTCCGCGCCGACCCGGTGCGGGCGCTGACCCGGCGGCTGCCCGACGCGACGCTGCTCGAGCTCGACCGGGTGGACGACCTCGACCCCGCCGTCGACGCGGCCCTCGCGGGCGACGCCCCGCCGCGCATCCTCGGCGTGGTCGGCGGCGACGGCACGGTCGCGCGCGTCGCGGGCATCGCCCGGCGCACCGGCCTGCCGCTGCTCGTCGTGCCCGGCGGCACGTTCAACCACTTCGCCCGCGCGGCCGGGCTCGACTCGGCGGCCGACGCGATCGACGCGGTGCAGGCCGGCACGGGGGTGCGCACGGATGCCGCCGAGCTGACGTTTGCCGACGAGTCACCCGTCACGGTGCTGAACTCCGCCTCGGTCGGCATCTACCCGGGCTTCGTGCTCGAGCGCGAGCGGCGGGAGCCGGCGATCGGCAAGTGGCCGGCGGCCCTGGTCGCCGCATGGAAGGTGCTCGGCCGCGCCGAGCCGATCGCGCTCGAGGTCGACGGGCGGCCGATGCGGGTCTGGACGCTCTTCACGAGCGTGGGCGGCAGCGACCCCGTCACGCTGGCGCCGCTCGCGCGACACCGCCTCGCCGACGGCGCGCTCGGCGTGCGCATCCTGCGCGCCGGCACGCGCACCGGCGCGGTCGCGTCGCTCTCCTTCGGCCGGCGCACGAGCGCGGTGCTGCGCACCCTCCGCCTGCTGCCCGAGCAGATCGAGGCGTTCGACGCGCGCGAGCTCGTGGTCGACGTCTTCCCGGCGCCCGGCCGACCGCACGGCTTCGCGCACGACGGCGAGGTCGCCGAGGACCCGGGCGCGGCGCTGCCCGGCGCCGACCTGCTGCCCGCGCCGCGGTCGTACCGCACGCGCATCCGCGTGCTGCCGGGGGAACTGCGGGTGTACGCGCGCACCCGCCAGGCCGACGGCTCCGCCGTCAGTTCCCGCGGCGGTCGATGACCAGCAGGCTGCTCGTCGCCGTGGCGAGGGCGTCGCCGGCGGGGTCGAACAGCTCGGCCTCGGTGAAGATGACGCGGCGGCCGCCCTTGACCACGCGGCCCACCGCGCGCAACGGCTCGGTCGTCGGCATGATCGGGCGCAGGTAGCCGACCTGCAGGTCGATCGAGGTGTAGCCGACGCCTGCGGGGAGCGTGGTCTGGCCCGCGCATCCGGCGACCGTGTCGAGCACGGTGCAGGCCAGGCCGCCGTGCACCACGCCAAGCGGGTTCAGGTGCCGCGCGTGCGGGGTCACGTCGAACTCCACGGTGCCCTCCCCCACCAGGCGGAGGTCCATGGCCATCGTCGCGGCCATGGGCGGCGGCGGAATGCGCCCGGCCCGGATGCCCTCGAGGTAGTCGAACCCGCTCAGCTCGGGCAGCGACGCGAGGCCGATCGCGGGATCGGCCCACTCGAGGGTCGCATGTTCGGTGGGCCATGCCTCGTGGGTCATGCGACCACGGTAGTGGCTCGGCGTACCGAATCCGGGTCAGGCGTACTCGGGGTCGGGCTGGTCGGCCCGCAGCAGGCCCGCTGCAGGCACGGGCAGCACCGCGGACGCCTCGGCCTCGTCGTCACCGGGATAGGCGAGCCGAACGACGCACTCCTCGGTGCCCGACTCGGCGATGACGACCGGTCGCCACTCCCAGGCGTCCTCGGGCTCCGCGGCGTCGAGGCGCTCCCGGTCGAGCGACTCGGGCAGTCGGCACCACCAGCGCGCGTCGAGCACGTCGAGGCCGTGCGCATCGAGCGCCATGCGCGCCACCCCCGGCCCCGTGACCTCGCCGAGCGCGGTGCCCACGAGTGTCATCGCGACGACCGGCCCCTCCTCGTCGACGCTCGTCATGCGGGAGACACCGTCGACGGGTGCGAGGTAGCCGACGAGTTCGTCGTCGTTGGAACGGTGGTGGGGCTGCCAGTGCTGGGGGATCACCCGAGGCACCCTACCCGGCTGCTCACATGAGCGCACATCGATGCCCACGCATGCTCCGTCCGGAACGTGCGCGTGCCGACCCCGGGACGCGCCCGCGCCACGACCGCGGCACGAGCCAGCGAGGGCTACGCGCCGTCGGCGCCCGACGCCTGCTCGACCAGCGACTGCTCGAGCCGGATGCGCCGGTCGATGAGCACCGCGAGCCGCGCCGCTGCGGCCGACCTCCGCCGGCGCGCGATGATCCAGCCGCCGACGCCGGCGACCCCGGCGACGACGGCGACGGCGAACGCGCCGAACGCGATGCCGGGGTACTCGCCCTCGATCAGGAGGACGATGAGCGCGAGCGCGGCGAGCAGCGCGATGACGAGGCCGCTGAACCAGCCGATCGCGATGGTGCGGTTGGCGGCATCCGCCTCGGCCGGCCAGAACGCGCGCGCGAGGCCCCGTTCGCGACGTGCGGGGTCGGCCGCCGCCAGCCACGCGGCCGCCGCGCGACGACGCTGCACGGCGCGGAGGTCGGCGCCGATGCTCCACGACAGCGTTCCCGCGAGCCCCGCGACGAGCCCGGCGAGCACCCAGCCGACGACCGCCGCGTGGGTGCCGCCCTCGGTGCGCGCTCCCGTCGTGGTCTCGACGACGACCCCCGCGATCAGCCCGCCCGCGAAGGCGAGCGCCCCCAGCACGACGACGAGCACGCCGACCACCAGGGCGCGGGTCGGCGCGGGCGACAGCGCCGCGATGGTGCTCCGCGCATCGGCCTCGTCGGCGTCGAGGTCGGCGAGGTGCTCCTCGGGCACGGGCTCGGGATCGGGCTCCGGCACGGGTCCCGGTTCGGTGACGGCGCGTCGGGCCTCGGCCGGGTCCACCGTCGGCGCCGCAGCGGGCTCCCTCCGCGCGTCCGGGACGGGCGCACCGGGATCGCCCGCGTCGTCGGCGGTGCCGATCAGCTCGTCCAGCTCGGCGAGGAGGAGCTCGCGACCCGCGGGGTGCGCACCACGGTCGCCCTGGAGGTTCGCGGCGATCGCGGCCTGCCGGTCGGTGAGCCCGCCGTCGTCGGGCACGGCGATCGGCGCGAGCGCGATCACCTCGCGAAGGGCGCGGGCACCCGACTCGTCGAGGCCGCGGAGCGGTCGCCCGGCCACCAGCACGCGGGCGGACGGGCCGTCGGAGGAGTGGAGGCGATAGGTGAGGTACGCCGCGCTCGGTGAGATCTCCGCGCGCCGGGTCACCCGATCGATCGTGGCGATCGACACCTCGGCGCTGCCCAGTCGCACCAGGTGACGCTCCAGGTCGATCACGACCGGCGGGAACAGCACGCGCACGACGAGCGCGGCGGCGGCGAGCACGGCGGCGACGAGGAGCGGCACGACGATGAACCGATTGCCCGGAACGAGCAGGCCCAGGACGAACCCGAGCAGGATCGCGGCGAACCAGACCATCGGCGAGCGGAGCAGGGGCAGGCGGAGTGTCACGGGCACCCGGCCATCCTCCCCCATTCGGGTGACAGGAACGGGACTGTCCACACCGGATCGGCCCGTCGTCGAGCCACGGCGGGCGGATCGGCCCGTGGTCGACCCCGTGGTCGGTCCCTCGGCGCGGCTCAGCCCGTGTTCTGCAGGCCCGCCGCGATGCCGTTCACGGCGAGCAGCAGCAGGCGGTGGTGCTCGTCGGTCGGGTCGCGCTCCTCCTCCTGGCGCACCGCGCGCAATGCGCGCAGCTGCAGCAGCGAGAGGGCGTCGACGTAGGGACTGCGCAGGCGCACCGCGCGACCGAGCACGGGGCGGTCCTCGAGCAGCGCATCGTTGCCGCTCACGCGCAGCACCTGCGCGCGGGTGAGATCCATCTCGTCGAGCACGAGCGCGGCGAGGTCGTCGCGATCGCCCAGGGCGAGGTAGCGCTCGGCGAGGCGCCGGTCGGTCTTCGCGAGCGACATCTCCACGTTCGAGATCATCGAGTGGAACAGCGGCCAGCGCTCGTACGCGTCGCGGAGCACGGCGTCGTCCTCGATCGCGGCGAGCGCCGCGCCGAGCCCGAACCAGCCCGTGAGGTTGATGCGCGCCTGCGTCCACGAGAACACCCACGGGATGGCCCGCAGGTCCTCGAGCGACTCGACCGACAGGCCGCGGCGTGCGGGCCGCGAGCCGAGCGCGAGCAGGCCGACCTCCTCCATCGGCGTGACCTGCGCGAACCACGGGGCGAAGCCCTCGGCCTTCACCAGGTCGAAGAAGCGCTTGCGCGAGACCCGGTCGAGGTCGGCGGCGAGCGGCTCGAAGTCGGCCTTCGCGGTGGCGTTCCGCCGCTCGTTCGCGGGGCTCGACGCGAGCAGCGTAGCCGCGGCCATCTGCTCGATGTGCCGCACCGCGATGGTCGGGTCGCCGTAGTGGGCGAAGATGACCTCGCCCTGCTCGGTGAGCTTGAAGCGGCCCTGCACCGAGCCGGGCGGCTGGGCGAGCACGGCCTCGTTGGCCGGACCGCCGCCGCGGCCGAGCGCACCGCCGCGACCGTGGAACAGGGTGAGCTCGATGTCGTTGCGCTCGGCCCAGGCCGCGATGCGCGCCTGCGCGTCGTGCAGGGCGAGGGTCGCCGAGACCGGGCCGACGTCCTTCGACGAGTCGGAGTACCCGAGCATGACCTCGAGCTGCCGACCGGTCGCCTCGAGGCGCGCCCGCACCTGCGGGATCTCGATCATCGCGTCGAGGATGTCGGTCGACGCGTCGAGGTCGGCGAACGTCTCGAACAGCGGGATCGCGTCGATCACCGGCTGCTCGTCGGGCCCGAGCGCGGCCTCGGCGAGCGCGAAGACGTTGGCGATGTCATCGGCCGACTGCGTGAACGACACGATGTAGCGGCGGGCGGCGTTCACGCCGTAGCGGCGCTGCAGCGAGGCGATCGTGCGGTAGACCGACAGCACCTCCTCGGTCATCTCGGCCAGGCCGCCACCCGATCGCACGTCGGCGAGCGCGTCGCGGTGCACCTTCGAGTGCTGGCGCACCTCGAGCTCGGCGAGGTGGAAACCGAACGTCTCGACCTGCCAGATGAGGTGCTGCAGCTCGCCGTTCGCGCTGCGTGCGGCGCCGGCGGCGACCAGCGAGTCCTGGATGACCCGGAGGTCGGCGAGCAGCTCGTCGGGCGCGCCGTACGCGAGGTCGGCGTCGCGCTGGCGCGTGCCGGCGATGCGCTCGGCCACGACGAGCAGCGCCTTGCGGTGCGGCTCGTTCGGGGCACGGGTGCCGATCTGGGTGGCGAGCTCGTCGGCGAGCGACTGCTGCCGGCGCGACAGCTCGGCGAGCGCGGCATCGGGCGGGGTGTCGCCGGAGTCGAGCGTGAGCGAGCGGCCGATGCGCGTCGCGGCGCGCTCGAGGCCCAGCAGCACGTGCTCCGACGCGATCGCGGCGGCGGCCTTGGTGGTCGACGCGGTGACGTAGGGGTTGCCGTCGCGGTCGCCGGCGATCCACGTGCCCAGGCGCAGGAACGGCACGGCCGCCACGGGGCGCGCGCCGGCGTCGGGGCCGAGCAGCGCGTCGTCGAGCAGGCGGTAGACGCGCGGCACGGCCTCGAACAGCGTCTGGTCGAACACGTTCATGACCGTGCGCACCTCGTCGAGCGGGGTGGGCCGCGTCATGCGCAGCGGCGACGTGCGCCAGAGGATGTCGATCTCCTCCAGCATCCGCCGCTCGGACTCGGCGTGGGCCGGGGTGCCGTCGACGGCGAGGTGCAGCTTCGAGAGCTGGTCGGCGACGCGACGGATGCCCGAGGCGACCGCCCGTCGCCGGGCCTCCGTCGGGTGCGCGGTGAAGACGGGGTGGAAGCGCAGCTCGCGCAGCCGGCGGTTCGCCTCGTCGTCGCCGACCTCCTCCGCGAGCAGCGACAGGGCGCCGGGGATCGAGTCGGCCGCGGCATCCGCCCCACCCGCCTGGCGCTCGCGCAGCACGCGCACACGGTGGTGCTCCTCGGCGAGGTTCGCGAGGTGGAAGTACACGGTGAACGCGCGGGCGACCTGTTCGGCACGCTCCATCTCGAGCCCGGCGACGAACGCCTCCGCGTCGGCCAGGGCGGTCGCGTCGCCGTCGTAGGCGCGGATAACGAGGCCGCGCAGGTGCTCGACGTCGGCCAGCAGCGCTTCGCCGCCGGCCTCGCGCAGCACGCGTCCGAGCAGCTCCCCGAGGAGGCTGACGTCGGCGCGCAGCGCGCGATCGACCGCCTCGGTCGCCTGGGCGCGGCCGGACTGCAGGGTATCGGTGTCCATGGTGCTCACCCTTCGACGCTACCGGCGGAGTGTGACCGGCACGTTACCGGCCGGACGCGAGACGTCACGCGCGGGGCTCAGAGCTCGGTGCCCACGAGCACGGGCTCCGGCTCCAGGAGGATGCCGAACTCGGCCTGCACGCGGCTGCGCACGAACCTCGCGAGCTGCACGAGCTCGTCGGCGCTCGCCCCGCCGCGGTTGGTCAGCGCCAGCGTGTGCCTGCTCGAGACCGCCGCATGCGAGCCCGGCAGCGCGAACCCGCGGTGGATGCCGCTGTGCTCGATGAGCCACGCGGCCGAGAGCTTCACCTGCACCTCGCCGGCGGGCTCGGCGGCGTCGGGTTCGGCGGCGGATGCCTCGGCCTCGGCCTGGTGCGCGAGGAACTGGTCGAGCGGGCTCTCGTCGAGGCCCGTGAGCGGCACCACCTCGGGCGGCGTCTCGGGCTCGACGTACCAGCGCGGGGCGTCCGACGGCATCGTGCGGGCGACGTGCTCGGTGACGATGGGGTTGGTGAAGAACGACCCGGCGCTCCAGGAGTCGTGGTCGTCGGGGTCGAGCACCATGCCCTTCGAGGCGCGCAGTGCCAGCACGGCGGAGCGCACCTGCTCGACCGGCACGCGGTCGCCGAGCTGCACGCCGAGGGCGTTCGCGAGCTGCGCGTAGGCGATCGGCACGCCGAGCGCGCCGCCCAGCACGTCGCGCTCGGGCGCCGTGTCGTGCAGCTCGAGCTCGACCGCGGTGACGATGCCGCGGAGGCCCTGCTTCAGCACCGACGTGCGGTAGCCGAGCTCGAGCTCGTCGGCGGTCATGCGACGGGGCGCGTCGGCGTCCTCCTCGAGGAAGTCGATCGCGACGAGCACGGAGACGAGCTCCTGCCCGTACGCCCCGATGTTCTGCACGGGCGCCGCGCCGACGCTGCCCGGGATGCCCGACAGCGCCTCGATGCCCGACCAGCCGCGGGAGACCGTGTACGCGACGAGGTCGTCCCACCGCTCGCCGGCCTGCACCCGCAGGTGCACGGTGTTCGGCTCGCCGCCGGCGCGGGTCGCGATGCCCGTGGTCGCAACGCGGATGACCGTGCCCGGCACGCCGTCGTCGCCGACGAGCAGGTTCGACCCGCCGCCGAGCGCGAGCCACGGCCCGCCCGCCTCCCACGTCTCGCGGGCGAGCGCGACGAGCTCGTCCTCGGTCGTCGCGGTCACCATGCGCGCCGCCGGCCCGCCGACGCGCAGCGTCGTCAGCTCGCTGAGCGGCAGGGCGTCGCCGCCCTGCGCGGGCGATGACGTCGCGGCATCCGTCACGCCAGCCGCACCTGCACCTGGGCCTTGCCGAGCACGGTGGACCCGGCGGCGCTCACCGTGAGGTCGATGCGCGCAGTGCCCGCCTCGGCGTCGAGCTGGCCGACCTTCGCGACGATCGACAGCTCGGCGCCGTCGGCGGGGTCGACCACGACGGGGCGCGTGAAGCGCACCTGGTAGTCGGCCACGCGGCCGGGGTCGCCCGCCCAGTCGACGACCGGCTGCACGGCGATGCCCATGGTGAGCATGCCGTGGGCGAGCACGCCCGGCAGCCCGACCGATGCGGCGACGTCGTCGCGGTAGTGGATGGGGTTGAAGTCGCCGGACGCCCCGGCGTAGCGCACGAGCGCGTCGCGCGTGATCGGCACGGTGCGCTCGGCGACCACGTCGCCCACGGCGAGCGCGGCGAGGTCGGGCGTCGCGGGTGCGGCGGCGGATGCGGCGGTCATGCGTCCCCTCCCCGCACGACGAGCGACGAGATCGCCGTGACGACGTGCGCGCCCGCGGCATCCGTCATCGTCGACTCGGCGGTGACCATGGCGTTGCCGCCGAGCGTCTTCACGCTCGTGACCGCGAGCTGCGCGGTCAGCTCGTCGCCCGCGACGACCGGGCGCGAGTAGCTGAAGCGCTGGTCGCCGTGCACGACTCGGCTGAAGTCGATGCCGGCGTCGGGCTCGGCGAGCAGCTGCGCGAGCGTGTGCTCCTGCACGACGACCGGGAACGTCGGCGGGGCGACCACGTCGGCGTGGCCGGCCGCGCGCGCGGCCTCGGGGTCGAAGTGGATCGGGTTCGTCGCGAACACGGCGCGCGCGAACTCGCGCACCTTCTCGCGACCGACGAGGTAGGGCTCGGTGGGCGCGAACTCGCGGCCCAGCAGCTCGGGGTTCACTGACACCCCGACAGTCTACGGGTGGAGGTTCGCGCGCCCCCGGGTCAGGCGGGGATCAGCGTGTACTTCGTCGAGAGGTACTCGTGGATGCCCTCGAACCCGCCCTCGCGGCCGAGGCCCGACGCCTTGACGCCGCCGAACGGCGCCGCCGCGTTCGACACGACGCCCGCGTTCAGGCCCATCATGCCGGTGTCGAGCCGGTCGATCATGCGGTGCCCGCGCGCGAGGTCCTGCGTGAACACGTACGACACCAGGCCGTACTCGGTCGCGTTGGCGAGCCGCACGGCCTCGTCCTCGTCGGCGAAGGTCGTGATGCCGAGCACCGGCCCGAAGATCTCCTCCGCCAGCAACCGCGAGCCGGGTGCGACGCCCGCGAGCACGGTCGGCGCGAAGAACGAGCCGGGGCCGCCGGATGCCTCGCCGCCGGCGAGCACCGTCGCGCCGCGCCCGACCGCGTCGGCCACCAGCTCGCCCGTCGTGGCGACGGCGCGCTCGTCGATGAGCGGCCCGATCTGCACGCCGTCCTCGGTGCCGCGGCCGACGCGCATCGCGCGCACCCGCTCGGCGACCCGGGCCGCGAACACGTCGGCGACCGACTCGTGCACGATGAACCGGTTGGCGGCCGTGCAGGCCTGCCCGATGTTGCGGAACTTCGCGAGCATCGCGCCGTCGACGGCCTTGTCGAGGTCGGCGTCCTCGAAGACCACGAACGGGGCGTTGCCGCCGAGCTCCATCGACACCCGCAGCACACCGTTCGCGGCCTCGCGCAGCAGCGCCTGCCCGACGGGCGTCGAGCCGGTGAAGGAGAGCTTGCGCAGGCGCGGGTCGGCGATGATCGGCGACGACACCGCCGACGAGCGCGAGGTCGTGATGACGTTCACCACGCCGCCGGGCAGGCCCGCCTCCTCGAGCAGGGCGACGAACGCGAGCGTCGTGAGCGGGGTGAGCGCGGCGGGCTTCACGACCACGGTGCAGCCGGCCGCCAGCGCGGGCGCGATCTTGCGGGTCGCCATGGCGAGCGGGAAGTTCCACGGGGTGATCAGGAAGCAGGGGCCGACGGGCCGCTGCGAGACGACCATGTGGCCGGTGCCCTCGGGGTTCAGCCCGTAGCGGCCGTGGATGCGCACGGCCTCCTCGCTGAACCAGCGCAGGAACTCGCCGCCGTAGGTCACCTCGCCGCGCGCCTCGGCGAGCGGCTTGCCCATCTCGAGGGTCATCAGCAGCGCGAAGTCGTCGGCGCGCTCCTGCAGCAGGTCGAACGCCCGGCGCAGGATCTCGGCGCGCTGCCGCGGGGCGGTCGCCGCCCACGAATCCTGCGCGGCGACGGCCGCGTCGAGCGCGCGTGCGCCGTCCTCGACGCTCGCGTCGGCGATGTGCACGAGCACCTCGCCGGTCGACGGGTCGTGCACGGGCAGCGTGGCGCCGCCCGACGCCTCGACCCACTCGCCGCCGATCGACAGGCGGGTCGGGATGCCGGCGAGCAGTGCGGCCTCGCGCGTGGCGGTGGCGCTCATGCCTGCACCTCCTCGGTCGCGGCGGCCAGGGCGTCGGCGACCACGCCCAGCCCTTCGAGCAGGAGCGCGTCGGAGATCGTCAGCGGCGGGAGGAAGCGGATGACGTTCCCGTACGTCCCGCAGGTGAGCACGACCACGCCCTGCGCGACCGCCGAGGCGGCGATGCGCGACGTCAGCGCCGCGTCGGGGGCGCCCGTCACCGGGTCGACGAGTTCCATCGCGACCATCGCGCCGCGTCCGCGCACGTCGCCGACGCGCGGGTCGGCGGCCTGCAGCTCGGCGAGGCGACCGAGCAGCACCTCGCCGATGGCGGCGGCGCGCTCGACGAGGCCGTCCTGCTCGTACGCCTCGATCGCGGCGAGCGCGGCGGCGCAGGCGAGCGGGTTGCCGCCGTAGGTGCCGCCGAGTCCGCCCGGGTCGGACGCGTCCATGATCTCGGCGCGGCCGGTGACGGCGGCGAGCGGCAGGCCGCCCGCGATGCCCTTCGCGGTCACGACGAGGTCGGGCACGACGCCCTCGTGCTCCATCGCGAACATCGCGCCGGTGCGGCCGAACCCGGTCTGCACCTCGTCGGCGATGAAGACCACGTCGTTGGCGCGCGCCCAGTCGGCGAGCGCCGGCAGGAAGCCCTCGGCCGGCACGATGAACCCGCCCTCGCCCTGGATCGGCTCGATGATGAGCGCGGCGAGGTTCTCGGCCCCGATCTGCTTCTCGATCTGGAGGATGGCCCGTGCCGCCGCATCCGCCCCGCTCAGCCCGCCGTCGCGGAACGGGTACGACAGCGGCGCCCGGTACACCTCGGGGGCGAACGGGCCGAACCCGTGCTTGTACGGGATGTTCTTGGCGGTGAGGCCCATGGTGAGGTTGGTGCGTCCGTGGTAGGCGTGGTCGAACGCGACGACGGCCTGCTTGCGGGTGGCCCGGCGGGCGATCTTCACCGCGTTCTCGACGGCCTCGGCGCCCGAGTTGAACAGCGCGCTGCGCTTGGCGTGGTCGCCCGGGGTCAGGCGGTTCAGCGCCTCGGCGACCGACACGTAGCCGTCGTAGGGGGCGATGGTGAAGCAGGTGTGCGTGAACGCCTCGAGCTGTCGGGAGACCGCGTCGACCACCCGAGGGTTGCTGTTGCCCACGCTCGTGACGGCGATGCCCGAGCCCAGGTCGATCAAGGAGTTGCCGTCGGCGTCGACCAGCACGCCGCCGCCCGCGGCCACCACGTGCACGGGGGCCGCGTGGCCGACGCCGCGTGCGACCGCCGCGGCCTTGCGGGCGAGCAGCTCCGACGAGCGGGGCCCGGGGATCGACGTGGCCAGGCGCCGCTGCTGCGGCAGGGCCGGGCCGCCGACGGCGGCGGCGACCTCGGTGGAGCGGGGTTCGGCGAGGGTCATGGCGGACTCCTTCGGGTGGCGGGCGAGCGCGCACGGACGGCCGTCGGGTCGACGGGGCGGGTGCGCTGGTCCGATCGTAGGTTCCGCAACGCGTCGTCTGCGGTGTACGCAGCGTCCAATCCGCCCGATGAAGCTGGCCGCGATGTACAGTACGGATGCCCCCTGCCACGCGAGCGATCGGACCTGCGATGCATCCCACCCTGCGCACCCTGCTCGACCATCGCGAACTCGACCTGCGCCTCGTGGGCGACGAGGCGGCCCTGCGGACCGGGGCGCTCGACGCCCCGGTGGAATGGGCGCATGCGTCCGACCTCGCCGACCCGACGCCGTTCCTCGACGCGAGCGGGCTGCTGCTGACGACCGGCCGCCAGTTCGAGGGCGCCGACGCGGGGTTCGCCGACGCGTACGTCGCCCGGCTCGTCGACCGCGGGGTGGCGGGACTGGGCTTCGGCACCGAGGTGCTGCGCGACGGCACGCCCGACACGCTCGTCGCGGCGTGCGCGTCGCGCCGTCTCCCGCTCGTCGAGGTGCCCTACCCGACCCCGTTCATCGCGATCGCGCGCACGGTCGCCGCCGGCATCGCCGAGGAGGCGTACGCACGGCGCACCTGGGCGCTCGGGGCGCAGCGCGCGCTCGCCCTCGCGGCCCTCCGGCCCGACGGCCTGAGCGCCACGCTCGCCGAGCTCTCCCGCCAACTCGGCCAGTGGGTCGCGCTCGTCGGCGCGGGCGGCAGGGTCGACCGCGAGTACCCCGCGGGCGGGCTCGACGCCGCGGGCATCGAGGTCGTGCGCGACGGCGCGCGCGAGCTGCTCCGCCGCGGGCAGCGGGCGAGCGTGATCGTGCCGGTCGGCACCGACCGGGTGAGCCTGCACACGCTCGGCATCGGCGGGGCGCTCCGCGGCGTGCTCGCCGTCGGCGGTGCCGACCGGCTCGACCAGGCGGGGCGGGGCGTCATGACCGCGGTCATCGCCATGGCCGGCCTGGCACTCGAGCAGCACCGCCACCTCGACCGCGCCACGGGACTGCTGCGCACCGGGCTCCTGCACGCGATGCTGGCCGGCGACGTCGCGCTGCCCGACCGCATCGCGCGCGAGATGTGGGGCGCGCTGCCCGCCGGGCCCGTCCAGGTGGCCGTCGCGGCGGCCCCGGAGCCGGTGGGCGGGCTCGTCGAGTGGCTCGAGCTGCAGGTCGACACCCGCGAGGGCGCCCTGTTCTTCGCCTGCGACGACGACCGCGTGGCGATCTGCCTCGACCCCGCCGACCGCGCGCTCGTGGACGAGCTCGCACGGGCGTTCGGCGTCGCGGTCGGCGTCGCCGGGCCGGTCGCCTGGCACGACCTCGCCCGCGGACACGCCGAGGCGCGCCGCGCCCTGGACCGCGCGGCCGAGGCGCGCACCGCGAGCGTGGTCGAGTTCGACGACGTCGCGCGCCAGGGCGTGCTCGCCTACCTCGCACGCACCGATGCGCGCGACGTCGCGCGGGCCGCGCTCGATCCGCTCGTCGCCCACGATGCCGCGGAGGGCACCGCGCTCGTCGAGACCCTGCGCGCCTGGCTCGAGCGCAACGGGCAGTTCGACGCGGCGGCGCGCGCGCTCGGCGTGCACCGCCACACGGTGCGCGCCCGCGTGCAGCACGCGGAGCGCCTGCTCGGGCGCGACCTCTCCACGTTCCACGCCCGGGCGGACCTGTGGGCCGCGCTGCTGGCTGCGGATGCCGGCGCGGACGACGGCCCCGACGCGGACGCGGACGGGTCTGGCCGCGACGGAGCGCCCGGCGTACCCTGAGAGGCGGAGGGATCACGATGCATGCGGTCACGGGCGAGCGCCTCATCATCCACGGCAAGCAGGTCGGCCAGGCGGAACGGCACGGCGAGATCATCGACGTCCGCGGCGAGGACGGCGCACCGCCCTACCTCGTGCGGTTCGACGACGGCCACGAGAGCCTCATCTTCCCCGGCTCCGACTGCGAGGTGGAGCACGCGCAGACCGGGTAGCCCCTGGCGGGGCGCGCGGTCCGGCTAGTCTGGGCCGGTGTTCCACAGCTACGCGGCGATCGGCGACAGCTTCACGGAGGGTGTCGGCGACGAGCTCCCCGACGGCACGGTGCGCGGGTGGGCCGACTTCGTCGCGCTCGGGCTGGCCCGGCACGCGGCGGCGCAGGCCGAGGCATCCGGCACCGCGGCACCCGGCACCGAGGCATCCGGCACCGCAGCCACCGTCCGCTACGCCAACCTCGCGATCCGCGGCCGCAAGCTCGGCCCGATCATCGACGAGCAGCTCGAGCCGGCGATCGCGCTCCGGCCGGAGCTGATCAGCCTGAACGGCGGCGGCAACGACATCCTCCGCCCGCGCATCACGGTGCCCGAGGTCGCCGACCGGCTGCGCGGGGCGGTCGACCGCATCCGCGACGCGGGCATCCACGTGCTCCTGCTGTCGGGCGCGAACCCGACCGACCACCTGCCCATGGGTGGCGTCTTCGGCCGACGCGGCGATGCGCTGGCCGAGGAGGTCTTCGGCTGGGGCGCCCTCGACGGGGTCACCCGGGTCGACAACTGGTCGGATGCCGGGCTGCGCGACATCCGCTACTGGTCGGCGGACAAGCTCCACCTCAACTCGCTCGGCCACGCGCGCGTGGCGAGCAACGTGCTCACTGCGCTCGACGTGCCCACGCCCCCGGAATGGGGTGTCGCCGAGGTCGCCGCCGCGCCCGCGACGGGCCGCAGCCGCAACACCGCCGCCTACTACCGGGAGTTCGTGATGCCGTGGATCGGTCGTCGGCTCACGGGGCGCTCCTCCGGCGACGGGCGCACCGCGAAGCGCCCCGCGCTCGCCCCGGTGCCGCTCACGACCTCGCGCTGATCGCGTGCGGCCCCGACCGCCTAGTAGCCCGGCTCGCGCACGGGCGCGGCCGGGTCGCCCGTCATGCGGGCGCTGACCTGCTGCACGCGCCGATCGGTCGTCGATGCGGTGATGTTGCGGATGAAGATGATCAGCCAGCTGAAGATGAGCCCCGCCGCGACCAGCTCGACGGCCGTGAGGTTGTAGTACCCGAATGGGAAGAACATGAGCACGCTCACGAGGATGGTGCCGAGGAAGGCGTAGCCCAGCACGAGGAACGCGTTCGGGAAGCCGGGCAGGAACCAGCGCAGGCCGACCACGAGCACCAGGTAGACGACCGCCATGCCCGACGCGACCGAGTTGTGCAGCGCGAAGTGCAGGTCGACCGGGAAGAGGCCGACGCAGGCGAGGAAGGCCCCGAGCAGCACCAGGCCGGCGGTGATGATGCGGATGCCCCGCTCCGCGACGAGCCCGCGCTCGGAGGCCCACTGTCGCAGCTCGCCGCCGATGTAGCGTGCGAGGGCGACCACCACGAGCCCGCCGAGGATGAGCGTGATGCCGAACGCGTAGCCCGACAGGTCGCGCACGGTGCCGAGGGCGGAGAGGTTCTTCTGCCACCAGAGCGGGTCGGACGCGGTCAGCATGCTGCCGAGGCATCCGCTCACGAGGAAGAACGCGAGCAGCGTCGCGATCGAGGTCGCCGACACCCCGGCCGCGACGAGGTACGTGAAGTACGCGGCCACGGCGGCGATGGCGCCCGCCAGCAGCGCCGCGGTCAGGCCGTAGAGGCTCGCGCCGAGGAACGCGTCGCCGAGCAGCGACCCGAGCCCGACGACGAACAGCAGCACGAGCACGGCGGCGGTGAGCGCGAGCGCGACCCCGTCGATCCAGCGCGCCCAGGTCGGCGTGCGCTCGGCGTAGGCCGCGTTCAGCGGCAGTCCCTGCACGAGGTAGCCGACGCCGAAGGCGATCGCCGCCGAGATCGCGGCCGCGAACGCCGAGACCTCGGCGACCGAGCCCCAGCCCGTGATCGGGATCGACTCGAGGCCGCCGACGAGGAGCATCGACACGGCCGCGACGACGAAGGCGACCGCCGCCGCGACGATCGCGCTCGCCTCGACCGTCTCGGCGGTCGGCGCGCGCCAGGAGTCGAGGAAGCCGGGCCTGCGCGTCGCGATGCTCACACCGGTCACGCTAGCGTCCGCCCGCGGCCACCCCCAGCACCTCGTCGACGAACGACTCGGTGCGTCGCACCGTCTCCGCGATCCGCCGCTCCATCTGCCCGGGCGCGCGCACCTCGTGGGGCGCGAGCGGCGCGCCCAGGCGCACGTTGCCCGCGCACGACAGGTCGGCGCAGATGTAGGTGCCGATCGAGTTGCCCTGCTGGCCGGAGTCGCCCGCCCGCAGCGCCGAGAACAGCGAGATCTGGTCGGCCGGCTGCATGGTGTGGCAGAGGTTGCAGATCGCCGAGTGGCGACGCGACATGGTGGTCGAGGCGGCGCGCAGCACGATGCCGACGGGCCGGTCGTCGCGCAGGGTCACGAGGTAGGCGCGCTGCCGGGCCCTCGGGTCGCGCCAGCCGAGGAACTCGATCGCCCCCCACTCGGTGAGCGGGTAGTCGAGCGGCAGCGACAGCTGCTCGGCCTCGTCGTCCACGGCGTTCACGAGCGAGGCCCGGATCTCCGCATCGGTCAGTGGTCGCACGCGATTCCTCCCCGGGTCGACGTCTCCAGTCTGCCTCAGGCGTCGGCGTCCATGGTCCACGCGACCCCGGCCGCGTCGGCGGTCCAGATGAGGCGGAGCACCTCGCCCATCCGCATGTCCGCCGGACGGAGCCCGTCGGGGATGTCCTCGTAGGCGAGCACGAGCGAGAGCCCGCCGGCGAGGAACGTCGGCTCCTGGGCGCAGTCCGCGTCCGCCCCGTCGATGGTGCCCGGCTGCAGCATGATCAGGCACACCCGCCCCGAGCGGTCGCGGAACGCCCAGAACCCGTAGCCGAACTCCTCATGGACGAGCCGGGTCGTCTCCCGCTCGCTCGGCGCGAGGAACGCGGCCATCGGCAGCACGTCGGCCTCCGCCTGCTCGCGCTCGAAGATCGCCAGGCCCGGGCCCGTCGGAGGCGTGATCGTGACGGCGAACCACGCGACGAGCGCGACCACCGCCGCCCCGGCGAGGAGGAGGCGGCGGATGCCCCGCCGGCGCCCGGGTGCCGACGGCGCGTCGTCCGCGGCGGCCTCGTCGACCGCCCCGGCCGCCCCGGCCGCGTCAGTCCCGGCCGCTGCCGAGGCGTCGGTGTCGTCGATGTCGTCGCCGAGCCCGGCGATCAGCGCATCGAACTTCTCCGGCTCGGATGCATCCGCTCGCCCTGCGCCGGGTGGTGCCGGGGCCGTCGCCGTCGCGGCGTCCGCCTGTCGCTCGAGGGCGGCGATGCGCCCGAGCACCTCGGCCAGCTCGTCGGCGGCCCGGGACGCGTGCCCGTCGGGCGTGCCGTAGACCACCGCCTCGAGCGCGCGCCGACGTGCACGCAGCGCGTCGAGGTCGTCGTCGGGTGGCATCGGAGGCTCCGCCGCCGAGCCTACGCCGAACGCGCGGCCCCGCACAGGGGGCGGGCGGGCGCACGGCGCCGACATAGAATCTTCCCGTTCCGCGCGACCGCGCGTGACCGGCCCCGCAGAGCAGAGGTGCAGTGACGAGCGATCCCGATTTCCCGGCAGGCCCCGCCCACGACGACGGCGAGGCGTTCGCGCGCCGGGAACCGGTGACCGCACCCGTGCCGCAGCTGTCGGATGCCCCGGAGTTGGTGCTCGTCGCCTCCGGCCACCGCCGCCCGCGCTTCGAGCGCGACGACGTGGTCGTGCGCAAGGGCGTGTACGCGCTGCGGAACGGGCACATGACGCCCCACGAGTCGATGGTCGAGGACCTGCTCGAGGTCGGGCGCGTGCTCGACGCGGCATCGATCCCGTTCCTGCTCGTGCGCGGCGACGACGACCGCATGATCGTCGCGGTCGACCGTGCCCGGCGCCGGGAGCTCGCGGCCGCCTTCGCGGAGGCGTTCTGGGACGAGCCGTTCACCTCCGAGGTGGTCGAGCCCCGCAAGCTGGCCGGCGCCGAGCCCGTGCTGCTCGCCGACGGGCACCTGGCCGCGCACCGCAAGGCGACGGCGATGCGCCTGTACCGCCCGCGCATCGAGCCGGTCGGCAGGCTGCGCTACGGCGCCGAGACCGCCCTGCAGCTCGAGCTCTGGCACTTCGGCGACGACCAGATCACCGCGCCGCTCGAGAACGCGCTCATGCGCCGCACGCTCCCCCGCGCCGAGGCCGTGCAGGACACGGTGCACCTGTTCGGCCGCGACTGGCCCACGCTCGAGCACATGTTCACCCCCCTCGCGAGCGACGTGAACTTCGAGATCGACATCGTCTTCTCGTGGGTCGACGGCTCGAGCGACGAGTTCCAGCGCGAGCGCGCCAAGCGCATGCAGCAGTACGTGGTCGGCGCGGGCGACGACTCCGAAGCCAGGTTCCGCCAGATCGACGAGCTGAAGTACGCGCTGCGCTCGGTGTACCTGTACGCCCCGTGGGTGCGGCACATCTACATCGCCACCGACTCCGGCGCGCCGCACTGGCTCGCCGAGCATCCGCGCGTCACCATCGTGCCGAGCGAGGACATGTTCCCCGACCCGTCGGTGCTGCCGACGCACAACTCGCACGCGGTCGAGAGCCTGCTGCACCACATCCCCGGCATCAGCGAGCACTTCCTGTATTCCAACGACGACATGTTCTTCGGCCGCCCGCTCCGGCCCGACGTGTTCTTCTCCCCCGGCGGCATCACGAAGTTCGTCGAGGCCACCACCCGCATCGGCCTCGGCGAGTCCGACCCGAGCCGCAGCGGCTTCGAGAACGCCGCCCGCGTGAACCGCGCCCTGCTGCGCGAGCGCTTCGGCAAGGTCACCACCCGGCACCTCGAGCACTGCGCCGCCCCGCTGCGCAAGAGCGTCATGGCCGAGCTCGAGGCCGAGTTCCCCGAGGACTTCCGGCGCACCGCGGCCAGTCGCTTCCGGTCGGCGACCGACATCTCGGTGACCAACTCGCTCTACCACTACTACGCACTGATGACGGGGCGCGCGGTCACGCAGACCGACGTCACCGTGAAGTACGTCGAGACGACGCTGCGGAAGGCGCTGCCCGCCATGCGCCGCCTGCTGAAGCGTCGCGACCACGACATGTTCTGCCTGAACGACGGCAGCTTCCCGGAGATCCCGGTCGAGCAGCGCACGCGCGCCGTGATCGACTTCCTCGAGCGCTACTTCCCGATCCCCGCGCCGTGGGAGCGGGAGGTCGCCGAGGCGGGCAGGTCGTACGACCCTGTCGCCCAGCCGCGCGCGACGCTACGCTGAGCGGCATGGACCGACGGATGCTCCGCCGCACCACCGTCGCGCTCGCCGTCTCGGCGAGCGCCCTCCTCCTGCTCGCCGCGTGCAACCCCGGGACGAGTCCCGTCGAGGACTACGCGGGCGAGCCGGAGGAGTACGACCAGGCCAGCCCCGACGCCGACGAGCTCGGCATGCAGGCCGCCTGGCTCGAGGAGGGCACCAAGCTGGCCGTCACACTCTGGGGCAGCTCGAGCTGCCCGTGGGTCGGCACCGACATCGCCGTCACCGCCGAGGCCGGCGAGGGCAACGCGGTGTCGATCGAGATCCCGCCGCTGCCCGACAACGTCGCCTGCACCATGGACTACGCGCCGCACACCACCGTGTTCTGGACGCCGACGTACGTGACCACGACGGAGCCGCTCGAGGTCACCGCGCTCGAGCAGTCGGTGACGCTGCCACCCAAGTAGGGCTCAGGGCTCAGGGCTCAGGGCTCAGGACTCAGGACTCAGGACTCAGGACTCAGGACTCAGGACTCCCCGGCCGCAGGGCACCGTCGCCGCCCCAGCCGCGGAAGACACCCAGCGTGAGCAGCACGAGGCCCACCTCGGCGAGCCCGATCGCGAAGTACAGGGCCTGCAGCGCACTGAACGGGATGAGCGCGACCTGCACGAGGCTCCCGACGACGAGGGCGATCCCGCCCGCCGCAGCGGTCACGGCCGTGAATGCGAGGAGCACCAGGAGCAGGAACCGCGCGACACGGCCGTCCGCGGCCGCCTCCGGGAGGACGGTCGCGCCGTTGGGCGCATGCATCGTGTCCATGCGACCAGCGTCTGCCCCGAACGCGCACGCGCACGGGACCAACGGCCCCTCCGCTCGCCCGGCAGGGGCGCACCATGGAGGTGCGCGAGCATGCGCACGATACGAGGAGCACCATGGGCATCGAACGGCAGGCCGGCTGGGCGCGCGTCCCGAGGTTCGGCCGCGCGCGCGTACACGAGGACGCCCCTCGTCCGCACCCGTCCATCCAGGTCTGGCCACTCCAGGGCATCGTGCGCCGAACGGCCGTTCCCGAGGCCCCCGGCGGGCGCGACGGCGCCGACGTCGCGGTGCACGTGACCATCCCCCGCACCGCGGCGGAGCACCCCGGCATCGGCTGACGGCTCCCGACGCGCGCCGGGCGTCAGCGCAGGTCGGCCAGCACCGTCTGCGGCAGCGTCAGCGGCGCCTCTGCCGGCGCCGGAGGCGTCTCCGCGTCGGCGATGACGATGCCGTCGCCTGCGAGGCGCGCGGCCGACTCGTCGGCGTCGATCCAGTCGAGCGCCGGGAACTCGCCCAGCGGCACGACCGAGTGCAGCACGGTCGACGGGTACACGTGCACGAGGTTGAACGCGCGCGCACCGTCGCGGCCGCGGGTGCCGCCGACCGGCACGTTGAGGTCCTGCGTGTAGCAGGTGGCGGACGCCACGGACACCGGCACGCCCGCGAAGGTCGCCGTCGACGAGTAGTGCAGGTGCCCGGCGATGATCGAGCGGATGTCGCTGCCCTCGACGACCTCGGCGAGCGCGGCCTGGTCGCGCAGCTCGACGCTCACCGCGAGGTCGAGCACGCTGGGCACGGGCGGGTGGTGCATGGCGAGGATCGTGCCGTGCGGGGCATCCGTCGACAGCTCCTCGGCGAGCCAGTCGAGCTGCTCCTCGGCGACCTCGCCGTGGTGGTGGCCGGGCACGGTCGAGTCGAGCGTGATGACGCGCAGCCCGTTGACGTCGTAGGCGCGATCGACCGGGCGCTCGCTGCCCACCTCGTCGAACAGGCCGCGGCGGAAGGCCCGCCGCTCGTCGTGGTTGCCCATCACCCAGATCACCTCGGCGCCGACGCGCTCGGCGGCGGGCTCCACGATGCGGCGCAGGCGCGCGTAGGCGTCGGGCTCGCCGCGGTCGGCGAGGTCGCCCGTGAACACGATGGCCTCGGGGCGGGCACCGGACGCCTCGAACTCGTCGAAGAGCTGCCGCAGGTGCCGTTCGCTCGGCACGCGGTCGTAGAGGCTTCCGCCACCGGCCAGGAGGTGGGTGTCGGAGATGTGGAGCAGGAAGTGATCCGGCCGCGGGTACTCGGCCGTGCGGGTGGTCACGATTCGTCCCATCGATCAAGTGGTTGCGGCACCGTCGCCGCCGGACAGGGACTCTAGCGCATCACACCGACCCGAACGCGAGGTGAACGCGTGGCGGCCGGCGTGGCGCGTCATCGGGCGTCACGATGCGGATGCGGTGGGGCGACCAGGTGCTCAGGGCACCGGGATCACGCCGACCCCGATGCGCTGGCGGCGCTCGGCCTCGGTCGCCGGCACGAGCGTCCACGTGAGCGTCGTGCCGGGTGCCCAGCGCACCTCGACGGCGTCGCGGTACGTCATGCCCTCCGGGCGCTCCGCGGGCGGCACCTCGTCGACCCGGAGCCAGTCGACGACGCCCTCGGCGCGGAACGCCGCCTCGTCGGTGCAGCGGATGGCGTACGGCACCGCCTGGTCGGGGGCGGAGCGGGCGAGGCAGACGGCGCCCTCGTCGGTGCGTGCGGCGAAGAACGACCACCCGAGCACGTCGTCGAGCAGCCGGAACGACTCGTCGGCGGGGTCGGCGTACGCGGGGTGGGCGCCCGCGAGGTCCGCGGGCTCCTGGGGGCGCTCGAACACGTCGAGGCCCGTGGGCTGGGCGGTGACGGTGCGCACGCCGGCCGCCCACGCGACGACGGCGACGGCGAGCACGAGGGCGGCCGCACCGGCGAGCGCCAGGGCCTGCGGATGGCGGCGGAGCGCACGGCCGAGTCGCCCGCGCGACCGCGCATCGCCCCCGGGCACCCCCGCGGGCCGGGGCGCCCCGCTCGCCGCGCCGCCGGCACCGTCGGCCGGAGACGCGGCCTGCTCGGCGACGGCGACGGATGCGCCGAGGTCGGGGCCCGCACCCTGCTCGGACGCGCCGGAGGCCTCCGCGCGGGCCGCGGCGAACGCACGGGCGCGCTCGAGGGCTGCGAGCTCCTCGGCGGCGGGGCCGACCGTGCTGCCGCGCCGCCCGTAGACCGCCTCCCGCAGTGCGGCGAGTCGTGCGTCGTCGTCGGCGGCCATGCCGCCACGCTACGCCGCCTCGGCCGCGCGCGGGCCAGTCGTCGACGATTGGCCCGGTGTCGGCGGGCTCGGGCGGGGCTACGCTCGGCGCATGACCGAGGTCCTGCGCCTGTCCGCGTTCACGACCGACCCGGCGGGCGGCAACCCCGCGGGCGTGGTGCTCGACGCCGGCGGGCTGGACGACGACGCGATGCAGCGCATCGCCGCCGAGGTCGGCTACGCGGAGACCGCGTTCGTCACGGACGCGCGCGCCGACGGCGCCGGGCTGGCCTGCGGCATCCGCTACTTCTCGCCCCTGGCCGAGGTGCCGTTCTGCGGGCATGCGACGGTCGCCACGGCCGTCGCCCTCGCCGAGCGCCGCGGACCGGGGCGGCTCACCTTCGCGACCCCCGTCGGCGACGTCGTGATCGACACCGCTGCCGGCGCGCACGGGGTCGAGGCGTCGTTCACGAGCGTGGAGCCCGCCGTCGAACCGCTCGACCCGGAGGTGCTGCGGGAGCTGCTCGCGGTGCTCGGCCTCGACGCCGCAGACCTGGACGACGCACTGCCGCCGCGCATCGCGTTCGCGGGCAACCGGCACCCGATCGTCGCAGTCGCCGACGTGGCCGCGCTCGACCGGGTCGCGTTCGACCCGGCGGCGCTGCGGCGGCTGATGGACGCGCAGGGCTGGCCCGCGACCGTGACCGTGGTGCACCGGCGCACGCCCGACGCCTTCGAGGTGCGCAACCCGTTCCCGGTCGGCGCGATCGTCGAGGACCCGGCGACCGGCGCCGCGGCCGCGGCACTCGGCGCGTACCTGCGCGAGACGGACGCGGTGGCGCCGCCCGCCGACCTGCGCGTGCACCAGGGACGTCACGTCGGCCGGCCGAGCCTGCTGCGGGTGCACGTGCCGCACCGCGGCGGCATCACGGTGACCGGCGCGGCGGTGCCGATCCCGTCGCCCTGACGGCCGACCCGGCGGCGCGGGCCGCCCGGGCGTCGTCGGCTCAGGCCCGACGGAGCTCGAGCCAGGCGGCGA
This sequence comes from Agromyces sp. SYSU T00194, assembly GCF_040496035.1. Classification (NCBI taxonomy): domain Bacteria; kingdom Bacillati; phylum Actinomycetota; class Actinomycetes; order Micrococcales; family Microbacteriaceae; genus Agromyces; species Agromyces chitinivorans. The sequence continues at coordinate 1,624,647 of NZ_JBEPJZ010000001.1, read as the reverse complement.
GGGCGTCGACCTCGGCGTCGACGGCGGCCGCGAGCCCGCGGTCGAACGGCTCGTCCTCGTGCACGGCGTGCACGCGCAGCACCCCCGCGGCGCGGTCGGCCGTCGCGTCGAGCTTCCCGACGAGGCGGTCGCCGTGCAGGATCGGCAGCGGGAAGTACCCCCAGCGCCGCTTGTGCTTCGGCGTGTACATGCCGAGCGCGAACTCGAATCCGAACAGCGCCTCGGCCCGCTTGCGGTCCTGCACGAGGCGGTCGAACGGTGACAACAGCACGGTGCGTGCGGCGAGCGGATGCTCCGCGAGCGACGCCCGCACGATGGGATCGACCCGCCACCTGCCGCGCACGCCCTCGATGCGCACCTCCTCGCCTTCGTCGCCCACGTCGAGCGGCTCGCCGGGGGACCCGTACGCCCCGACCCGCATCACGCCGAGCGAGCGCAGCCGACGTCGGTTGCGCTCGGCGAACGCCTCGGCCTCGGGCAGCGGCTCGATGCCCGCCGGGTGCACGCGCTCGGCGAGGTCCCAGACGCGGGTCGCGCCGCGGCGGCTCGACACGGCGACCTCGCCGCGTCGCTCCAGGAGCTCGAGCATCATGGTCGCGTTGCGGTTCGCGTTCCACCCCGACGACGGCCAGTCGACGACGCTCGTGTCGGGCACCTCGCGGGCGGTCAGGGGCCCCTCGTCGGCGAGCAGCGCGAGCACGTCGTCGCGGAACCCGGCGTTGTCCTCGATCCAGTCGCGCGCCTGCACGCTGCGGGGTGCCGCGCGCATGCGATCGAGGTACAGCCGCAGGTCGTCCGCCGGGCGGATCATGCCCTCGAGCTCGACCAGCACGCGCTCGACCTCGAGCGCGGTGATCAGGTCGTCGGGCTCGTACCCGCCGAGCCTGCTCCCGAGCATGAGGTCGGGTGCGGGCGCGATCGCCGCCGTCATGTCGGCCTGCAGCAGCGTGAGGTGCCGCACGGTCTCGAGCAGGTCGGTCGGCCGCGGCTCGTCGAGCAACTGGGCGCGCACGGCGATGCGCCGTGCCTCCTGCCTGCTGAGCGTCTCCGGCATGCCCCGAGCCTAGGGCGGGCCTCCGACGCACCGGCCCGCGTGAGTGCATCCGGTACAGATTTGCACTCAGTGCAAGAAAATGCGACACTTCCCCCATGTCCGATCGCGCCCTCGCCCCGCGGGAACCCCGCCGCACCGCCGACGCCCCGTTCCTGCTCACGCAGCGACGCATCTGGATCATCTTCGGCGCCCTCATCGCCGGCATGTTCCTCGCGAGCCTCGACCAGACGATCGTCTCGACCGCGATGCCGACGATCGTCGGCGAACTCGGCGGCGTCGAGCACCAGGTCTGGATCACCACGGCCTACCTGCTCGCGACCACGATCGTGATGCCGATCTACGGCAAGTTCGGCGACGTGCTCGGACGGCGCACCCTGTTCCTCGTCGCGATCGCGCTGTTCACCGTGGCATCCGCCGCCTGCGCCTTCGCGGGCGACTTCTGGACGTTCGTCGTCTTCCGCGCCATGCAGGGCCTCGGCGCGGGCGGGCTCATGATCCTCTCGCAGGCGATCATCGCCGACATCGTGCCGGCCAACGAGCGCGGCAAGTACCTCGGCCCGCTCGGCGCGATCTTCGGCATCTCGGCCGTCGCCGGTCCGCTGCTCGGCGGCTTCTTCGTCGACCACCTCACCTGGCAGTGGGCCTTCACCATCAACATCCCGATCGGCGTCGCGGCGTTCGTCATCGCGCTCGTGGCGCTGAAGCTGCCCGCCAAGCAGGCGACCGCCCCGATCGACATCCTCGGCGTGCTGTTCCTCTCGGCCGCGACGACCTGCCTCATCTTCTTCACCGAGTTCGGCGGCGACGGCGAACACGGCTGGGACTCGCTGGCGACCTGGGCCTGGGGGCTCGGGATGCTCCTGGCGATCGGCGCGTTCATCCTCACCGAGGCGCGCGCGGCCGACCCGATCATCCCGCTCGGCCTGTTCCGCAACCCGATCTTCGTCAACGCCACCGCCATCGGCATGGCGCTCGGCATCGCGATGTTCGCGGCGATCGCGTTCATCCCGACCTTCCTGCAGATGTCGACCGGCACCTCGGCGGCCGTCTCGGGCCTGCTCCTGCTGCCGATGATGGCGGGCCTCATGGGCACGTCGATCGCGTCGGGCCTGCTCATCACGAAGACCGGCAGGTACCGCCTCTACCCGATCCTCGGCACGCTCGTCACGGGTCTCGCGCTGGCCATGATGACCACACTCACGGCCGAGACCCCGGTGTGGCTCATCTGCGTGTTCCTGTTCGTGTTCGGCGCGGGGCTCGGCCTCATCATGCAGGTCGTCATCCTGGTCGTGCAGAACGCGGTGCCCGCCGCGCAGATCGGCACGGCGACCAGCACGAACAACTACTTCCGCGAGGTGGGCGCGGCGCTCGGCACGGCCGTGTTCGGCACGATCTTCACCACGCGCCTCACCGAGGGGCTCACCGGCGTGTTCACGTCGGCCGGGGCATCCGGCGCCGACGCGGCGAACGCCACCGCGACCCTCGACCCGCAGGCCCTCGACCAGGTGCCGGAGGTCGTGCGCGACGGCATCGTGAACGCCTACGCCGACGCGCTCGCACCGGTGTTCTGGTACGTGCTGCCGTTCATCGGCATCGCGTTCGTGCTGTCGCTGTTCCTCAAGGAGATCCCGCTGTCGGACGTCGCCGGCCTGGTGGCCCGCGGCGAGGCGATCGGCGGCGAGGAGGCCGAGCGCCTCGAGGCCGAGCAGCGCGCCGCGCGCGCATCCGGCCGCGGTGCGGCGGTCGACGGCAGCGAGACGGATGCCCCCGAGCTGGCGTCCGCCGCGACCGGCGGCGTCGAGACGCACGGCGACCCGCGAGCGTAGGACACGGGCGCCCGGCACCGCATACCGGACGCCCGTCACCACCTCTGGGGGTACCCGCGGGTGCGGCCAGGGAGTAGACAGGGTGACGTGTCGGCGTCCTGCCGCGGCGTCGCCCTCGACGTGGAGGTCGTCATGCCCGTGCTCCGTTCGCTCCGCCTGCTCCCCGCCGCACTCGCCGCCGCCGCGCTGGTCCTGCTGATGCTGCTGGCACCGGCACCCGCGACCGCGGCGACGCCCGCGATGACCGACGATGTCCCGCTCACTGCGAGCGACGGCCACACCTGCGGCCTCACCCCCGACGGCGCCGCCGACTGCTGGGGCTCCAACGGCGAAGGGCAGGCCACCGACCAGACCGGCCCCTACACCCAACTCACCACAGCCAGTGCCCACACCTGCGGACTCACCCTCGACGGCGCCGCCGACTGCTGGGGCTACAACGGCGATGGGCGAGCCACCGACCAGACCGGCCCCTACACCCAACTCACCGCAAGTGGACTCCACACCTGCGGACTCACCCCCGACGGCGCCGCCGACTGCTGGGGCCGCAACATCGAAGGGCAGGCCACCGACCAGACCGGCCCCTACACCCAACTCACCGCAGGCTACCTCCACACCTGCGGACGCACCCCCGACGGCGCCGCCGACTGCTGGGGCCAGGACAGCAGCGGGCAGGCCACCGACCAGACCGGGCCCTACACCCAACTCACCGCAGGCGATTTCCACACCTGCGGACTCACCCCCGACGGTGCCGCTGACTGCTGGGGCGACAACTCCTACGGGCAGGCCGACGACCAGCCCGGCCCGTACACCCAACTCACCGCCGGCGGCCTCCACACCTGCGGACTCACCCCCGGTGGCGTCGCCGAATGCTGGGGCTCCAACTCCTTCGGGCAATCCGACGACCAGCCCGGCCCCTACACCCAACTCACCGCCGGCGGCCTCCACACCTGCGGACTCACCCCCGCCGGCGCCGCCGACTGCTGGGGCTGGGACAGCGTCGGGCAGGCCACCGACCAGCCCGGCCCGTACGGACTCCTCCCCAGCGCCGACGACGACGGCGACGGCGTGGTCGACGCCGAGGACGCCTGCCCCGGCACGATGCTCGCCGACGACGCCGACCGACCCGACCAGCTCAAGCCCAACCGCTACTACGCCGACGCGACCGGCACCTTCGTCGACGCCGAGGGCGTCAGCACCGGCATCACCCTTTCGGAAACCGGCGGCTGCTCCGCGACACAGATCATCGATGCCGCGGGTCTCGGCAAGGGACACGTCCGATTCGGCATCACCCGATCGGCCCTCGACGACTGGATCGCCGCACTCACCTGACCTGACGCCACCGACCTCGCGAGTCGTCACGAACGGCCGCTCGCACTACCGGCGAAGCGACCGCTCGTGACGACCCGAGCGAGGTGACGGAGGTCAGCCGACCGCGACAGGCTCGGGCTCGGCGGCCCGTGCGTCCGGATCGCCGCCCGGGTGCGCGGGCGATGCCCCGCTGCCGCGACGGCGGAAGAGCAGCGCCGACATCACGGCGCCGGCGGCGAAGAACGCCGCACCCCACCAGTACGCCGTCGCGTAGCCCGCGAGTGCCGCGTCGACGCCCACCTCCGGGGTCGCCGGGCCGTTCGCGACCAAGAAGTCGGCCGTTGCGGTCGCGGCGAGCGTGTTCAGCAGCGCCGTGCCGATGGAGCCGCCGACCTGCTGGCTCGTGTTCACCATCGCGGAGGCGACGCCGGCGAATCGACGGTCGACCCCCAGGGTGGCGGTCTGCATGGAGGCGGGCATGATCGTGCCCATCGCGAACCCGATCACCATGAGCGGCGGCAGCACGTGCGCCGCGTACGTGCTCGAGGCGTCGAGCAGCGTGAGGCCCGACATGCCGATCGCACCGAGCGCCATGCCGATCGGCACCAGCACCTTCGGGCCGAACCTCGGGACGAAGAGGTTCGTGCCGAGCTGCGCGGCGAGCACGAGCATCGCGATCATCGGCAGGAACGCGAGCCCCGTCTGGATCGGCGAGTACCCCAGCGTCGCCTGCAGGTAGTACGTGACGAACAGGAAGATGCCGAACATGCCGGCACCGGCGATCAGCACCGAGAGGTAGGCCGCGCCGCGGTTGCGGTCGAGCACGATCGGCAGCGGCAGCAGCGGATGCGTCGCGCGACGCTGCCAGAGCACGAACGCGACGAGCAGCACGACGGATGCGCCGAGCATCCCCCAGGTCAGCGGCGCGTCCCACCCGTCGGTCTCGGCGTGCGAGAAGCCGTAGACGAGCGCGAACAGCGCCGAGGAGACGAGCAGCGTGCCGGGCACGTCGAGCTGCGGGCGCGGGCCCGTGCGGGCGACGCGCGGGATGAAGGCGAGGGCGCCGACCAGGGCGAACGCGGCGATCACCACGTTGATGTACAGGTTCCAGCGCCAGTCGAGCCACTCGGTGAGCACGCCGCCGAGGAGCAGCCCGACCGCGCCGCCGGCACCTGCGATCGCGCCGAAGACGCCGAACGCACGCGCGCGCTCGCGCGGGATGACGAAGGTGGTCGTGAGCACCGCGAGCGCGGTGGGCGCGAGGAGTGCGCCGAACGCACCCTGCAGCGCGCGCGCGGCGACGAGGAGCTCGAAGGTGTCGGCCGCCCCGCCGAAGGCGGAGGCCGCGGCGAACCCGAGGAGTCCGATGACGAAAGTGAGCTTGCGGCCCATGAGGTCGGAGAGCCGGCCGCCGAGCAGCAGCAGGCTGCCGAAGGCGAGCGAGTAGGCGGTGATGATCCACTGGCGCTGGCCGTCGGTGAAGCCGAGGTCGGCCTGGGCCGAGGGGAGTGCGATGTTCACGACGGTCGCGTCGAGCACGACCATGAGCTGGGCGAGTCCGACCACGACGAGCGTGATCCAGCGGCGCCGATCGGGCGCCTGCGTTGTGGCATTCGAGGTCATGCGGGCCACTCTATACGGTACTGAGGAGTTCCGGATATACTCGGTTCAGGAATTCACCTGCGCGACACGTCCCGGGAACGTAGGATCGTCGGTGACGCGCACCACGGCACTCGGAGGGAGGCGGCTGCGATGACGCAGACCGACGCGGTCGAGTCCACGACCGACACCTCCGCGAAGCCGAAGCTCGGCCGCAAGCGCGACCACTCCCGCGACCCGGAGATCCTCGAGGCGGCGCTCGACGTGCTCGCCGAGACCGGCTACGAGGGCATGACCATCGACATGGTCGCCGCCCGCGCGAAGGCGGGGAAGGCGACCCTCTACCGGCGCTGGGCGTCGAAGCCCGAACTCGTGATCGACGCCGTGGCATGCATGAAGGCCACCGACATCGACTACGCGTCGCCGCCCGACACGGGCACGCTGCGCGGCGACCTCGTCGCGATGGTCCGCACCCCGTCCATCAAGGACAGCGAGCGGAAGCTCAAGGTCATGGCCGGCATCGCGTCGATGATCGCCCGGGCGCCCGAGCTCGGCGAGGCCGCCCGCGCCGCCCTGGTCGAGCCGCGCGCCGGCGCGAACCGCATCGTCTTCGGTCGGGCGATCGAGCGCGGCGAGATCCCGGCCGACACCGACGTCGAGACGCTCAGCATCCTGGGCCCCGCGCTCGTCACCTATCGCGTGCTCATGCTCCAGCAGCCGATGACCCGCGAGTTCATGCTCGACGTGATCGACCGCATCGTCCTGCCGGCGGTCGGGCTGACCCCGCCGGAGGCGTCCGCCGACTGAGCCCGCAGGCTCCGGTCGCTCAGCCCTGTCGCAGCCAGTGGTCGGCGACCAGCTCGCCGACGAGCACCTCGGACAGGGCGGCGACGGTGTCATCCTCATCGCCCGGGAAGCGCAGCGTCGCCTCGGCACCCGGCAGGTCGCGGCCGATCGACGCGAACCGCGAGCCGCGCATGGCCATCCACTCGAGGGCCTGCGCGTCCCACGCGGAGCCGGCGAACACGAGCGCCCGGTAGTCCTGCGTCTTCGTGAGGTAGACGTCGACGTGCGACCAGTCGCCGGTCTCCGAGGCGAAGGCCGCGCGGCGCGGCACCTCGCGCAGCATGAGCGCGGACTGCTGGGCGCTCGACGCGCGCTCGGCGGGCGCGAGGGCCCACGTGCCCATGGGCCCGGCGAGCAGGTCGGCCATGGGTGCGAGCCAGTCGGCGGATGCCTCGAGCAGGTGCGCGCTCGTCGCCGCGGCGGTGCGCAGGGCGGCCGGGTCGAACCGCGCCTCGGGCGACGTGCCGAGCAGCTCGGCGAGCACCTGGTCGAGCACCGCGAACGTGGCGCGGAAGGTGCGGCAGGCGACACCGGATGCCTCGACGCCGGCGTGCAGCGGCACCACGACGTCGGCCGCGCGGGCGAGCTCGGAGTCCCCGCGGTTCGTGACGGCGACGAGTCGCCCGGTGCCGCGATACCGCTCGATCGCGCGCAGCACCTCGACGCTGCCGCCCGTCGCCGACACCGCGACCACCGCGAGGTCCGGCGCGGCCGGCGGCAGCAGCGCGACGCTCGCGAGCTCGACCAGCACGGTCGCGCCGACCGCGCGGTAGCGCCGGGCGACCACGTCGGCGGCGTACCGGCTCGACCCCATTCCGAGCACGAGCACGCGCGACGCGCCGAGCATCGGCAGGCGCTCGAGCCCGTCCAGCCCCGCGTCCACGGCGTCGGCGAGCGCGCCGAGCGTCTCGGGGATCAGCTCGAGGTCGGAGCGAAAGGCGGCGGTGTCCACGGGACCTCCGGGTGTGCGTGCGATGACGGGTAGCGGTGGGTGATCGCCGCGTCCGGCGCGTATCGCCAGGCGGGCAGGAAGCGGTCGGCGTAGTGCAGCTCGGCGGCGAGCTGCTCGGCCTCGAAGCCGGGCAGCAGCGCCTCGTCGAACAGCTCCGCCCGCTCCAGTGTCTCGCGGTACGCGTCGAGCAACGCGGCCCGCGCGCGGTCGGCCCACGCCCACGCGGCCTCGTCGACCCTGCGCGCGTACTTCTGCGCGACGGCGGCCACGAGGTCGAGCGAGACGAGCAGGTGGGCCACGTCGCGGGCAGCGGCATCCGCTCGCCCCCGCTCCTCGACGCTCAGCTGCGGGTCGCCGTCGAAGTCGATGATCGTGTACCGGCGATCGCCGTCGTCGCGGGGCGAGGCGAGCACTTGCCCGACATGCAGGTCGCCGTGGATCGGGAACTCCCGGCCGGGCGCGGTGTGCTCGAGCGAGCGGATGCCTCCGGCGAGCGCCTCACGCCGGTTCGACAGGCGCGCGCCGGCGTCGCCGGCCGTCGCCGCGAGGGCCCGGTCGAGGGCGTCCGACGCACGGGCGGCGCGGCGGGCGGGCGCATCGCGCTCCGCGGGCGCCGCGTCGGCCCCGAGCACGTCGTGCAGGCGGGCCGTGTGCGCGCCGAGCACCGCGGGCCAGGTCGGCTCCACTCCCCCGTCGATGCAGGCCTGCACGTCGCCGACCGCCCAGGTCCAGCCATCGGTCACGCCGTCCTGGAAATCGGTGACGATCGCGAGGGTCGAGGTGCCGAACTGCGGATGCCGCCACTGCACGCGACCACGGAGCCGGTCGACGCCGGCGACGTCCGCGGCGGCGAGACGCTCGAGCAGCACCGCGGAGCGGTCGGCGGCGGCCCACTCGCCCACGATCTTCACGATCACGCGATCGCCGACGATGACCGAGGTGTTGGTCTGGTCGACGTCGATGCCCCGCTCCGGGGCATCCGCCGCAAGCTCGGGGACGACCAGGCGTGCGAGCGCCCGCCCGACGCCGTCGCCGGCCGCCGGCGGAAGCCCGTCGACGCGCACCCGACCGCCCTCGCCGACGGTCAGCACACGGTCGGCGATGGCCGGCGATTCCCCGTCGAGCATCGAGTTCATTGAATTGCGATTGTAACTATTACGCAAACTCTCCTCCACTGTGTCCAGTGATCCATTGCGGTTCCTTCAGTCGTGGTGCAACATTCCGATCAACCGTTCCCACGCCCCAGGAGGTACCCATGCGCACCACGCGACGCATCGCGGCCGCAGCAGCCGGATCATTCGCACTCGCCCTCGCCGTCACCTCGTGCTCCAGCGACGGTGGCGAGTCGGAGGCGCTCGACCCCGACGCCGACATCACCCAGCAGACCCTCACGGTGTCGAACTGGGCCGACTACTACCCGGAGGACCTCGCCGAGCGGTTCGAGGAGGCGACCGGGGTGCAGATCACGATCGTGAACCACACCACGAACGAGGACATCGTGGCAAAGCTCACCGCGAGCTCCGACCCCGGCATCGACGTGGCGTTCATGTCGGGCCAGTACGCGCAGGCGTTGGGTGAGCAGGGCCTCCTGGCCGAGCTCGACAAGTCGCTCATCCCGAACGAGTCGAACCTCTACCCCGAGGCGCTCGAGCTCGCCTACGACCCGGGCAACGTCTACTCCGAGCCCTACGCCTGGGGCACCACGGGCCTCTGCTACCGCCCCGACCTCACCGGCTTCGACCCGACCTCGTGGAACGACCTGCTGAACCCGACGGAGGACCTGGTCGGCAAGACCACGATGCTCTCGACCGACCGCTGGCTCTCGATGCCCGCGATGAAGGCGCTCGGCTACTCGCTCAACTCGACCGACGACGCCGAGCTCGAGGAGGCGAAGGCGCAGCTCATCGAGACGAAGGGCACCCTGCTCGCCTACGACGACACGACCTTCTACTCGAAGCTCGTCTCGGGTGAGGCCGCGATGGTCGAGGCGTGGGACGGCTGGTGCAACTACGGCATCGCCGAGAACCCCGACATCGCGTTCGTCGTGCCCGACGAGGGCGCCGACCTCTGGGTCGACACCATGACCGTGCTCGAGAGCTCGGAGAACAAGGAGGCCGCCATGGCCTTCATCAACTACATCCTCGACCCCGAGGTGCAGACCTGGGTCGCCGAGAACATCCTCTACAAGGTGCCGAATCAGGCAGCGATGGACGCGCTCGACCCGTCGCTCGTCGAGGCCTACCCCACCCTCGGCATCACCGTCGACGAGCTCACGGAGCAGGAGGTGATCGTCGACCTCGGCGACGACACCGTCAAGTACGTCGACCTGAACGCCGAAGTGCTCGCCACGAACTGACCAGCGTGACGGACCAGCTCCACCGGGCAGCCCCCGCCGCACGCGCCTCGCGCGTGCGGCGGGGGCTCGCCCCGGCGCCGTTCCTGGCGCCGGGCATGCTCTTCCTCATCGTCTTCATGGCGGTGCCGGTCGGGCTGCTCGCCTTCTACACCTTCTTCAAGCGCGGCCGCTTCGGCGGCGTCGTCTTCGAGCCCACGCTCGACAACTGGGCGAAGCTGTTCGAGCCGCTCTACGTCGGGGTCATCGCGCAGTCGATCGGCCTCGCGCTCATCGTCACCGTGCTGGCGCTGCTCATCGGCTACCCGATGGCATACGCCATCGCCGGGCTCTCGCCGAAGTGGCGCACGGTCGCCCTCATCGCGGTCGTGCTGCCGTTCTGGACCAACTTCCTGATCCGCACCTACGCCTGGATCCTGCTGCTCAACAGCGCCGGCTGGGTCAACCAGTGGCTGCAGGGCCTCGGTTTCATCGACGAGCCGATCCGCATGCTGTACACGCCGCAGGCGATCGTGGTCGGCCTCCTCTACATGTACCTGCCGCTCATGGTGCTGCCGCTCTACGCCTCGCTCCAGCAGCTCGACCCGTCGCTGCGCGAGGCCGCGACCAACCTCGGCGCGAGCCCGTGGCGGGCGTTCCGCACCATCACCCTGCCGCTGTCGATCCCCGGCGCACTCACCGGGAGCATCTTCGTCTTCGTGCCGGCCATGTCGAACTTCGTGATCCCCGAGCTCATCGGCGGCGGCAAGACGATCATGATCGGCAACCTCGTGCGCGACCAGTTCTTCGAGGCCCGCGACTGGCCGTTCGGCGCCACGCTCGCGCTGCTGCTCACCTTCCTGCTCGTGCTCGTCATCGTCGCGCAGGCCGCCGTCTCGCGCCGCATCACGGAAGGACCGCGCCGTGGCTGAGCGCAGTGCATCGGTTGCACGTCGGCCCCGCGGCATCCTCGTGCCCCTGTGGCTCGGCTACGTCTTCCTCTACCTGCCGATCCTCGTCGTCGTGGTCATGAGCTTCAACGACTCGTCGAACCTGTTCGTCTGGCGCGGGTTCTCGCTGCGCTGGTACCCCGAGCTGTTCGCGAACGAGGCGCTCATGCAGGGGCTCGTGAACACGCTCATCGTGGCCACCGGCGCGACCGCCATCGCGACCGTGCTCGGCACGCTGCTCGCGTACGGCATCCAGCACTACACGCGCGGCGGCCTCGTGCGGGCGTTCGCGATCGCCCCGGCGATCATGCCCGACCTGCTGCTCGGCATCGGCCTGCTGACCTTCTTCTCGCTGATCTCGTTCACGCTCGGCCTGCACTCGGTGGTCATCGCGCACGGCGTGTTCGCGACCGCGTTCGTCACGGCGATCGTGCTCGCGCGCATGGCGAACCTCGACCCGAGCCTCGAGGAGGCGTCGCGCGACCTCGGCGCGGGCCCGGTGCGCACCTTCGTGCGGGTCACCCTGCCGCAGCTCGCCCCCGGCATCGTCGCGGGCGCCCTGCTCGCGTTCACGCTCTCGCTCGACGAGTTCGTGATCGCGTTCTTCACCACGGCGCCGACCCAGCCCACGCTGCCGATCGTCATCTACTCCATGGTGCGCTTCGGGGTCACGCCCGAGGTGAACGCCCTCGCCAGCATCCTGCTGCTCGTGAGCATCGTCACGGTGATCGCGGCGCAGCGCCTGACCCGACTGACAGGATCCGCACGATGAGCCAGTCCCCCCTGCTCCGCATCGACGGCGTGCACGCCGTCTACGGCGACACCGTCGCCCTGCACGACATCTCGCTCGACATCGCCGACAACGAGTTCTTCGCACTGCTCGGCCCGTCGGGCTGCGGCAAGACGACCCTGCTGCGTTCGATCGCCGGGTTCGAGACCCCGCAGTCGGGACGCATCGAACTCGACGGCGACGACCTGCTCGGCATGCCGGCGCACCGGCGACCGGTCAACATGATGTTCCAGAGCTACGCGCTCTTCCCCCACCTGAGCGTGGAGAAGAACATCGCCTACGGCCTCGAGTCGGAGGGGCTCGGGCGCGACGAAGTGCGCACCCGCGTCGGCGAGGTCATGGAGGTCGTCGGGCTGCAGGCGCTCGCGAAGCGCCGGCCCTCGCAGCTCTCGGGCGGCCAGCGCCAGCGCGTGGCCCTCGCGCGCGCGATCGTGAAGCGCCCCCGTCTGCTGCTGCTCGACGAGCCGCTCTCGGCGCTCGACCGCCAGGTGCGCGCGTCGATGCAGCTCGAGCTGAAGCGCCTGCAGCACGAGGTGGGCCTCACCTTCGTGGTCGTGACCCACGACCAGGAGGAGGCCATGTCGATGGCCGACCGCATCGCGGTGCTGCGCGATGGGCGGCTCGAGCAGCTCGCCACGCCGCAGGAGCTCTACTCGGCGCCCGCGACCCGGTTCGTCGCGTCGTTCATCGGCAGCACGAACCTGTTCGACGGCATCGCCGTCGCAGGCGGCGTCGACGTACCCGGCGTCGGCGTCGTGCCGGTCGACACGCACGGTCTCGCGCACGGCGCGGCCGCGACCGCGGTGGTGCGCCCCGAGGACGTCGAGTTGACGACGGATGCCGCCACGGCGACCCTGCGCGGCACGATCGTCGACACGTACTTCCTCGGCGGCGCCTCCACCATCTCGGTCGAGGTGGCCGGGCTCGACGCGCCGATCCTCGCATCCGTGCACGGGGCGAGCCGACTCGCGCGCGGCGACGAGGTGGGCATCCGGTTCGCCCGGGCGACCGCGGTCGCGCGCGACGGCTCGGAGGGTTCGGGCTCCGAGGCCGGCGACGCAGCGGCATCCGCCACCGCCCCTGCCGACGACGCCGGCGCGTCCGGCGCTCAGGCCGAGGTCAGCGCATGACCCGTGGCGAGCCTGGCGTACGACACGATGAGCTCGAGTGCGGCGTCGTGGTCGATGGTCGGATGCTTCGCATTGATGCGGTAGCCGTAGGCGTCCTCGAGGGCGACCAGGTTGCGTGCGATCGTGAGCGACGGCTGCCCGAGGGTGAAGATGCCGCGCGCGGACCCCTGCTCGAGCACGACCTGGTACATGCCGACCTGCCGGTCGTAGAGGGTGGTCAGCAGCGAGGCCATGAGCGGGTTGCGGCCGGCCGAGCCGCCGAGCTCGCAGAGCAGGCGCACCTCGGTGTCGTCGGGTCCGCTCGGCAGTCCGGACTTCGCCAGGGCGAGCAGGCGCACCACGGGGTCGTCGTCGAGCTGCTCGAGCATGCGGACGCGGCCCTCGTAGAAGCGCTCCATGCCGGCGCGGTTCGCCTCGAACATGAGCTCGTCGACGTCGGGGTAGTAGTAGAGCACCGCGCCCGACGTGAGCCCCGCCTCCTCCGCCACGCGGTTCAGTCGCGCGCCGTCGGGGCCGTGCGCCGCGATCGCCCGCTGGGCCGCGGCGACCAACTGGCTGCGCCGCTCCTCCTGACGCTTCGGCCTCGCCATGGGGCTCCCTCCCGCTGGAACAGATTCCCTGCATCGTGTCACAGTTCTCCGGCCCTGTGGCCATAATTCACGAGACTTCCTCGGAACCAAGATCCCTCCATCCGCATTCAGTAAATCCACGAACGGAGTCGCCATGACCGACGCACGCCGCACCTTCCTGTTCATGCCCGAGAGTGCCTACGGCCCCACGAACAACTGCATCGGCATCGGCAATGAGCTGCTGAAGCGGGGGCACCGCGTGGTGTTCGCCGCCGAGCGCTCGTGGGAGGGCAAGCTCACCGCGCTGGGCTTCGAGGAGGACCTCGTCGACCTCGCCCCGGTCGAGGAGCCGGCCGAGGGCGAGGAGGCTGCCGAGCAGGACGCCGGCCAGTTCTGGAAGGACTACATCAAGGAGGTCTCCCCCGAGTTCCGGAAGACCACCACCGAGCAGCTCGAGACCGTGACCCTGCCCATCTGGGAGGAGCTCGTGGGCGGCGCGAAGTTCTGCGAGCCGCAGCTGAAGGACATCATCGCGCGCGTGCAGCCCGACGTCATCATCGAGGACAACGTGCTCGCCTTCCCGGCGCTCGTCACGGCGGGCGTGCCGTTCGTGCGCATCGTCTCGTGCAACCCGCTCGAGGTGCCGGGCGAGGGCATCGCACCGGTGTTCTCGGGCCTCGCGAAGGACGACGCCGAGGGCTGGGCCGCGTTCCGCGCCGAGTACGAGCGCACCCACCGCCCCCTGTGGCAGGAGTTCGACGCCTGGGTGCAGGAGCAGGGCGCTCCCCCGCTGCCCGACCTCGAGTTCATCCACGACGGCGACGAGAACCTCTACGTCTACCCCGAGGAGCTCGACTACACCGACGTGCGCCCGCTCGGCGACCACTGGCACCGCCTCGACTCCTCGGTGCGCGAGACCGAGCAGGCGCCGGTCGACCTGCCCGCCTCGTTCACCGACGGCACCCGCCCGCTCATCTACTTCAGCCTCGGGTCGCTCGGCTCGGCCGACGTGGGCCTCATGCGCCGCGTGATCGCCGCGCTCGCCGACATGCCGGTCAACGTCATCGTGTCGAAGGGCCCGCTGCACGACGAGCTCGAGCTCGCCGACAACATGTGGGGCGCCGAGTTCCTGCCGCAGACGAAGCTGCTGCCGCTCGCCGACCTCGTGATCACCCACGGCGGCAACAACACCACGACCGAGTCGCTGCACTTCGGCAAGCCGATGATCGTGCTGCCGCTGTTCTGGGACCAGTACGACAACGCGCAGCGCGTCGACGAGCAGGGCTACGGCGTGCGCCTCGACCCGTACCGCTTCACCCCGGAGGAGCTGCAGGGCACGGTGCGGCGCCTGCTCGACGACGCCGAACTGCGCGCGCGTATCGTCGCCGTCGGCGAGTCCATCCGCTCGCGCGGCGGCCTCTCCGCCGCCGCCGACGTGATCGAACGCGCCTCGGTACGGGAACACGCGTGAGCACGACGACGGATGCCGCGGCCGACGCCCTGCGCGACGCCGCACCGCGCCCGTACTGGCTCGATCGTGACGACGCGCCGGCCGCGCGTGCGCCGCTCGCGGGCGGCGCGGAGGCCGACCTGGTGGTCATCGGCGCCGGGTTCACGGGGCTGTGGACGGCGTGGCGCGCGCTCGAGCGCGACCCCGCGGCATCCGTCGTCGTCATCGACGCCGAGTCGGTCGCGTACGGTGCGACCGGCCGCAACGGCGGGTTCGTCGCGGCCTCGCTCACGCACGGCCTCACCCACGGCACGGCGATCTGGCCCGACCAGGTCGGCGCGCTCGCCGAGGAGGGCGACCGCAACCTCGCCGAGCTCGTCGAGACGATCGAGGGCGCGGGCATCGACTGCGACCTGCGGCGCTCGGGCAAGACGACCCTCGCCGTCGAGGACTGGCAGCTCGCCGGGCTGCGCGAGGCGCACGAGCTCGGGGCCCGGCACGGCGTCGAGCTGGAGCTGCAGTCGCGCGACGAGGTGCAGGCCGACGTGCACTCGCCGACCTACCTCGGCGGCCTGCGCGACCGCACCGGCACGGTGCTCGTCGACCCCGCGCGCCTCGCCTGGGGCATGGCCGCCGACCTCGAGCGGCGCGGCGTGCGCATCTTCGACGCGTCGCCGGCGACGGGCATCGAGACGCACGGTGCCGGCGTGCGGGTCACCACCCCCGCGGGCCACGTCGACGCCCGCCACGCGGTGGTCGCGACGGCCGCCTACCCGGGTCCGCTCAAGCGCCTCGGGTCGTACATCATGCCGCTCTACGACCACGTGCTCATGACCGAGCCGCTGACCGCCGCGCAGCGCGAGTCGATCGGCTGGGCCGAGGGCCAGGGCCTCACCGACGCGGGCAACCAGTTCCACTACTACCGCCCGACCGCCGACGGGCGCGTGCTGTTCGGCGGGTGGGACGCGGTGTACTACCGCGGCGGCAGGGTCGACCCGAGCCTCGAGCAGCGCGACTCGTCGCACGAGCTGCTCGCCCGGCACTTCCTCGAGACCTTCCCGCAGCTCGAGGGGCTGCGGTTCACGCACCGCTGGGCCGGGCCGATCGACTCGACAACGCGCTTCACCGCCGCCTACGGCACCGCCCGCGGCGGGCGCGTCGCCTACGCGGTCGGGCACACCGGCCTCGGCGTGGGCGCCTCGCGGTTCTCCGCCGACGTCGCGCTCGACCTGCTGTCGGGCGAGCCCACCTCGCGCCTGCGCTACGACATCGTGCGTCGGCGCCCGTTCCCCATTCCGCCCGAGCCGTTCCGCAACCCGATCATCCAGTACACCCGCCACTCGATCCTCGCGGCCGACGCCCACCGGGGCCGGCGCAACCTCTGGCTGCGCACGCTCGACCGGTTCGGTCTCGGCTTCAACTCCTGAGCCGGCGGCGCCGGCACGACGCACCACCCCGGCCCCGCGGCATCTGCCGCCCGGCCGCAGAAAGGACCCAGACCATGACCACCGGAACGTTCATCGGCGGCTACCGCCCCGGCTCGGGCGGCGAGACCGTCATCACCAACCCGGCGACGGAGCAGGAGGTCGCGACGCTCCGCGAGTCCGGCGTCGCCGAGGTCGACGAGGCCGCCGCCGCGGCGCGCGCCGCACAGCCCGAGTGGGCCGCGAAGACCCCCGGCGAGCGCTCGCTCGCGCTGCTGAAGCTCGCCGACGCGATCGAGGCCGACGCCGAGCACCTCGCACGGCTCGAGGTCGAGGACTCGGGCAAGCCCTGGACGACCGCGTTCGACGGCGAGCTGCCGTTCTCGATCGACAACCTGCGCTTCTTCGCGGGGGCCGCCAGGTCGCTCGAGGGCACCGGCGCGGGCACCCTGTCGACCGGGTACACGTCGATCCTGACCAGGCGCCCGGTGGGCGTGGTCGCGGGCATCACGCCGTGGAACTTCCCGCTCATCATGGCGATCTGGAAGGCGGGCCCGGCGCTCGCGGCCGGCAACGCGGTGATCGTGAAGCCCGCGCCGGCCACGCCGCGCACGACCCTGCGGCTGGCCGAGCTCGCGGCCCGGTCGGGCCTGCCGTCGGGGCTGTTCAACGTCGTGACCGGCGACGCCGAGGTCGGCCAGGCGCTCGTCGCGCACCGCGAGGTCGACATGGTGAGCGTCACCGGGTCGACCCAGACCGGCAAGGCCGTGATGCGCGGCGCGGTCGAGGGCGTGAAGCGCGTGCACCTCGAGCTCGGCGGCAAGGCCCCGGTGATCGTCTACCGCGACGCCGACCTGAACGCGATGGCGCACGCGGTCGCGCTCGGCGCCACGTACAACACGGGCCAGGACTGCACCGCGGCGACGCGCGTCTACCTCGAGCGCTCGGTGTTCGACGACGGCGTGGCCGCGCTGCGGGCCGCGCTCGGCGCAGTCGTCGCGGGCGACCCGATGGATGCCGACACCCACATCGGACCGCTCATCTCGCGCGGCCACCGCGACCGGGTCGACGGCTTCGTCTCGCGCGCCGTCGCCGAGGGCGCCGAGGCGCTCGTCGGCGGGCACGCCATCGACCGCACGGGTTCGTACTACGCCCCCACGCTGCTGGTCGGTGCGGCCCAGTCGTCGGAGATCGTGCAGGGCGAGGTCTTCGGCCCCGTGCTCGTCGCGTTGCCGTTCGACGGCGAGGCCGAGGGCGTCGCACTGGCGAACGACAGCGCCTACGGCCTCGCCTCGTCGGTGTGGACCTCCGACGTCGGCCGCGCGATGCGCGTCAGCCAGCAGCTCGACGTGGGCGTCACCTGGGTGAACGACCACCTGCCGATCGCGTCCGAGGCGCCGCACGGCGGCGTCAAGGGCTCGGGCTTCGGCAAGGACATGTCGATGGAGCCGCTGCTCGACTACTCGGTCACGCGGCACCTGATGATCCGGCACGCGGCCCCGCCCGAGACGTCGGGCTTCCGCCCGGCCTGAGGCGCGTCGGGCGCCGCCCGGTTCCGCCCGGTCAGCCCAGGCGCCCGGCGATCCAGACGAGCGCCTCGTCCATGAGCGGCAGCGGGTCCTCCCCGAGGAACACGTGGTCGGCGCCCGGCACGCGGCGCAGCTCGACCGGCACGCCGGCGTCGGCGAGCGCCGCGGCGAACAGCTCGCTCTGCTCGTAGGGCACCAGCGAGTCGGCGTCGCCGTGCGCGAGGAGGAACGGCGGGGCGTCCGGGTGCACCTGCACGACGGGCGAGCAGTCCCGCGCCGCGCGCGGGCCGAGCGGCGAGGCGTCGACGAGCACGGAGAACGGCTCGCGCGCGAGCGTCTCGAGGTGGCCGCGGGGCAGGCGATCCGTTTCGGGGGCGAGGCCCTCCTGCGGCATCCGCTCGCCGTCGTGCACTCCGTACCAGTCGACGACGCCGAGCACCGACGTGTCGCCGTCGGGCACGCCCTCCTCGCCCGCCCACTCCGCCCGGCCGCCGGTGAGGCCGACGAGCGCGGCGAGGTGGCCGCCTGCCGACTCGCCCCACGCGACCATGCGCGAGGCGTCGATGCCGAGGTCGTCGGCGAATCGCCGGAGGTAGCGGATCGCCGCCTTCGCGTCGTGCAGCTGCGCCGGGAAGGGCGCCTCGAGCGAGTGCCGGTAATCGATCGTGGCGACGGCGAACCCCGCGTCGACGATGCGCTGGAACAGCGCTCCGGGCGGCCAGACCTCGGGCGGGAGCCGCCGGTCGCCGAGCAGCCAGGCACCGCCGTGGATCCAGAGCACGACGGGCGGTCGGGCGGATGCCTCGGGCACGTGCAGGTCCAGCAGCAGCGGCCGATAGCCGGGGATCGTCGAGTACGTGAGCCCGTCCCAGCTGCGGACGCCGGTCGGGCGCAGCGGCTGCTCGCCCCCCGTGGGCGGCAGGTACGGGGGCGGCGGCCACTCGTCGCTCATGCTCGGCTTCTTCGCGGTGCTCCGGTGCGCTGCATCCGGCAAGCCTAGTCACGCGGGCGAGTGGTTTCATGAGGTGTGGATACACCGAGCACGAGCCCACGCTGCACGCCGAACTCGGCGTACGCCGTTCCACGGCCCGCGCGCACGCGGATCGCTGCGACCGATGACCCGGCTTGGCCGAACGACCTGAGATTCGCGGACCTCGGATCACCTCAGCCCTTGACGCCGGAGCTGAGCGCGGAGCCCATGAAGTAGCGCTGGGCGACGAGGAACACCACGACGATCGGAACGAGGTAGAGCAGCGCACCCGCCGCCTGCACGGTGATGAGCCCGTTGCCCCGGGGGTCGAGATACCCCGCCGCAGTCGCGACCGACAGCGTCGTGTTGTTGTAGTCCAGCAGGAGCGCCGGGGCGAGGTAGTCGCCCCACGTCCAGGTGAACGACAGGATCAGCGAAGTGAGCAGGATCGGCCGTGAGAGCGGGAGGAAGATCAGCACGTACGTGCGGATCCATCCGGCCCCGTCGATGATCGCCGCATCCTCGAGCTCCAACGGGATCGACGAGAAGTACTGACGGAACAGGAAGATCAGGTACGGCGTGCCCGCGAGGCCCCAGAGCACCCACGGCCAGTAGGTGCCGACGAGCCCGACACGCGCGAACAGCACGTAGGTCGGGATCAGGGTCGCGATCGACGGGATCAGCATCGTCGAGAGCACGATGCCGAACAGCAGGTTGCGGCCACGCCCCCGAAGGCGGGCGAAGGCGAATCCGACCGTCGCGCTCGTCGCCGTCGTCAGTACCGCGAACACCGACGAGATGAACAGCGAGTTCATCGCGTAGGCGGCGAAGTCGATCATCGTCACGGCATCGACGAAGTTCTGCCAGTACGGCTCGACGTCGAGCAGCGCAGCCGGCCCCTCGGTCAGCTTCGCCGGCGAGGCGAGCGCCGTGAGTACGATCCAGATGAAGGGGATGCCGAACAGCGCGATGGCGATGATGACGCCGACGTACGTGTACGCCGTCGCCTTCTGCCCCGGCTGGCCGTCGGACGAGCGGCGCGACCGGCGGCGCGGCGGGCGCACCTCGGGCATGGCGGAGGTGCGGAGGTCCTCAGCGAGATTGGTCATGGGGGAACCCGATCATTCCTTCTGGTCGTCGACGGCGACCTGGTAGAACACGAACCGCCGGCTCAGACGCTGCAGGAACAGCGTGAGCAGCAGGATGAAGACGAAGAAGACCCAGAGCATCGCCGAGCCGTACCCGAACCGGTTGTTGAGGAAGAACTCGTTGTAGACGTCGACCATGTAGAGCGTGGTCCCCGTCGGCACCGTTCGACCGGTCGCGATGCGACTCGTCTCGGCGAGCAGCAGCGGCTGGACGAGCATCTGGAGCGAGAGGATGACGCCGGTGATGACCTGGAAGTAGAGCACCGGCGAGATGAGCGGAACCACGATGCTCCACGTGATCCGCAGGTTGCTGGCACCATCGATTCGCGCGGCCTCGTCGAGCTCGACGGGCACGTCCTGCAACGCGGCGAGGATGATGATCATCCCGCCGCCAAGGCCCCAGAGCGCGAGCACGATCAGCGCGTAGAACGCGTAGGGGTCGACGAGCCAGGTGACGGGGTCCGCCCCGAAGAATCCGAGGATTCCGTTCAGGAGGCCGGCGTCACGGTTGAAGATAAGCCGCCACATGATCGCCGCGGCGACGACCGGCACCACCGACGGGAGGAAGAAGATGGCGCGCACGAGCCCTCGGGCGCGCAGGCGGCGGTTGACCATGAGTGCCAGGGCGAGGCCGCCCGCGACGCTCAACGGCACGACGATGATCGTGTAGCCGAGCGTCCGCAGCAGGCTCGCCCACGCGCCCGGGTCGTTCGTGAAGATCTCGACGTAGTTGCGGAACCCGATGAACCGCCAGATCGGCGATGCGCCGTCGTAGTTGGTGAGGCTCACCACGAAGGCGTAGAGGATCGGAGCGAGGGTCAGCAGGACGAACCCGATGATCCAGGGCGACGCGAACAGGTAGAACGTGGAGGTGCGATAGCGCCGCCAGCCGCGGCCGCGGGCAGGGGTGCCCGCGGCCGCAGCCGGCTGCTGGAGCGTGGAGGTCATCCGAGCTGGTCTTTGCCCTGCGCGAGAAGCGTGTTGATCTCCTCCTCGGCCGCCGCGCCGACCTCGGCGGCATCCATCTCACCCTGGAGCGCCTGCTGGAGGTGCCGGTCGACGACCTCGTTGAGCTGCTCGAAGGTGGCGTACGGCGAGTCCGGCAGGACCGTGACGTACGGGATCTCCGCGGTCGCGGTCTCGATCGCCTGCTGCTGGTACGGCTCATCCGCGGGCAGCAGGTCCCAGAGCGACTGGAGCGAGGGAAGCCCCCACCCGGTCGCGGCGCGCTCCTCGGCGGGGGCGCCCGCCATGTAGTACTCCATGAAGCGCCACGCGCCGTCCTTGTTGTCGGAGCCCTCGGGGATCCAGCCGCCGACGCCTCCGGCGACCGGGCTGATGCGCTCTCCGTACGTCGGTGCGGGCGCGAGGGTCGACGTCTCGGCGACCGCCGCGGCATCCTGGCCCTGGAGGCCTCCGCCCATCCAGTACCCGGTGACGGTCGTGGCCATGCGGCCCGACGCGAAGACCGGCAGGTCGTAGCCGTCGGTCAGCGGGTTCAGCGAGGTCGGACCGACGCCCGAGTCCCCGAAGTCGATCAGCCACTGGATCGCGCGCTGCGCCTCGGGCGAGCCGAGGTCGATCTCGGTGAAGTCCTCGTTGAAGAAGTCACCGCCCTGCTGGGCGACCATGTTCTGCACGACGTTGATCACGCCCCACTGCCACTCGATGCCGAGCGGGTACTCGACTCCGGCGTCCTTGAGCTCCGTCGCCTTGGCGAGCACCTCATCCCAATCCGATGCCTCGGTCAGGCTGAGCGGCTCGACGCCGGCGGAGTCGAACAGTGCGGAGTTCTGCCAGATGGTCGTGTCGGGCGACCAGTCCTTCACGATGCCGTACAGGTTGCCCTGGCCGCGCGTGGTGCCGTCCCAGCGCCACGCGTCGTTCACGGGGAGGAGGTCGTCCTCCTGGATGGCCTCGCTGCCGGCGACGAAGTCGTCGAGGTTCGTCGCGAGGCCGCGGGCGAACAGGTTCGCAGACGGGTTGCCGCGCACGACGTCGGGCGCGTCGCCCGCGGTGATCATCGCGTTCAGTCGCGTGAAGTCGAACTCGATGAACTCAACGGTAAGGTCGGGGTTCTCCTCCTCGAACGCGGCGATCTGCTCTTCGGAGAGCTCGTTCGACGCCCACATGACGGTGATCGTGCTGTCATCGCCACCGCCGCCGCCACCGGCGGTGCAGCCGGTGAGCGCGAGCGAGGCGGCGCCGAGGGCGGCCACGCCGGCCACGAGCCGGGAGCGTGTGGTCTGAATCCTGGACATCTTCGTCCTTCTTCCTGTGTCGGTGATGGTGCGCGTGTGGTGGTGCAGTCACTCGGGTGTGGTGGATACGGGCTCGAACCCAGCGGTCGGGAGCTGGCGCGATCGACGCAGGTCGGGAGTCGCGCCTTCGCCCTTGATCGCGGGATTCACGGCACCGACGCTAGAACGTGCACGCAGCCACCCCAAGAACAATCCGACGGCGTACCTAGACGATCCTCTGATCGTCGAGCGATTCACGGGGAAAGCGTTGCTCCGGGCACGGGGCCGAACCGGTCCGCTCTCGGCGCTCTCGGCCTGCAATCCAAGGACAAACGTCTGAACCTCGAGGACGAAACACTGCTCTCGCTCGCACCCTCTGGATGACGACCCGAGCGTCCCCTACGATTCCCGTCATGCCGCGCTTCGACCTGCCCGAGAACGAGCTCCACGCCTACCGACCCGACGTACGCGAACCGGCGGACTTCGACGCCTTCTGGGCGGACACGATCTCCGAGGCACGCGCGGCAGGCGAGGGCATCCGACTCGACCGGGTCGAATCGCCGCTCGAGACCGTCGACGTGTTCGACCTCCGGTTCCCCGGCTTCGGCGGACACCCCATCGCCGGTTGGGTGGTCGCGCCCCGCGACCGCAGCGGGCGCCTGCCGGCGATCGTCGAGTACATCGGCTACACGGGCGGCCGGAGCTTCCCCCACGAACACCTCCGCTGGGCGTCGTCGGGATACGTCCACGTGATCATGGACACGCGGGGGCAGGGAAGCCAGGGCTCGATGGGCATCACTCCGGATCCGGTCGGGTCGGGACCCGCGGTGTCGGGCTTCGTGACGCGCGGCATCGAGAGCCCCGAGACGTACTACTACCGCAGGGTCTTCACGGACGCGGTGCGCGCGGTCGACGCCGCACGCGCGATCGACTTCGTCGACCCGGAGCAGGTCGTCGTCGCCGGCGCGAGCCAGGGCGGTGGCATCACGCTCGCGGCAGCCGGGCTCGCGGGTGGTCTCGCCGCAGCGTTGCCCGACATCCCGTTCCTCACGCACTTCGAACGCGCGGTGGGCTTCACCGAGTCGACCCCGTACGAGGAGGTCGCGATCTACCTGCGGGCGCACCGGGATGCGGTCGAGCGCGCCTTCACGACGCTCTCGTACTTCGACGGCGTGAACTTCGCCAAGCGCGCGACGGCGCCGGCGCTGTTCTCCACCGCCCTGATGGATGTGGTCTGCCCGCCGTCGACCGTGTTCGCCGCGAAGAACTGGTACGCCGGCACCGCCGAGATCGACGTGTTCCCGTTCAACGGCCACGAGGGCGGTGGCCCGTCGTCGTGGCCCCGGCAGGCCGAGTGGCTCGCGCGGGTGCTCGCAGTGCGAGGAGCGTGACGGCCCGAGCAGCGGTGAGCCGTCCATGTCCACCGTCGGATCACCCATGGTCGGTCGGGACGCGGGTGCATAGCGTGATCAGGCTCGCCGAGAGGAACCTCCCCGCCACCCATGTCACATCGCTCGCGCCCCCGCGACGGCGCACCCGACGGGCTCGCTGACGACCTCGGCGTCGATCCCGACCGACCCGGCCGCTCCCTGATCAACCTGCTCCGGCCGTACCGCGCGCGCCTCGCCGGCATCACGGTCATCTTCGCAGTCAAGGACAGCGCCAACTGGGGCATCCCCCTCATCACCGCGGCCGCGATCGACGTCGTCGTCGCAGGCGGCCCGCTCGACTCGATCGGCGTGCTCGCGCTCATCGCGCTGGTGCTGCTCGGCCAGGTCTACCCGACGCACCTGCTGTTCACCCGCCTGTACATGAGCATGGTCCGCAGCATCGCGGTGACGCTGCGGAGCACGGTGACCTCCCGGCTCCAGGCGCTCTCGATCGGCTACTACGCCCGCACCAGCGCCGCGCTCATGCAGAGCAAGGTGGTGCGCGACGTCGAGAACGTGGAGTTGATGTTCGGGCAGATCGGCAATCCGGTCGGCTCCGCGACGATGATCTTCATCGGTGCGATCGTCATGACGGCGATCAATGTGCCGCAGTTCCTCCCCGTGTACGCGCTCACGCTCCCTCTGGGTATCGGCGTCTGGTGGGCGATGCGCCGGAAGGCGCATCGCCGGAACGAGGCGTTCCGCCTGCAGATGGAGCAGTATGCGAGGCGCGTCGGGGAGATGACCGCCCTGATGCCGATCACGCGGGCGCACGGGCTCGAGCAGATCTCGTTCGACCGGGTCGCGCATGACGCCGAGGGCGTGCGCGACCGCGGCCTGCGGCTCGACATGATCAACGGCCACTTCGGTGCCGCAAGCTGGATCACGATGCAGGTCCTCGCGATGTCGTGCTTCCTCGGCGCGGCAGCCGTCTCCGTCTCGGGACTCGTCGCGATCACGCCGGGCCAGGTGGTGCTGCTCGGCACCTACTTCACCATGCTGACGAACACGGTGATGATGGTGCTGAACCTGATGCCCATCATCGCTCGCGGAAGGGAGTCGATCCGCTCGCTCGGCGAGGTGCTCCACGAGCCCGACCTCGAGCGCAACGAGGGCAAGGAGGCCGTCGACGAGGTGGTCGGCGGATTCCGCATCGAGGACCTCACCGTCGTCTTTCCACCCGAATCGGAGCCTGCGCTGGACTCGATCGATCTCGCGATCCCGCCCGGGCAGACCGTCGCGCTCGTCGGGGCGTCGGGGTCGGGGAAGTCCACCCTCGTCAACTCGGTGCTGGGATTCGTGCGGCCGACCTCGGGGCGGATCCTCCTCGATGGTCGCGACATGGAGACGGTCGACCTCCGAACCGTCCGACGGCACGTCTCGGTCGTCCCCCAGGAGTCGGTGCTCTTCGAGGGATCGATCCGCGAGAACGTGACGTACGGCCTCGGCGACGTCAGCGAGTCGCGGCTCGCCGCGGCCCTACGCGAGGCGAACGCGCTCGAGATCGTGGACGCGCTGCCCGAGGGGCTGGACACGCTCGTCGGGGAACGCGGCGCACGGCTCTCCGGCGGGCAGCGCCAGCGGATCTCCATCGCCCGCGCCCTCATCCGCGACCCTCGGGTGCTGATCCTCGACGAGGCGACGAGCGCCCTCGACTCGCAGTCCGAGCGGAAGGTGCAGGTAGCCCTCGACCGCCTCATGCGGGGCCGCACCACCCTGATCGTCGCCCACCGCCTCTCGACCGTCCGGCACGCCGACCGCATAGTGGTGCTGGAGCGCGGGCGGATCGTGGAGACCGGCACCCACGAGGAACTGCTGGAGCTCGGTGGGCGCTATCGGCGACTCTGGGACCTGCAGTTCAGCTGACGCCCGACGCCCGACGGGGGCGGGTCCCCGGGAGGCGAAGCGCTCCCCGGGGCCCCGATCGATCACCAGGTCGAGAAGGCCTCGAGGCCGCTCGTCGCCCGGTGCTCGCTGGAGTAGTCGAACAGCGTGGTGTCCTCGACCGCGTTGTCGCCGCCGACGATCCAGCCGTTCGGGTCGGGGTCGCCGAGATCGATCGCGATCGGATCCCAGTAGGCGATCCCGTCGACGCTCCCGGTCACCTGCATGGCCCGGAAGTACTCCTTCAGGTACCGCAGCTGACCCGCCTGCGTCGCCCCGTAGTTCTCCGGACCGTCGGGGTCGAGGCCGTTCCCCTCGATCAGGGTCGTGCCGCCGGGGTCGTACGCACTCGTCGTCCACGGGTAGCCGACCTCGACCACCATGGTCTGCCGGTCGGCAAGGTCGCTGACCCAGGTCGCGAAGTTCGCGAGCGAGGCGATCGACATGTCGGTCCAGAACGGGTAGAGCGACAGGCCCATGATGTCGTAGTCGAGGCCGTAGGTGTCGGCGAGGGTGATCCAGTCGTTGTACAGCCACTCACCCGGCGTCGTGAGGTGGATCACGATCTGTGTCGACGACGACACCGACCGGACACCGGCGGATGCGGCAGCCAGGAAGGCGTAGTAGCCGGCGGGATTTGCGTACCGGTCGATGCCTGCCACGGCGTTGTTGATCTCGTTCCCGATCGAGATGTACTCGGGAGTGACTCCTGCCGCCTGCAGGGTCTGCATCACCTCGCGCGTGTAGTCGTACGCGGCATCCTCCAGCTGCGCCTGGCTGTACCCCTGCCATGCCTCGGGAACGATCTGGAGGCCCGGATTGGTCCAGAAGTCGCTGTAGTGGAGCGAGATGAAGAGCTCCATGCCCCGCGCCTCGGCCGCCTGCGCGTTCAGCACGGCGTCATCGAGGTCCTGCCATCCGGGCTGCAACTGCACCGAGTCCCCGTCGACGGTGACGAAGTTGCCGGGCTCGTTGTAGATGCGGATGCGCGCGAGGTTAAACGAGTCGGCGGCGAGCACGTCGAGCACGTCCTGCGGGACGCCGTTCGAGGTCGACCACACGCCGCCGGCGTCCGCGGTGAGCCTGCGGTAGGTGATGTCCCCGCCGACCGCCATCGTGCGCGCCTCGGTGTGATCGAGCACGCTGAAGTGGAAGTCGTCGGCGAACAGCTCGGTGCGGCGATCGTTGCTCCAGATGCCCACGGTGCACGACGACGTGAGCACGGACACCACCAGCGTGACCCGGGTCCAGGACGAGGTCGTGGGCAGTTCGAGCGACTGCGCCGCGGGGTCGCCGCAGGAGTAGGCCTGGAGCCCCGCCTGCGCGCCCTGCGGATTGCGCACCCAGGCCGTCAGGGCGTAGGTCCCGGTCGTGAGTCCGGTGAGTGTCTGGACCGTGTTCACCTTCCACTTGCCGTTCGCGCCGTGCCGCAGGCTTCGCGTACCCGAGTGCGCATCGCCGGTGGGCGACGAGACGGCCTGCGTCTGCCCGATGTTCGTCCAGCCGGTGATTCCGCTCTCGAATCCTGGATTGACGAGCAGGTTCGGGCCGACGGCCTCCGCCGGCTGCGACTGCGGCGGCGCGGCCACCATGACGCCTCCGAGCAGCGCGGACAGGGCGAGGCCGACGACCAGCCTGATGCGCCGTTGCCGTACGGGGTCGTGCTCGCGTGCCTGAGCTCGACGAGGGATGAATCTCATGCGGTTCTCCTTTGAACGCGACGCCCGCGTGTCGGGCGTCTTCGAGATGGCCCACGGAGGGCCGAGACCGCGCGGGGCGCCGGGCAGGTGGTGCCCGACGCCCCGCGCGGGGTCACGATCGACCTACGAGCTCGGCACCCAGGCGTTGCCCGCGCCCGTGCCGGGCTCCTGGTTGCGGCTGTAGTGCCGTGCCTCGTAGAGCGCGCCCTCGTGGGACACCACGTCGCCGGCGTGGAAGATCCGCGACGGCGTCCACACCGCGGTGTCGCCATCGCTCACGATCTCCTGCCACGCGCCGTACGGGTTGGCCCCGGGGACCTCCGTGCGCGCGGGCCGGAACGCCTCGTAGACGCTCCCGTCGTAGGTGATGCGGTCACCCGGCTGGTAGAACGCCTCCTCGTCCCAGCTCGGCGGGTCGTCGGTGCCGGGCACCTCGGTGCCGAGGTACCCCGCGGTGACCAGGTCGATGACCGCCCAGTCGCCCGACTCGCCGTCGACGCCGAACCCGATGGTGAACTCGGACCCGCCGACCTCCGCGACGACCTCGACCGGCTGCGGGCCCGAGTTGCGCGGAACCTGCTGCTCGGCCACGACCTCGCCGGCGGCGTTCTTCAGGTACATCGTCAACGTGCCGTTGACGCCCGAGTACACGTACGCGCGTGCGGTGTACACGCCGGTCTCATCGACGGGGACCGTCTGCTCCAACCCTGCCGCGTAGGCGGCGTCGAGCCAGAAGGTCGCCGCATAGGTGCCGTCGATGGTGCCGCCGAAGTGCGTGCGGTCCTGGCGGATCCCGGCGCCCGCGGGCTCGCTCGTGAACGTCCAGCCGTCCGCGGTCGCCTCGCCGCCCGCACCGGCCGTCTCGAAGCTGCCGTTGACGACGTCGAGCTCGAGCGGCAGCACGATCCGCACGCCCGACGTGGTCTGGCTGTGCTCGACCGTGAACGGCGCCGATATCGTGTCGAGGTACCCGTCCAGCGTCGCCGTGGCGACGATTCCGGTGCCGGACGCGACCTGCTCGACGAGGAACGACCCGTCGACCTGCACGGTCGCCTCCCGGCCGCCGACCCGCACCGTCGCGCCGCCGAGCGGCGCGCCGTCCGGCGCGACGACCTGGCCGCTCACCGATCCGACGTCCTCGATGAGCTCGATCGACTGCGCGACATCCGCACCGCTCACGATGTCGAGCGAACGCGTAACGTAGCCGTCCTGGATCACCGTGAGCGTGTACTCGCCGTCGGGAACCGCCGGGAAGGCGTAGCCGCCGTCGGCGCCCGCGAGGCGCGGCGAGGCGTACTCGTCGCCCGCGATCCGCACCAGCGCACCCGCGATCGGCGCACCGTCCACGTCGTGGACCGTGCCGGTGACCGAGCTGAGCGCCTGCTCGCCGGAGAGCTCCAGGTCGGCGTCGGTGCGGCTTCCCGCGCTGACCGAGACCGGGACCGGCGACGTGCCGCCGAGTCCGGCCTCCGCCGCCTCGACCGTGTGGTCGCCGGGCGACATCCGCGCGAAGTAGTAGTCGCCGTACTCGTTCGTCGCGACCGTGCGGTCATCCGCTCCGTCGGAACCCAGGGTCACCGTCGCTCCGGCGACGGGCTGTCCGGCGGCGTCCACCACCGAACCCGCGACGGTGCCGGTGGCGGAACCGCGCGTGTTCAGGCGATACGCGTCGAGCACCGGCAGCGCGCCGCCCTCGAAGTCGAACAGCGTCGTGTTGTCGATGACGTTGACGTCGACCGTGTCGGTCGACTCCAGGTAGGCCCAGCCGGTCTGTCCTCCGGCGTAGATCTCCATCGGGTCCCAGTACAGGTCGCCGATCGCCATGCCGCCGGGCACGTTCTGGAGCTCGTTGAACAGCTCGATCATGAAGTCGCGCTGGAGCTCCGGCGTGCTGTCCTCGAGCGTGCCGTACGGTCCGTTGTGCCGGAGCTGGCCCTCGTCGCCCGCACCCGTCTCCGGGTGCCAGTTGAAGCCGGTCTCCATCACGAGGATCGGCTTGTCGAACTGCTGCGAGATCGTCGTCGCGAACGACGCGAACTGCGCTGCGGACTTGTTGGTCCAGTACGGGTAGTACGACGTACCGATGATGTCGTAGTCCGCACCCTGGCCGTCGGCGTTCGTGAAGTACGTCTGGTAGGTGCTCGTGTTGCCGCCGTCGTCGAGGTGGATGATCACCTGGGCGTCCGGCACGACCGCGCGCACCGCCTCGGCACCGGCGTTGTGGAAGCGGACCAGGTTCGGCCAGTTCCCCGTCGAGCCATACGGGAAGAGCATCCCCGAACGGGTCTCGTTGCCGATCGACACGTACTGGGGCGGCGTGCCCTGGGCAGCCATCTGCACGAGGACGCCCTCGGTGAAGTCGTGGACCTCACCCTCGAGGATGTCCACTGCATCGGCGTCGCTCGCCCCGTCGATCAGTTCCTGCCAGGCACTCGGGATCATCTGGATGCCCGGGTTGGTCCAGTAGTCGCTGTAGTGGAACGACAGCTGGATCTGCAGGCCCGCGGCAGCGGCGCGCCGCGAGAGCTCGAGCGCGTCCGCCACGTCGGAATACCCCTCGGGCACGTAGTAGGTACCGTCGCCACGACCCTTGCCGGGGTCGTTGTAGACGCGGATGCGCACGACGTTCCAGCCGTTGTCGGCCAGGATCTCGAGCGGGTCGCGCACCTGCCCGTCGGCGTCGGAGTACCGTCCGCCGAAGTCCTCGGTGTACGTCAGCAGCGAGATGTCGCCGCCGATGAGCATCTCGTACGGGCCGTCGTCCTGCACGAGGTGGACGTCGTCGATGCGCACGGTGCCGGCGGTGTCACCGGTGGTGCGGAGACCCACCTCGAGCTGCCCGCTGGTCACGTGGACGCCACGGAGGGTCGTCCGCTTCCAGGCATCGGCCGCGTCGTAGGGGAAGTTCGTGCGGGGCACGGCCGTGCGCGCCTCGGACTCGCCGCCACCCGAGGCGAACACGAACGCCTCGTCGTACCCGCCGTCGTTCTGGATCCACGCCGTCAGCCGGTAGTAGCCGTCCTCCAGGCCCTCGATGACCTGCGACGTCTCCTGCGTACCGGTGGCGTCGTGGCGCACGGAGGAGGCCGAGTCGCTCCGGCCGCCGGCGATCAGCTCCCCGCCGACGTCCCAGGCGACGCCCTCGTCCTCGAAGCCCGGCTCCGTCACGAACGAGTCGGTCGGCTCGGGCTCTCCGCCGTCGCCGCCGGCCGGCACCACCGTCACATCGTCGATGTATCCCACCAGGGTGGTCGAGGTGAACGTGTCGAGCACGATCTCGATGTCGAGCACGCCGTCGGCCCCGACCGGGACGTCCTCGACCACGACCTCGTCCCAGGTCAGCGATCCGTCGATCTGCGTGGCGCCACCGCTCGCGATGGGCGCGGATGCACCGTTCGCAACGAGCGCGCTCGACCCGAGGCCCTCGTTCGCCCAGACGAAGAGCGACACGTCGTAGCTGCCCTCGGGTGCCGTCAGCGACTGCGAGAGCGTGGACGCCCCATTCCACTGGCTGAGCGCCTGCGAGTACGTGCCCGTGCGCGCAGCCGCATCCGAGACCCAGACGGTCGAGGTCATCGACCACTCCGAAGCGACCCAGCTGTCCGGAGCCGTCCACTCCTCGAAGCTGGCGTTCGGCACCGCGATCTCGCCCGGCACCTCCGCAGCCGCCGGTGCGGCGGTCAGGCCGGTGGCGATGATCCCCGCCGCGGCTGCTGTCGCGCACCACGCTCGTGCGCCCCTACCCCATCCCATGGATGCTCCAATCGTTCGCCCCGACGTCGCTGTCGTGCTCGGGGGGATGCGTCACCACCGGCGGGTCGAAGCTCGACCTCGCCGCGGACCGACGCTCGAATGCTAGGGACGGGCTCGCCGCCTGCATCCGAGGGCAACCGCATTCTCCATCGGGTCCAGCGGATCATCCATGCCGCGCTCATCCCGCCTTGCGGGCACAGCACAGCGACGGCCGGGAGGATCGTCAGATCACTCCCGGTCCGTCGCGTACCGCGGTGCTCCGCTACTCCTTGAGCGCTCCCGTGGCCAGTGACGTGATGAGCGTCCGCTGGGTCGCGAGGAAGAAGATCATGAACGGGATCGCCACGATGATCGCGCCGGCCGCGAACGTCGTGAAGTCCTGGTTCTTCTCCGAGACGAAGCTGATCAGGCCCAGCGCGAGGGTCTGCTGCTCGGGGCTGCGGAGGATGAGCTTCGGGAAGATGAAGTCCATCCACGGCGCCGCGAACGTCGTCACCGCGAGGAAGACGAGGATCGGCTTCGAGATCGGCAGGATGATCGTTGCGAAGATGCGCAGATGGGAGGCGCCGTCGATGCGCGCGGCCTCGTCGAGCCCCTGCGGGATCGTGTCGAGGTAGCTCTTCACGAGCCAGATCGAGTACGGCAAGTTTCCCGCGAGGTAGACGAGGACGAGGCCCCACAGGGTGTCGAGCGCACCGATCCGCGACAGGATCACGTAGATCGCGATCATGCCCACGAACGACGGGAAGATCTGCAGCACGATCATGCTGGTCAGGATCGAACCCTTGAACGTGAAGTCGAACCGCGAGAACACGTACGCCGCGAGCGACGCGATCAGCAACGTGCCGAGCGAGACGCTGAGCGCGATGATGAACGAGTTCATGAACCAACGCGGGTACAGGGTCTCGGTGAACAGGTACTCGAAGTTCGCGAAGGTGAATCCGCTCGCGAACGGCACCGGGGACAGCGCCGCGGCCGAGCGCCCGGGCGAGAACGCCGAGCTCAGGGTGTACGTGATCGGCCAGAGGACCACGAACGTCAGCAGCAGGCATCCGAAGAAGACGATCGTGCTCCAGACGACCGAACCGAACCTGTCGAGGCGCATCACATCTCTCCCTTGAACGAACGGGTGCGCCGGAACTGCATGATCGCGAACGGTGCCAGGACCAGGAAGATCATCACCGCGACGACCGACCCGTAGTTGTACCTCATGAGGCCGATCGTGATCTCGTACAACCAGCTGACCAGGATGTCGGTCGCGCCCGCACCGGTGACGGTGGTGTCCGCGACGGTCGGCCCGCCGTTGGTGAGGAAGAAGATCGCACCGAAGTTGTTGAAGTTCATCGCGAACGACATGATGATCAGCGGCGCCGTCTGGTAAAGCACCAGCGGGAGCGTGACGTACCGGAACCGCTGCACGCCCGTCGCCCCGTCGAGGGCCGCCGCCTCGCGCACGTCCTGCGGGATCGCGGTCATCGCGCTCATCGTGAGCAGCATGAAGTACGGGAACCCGCACCAGAGGTTGATGAGGACGACCATGAACCGCGCCAGGTTGGGCTCGGTCAGCCACGGGATCGCGGTGTCGATGATCCCGAGTTCCAGCAGCGTCTTGTTCACCGCGCCGAAGGCCCCGTTGAGCATGTTGCGCCAGACGAGCAGCGAGACGACGGCCGGGATCGCGTACGGCAGGATGAAGATGGCCTGGAAGACCGGCTTGATCACGATCTTCGACTCGTGCAGCACGACCGCGAGGATCATCCCGCCGAAGTAGCAGGTCGCGACGGCCAGGATCGCCCACACGGTCGTCCAGATGAACACCCGGACGAGCGCCTGGGTCCAGGTCTGGTCGCCGCCGAGCATGCTGCCGAAGTTGTCGAACCCGACCCAGTCGACCGTGTTGCCCGGCGGGATGTGCTGGGGGGACGAGTAGTTGGTGAACGCCACCAGCGCCGAGAAGACCAGCGGCACGATGACGAAGAAGAGGATGAGCACCACCATCGGCGTGAGCCCGAGCACCGGGAAGGCGCGCGACCCGATCGCCGAGAGCTGGTGGCGCGCGCTCGTGTTGGCGCGACGGGCGCCGACGCGGTAGTCGGCGAGTGCGCTGCGGATGGAGATCGCGTAGACGGCGGCGAACACGGCGACCACGGCCAGCACGAGGACGCCGTCGACCATCATGAACAGCGAGTTGTCCCGCTCCTTGATGGGGACGGTGGGCTGCGGGGTGCCCAGCGTGACCAGGCCAACGATGCGGTCGATGATCACCGGAAGCGACGCGAGGAACGCGACCTCGACCAGCGCGAAGGCGGCGCCCTTCCAGCGCAGGCCGAGCACGGTCAGGTGGGCCAGGCCCATGAACAGCGATGCGCGCGCGACGACCTGCCTCCGTTCGACTCCTGCGATCCGCTCAGGAATACGGACCGGCGAGTCGTCGGGTTGCGGGGTGCGCACCTCCTCCGCGACGAAGGTGGGAGGGATGCTCATGGTGGTTCCTTTCGTCTGCCGTGGCGTCCCGGCCGATGGAGCCGGCCGGGACGCCACTGCGCCGAACGAGTGCTACTGGTTGAGGATGACCTCGGTGGCCGTGTCCAGCTCGGTCTGGATGTCGGCACCGTTCCAGATGTTGATGATGGCGGAGTCCATCGCGGTCCAGAAGAGGGTCATCTCCGGTATCGACGGGGTCGGGAAGGCGTACGCACCCTGTGCGGCCAGGCCGAGGGTCGCCTCGTTGTCGATGCCGTCGATCTCGGCAGGCGGGATGCTGCCGGTGAGGTCGTAGGCGAGCTTCAGCATCTCGGGGCTGGCGAGGAACGCGGCGAAGTCCTGCGCGGCCTCCGGGTAGTCGGTGTACGCCGACGTGAACATCGTGCGGGAGTTGGAGAACGACCCGGCGGGGGTGTCCGAGCCCTCCAGCGCGGGCAGGGTGGCGACGCCGTAGTCGAGGCCCGCGGCGTCGAACACCGGGATGTTCCACGAACCGGTGATCGACATGGCCGACTGACCGCCCTCGAACAGCGAGTCGACGCTGGCCGCGTCGAGGTCCTCCGCCGGCACGTCGAGCACGCTGCGCAGCTCGACCAGCTGCTCGGCACCCGCCACGGTCGCGGGGGTGTTCGTGTTCGGCGTCTCCGGGTCGTCGCCGGCCGGGCCGAACAGCAGGTTGTCCGGCGCTGAGAAGAGCCACGGGGCGCTGTAGTAGATGCTCGGGTTGAAGGCGAAGCCGTACTTGCCCGGGTTGTCGGCGTTGAACTCCTCCGAGAACCCGATCACGTCGGCCCAGGTGGTGGGCACGTCGGTGACGTACTCCTTGTTGTAGAAGAGCCCGTAGGTGTCGATGGTGACCGGCACACCCCAGATCTGCTCCTGGTAGGTGACGCCCGCGATCGCGCCGGGAACGAGCGCGCCCTCGAGCGCCTCCGGATCCGCGACGGGCAGGATGTGCCCGCCCGTCACCAGGTCGCCCGTCACGTTGCTGGGCGCCGCGAAGACGTCGGCGCCGACCCCGGCGGGGCCGTCGAGCGCGATCTGCCCGAGAGCGTCGCCGAGTTCCACGTTCTTGTAGACGATCGTCACGTTCGGGTGCTCGGCCGTGTACGCCTCGCCGGCCTGCTCGATGAAGTCCGAGCGACCCTCGAGGGACTCCCACACGACGAGCTCGATCTGCTCATCGCCACCGGTGTCGCCCGAGTCGCCGTTGCTGCACGCGGCGAGCGAGAGGACGAGCCCCGCTCCTGCCACGAGTGCGATTGCGGATCGCTTCACGATTATCTCCTTTGTATCGTGCTGTGCCCGAGCCCACTGCGGTCCGGGTCGATATGCGGATCTCGACGTCGGGCTACCGTGCGAACCGGTACTCCGCGCCGAGCGTGTGTCAAACCTATGTCGGCCCCCGGCCTCGGAACGATGGGCGATCGAACGAGAAACATGGACGAAACGATGCGGTGGTCCTGCCGGTCCGGTACCGAGCCTTCCCTGCCCCCACGGCGGATAACAGGATGATAACGCCACTCGATGGCGTACTGGGCTGCGAGATGCGGCCGATCCGACGATGCCTCACGCACGATGACATGGACGATGCCCGGTACCTATCCGTCGCGCTGATGAGACGGTTCGGGTGCGTCGAGCGCCCGGATCCACCACCCGAACCGGGCCGAGCCGCCAGGCAGCAGCGTCAGGAGGCCGCGCCCGGAATTGAGCGCATCCGGCGCGCAGCTCTGCGGTTCGACGGCGATCGCGTGGCGACGTTCCGGACCGGTCGCCTCGTCGCTCGTGTAGAGCTGCACCCACTCGCTCGCGGCATCCCAGGAGATCTCTGCGCCACCCCCCGACGGGTCGGTGACGCGCACCCGAGCCCGGCCGTCCTCACCTCGGCGCAGACCGGTGAACGCATGGTTCAGTACGGCGGCGCCGATTCGCCTCGTGCTGCGGAAGTCGAAGCCGCTCGCCTCCTCACTGCCCAACGGGACGATCTCGGTCGGGAGCATCCGTGCGTCGGTGAACAGCACTTCGGTGGCGGGCACCTCGAGCGACCAGTCGTCCACCGCACACGCCTGCAGGTCGCCCGCGACGAGGTACGGGTGGATGCCGATGCCGAACGGCGCCGGTGTCGCACTCTCGTTCGTCGCACACACCACGATCGCCAGCCCGTCGGACCCCAACCGGTACTCGACGTCCAGCATCACGCGCCACGGGTAGCCGGGCTGCGGCTCGATCCAGCTGCGCAGGCTCACGCTGCCGGAGGTGCGGCCGACCGCCTCGAATCGCTGCCACGCGACGAGTCCGTGCGTGGCGGTGTTCGTCTCGATCTCGTTGACGGGGAGCCGGTGCTCCACTTCCCCGAAGCGATACCGCCCGTCGGCGGTCCGGTTCGGCCAGGGTGCGAGGATCGCCCCGCGCATGGCGGGACGGATCGCATCGGCGTCGAAGGGTACGACGACGTCACGACCGCGGTACCGGAGGGTGCGGAGCGATGCGCCGATCGCAGCGATCTCCGCGACGTAGTCACCGGTGCGCAGGGTGCACTGCGCACCGGAGATCGGGTCCGTCGGCATCGTCGTCAGGCGTCGCCGCTCTCGCGCGAGAACAGCAGCAGTTCGGGCAGGCTGGTCGCGAAGTAGTCCGTCACGCCGTCGTCGCGTCGGGCGACCGGCGGCACGTACTCCGCGCGCGCCTCGCCGAGCGTCGCGGGCGGGTCGCTGAGCGGCAGGCCGATCGCCTCCAGCGTCTCGTCCCACGCGGCGATCGCCTGGCCCTCGCCGCCCTCCCACGGGTGGAAGGATCGGCCGACGAGGATCTCGTACGCCCGCGCGGCATCGCCCTCGGCGACGAGCAGTCGCACGTACGCGATGGTGAAGTCGTCACGGGTCAGGACGAGCTGCTCGACCGGGCGCAGGCGAGCCAGGCGCTCCGCCGGGCTGTGGTCCAGTCGCGCGGCGAGCTGGTCCTGCTCGTAGCGGATGCGGGCGTCGTCGGGAGCCAAGGCGACCGCCTGCTCGTAGCGCTCCCATGCGGCAGCATCGTCGTGGTCGATGTTGTACGCGGCGAGCGCGGCGTTGCGCAGCAGCACCGGGTCGCGGTACCCCGCATCGATGGCCGACCGCCAGTGACGGCTCGCCTCGATGCGTCGACCGTGCGCGTAGAGCAGCATCCCGAGGAGCGAGTGCGCGATCGCGTCGTCGGGCTCGGCATCCAACGCAGCCGTGAGCGCGTCGAGCGCATCGAGGCCATGCGGGAACGCCCACGTCCGATCGACGCTGCGAGCCCTGGCACGCTGCCCGGCGGCATCCGCCGAACGCCCGAGCCGGTCGAGGATCTGCGCGGCGAGGTAGTGCGCGATCGGACGGAGGTTGCCCGACGGTGTCACGGGCGCCTCCTGGGCGCGTGCGAGCAGCGCGAGTGCGCCGTCGGAGTCGCCCGCCGCGCGGAGGTCCAGCGCCACGTCGACCAGCAGCCCGGCGTCGGTCACGACGTCGACGCCGGCGAGCTCGCGCAGCGTCGCGTCGAGCGGATCGGCCTGCAGCGCCGCCCGCACGAGCGCGTTCGCCTCGTCCGCTCGATCGAGCCGCGTGAGCACGATCGCCCGGAGCGCGGTGCGCCGCGTGTCGTGCCCGACGACGCCGTCGAGGGAGTCGAGCACGCGCAGCGCCGCCCGGTTGCGGTCGCGTGCGCTCAGCGACTGCGCGAGCGCGAGCCCCGCTGCCGGAGCCCACGTGGCGTCCCAGCCCGCCTTGCCGAACGCCTGCTCGGCCTCGTCGTCCCGGCCCAGCCGCCGCAGGGCGAGACCGAGCAGGTAGAACGCCTCCGCGTCCTGCGGGTTGGCGTTGCGTCGGGTCAGGCGCGCCAGGGCGACCCGCACGAGATCGAGCGTCTCCTGGTAACGGCCCGCGCGGTAGGCGTGGTCGGCCAGCGCGAGGTTCGTGCGCACGTCGCTCGGGTCGCGTTCGATGGCGGCGTTCCAGTAGGGCAGCGGCGAGCGCGTCGGGTGACGGTACTGGCTGAGGTGCAGCCCGGTGAGGTAGAGCTCCTCCACCGAGGTGATGTCCTCGGGCCGCGGGGGCTCGTCGGCGACCCAGGGCTCCTCGTCGTCGACCTCGCTGGGCACCCAGCGCACGAGGACGCGCCCCGTGTCGTCGAGGAGCTCGGCCGCGAGCGTCCCGTGCTCGACGCCGTCGGCGGCCAGCTCGACGGGCACGCCGGGCACCAGGTCCTCGGTGCGGGTCGCGATGACGTCCTCGTCGCGCAGGATGCGCAGCACGGCGCCGGGCCGGGGCGCGGTCACGGCGAAAGTGGCGGAGATGCGGCCGTCGCGTTCGACGTGCACCGCGGCGTCCGGGGTCGCCTGGTGCGCCGCGCCCATCGCCGGGATCGGATACCAGTACTGCGTGAAGACCTTGGTCTCGCCGGGCAGGAGCCAGGTGAAGTCGGGCTGGTTGTCGGTGTAGACGCCTGCCATGAGCTCGACGTAGGGGCCGTCGGCGTCGGTGAGCTGCGCGTCCCAGGCATGACCGAACGGCGCGTCGCCCCAGGTCCACTGCTTCTTGCCGGGCGAGACGCGACGCTCGGCCCAGTGCACGAAGCCAGCGCCCGCGGCGTGGTCGTAGCCGCCGAAGAAGTCCTCCTGCGAGTCCACGATCATGTACGAGGTGGGCACCGGGATGTTCCGGTAGTAGTCGATGCGGTTCGCTCCGGGCGCCTCGGCCGCGAGCGCCGGGTAGTCGACGCCGTAGTACGGGCGATCGGCCTCGGGGAACGCGGTCAGGGCACGGCGCGCGTGATCGGCCACGTAGCGCACGTCCTCGGGGAAGAACGACTGGTAGTCGTCGTGCACGCGCGCGGCGACGTTCGCCCACCAGAGGAACGTCTGGCGGTCCTCGGTGCGGTTGTGGAGGCGCACGGCGAGCTCCACGACCGAGCTGTTCGGACGGAGCCGGACGCCGTGCTGCGCGGACATGCGCGCGAACGGGTCGTGGTCGTGGCACCAGACGGTGACCGAGCCGTCGTCGCCGTGCTCGATCGAGGTCTCGACCGGGAGGTAGGTCGCCGGGCGGTGGTGCTGGGGCCAGTTGAATTCCACGCCGCCGCTGATCCACGGTCCGGCGAGCCCGACGAGCGCGGGCTTGATGACGTTGTTCCGGTAGAAGAAGTCGTACCCGGTGGTCTTGTCGTAGCCGACGTGGATGCGCCCACCCAGCTCGGGCAGCACGACGACCCGAACATAGGCGTTCTCGAGGTGGATCGCCCGCCAGTCGCGATCCACGGCGTCGTCGGCGACGCTCTCCGTGAACGGGATCGGGTAGACCTTGCCGCTGGACCCCTGGTACACGCGGTGGTCGAGGTACATCGGATACGGACTCGGCTCGCCCGCCTCGTAGGTACGGACCGTCAGGGGCGAGCTCCAGGCGACGGCTCCGCCCGTCGCGATCACCGCCTGCAGGTCGGCGGGTGCGTCCGGAAGCTCGAACTTCGCGTGGGGGACGACGGAAGCGTCCGTCTCGTCGTCGATGACGGTACCGGGGTCGGTCCGTTCAGCGGTCATCGCTGACCTCCATGGGATCGGCCGCGCGCGGGCGCGGGGGTGCGTACTTCGCGAGCGGCAACGCTCATCACTCGACGCTAGAAGGAGCGCCGACACGGCGGTATGGTGAGATCGAGGAAGGTTATGGACGAAACACTGATCGAAGCGCCGCCGCACTACCGAATGGACGGATTCGAGCACCAGCGGCTCTGCGTCATTCCCCGCCCGCAGGTGGAGGCGGCGCTCGACCGACCGGGAACCCGTCGCCTGACGGTCACGGACGCGGGCTACTTCCCTGCGGCCGGTGGCCATCGTCGGATACGGGCGACGGGCGCGAACGAGACGATCGTCATCCTGTGCGTGGCCGGCGCGGGCGTCGTCCGGATGGGGGCGGAGACCTACTCGCTCGCTCCCGGGGCGAGCATCGTGATCCCGGCGCACCGACCGCACGAGTATCAGGCCTCAGGCGTCGACCCATGGACTATCTGGTGGTTGCATGTGCGCGGCACGGATGCCGCCGAGCTCACCGGCCCCATCCTCAGCGCGTCGCAGCCGGTGATCCGGCTGAAGTCGCTGGACCGGGTGGTCGCGCTCTTCGACGAACTGGTGTCGCTGCTGGAGCGCCGCCTGTCGCCGGCGCAGATGCTCGCGGCATCCGGGGTCGCCTGGAACCTGCTCACCCGCATCGCCGCCGACA
The DNA here is from genome assembly GCF_040496035.1 of Agromyces sp. SYSU T00194. Taxonomy (NCBI): domain Bacteria; kingdom Bacillati; phylum Actinomycetota; class Actinomycetes; order Micrococcales; family Microbacteriaceae; genus Agromyces; species Agromyces chitinivorans. The sequence continues at coordinate 1,585,052 of NZ_JBEPJZ010000001.1, read as the reverse complement.
GCGTGCTGCCCGCAGACGGTTCACCGCTCGAGCGTGCGATGCGCTACCTCGAGGCGCGCGTCGACGGCAACATCCAGGTCGCGGAGCTCGCGGCCATCGTCGGGATGTCCCCGTCGCACCTCAGCGCGCTGTTCCGGCAGGCGACCGGGGGCGGCCCGGGGGCGTTCCACACGTCGCTGAAGATGGCCCGCGCGCGGTCGCTGCTCGACACGACCTCGCTCACGGTCACCGAGATCGCGGCGGCCGTCGGGTACGTCGATCCGCTCTACTTCTCACGGCACTTCCGTCGGGTGCACGGCGTGAACCCGACGACGTACCGCGCCCACCACAAGGGGTGACCCGACGGGTCCGCATCGGCAGGGATGACGCGGACCCGTCGGATCGTCAGGCGAAGCGCTGCGTGCGTATGGGGCGCAGCGTCGCGGAACGGACCTCCAGGGTCGGTCCGCTCGAGGCCGGCCGAACGCGCGGGTCGACGTAGACGCCGACCTCGGGGGACCACGCGAAGGCCTTGAGTTCCAGCGGGTGCTCGGCCAGCTCGGACCGATACGGGGCGAGGTCGATCTCGAGCGGACGGCCGTACCAGTACTGGTCGGCGACGAGCGTGTCGCCGATGTAGGCGCGGATCACGTCGCCCGTCCAGTCGAGGCTCAGCACGGCCCGGTCCACCCGGTCGAGCGCCTCGGACGGGACGTCCACCGCGACCGCGGCGAGGCCGGCGAAGTCCTCGTCGGTCGGGGCCGAGAGCCGCCGGGACGAACCGGCGCGCCGTACCGGCGCGACAACCGGGTCCGCGAACCGCGGCACCTCCAGCTCGACGACGCCCGAGGCGGGCACTTCGTATCGCGTGAACACGCCGTCGACTACGCCGTCGGCGCCCTCCGCGAGCGCAGGGATCGTCGCGAGTGCGGTCGCCGCCTGCGGCGACTCGAGCACGAAGCCCTCCGCGTCGAACCAGCCGCTCCCGGACCACAGCACGACCGTGTCGCGCCCACCGACATCGCCGCGCCAGGCGGACTGCGCCGTAGCGGGGTCGAGGATCACGAACGTCGTGTCGCGCACCGTGACCCGGCAGTCGAGGCCCGGCGCGACCAGTGGCGTGGCCACGACGAGGTCCCCGACGAGCGAGGTCCGGGCGCCGCCGACCTCCTGCGCGTCGACGCCCTCGAACTGCAGCTCGACGGGAGCGCCGGGGCTCTCGGCGAGCAGGACGACCCGCCCGTCGGCCGCGTCGATCTCGGTGACGAGCTGCGCGGTCGCGGAGACGGCGTCGACCGCACCGAGACGCTGCCGGAGCGGCCACGCGAAGTACGTGCCCGACTCCAGGGTGAACGGCGCGCACGGAATCGTGACACTCGTCTCGTCGAAGTCGACCGTGAACTGCACGTCCTCGAGCGCCGGGAGCGCCGCGAGCGCGGGCTGGTGGTTGTTCGCGAAGAGGAACCCGCGCTCGCCGTCGCCGCGCACGGCCCAGCGCGGAGCGCCCTCGACCGGCTCGGGGATCGTCGCCGGCACCGTCGCGAGCGTGCGCCCGAAGGCGTCGAGCATCAGGTGCTGCTGGCGGAGCTTGTGGAAGTGCGTCCGTTCGGTCCCCTCGGCTCCCAGCGGAGCGAAGAAGTCGTAATCGCGTCGCGGCATGTCGTTCGGGTAGCCCGTCGCGTGCGACTCCTGGGTGCCCGACAGCTCGCCGATCACCTGGTGGCCGCCGTGGTACATGTAGTAGCCCTGCCAGGCGGAGCCGCTGCCCACCTTCGTCAGGGCGAGCGCCGCGACGTCGTCCGAGTCGACCAGCGGGCGACGGTGGTACGCGATCGCCATGCCGCCGCCGAGCTCGCAGGTCACGAACGGCCACGGGTCGTCGTCGCCGAGGCTCTCGACGGCGTCGAGGTCCGCGGGGGCGTCGCGCAGGTCGGCGCCGACGGTGAGGTCGTCGCGAACGGTGTTGTACGTGAAGTGCATCACGCCGAATGCCGGCCACCCCGTGTCGGACTCCTCCCAGAAGCCGTCGGAGTACCCCGCGTAGACGGGCAGCACGCGCCCGCGCGGAAGCTCGGCGCCGCCCCAGCCGGTGGCGGTCCAGAGGCTGGCGCGCATCCCGGTCGCCTCGGCGATGTCGCGCAGGGTCGCGAGGTGCGGCCCGTTGTCGTAGAGCTCGTTATCGACCTGCACGCCGACGATCGGGCCGGCGGGGTGCGACGCGTTGTGGAACAGGCCTCGGACCTGCTCCTCGATCGCCGAGTACCAGCGGCGGGCGAGGTCCAGGTACGCGGGGTCGTTCGACCGGTGCGCGATCGGCAGCGCCTGAAGCCAGTCGGGGAAGCCGCCGTTGCGTGCCTCGCCGTGCGCCCACGGTCCGATCCGGAGCATGACCTTGAGGCCCACGCGATCGGCGGTCTCGATGAAACGGCGCACGTCACGATGGCCGTCCCAGCGGATCCTCCCCTCGATCTCCTCGTGGAGGATCCAGATGAGGTAGGTCGCCACGACGTTGATGCCGCCGGACTTCATCTTGCGCAGTTCGGTCTCCCAGCGCTCGGGGAGATCGCGGCTGAAGTGGTATTCGCCCATGACAGGCACCCAGGGTTCCCCGTCGATCGTGACGTAGCGCGTCGTGAGCTGGATGCGCTGTCCGACGTCGTCGGCGTCGCCCATCTCCAGAGGTGCTCGGCCGACGGGACCGGGCGCGGAGATGCGCACTCGGTTCGCCGAAGGGGCGGTGGTCGCGAGCTTGGGGGCGCCGTGGGCAGGCTGTTCGCCTTCGAACTGGTGATTCACGGCATCGACGCTACGAGACCCTGCCGCCGCATCCAAGCACGATCGTATGGTCTAGATAGACGATCATGCGATTCCACTCGCCCCGACGAGAAGCACCGCCACCCGCTCCGTCGCGTCGGCTGGAAGCGGCGTGGCGGATCATCCGCAACGCATGGATATTCAGATGCTCCCAAGACTGCGCGGCGGACGCGTCGCCAGCGTCGCCGAGCCGGTCGATGTCGTGCCGGAGGTGAGGAGAGACGATCACGCTCGAGGGCAGTCTGCGTTCGGCCTGAACGGCCGCAGATCCGCGAGATTCTGCTGTGGTAGCGAGGGCGGGACTCGAACCCGCGACACCACGATTATGAGCCGTGTGCTCTAACCACCTGAGCTACCCCGCCGCGATGCATCCGCCGCCTGGCGAATGAACCGAGCCCCGAGTCAGGATTGAACTGACGACCCCTTCCTTACCATGGAAGTGCTCTACCACTGAGCTATCGGGGCGCGCTGCCGGATGTCGGCAACCAGAAGAGGATATCACCTCTCGAGGCGTGCTCCGAACCGGGGTCGGCATGGTGCGACGGATGCCCCTGAGTGCTGCCCCGAGCACGGCCACGACGCCGTCGCGGGCCGGCGGGACTGCCACCGGTCGCCACAGTCCGAATGTCGGTGGGTGCCACTTGACTGAAGGCATGAAGGAAGCGAGCGGCCCCGGGTGCGAAGGGCACCAGCCGTTCGCCGCGCGCACGGTTTCCGTGCTCGAGCTGCTGCTTGCGGAGTCGCTCAGGCGCTCACGCGCCGAGCACTACGAGCTGCCGGTGCGGCTGGTCGTCGAGTGGGCGGGCGGATGCCACTGAGCCGGCCGCTCCACACCGCGCGCCGGTCTCGGTCCAGCCCGACCTGCCGTTCCCGTGGGCGGCGCCGCACGTCGCCGGTGACGCGCCGGACTCGAACACCGACACCGGGGCCGCCACCGGTGCCGAAACCGACACTCTCGACTCCGCCACGTTCGACGCTCCGACCGCAGATCGTTCGCTCGACCGGCTCGTCGCCATCGAGGCGGAGATCGCCGCGCTGCAGGCGGAGCGTGCACAGGTGCTCGCGAACCTCGCGGTCGACGCCGAGGAGTGTGCGGACGCCACCGCCACTGCAGCGGGCCGGTCTCCGCATCCCGCACAGCGCGTGCGCGAGCTCGAGCGGCGTTCGCTCGTGGCCGAGGTCGCCTGTGCGCTGCGTCTGCCCGAGCGCACCGCCGAGTGCCTCATCGACGAGGCCGAGTCGCTCGTGTGCGACCTGCCCGCGACGCTCGAATCGCTCGGCTCCGGCACCATCTCCTACCGCCACGCGCAGCGCCTGATCGACCACGCACTGAGCCTGCCCGCCGAGACCCGTCCGGCGTTCGAGTCGGTGGCGCTCCCCCTCGCGGCCCGGCTCACGCCCGCGCGTTTCGACGCCCGCGCGCGCCGCCTGCGCGAGCGCATGCATCCCGACTCGATCGCCGAGCGCGCCTGCCGCGCGGCCGACGAGCGCACGGTGTCGCTCGAACCCGCCCGCGACGGCATGGCGTGGCTGCACGCGCTACTGCCCGCGGCGCCGGCGGCCGAGGCGTTCGCCCGCGTGCGCGCCGCGGCCGCCGGCCTCGCCCGCATCGAGGGCGAGCAGCGCACCGAGGCGCAGCTGCGCGCCGACGTGCTGAGCGACCTGCTGACCGGTCGCGCGGAGGCCCCGGAGCCCGGTGAATCCGCGCAGCCAGGCGAAGCCGCCCTCCGCGGCGACGCGGCCCGGGGCACATCTGTCGCCACCGGCACCGGCCGGTTCGCTCGCACCCGACCGACGGTGTTCGTGACCGTTCCGGTCATGACGCTGCTCGGCGCGGGCGATGAGCCGGGCGAGCTGCACGGCGCCGGACCGATCGACGCGGACACCGCACGCGAGCTCGCCGCGCGGGCGCCGAGCTTCATCCGCATCCTCACCCACCCCGAGACGGGCGCGCGCCTCTCGATCGGCCGCGACCGCTACGCGGTGCCGTCAGACCTGCGCGCCGCGCTCGTCACGCGCGACGAGACCTGCCGCTTCCCCGGGTGCGGCCGCGCCGCCGAGCAGTGCGAGGTCGACCACGTCGCCGACTGGGCGCACGGCGGGCGCACCGATGCGACGAACCTCGCGATGCTCTGCCCGAAGCACCACCACCTGAAACACGAAACCGGCTGGAGTTCCGCTCCGGGGCCGGACCCCGGCTCCATCGAGTGGCGCTCCCCCACCGGGCGCCGCCATACGAGCGATCCGCCGGAGCAGGGCGCACCCGTGCCGCAGCGGCCGGAACGATCGCGGCTCCCGAACGCACCGCAGTTCTGAGCGCTCGCGCGGTCGGCGCCCGCACAGGCGGGCCCTCGCAGACGCGGAGTCCCAGTACGCTCACGGGGTGACCGACCACGACTTCGCGCGGCTCGCCGACGACCTCGAACGCACGCTCGCAGCGTGGCATCCGCTCGACCCCGGCCAGGCCGCACTGCGCGAGCGCTACCTGGCGTTCGTCGTCGACGGCGGCGCCGACGCGGTGCGCCGCGAGGGCGGACGCGAGCACGTCACCGCGAGCGCGTTCGTGTTCTCGCCCGACCTCGCCGCCGTACTCCTCTGCTTCCACCGCAAGGGGCAGTTCTGGGTGCAGGTCGGCGGGCATGTCGAAGCCGAGGACGCCACCGTCGCGGCGGGTGCGCTCCGCGAGGCGCGCGAGGAGAGCGGCATCCACGCGCTCCAGCCCCTGCGCGAGTCACCGGTCGACCTGCACCGCCACGAGCTCAGCTCGAGGTTCGGCCACTGCACGGCGCACTGGGACGTCGGCTACGCGTTCACGACCGCAGGCGACGCCACGCCGATCGTCAGCGACGAGAGCGACGACGTGCGCTGGTGGCCCGTCGACGCCCTCCCCGCCCAGACGCCGCACGATTTCCCCGAGCGACTCGCCGGCGTGCTCGCGGAACTCGATTCCGACTGACGACGGGACGCGGCCGACCCGAGGCGATGTGCCCCCGACCCGCGCTCGAAGACGGCGCGCCCGCTACTTGACGCTGCCCGCCGTCAGCCCGCTCACGATGTACTTCTGCAGGAACAGGAACAGCGCCACGACCGGCAGCGCGGCCATCACGGCACCGGCCGAGAACGCGCTCCAGTCGGCGTAGCGCGGGTTCGACACGAGCTTCGTGAGGCCCACCGCGAGGGTCTGCTTCTCGGTGTCGATGAGCAGCACGCTCGCGACCACGAACTCGTTGACCGAGGTGATGAACGACAGCAGCGCGACCACGGCGAGGATGGGCGCGGCCAGCCGCAGGATCATCGTGAAGAAGATGCGCGCGTGCCCCGCCCCGTCGATCTTCGCGGCCTCGTCGATCGAGGCCGGCACCGTGTTGAAGAACCCGTACATGAGGTACGTGTTCACGCCCAGCGCGCCGCCGAGGTAGACCATGATCAGGCCGATGCGCGTGTTCAGGCCGATGCCGGGGAACAGGTCGCCGATCCAGCTCATCAGCAGGAAGATCGCGACCACCGCGAGCAGCTGGGGGAACATCTGGATCACCACGATCGTGATCAGCCCGAACCGGCGCCCGGTGAACCGCATGCGCGAGAAGGAATACGCCGCGAGCGCCCCCAGGAACACGGTCGACACCGCCGTGATGCTCGCGATGATGAGCGTGTTGCCGAACCAGGCCGCGTACGGCACCTGCGGGTCGGTGAGGATGCGCGCGTAGCTGTCGAGCCCGATCGCCGAGAACAGCGCATTCGAGCCGGTCAGCGTGCCCTTCGGGTTGAGCGACGCCGAGAACACGAACAGCAGCGGCAGCAGCGCGAACGCCGTGACGATGACGCCCACGACGTGCCGCCACCCGGTCGCGAAGAACCACCTGCCGAAGCGGAAGGGGCGCCGCCGCGGGATGCTCGAGGTGTCGCGCGGGCCACCGCCGGAGGCATCCGACCCGCCCGTCTGCGTCGTCATCGCCCGGGTCGCCGTGCTCGTCTGCTGCGCGCTCATCAGTTCAGCTCCTCGAGTGCCTTGGTGCGTCGGAACGCGATGATCGAGATGACCGCGACCACGATGAAGATGAGGATCGAGTACGCGCTCGCCAATCCGTAGTCACGCGTCTGCCCGGTGAACGCCACCTTGTAGACCATCGTGATGAGGATGTCGGTGTACCCGACCGGGATCGGCGCGCCGGTGTCCCGCGGCCCGCCGTTGGTCAGCATGTAGATGATGTTGAAGTTGTTGAAGTTGAAGGCGAACGACGCGATCAGCAGCGGCGCGACCGTCACCAGCAGCAGCGGCAGCTTGATGAGCCGGAAGATGCCCCACGGCCTCGCGCCGTCGACGGTCGCGGCCTCGACCACGTCGTCGGGAATGGACTGCAGCGCGCCCGTGCAGACGAGGAACATGTAGGGGAACCCGAGCCACAGGTTCACCAGCAGCACGCTCACCTTGGCCATGACCGGGTCGGTCAGCCAGGGCACGGATGCCCCGCCGAGCAGCACCTGGTTGATGAAGCCGAAGCTCTCGTTCATCATTCCGGCCCACACCAGCGCCGACAGGAACGACGGCACCGCGTACGGGAGGATCAGCACCGTGCGGTAGAACTTCCGCCCCCGCATCCGCATGTCGTTGAAGACGATCGCGAGGAACAGGCCCAGGAAGAAGGTGGATGCCACCGAGATGAGCGCGAACGCGAACGTCCACGTCGTGACGTAGGCGAGCGGGCCCGAGAGGCGGGTGTCGGTGAGGGCCCGCAGGTAGTTGTCGAAGCCGACCGTGATCTGCCAGCCCGGCAGCAGCTCCTCCCCCGCATCGGAGGTGAAGGCGCCGGTGCCGATGTCGGTGTAGACCGTGCCGGTCTCGAGGTCGGTCATGGTGCCGGCGACCTCGTCGTACTCGAGCGAGGAGGTATAGAGGTAGGCGCTGCGCCCGTCGGGGGTGCGCAGGGCGCCCTCGTTCGGGTCGTCGGAGAACGGCACCGCGAGCTCGGTGATCTCCGCGGTGCGCGCGACGATCTCCTGGAAGCTGAGGGTGGTGTATCCGTCGACGCCGACCGCGACCCCGTCCTCCAGCTGCGCACCCGAGGCCGGCTCGAGCGGGCGCTCCTCGCCGCCGATGAAGACCCCGCCGTTGGGGCCCGTGACGACGAGCGAGAGCTCGCCCAGCCGGTCGACGACCGTGACCGGGTAGGTCGGCGAGTCGGGCACGCGCTCGAGGGCCGAGCTCATGAGGGCGCCCACGGCCTGGTCCTTCGACCCGTTGTGGCCCGTGCCGTAGTTCGTGAAGCCGACGTAGCTGGTGTACACCAGCACGAAGATCTGGAAGATGACGAGGAAGATCACGCCCGGCGTGAGGTACTTCGCCGGGAGGCGCGTGCGGGAGAAGTAGACCCAGTTCACGAACACCGTGACGACGGCGACGATCGCGGCGATCAGCCACTCGGCGTTGACGGCGAGCACGAACAGCGCGTAGAGCGCGATCGCGTCGACCAGGCCGAGCGCGACGATCTTCACGAGCATCATGCCGATGCCGCCGGATGCCGCGTCGGCGATGCTCGCCGCCTGTCGCTGCCGCTTCGTGGGCTTCTTCGGCGGCGTGCCGGACGCGCGCTGTGCGCCGTCGACGCCCTCGTCGGTCGTGATGGTCATGGTGGCTGATCTCCCCGGATGCCGGTGTGGGTCTGGTGCCCGAACGGGGGCGGATGCCGCGTGGCATCCGCCCCCGGTCGGGCGGGATCGGAACTAGCCGTCGATCGCCGACTGCACGTCCTCGGCGAGCTTCGTCCAGGTCGCGGACGCGTCCTCGCCGTTGATGATGCTCGCCTCGGCGATGCCCCAGTACTGCCAGACCGAGCCCATCGCGGGGATGGCCGGCATCGGCACGGCGTCCTGGCCGACCGTCGCGAAGCCCTCGATGATCGGGTCGCTCGAGGCGGTCTCGGCGGCGGCCGACAGTGCGGGCAGGATGTTGCCGGCCTCGAACAGCGCGAGCTGCACGTCCTCCGAGCCGAGGTAGTTCACGAGGAAGTCGTTCGCCGCGACCTTGTTCTCGCTCTCCGAGGAGAGGAAGAAGCCCTTGACGCCCGCGAACGGCTGGGCCGCGTCGGAGGTCGGGCTCGGGATCGGGTCGATCGCCACGTTGATGCCGGCGTCGAGCGCGCTGCCGACGTTCCACGGGCCGGTCAGCCAGAAGGCCGACTCGCCGTCGAGGAACGACTGCTTGGCGATCTCGCCGTCGATGTCGGTGTTGAAGACACCGGTGCCGGTCTTGCCCTCGCTCGCGAGCCAGGCGGCGAACTCCTCGCCGCCGGCGTTGCCGAGCTGGAGGTCGTCGGCGTCGTAGCCGTTCTCGTCGCTGCCGAACACCGGGGCGCCGAACGCGGTCTGGAACGGGTAGAGGTGGTACGGGTTGCCCTCGGCACCCTGCTCGACGACGAAGGGCTGGTCGAGGCCGGCGTCCGTGCCGGCGGCGATCATCTCGTCGAAGCTGCCGACCGCCTCGGGGACGATGTCGGCGTTGCGCAGCACGGCGATGTTCTCGACCGCGTACGGGAGCATGTAGACGGTGCCGTCGTAGGTGGCCGCGTCGATCGCGACGGGCAGGTAGCCCGCGGCGCTGTCGCCCAGCTCGAGCGGGGCCACGACGCCGTTGGTCGAGAGCTCGCCCAGCCAGTCGTGCGCACCCATGGTGATGTCGGGGCCCTCGCCCGTCGGCACCTGCTGGATGAAGTCGTCCTTGATGGTGTTGTTGTCCTTGCCGACGAGCTCGACCGTGATGCCGGTCTCCTCGGAGTAGGCGTCTGCTGCGCCCTGCAGGGCGTCGACCCGCTCGGAGTCGACCCAGACGGTCAGCGAACCGCCCTCGGCGGCCGCGCCGCTGTCGTCGGTCTCGGTGTCGCCGCCCGCGCAGCCGGCGAGCACGAGCGTCGCGCCGATCGCGAACGCGCCACCGGCCAGGAGGCCCTTCTTGTTCACCTTCATCGGTGTCCCTTTCTCAAGGTGTCGTCTCGATCCGGCCTCGTCGCCTGGTGGTGGCGGAACCAGGGTTCCGCCGCTGTCGAGTCCACCGTGCCGAAAGGCCGTTCTTCCGTTGGAAACGCCCGCGAAATGCAAGCGCTTCCAGTTATAACCCGCGTTGCGCTCCCCAGCAAATCGTGATTCCCGCTTCGATACGCGTTCGTTACCGAAGGGAGGTGAGGGAATCTTGGAAACGCTTGCGGTCAAAGGTGCATGCCGTACAGTGGGCGCCATGATCCAGCTCACCGATGCCGCACGTTCGGCGCGCGCCGACCACGAGGCATCCGACCCGACCCCCGAGTGGTGGCGCACCGCGGTGATCTACCAGATCTACCCGCGCTCCTTCGCCGACGCGAACGGCGACGGCATCGGCGACCTGCGCGGCATCACGTCGCGCCTGCCCGAGCTCGCCGACCTCGGCATCGACGCGATCTGGCTGTCGCCGTTCTTCACGTCGCCCCAGAAGGACGCCGGCTACGACGTCGCCGACTACTGCGACGTCGACCCGATCTTCGGCACTCTCGCCGACTTCGACGCGATGCGGGCCGAGGCGCACCGCCTCGGCATCCGGCTCATCGTCGACCTCGTGCCCAACCACTCGTCCGACCAGCACGAGTGGTTCCGGGCCGCGCTCGCCGCCCCCGCCGGCAGCCCCGAGCGGGCGCGGTACATGTTCCGCGACGGCCGCGGGGCGAACGGTGCCGAGCCGCCGAACAACTGGCAGTCGGTCTTCGGCGGCCCCGCGTGGACCCGGGTCACCGAGCCCGACGGCACGCCCGGCCAGTGGTACCTCCACCTCTTCGACGCCAGCCAGCCCGACTTCGACTGGACCAACCCCGAGGTGCGCGAGGAGTTCCGGCGCATCCTGCGGTTCTGGCTCGATCGTGGCGTCGACGGGTTCCGGGTCGATGTGGCGCACGGGCTGATCAAGGCCGACGGCCTGCCCGACTACACGCCGCCCGCGGAGGGCGGCAGCATGGGCGGCGGCGACGCCGTGGCAGCCGCGACCGGTGCCGGCGAGCACGACTCGGATGACGTCGTCGCCGACCACCACGCCGGCTCCGCCCCCTACTGGGGCCAGGAGGGGGTGCACGAGGTCTACCGCGACTGGCGCCTGCTGCTCGACGAGTACCCGGGCGAGCGCATCCTCGCCGCCGAGGCCTGGGTCGACCCGCTCACGCGCATCGCGAACTGGGTGCGCCCCGACGAGATGCACCAGGCCTTCAACTTCGCCTACCTCGAGACCGGCTGGGACGCGGCAGACCTGCGCACCGTCATCGACGCCTCGCTCGCCGCGTTCGGCGGGGTCGGCGCCCCGAGCACCTGGGTGCTCTCGAACCACGACGTCGTGCGCCATGCCTCCCGGCACGCACTCGGCGCCGACAACCCCCAGGGCCACGGCATCGGGCCGAAGTCGCCCGGCCTGCCCGACCGCGAACTCGGCCTGCGCCGCGCCCGCGCCGCGACGGCCGTCATGCTCGCGCTGCCCGGCTCGGCCTACGTCTACCAGGGCGAGGAGCTCGGCCTGCCCGAGGTCATCCACCTGCCCGACGAGGCCCGTCAGGACCCGACCTGGTTCCGCACCGAGGGCGAGCGGTACGGGCGCGACGGATGCCGCGTGCCGATCCCCTGGGAGTCTCAGGCGCCGTCCTACGGCTTCGGGCCGACGGATGCCTCGTGGCTGCCCCAGCCCGACCTGTGGGCCGACTACGCGCGCGACCGCCAGGCCGGCGTCGCCGGATCGACGCTCGAGCTCTACCGTTCGGCGCTGTCGCTGCGCCGGTCGCACGGACTCGGCGCCGGGGGCGTCGGGTGGCTCGAGGCATCCGCCCCCACCGTGCTGGCCTTCCGCAACGGCGACGTCACGGTCGTGGCGAACACGGGCGACGAGCCGGTCGCGCTCCCGGCGGGCGCCGTGCTGCTCGCGTCGGGCGAGCTCGGCGGTGGCATCCTGCCCGGCGACACGACGGTCTGGCTCCGGGCGGAGTAGCCGCGGCATCCGCGACCCGAGACGACGAACGCCCGGTGGCCTGAAGGCCCCGGGCGTTTCTCGTGCCGGCGGATGCGACCGGCGCGACCGCGGAACGGCTGCGGTCGATGCTCAGTCGGTGTTGTCGTAGAGCCACTGCAGCGGATCGACCCAGTAGCCCTCGACGCCGCCGATGCGGATCTCGAAATGCAGGTGCGGACCGGTCGACAGGCCGGTCGAGCCGACGTTGCCGACGATGTCGCCCACCTTGACCGTGTCGCCGACCTGGAAGCGCATCGAGTCGTACTTCATGTGCGCGTAGACGCTCGTGACGACCTGCCCGTCGATGACGTGGTCGATCATCATGACGACGCCGAGCGAGCCGCCGCCGTTCTGGGCGACGCTCACGGTGCCGTCGGCGATCGCCTGGATCTCGGCGCCGTAGCCGGGATTGAAGTCGATGCCGTGGTGGTTCGCCGTGCAGCCCGCGCAGGTGCGGTAGCCGTAGAAGCTGCCGATGTGCACGCCCACCGGGAACGGCCACTGGATCGTGCCGAACGGGTTGTTCGTGAAGGTGTTCTCGACCCGGATGCCCGAGGCAGCCGCGTACTCGGCGATCGTCGCGACCTGGTAGTTCTCGGTGTCGACCGTGAAGTCGGTGGCGTCGCCCTCGCCGGTCATCTCCACGACCTGCGGCTCGAGTGCGGCCTCGTGCTGGATCGCGACCTGCGCCGCAGCGACCTCCTCGGCGCTGAGCAGCGAGTCGGCGGGTAGCGAGGTGGCGACCGTGATCATCGCGACGAAGCCCATCGCGACGACCGAGAGCCCCCTCGCCGTCGCCGCGCGGCGACGGGCGGCACGACGCACGTCGCGGGGCGCCTTCGCCGCGGGACGCGTGCCGGCCGCGGGTCCGCGGGTGCTGCGCGCCGCGCCTGCCCGGGCGGCCGACGCGGTCGACGACCGGCCCGCGCCACGGGTCGAGCGCGCGGTGGCCGAGGGCACGGCGACGGCCGACGCATCCGGCCCGAAGTCGAAGCCGAGCACGGATGCGACGGGCGCGTCGCCCGAGCCGGAGTCCGACGCGCCGTACCGGCGATCGGCGGGCCCCGGGGCGTCGAGGGACTCGAACGCGAAGACTGCTCCGAGCGCGTCGACCGCGTCGTCGGTCGCATCTTCGGTCGCGCCATCGTGCGCGTCGTCGGTGGCGTTCCGCGCGAAGGCGTGCTCGTCGGGGGCATCGTCGGCGTCGAAGACGTCGAGGCCGAACGGGTCGGCGATGTCGGTGCCGGCGATGTCGGTGGCAGTGACGTCGGTGCCAGTGACGTCGGTGCGCGTGACGTCGGTGCGCGTGGCGGCGGCCGGGAGCGCATCCAGCGCCGACGCACCGGCGGGCTCGCCGAAGCGCGGTGCGTCATGCGCGGGCGCGTCGAAGCGCGGGGTGTCGGAGGCGGCCACGTCGTGTGCCGACGCATCCTCATCGGCCCCGAACCCATCGGCTTCGAACCCATCGGCTCCGAACCACTGGGCGGTGAGATCGTCCGCATCGGGGGCGGCGTCGAACGACACGGTGCCGGACGCGTCGCTGCCGAACAGGTCGGTCTCGAAATCGTCAGCGCCGAAGTCGTCAGCGCCGAACTCGTTCGTGCCGGAGGCCGCGGCGCCGCGGCGGGCCGGTCGCGATCCACGCGTGTCCTCGGCGCCTGCCCCGCGGCCGCGGAGCCGCGACCAGAGTCCACCCAGGCCGCCCGTGCGCGACGGGCGCTCGGGAACCGGCGCGGCGTCGAAGACCAGGTCACCGAAGAGGGACGCGCCGGCGGCGGCAGCGGCACCCGCGGCAGCACCGGGGGCCGTGGCGGCGGGGTCGAATGCGGCGGGCGCCGATGTCTGCGGGAACGCATCGGTCGGATGCGGGGCGGCGGCCGATGGTTCGGTAGCGGGCAGTTCGGCGGCCCGCGGTTCGGCGGCCCGCGGCTCGGTGGACCGCGGCTCGGTGGACCGCGGTTCGGTGGACCGCGGTTCGGTGGCGCCCAGGCTCCACGCGGCGCCCGGCGCCTCGACGGCCGGCGCCTCGACGGCCGGCGCCTCGGACCATCGCGGCTCTGCGGCCCGCCGCTCTCGACGAGGCGACGCGGCGAACGGCTCCTCCTGTGGCGCCGGAGCTGCCTCCTCCGCCGCGCGGCGCGCACGACGACCGCCCGTCGCGGGAGCCGGGTCGGCGGCTGCTGGCGCCCCCGGCCATGCGGCGGCCGACGGGTCGAACGAGGGGGACGGGTCGAACGAGGCCGACGGGTCGAACGCGAGCGGGGCCGGCGACACGGGCCCGACGACGGGCTCCGCATCGGCGGCCGGCGGCCGGGCGTCGCGACGACGCCGCAGCGGCTGCTCGACTGCGGACGCGTCCGGCGCGGAGTCGGCCCACGTGGGGCGCTGCTCAGGCGCAGGCGCATCCTGTGCGGGCGCCGCCCACGTGGGGCGCTGCTCGGGGGCCTGCGTACCCTGCTCGGGCGCACTCCACGTGGAGCGCTGCTCAGGCACAGGCGCATCCTGCGCGGGTGCACTCCACGAGGGGCGCGGTTCCGGCGCGGGTGCCGGCGCCTGCGATGCCGGGGAGGGCTGCGTCGGGGCCGGCGCAACGGGCTCGGGGTCGCCGAGGCTCCAGCCACGTCCGGTGGCCCGGATGACCGGCGCCTCGTCGCCCGCCGCGGGTCGCGACGGATCGAGCGCGGGCGTGCCGTACCCGTACGCCGCTGCCTCGGCCGCCTCGCGCTCGAGACGCTGCTGCTCCCGGATCTCCCGACGCGTCAGCGGTCGCTCGCGCTGCGCAGCGTGGGTGGTGCCGGTCTCAGGACCGTCCGGCACGAGGGGGGACTCGGGCACGTGTGCCTTTCGGCGTCGGGTCAGGTCAATGGGGAGGTGCTCATTCTGGCCTGCGCCAAAATAACGGGTTGGTAAAGGGTAACCGGAATCGGTCGCGGATTCCATGCGTGTGGAGCGATTCCGTCCCCCTTAATGCGGACATTCGACGGAATCGGGGATCCGGAGCCAGGTCAGGTGTCGAACAGCGGCGCCGGGTCGCCGCCGGGCTCGCCCGGCGCGGTCGCGATCAGGCCTCCCAGAGCTCGTCGATCGCTCGCGCGAGGTCGTCGAACAACGACGGCGGCGCCGCGATCAGCATGTCGGCGCCGGCCGGCGCACCGCCGAGCCCGCCCATCCGAGCGCCCGCCTCGCGGGCGACGAGCCCGCCCGCTGCGTGGTCCCACGGGTTGAGGCCCGCCTCGTAGAACGCGTCCAGCCGGCCCGAGCCCACGGTCGACAGGTCCAGCGCCGCCGAGCCGATGCGCCGCAGGTCGCGGATGCGCGGCACCAACCCGGCGACGACGCGCCCCTGGCGCTCCTTCCGCTCGCGCAGGTACGAGAATCCCGTCGCGACCAGGGCGCGATCGAGCCGCACGCCGTCGTTCACGCGCAGGGGCCGGTCGCCCAGCCAGGCGCCCTCCCCCGCGGCGGCGGTGTAGACCTCCCCCGTCACCGGGTTCATGACGGCACCGGCGAGCACGTTCCAGGTCGCGGGGTCGACGTCGCCCTCGACCACGGCGACGCTCACCGCCCACGCCGGGATGTCGTAGAGGAAGTTCACCGTGCCGTCGATCGGGTCCACGACCCACGTGAGGCCGGAGCTCCCGGCGTCCGCGTCGCCCTCCTCGCCGAAGAACCCGTCGGCCGGACGGTACTCGGCGAGCGCGCTGCGGATGAACGTCTCGGTGTCGCGGTCGACCTGCGTGACGATGTCGATGGGCGACGACTTGGTCTCTGCGACGCTCACCCCGTGGCTGCGGCGGTCGACGGCGAATGCGCCCGCGCGCCGCGCCACGGTCGCGGCGATCTCGAGCAGTTCGATGTGTGAGGCCATGGAGGCAACGCTAGCGGCGGAAACGGCGAACCCCTCCGCGACGCGAGTCGGGAGGGGCATCCGTGCTGATGTGAGCGGAAATCCGCATGGTGGCGAGTGAGGGATTCGAACCCCCGAAGGCTGAGCCGTCTGATTTACAGTCAGATCCCTTTGGCCGCTAGGGTAACTCGCCAGTGCGCCCAGCCTCATCAGCATGCGACCGGGGCCAGACAAGCATACTCGGCGCGTGGCGATGCGTGAAATCGGAGGCGGATGCGCCTGGGCCGACCTCCCCCGGGCGAACCGCGCCCGCGCGCGACGTGCCGCTCAGGTGTTCCACTGCGTGGGCCGACCGCGCAGGCCCGACCGCGCGATGACGCGCTGGATCGTCAGCCCGCGCTCGTCGGGGTGGCCGACGAAGCGGATCTCGCGCAGGCCCTGGTCCTGCGCCGCCGACTCGAAGATGAAGTGGCCGTAGCCCATGATGCGGCCGATGAACGGCTTGTGCACCGAGATGTCGAGGATTCGCTGGATCGGCATGGTCGCGATGTTGCGCGTGAAGATGCCGTGCACGCGGAACACGCGCATGTTGCTGATGACGAACCGGTCCATGTGCACGGCCGCCGCGCGCCAGATGCCGTGGATGAGCAGGCCGGCGCTGATGAGCGAGATCAGCCAGTCGATCGGACGCGGCGTCCAGATCAGCAGGATCAGGATGAGCAGGCTCGCGACGACCTCGATCGAGGGCCCGAGGAACGCCGCCCAGTGCTTGCGCACCTCGTCGATGACGATCTCGCCCTCGTCGGAGATCAGGTGGCGTTCGACCTTCGGGTCGAGCTCGAACGGCTCCATGGGCTCAGCCGGCCCGCCTCAGTCGACCAGCGACGTGAAGAAGGTCCCCACCGACTCGACCGCGCCCCAGACCGCGTCGAACGCGCCCTGCACCGCCGCTGCGGCATCCTCCGGCCTGCTCACGAGGTAGAACAGAGCGAAGACCACCACCAGCGTGACGACGATGCGCTTGACCCACTTCACACGTGTTCCCTTCGAGTACGGCGGTGGGCCCAGCCGCCCCCGGTGGGCAGGCCCCGACTGCGTACTGTCTACCCCACCGCCTCCCCCATCGGCAACGCGCAACGCCCTGCACCCCGAAATGGGCACATCGGGCAGGCCCGAGCGGGCGGATGCCCCGGGCCGGCGCGTCGGTCGCGCGAGCGCGGCGTCGATAGGATTGCCGTGGTGCTGCGCGACCGGGGAGACGCCCGCTTCGCCGCATCTGTCGCCGTCAGGAGGGGCCATGGCCGGGATCGAGGAGGTCGCGAAGCTCGCGGGCGTCTCGACCGCGACCGTGTCGCGCGCCCTCAGCGGGCGCGGACCCGTGTCGGCCGCCACCAAGGAGCGCGTCGAGGCGGCCGCAGCGGAGCTCGGCTACGTCGTGTCGTCGAACGCGTCCAGCCTGGCATCCGGCCGCATGCGCAACATCGGCGTGGTGATCCCGTTCCTCAACCGGTGGTTCTTCTCGTCGGTGCTCGAGGGCGCGCAGCACGCGCTGCTGCGCAACGGCTACGACCTCACGCTCTACAACCTGTCGGGCGAGGGCGCCGAGCGTGCGAGCGTGTTCGAGCACTTCCTGCTGCGCCAGCGCGTCGACGCCGTCATCGCCGTCTCCCTCGAGCTCACCGAGGCGGAGGTGGCCCGGCTGCAGTCGCTCGACAAGCCGCTGGTCGGCGTCGGCGGCCCCATCCCGGGCGTGCGCACGCTCACCGTCGACGACGTGGCGATCTCGCGCCTGGCCACCGAGCACCTGCTCGGCCTCGGCCACACCCGCATCGCGCACATCGGCGGCACGCACGAGTTCGACCTCGACTTCCACCTGCCGACCAACCGCCGCCTCGGGTACGAGGCCGCGATCGTCGACGCGGGCTACGCCGTCGACCCGTCGCTGTTCGCCCCGGCCGACTTCAGCATCCAGGGCGGGTACCACGCGGCGAAGCAGCTGCTCGGGGTGCCGCGCGACCGGCCGACCGCGATCTTCGCGGCGTCCGACGAGATGGCGATGGGCTCCATCCTCGCCGCGCGCGACCTCGGGCTGCACGTGCCGGGCGACGTGTCGATCGCGGGCATCGACGACCACGACCTCGCGGAGTTCTTCGGGCTCACCACGGTCGCGCAGTTCCCGCGCCAGCAGGGCGAGCGGGCGGTCGACATCCTGCTCGAGCAGCTGCAGCCGACGGATGCCCCGCCGGCGCGCTCCGACACCCTGCTGCCGTACGAGCTCATCGTGCGCTCGAGCACCGCGCGGCCGACCTCCTGAGCCGCCCGCCCCGATCCAGGTCGAGGACCATCTGCTCGCGTGAGGGCTGAAGGTCTCGCCCTCGGCCGAGGATCCGGCCCTCAGGGCGGATGACTCGGGCCGGTCGCCGATCAGGAGCCGAGCCGGAAGCGGGCCAGGCCGCCCTGGATCGCCACCGCCGCCGCGCCGCGGGCCCATGAGTCGAAGCCCGTCGCGTCGACGTGCACGACGACCGGGGCCGCCTCGGGGTCGCGGTCCACCGCGAGCACCGCGCGAGCCGCGTCGCCGGCCACGTCCCAGAGGCGCACCCCCTCCCCCGAGAGCACGATCGTGTCGACCATCGTGAGGTTCGCGATGAGGCCCATCATGCGGCCGAGCGCGCGGCCCGCGGCATCCGTCACCGAGCGCGCCGTCGGCTGCCCGTCGGCCGCGAGCGCGAGCACCTCGTCGTACTCGACCTCGTGGCCCAGCGCGATGCCGACCTGCGCGCGGATGCTCGGGATCGACAGCATCGCGGTCGAGCAGCCCGGATGCCCGTCCATGCAGCGCGGCCCGCTGGGATCGAGCGGCAAGTGCCCGCCGAGCCCGAGCCCGGTGTCGGGGGTGGTGATCACGCGGTCGTGCATCACCAGCCCGTAGCCCACGCCCGCGCCGATCGTGACCACCGCGAACGAGTCCTCGGCGCGCGCCGGCCCGAACCACTGCTCGGCGGTCGTAAGAGCCGTCACGTCGTTCTCGACGTCGACGGGGACGCCGAGCCGCTCCTCGAGCAGGTCGGCGAGCGGCACGTCGCGCCAGCCGAGGAACGGCGCGCGGGTGACCGTGCGCTGCCCGGCGACGTTGCCGCCGATGCTCACGCCGACCCCGGCGACGTCGCCCTCCGGCGGACGCAGTTCGGCGACCAAGCGCACGACCGCGTCGACCACGGCGCCCACGTCGTGGGTGCCGAACGGACGGACGGCCTGCGCGAGGGCGCCCGCGCGCAGGTCGGTGAGCACGCCGTACGCCGCCTCGCCGCTCAGCTTGACGCCGATGACGCGGGCGGCGTCGACCTGCACGTCGAGCGGCTTGGCCGGCCGGCCCGTCGCGCCCTGCACCACCTCCGGCGCCTCGACGAACAGGCCCCGGTCGAGGAACGGCTTGGAGAGGCGCGTGAGGCTCGCGGGCGACAGGCCGAGCCGGCGACCGAGCTCGCCGCGCGAGATCGGCCCGTGGATGAGGACCTGCCGGGCGAGGTCGTGGGCGGACTCGCTGAGCTCCGGCTGCGTCATCGTCGGCTGCACCTCCCGTTGATTCCATCATGACATGAAGTCGCTCGCGCGTGTGGCCCTGGGCCGCGATTCGCTGAACTCTTGACACTGGGTTATTTCTGGCGTAGAAATAACCCATGCACCGATCAGCGCCGATCCACCTCCGCAACGGCGGCACCAGCGTCGTACTCGACGTCACGCGTGCGGCCCTGCCCGTGATCGTGCACTGGGGCGCCGACCTCGGTGACGTCGACGCGACCGAGCTGGTCTCCCTGTGCACCGCCGCCCTGCCCCAGCGGGTCTCGGGGGGCCTCGACGTCCCGGCACCGCTCACCCTGCTCCCCCAGGAGTCGTCGGGGTGGCTCGGCACACCGGGCCTCGCCGGCCATCGCTCGGGTCGCTTCGTCTCGACGAAGCTGGTCGCGGAGGCCATCGACGTCGACGGCCCCGACGCCGTCGTGAAGTGCGTCGACGTCGCGGCCGGCCTCGCGGCGACCATCGAGCTCCGCGTGACCGCCGCCGGGCTCCTCCGCCAGCGCATCACGCTCGAGAACCTCGCGCCGGAGCCGTACTCGCTCACCGCCCTCGCGGCGACGTTCCCGCTCCCCCACGACGCCGACGAGCTCCTCGACACGACCGGCCGCCACCTCCGCGAGCGATCGCCGCAGCGGCACGCGTTCACGATCGGCACCCACCTGCGCGAGAGCCGCCGCGGACGCCCCGGCTCCGACGCGAGCCTCCTGCTCGCCGCCGGCCGTGCCGGCTTCGGGTTCGAGCGCGGCCGGGCGCACGCCGTGCACACGGCCTGGAGCGGGAACCACCGCCTGCTCGCCGAGCGCACGCCCGAGGCGATCGCGTTCCTCGCCGCGGGCGAGCTGCTCGCGCCCGGGGAGATCGAGCTGGCCGAGGGCGAGCGCTACACGACGCCGTGGGCGATCGGCGCCTGGGGCGACGGGCTCAACGCCCTCTCGCAGCGCTTCCACGACGAGTTGCGCGCCCGTCCGCAGCATCCGCGCCGCCCCCGGCCGGTGACCCTCAACACCTGGGAAGCCGTCTACTTCGACCACGACCTCGACACGCTGGCCGCGCTCGCCGAGCGCGCCGCGCGCGTCGGCGTGGAGCGCTTCGTGCTCGATGACGGCTGGTTCCGTGGGCGCCGGGACGACACGGCAGGGCTCGGCGACTGGACCGTCGACCGGACCGTCTGGCCCGACGGGCTCCAGCCGCTCATCGACCGCGTGCACGCACTCGGCATGGAGTTCGGCCTCTGGGTGGAGCCCGAGATGGTCAACCTCGACAGCGACCTCGCACGGGCGCACCCAGACTGGATCCTCCGCGCCCGAGACGAGTTCCCCGTGTCGGCCCGCCAGCAGCAGGTGCTCGACCTGTCGCACCCCGATGCATGGCAGTACCTGCTCGATCGGCTCGACGCGCTGCTGGGCGAGTACGACATCGCCTACCTGAAGTGGGACCACAACCGCGACCTGCTCGAGGCTGCGGCTTCCGACACCGGTCGGGCACGGGTCCACGAGAACGTCGCGGCGCTGTACCGACTGCTCGACGCGCTGAAGCGCCGCCACCCGGGCCTCGAGATCGAGTCCTGCGCGTCGGGCGGCGCGCGGGTCGACCTCGGCATCCTCGAGCGCACCGACCGCATCTGGACCTCCGACACGCTCGACCCGATCGAGCGCCTGCGCATCCAGAAGTACACGGGACTGCTGGTGGCGCCGGAGCTCATGGGCGCCCACCTGACGAGCCCTCGGGTGCACTCGACCGGACGCCACGCGTCCCTCGACCTCAGCGCGGGCGTGGCCTGCTTCGGACACCTCGGCATCGAGTGGGACCTCACCGAACTCGACGACGCCGGCCTCGACGCCGTCGCGTCGTGGGTGGCCCTGCACGCACGCCACCGCGAGCTCATCCACACCGGCCGGCTGGTGCACGGCGACACGGCGGATGCCTCGACCGACGTGCGCGGGGTCGTGGCGCGCGACGGGGCATCCGCCCTCTTCGCCTTCACGCAGGTCACGACGAGCGTGACCCTGCCGGCCGGACGGTTGACCCTGCCCGGCCTCGACCCCGAACGTCGCTTCGCCGTGCGCATCGCCGGCGGCAGCGTCGCCGACGGTCCCGGCCAGTCGCCGCTGGCCTGGACCGAGCACCCGCTCGTGATGAGCGGTGCCGCCCTCGGCACCGTTGGCCTGCAGGCCCCGGTGCTGTACCCGGAGCAGCTCGTGCTGCTCGAACTCGCGCCCGCCTGACGGCGACCCCGACACACCACCATCCGCACGCGCGAGGAGGCGCAGCATGATCGAACAGACCACCCGACACGCCCCGGGACGGCGGAGGCGCGCACGCCGGCGCGCCGCGCTCGCGACCGCCTCGGCCGCCGCGCTCGCCGGGCTGCTGCTCTCGGGCTGCGCTCCCGCAGGCGGCGACCAGCCCGTCCAGCTCGACTTCTTCCAGTTCAAGGGCGAGGCGCTCGCCGACTTCGAGCAGATCATCGCCGACTTCGAGGCCGAGAACCCCGACATCGACGTCGTGCAGAACCAGGTGGCGGACGCCGACACGCTGATCCGCACCCTCCTGGTCAAGGACCGCACGCCCGACGTGATCACCCTCAACGCGAACGGCAACTTCGGCCGGCTCGCGCAGGCGGGCGTGTTCCACGACTTCACGGACGACCCGCTGCTGGAGACCATCAACCCGGCCGTGCAGCAGATCCTCGCCGACCTGGGCACCTTCGGCGACGAGGTCAACGGCCTGGGCTACGTGAACAACGCCAACGGCATCATCTACAACCGCGACATCTTCGACGCGCAGGGACTCGAGGTGCCCGAGACGTTCGACGAGCTCATCGCGGTGTGCGAGCAGCTGCAGGACGCCGGGATCACGCCGTTCTACGGCACCCTCGCCGACTCGTGGACCGTGCTGCCGTCGTGGAACGCACTCGGCGCGTATCCCGCGCAGGACGACTTCTTCCCGCAGATGCGCGAGGAGGGCGCCAGCGTCGGACCGGACTCCCCGGTGTCCTTCGAGCGGGACTTCCCCGAGGTCATGGAGCAGCAGGCCGAGCTCTACTCCTACGCCCAGGAGGGCTACCGCGGCCGCACCTACGACGACGGCAACGCCGCGTTCGCGAACGGCGAGGCGGCGATGCTCATGCAGGGCATCTGGGCCGTCAACCCGATCCTCGGCATCGACCCCGACGTGAACCTCGGCATCTTCCCCTACCCGGGCACCGACGACCCCGACGATCGACTGCTCGTCTCCGGCGTCGACGTCGTCGTGACCATGGGCAAGGACGGGCCGCACCAGGCGGAGGCGCAGCGGTTCATCGACTACCTCTTCCGGCCCGACGTGATCGAGGCGTTCGCAGCATCGCAGAACATGGTGCCGTCGGTCGGGGGCGCAGAGCTCAGCGACTCCGCCGCGATCCAGTCGGTCGCGCCCTGGTTCGAGCAGGGCCGGATCACCGGCTTCATCGACCACCAGGTGCCGCCCGGCATCCCGCTGGACGCCACCGTGCAGCAGGCCCTCTTCACCGGCGACGCGGCGTCCGCGCTCGCCACCCTCGACCGCGAGTGGGCGAAGGTCGCCGCTCGCACGATCCCCGTGACGGGAGAGTGACCATGTCCACCCTGACCCAGGCCGTGCGGTCATCGACGACCGCCGAGCGCCGCACCCGCGCCGCGCGCACCCGAACCGAGCGGCGGCGCGCCATGCCCGCCTACTACTGGATGGTCTGGCCGGCCGTGATCGCCTTCGCCGCCTTCCACACCCTGCCGGTGCTCATCGGCATCTTCTTCAGCTTCACGAACTACGCCGGATACGGCGCATGGAACTTCGTCGGGGTGTCGAACTACCTGAACCTGTTCCGCGACGACCGCGCGCTGCAGGCCTACGGATTCTCGTTCCTGTTCGCGATCGTCGCCACGCTGCTGACGAACGCCATCTCGCTCGCCATCGCGCTCGGTCTGAACGCGAAGATCGTGGGGCGGAACACCTTCCGCGGCGTCTTCTTCGTGCCCTACGTCCTCGCGATCCTGGTCATCGGCTACGTGTTCCAGTTCTTCTTCTCGAACTCGCTGCCGAAGATCCTGTCGGGCATCCCGCTGTTCCGCGACAACATCCTCACCAACCCCGACTGGGCGTGGACGGCGATCGTGGTGCTCGCGGTCTGGCAGGCGTGCGCCTTCGCGATCATCATCTACCTGTCGGGCCTGCAGACCATTCCGAGCGAGCTCTACGAGGCGGCGTCGCTCGACGGGGCCGGCGCCTGGCGCCAGTTCCGGTCGATCACCTTCCCGCTGATCGGCGCCTTCTTCACCATCAACGTCGTGCTCAGCCTGAAGGGCTTCCTGCAGGTCTTCGACCCGATCGTCGCACTCACGAACGGCGGGCCCGGCACGTCCACCGAGTCGGTGACCCTCCTCATCTTCCGAGGCGGCTTCTCCGGCGGCGAGTTCGCCTACCAGACGGCCAACGCGGTGATCTTCTTCATCGTCATCACGCTCGTCTCCCTCTTCCAGTTCCGGGTCCTTCAGCGCAGAGAGGCCGATTTCTGATGACCACCGCAACCACCAACCTCGCTCAGGCCGAACAGGCCCTTCCCATCGACGGCAGCGGCGGCCGTCGCCGCACCCGTCGTGTCCGCGAGTCCGACGACGACACGCGCCGCATCAACTGGTGGGCGACCGCGCTCATCGCCGTCTGCTCCCTCACCGTGCTCGTGCCGCTCTACCTCGCCGTCGTGGTCGCGCTGAAGACGCCCGACCAGCTCGTCGCCGGCACCGGCTTCGAATGGCCGAACCCGATCCGGTGGGAGAACTTCGCCGAGGCCTGGCAGCGCACGAGCTTCCCGCAGGCGCTCGCGAACACCGCGTTCATCACGGTCGGCTCGGTCGCCTTCACGCTGGTGACCAGCTCGATCGTCGCCTACGCGCTGGCCCGCAACATCCAC
The DNA here is from genome assembly GCF_040496035.1 of Agromyces sp. SYSU T00194. Taxonomy (NCBI): domain Bacteria; kingdom Bacillati; phylum Actinomycetota; class Actinomycetes; order Micrococcales; family Microbacteriaceae; genus Agromyces; species Agromyces chitinivorans. The sequence goes on along the minus strand of NZ_JBEPJZ010000001.1, from coordinate 1,560,899 downwards.
CGGCCCTTCTTCAAGGGCGTGTTCTTCTACCTGCTGGCAGCACTGTTCATCCCGTTCCCGATCATCATGCTGCCGCTCGTGAAGCAGACCGCCGTCCTCGGCCTCGACAACCAGGTCGGCATGATCGTGCTCTACACGATCTTCGGGCTGTCGCTCAACGTGTTCATCTACACGGCGTACATCCGCTCGATCCCGATCGAGCTCGAGGAGGCGGCCCGGGTGGACGGCGCGTCAACCTGGCGCGTGTTCTGGCAGGTGATCTTCCCGCTGCTGACGCCGATGAATGCGACGGTGGGCATCCTCACCTGCGTGTGGGCGTGGAACGACTTCATCATGCCGCTCGTCGTGCTCACCGACCCGGCGGCCCGCACGCTGCCGCTCGCGCAGTACGTCTTCCAGGGGCAGTTCAACACCGACTACACGGTGGCGTTCGCGTCGTACCTCATGGCGATGGCGCCGCTGCTCATCGTCTACATCTTCTCGCAGCGCTGGGTCATCTCCGGCGTCACCCGAGGCTCGATCAAGTGAAGGAGACCGAAGTGCTCGCACCCGACCGCGACTGGTGGCGGCAGGCCGTCGTCTACCAGGTGTACCCGCGCAGCTTCGCCGACTCCGACGGCGACGGCATCGGAGACCTGCGGGGCATCGTCTCGCGCGTGCCGTACCTCGCCGAGCTCGGCGTCGACGCGGTCTGGCTCTCGCCCTTCTACCCGTCCGCACTCGCCGACGGCGGGTACGACGTCGACGACTACCGCGCCGTCGACCCCCGGCTCGGCACCCTCGACGACTTCGATGACCTGGCGCAGGCGCTCCACGACGCGGGCATCCGGCTCGTCGTCGACATCGTGCCCAACCACTCGTCGAACCGGCACGAGTGGTTCCGCGAGGCGCTGGCGTCGCCGCCCGGCTCGCCCGCCCGCGACCGCTACGTCTTCCGCGACGGTGAGGGGGCGGATGCCTCCGAGCCACCGAGCGACTGGCGCTCGATGTTCGGCGGGTCGGCGTGGGAGCCCGTGGGCGACGGCCAGTTCTACCTGCACCTGTTCGCCAGCGAGCAGCCCGACCTGAACTGGGCCAACCGCGAGGTGCGCGACGACTTCCTGCGCACCCTGCGCTTCTGGGCCGACCGCGGCGTCGACGGGTTCCGCGTCGACGTGGCCCATGCGCTGGCGAAGGACCTCACGTACCCGCTGCGCTCGCACGCCGAGCTCGAGGCGTCGAGCGTGGCGGGCGACGGGTCGCACCCGCTCTGGGACCGCGAGGAGCTCGATGAGATCTACGCCGAGTGGCGGGCGGTGTTCGACGAGTACGACCCGCCGCGCACGGCCGTGGCCGAGGCGTGGGTCGAGCCCGACCGCCGTGCGCGTTACGCGGCGCCGACGAGCCTGGGGCAGGCGTTCAACTTCGACCTGCTGCGGGCGAACTTCGACGCCGCGGAGTTCCGCGCCGTCGTGGCCCGCAACCTCGAACTGACGCACGGCACCGGGTCATCGAACACGTGGGTGCTCTCGAACCACGACGTGGTGCGGCATCCGACCCGCTACGCCCTGCCCGACGACCCGACGGGCGAGGGCGCGGTCGCCCGTGACTGGCTGCTCGCGGGCGGGGATCCGGCGGCCCTCGACGCCGGCCGCGGGCTGCGGCGAGCGCGCGCGGCGACGCTGTTCCTGCTCGCGCTGCCGGGGAGCGCCTACCTCTACCAGGGCGAGGAGCTCGGCCTGCCGGAGGTCGCGGAGATCCCCGACGAGGACCGGCAGGACCCGACGTTCTTCCGCAACGCCGGCGTCGACGTCGGGCGCGACGGATGCCGCGTGCCGCTGCCGTGGACCGCATCGGGAGGTGCGTTCGGATTCGGCCCCGAGGGTTCGACCGCGTCGCACCTGCCGCAGCCGGCGTGGTTCGGGTCGTTCGCGGTCGATGCGCAGGCGGATGCCCCGGGCTCGACGCTCTCGCTCTACCGGCGCGCGCTCGCGCTGCGCGCCGAGTTGCAGGGTGCCGAGGAACTGGAGTGGGTGCCGGGCGGGAGCGACGACGTGCTCGCGTTCCGGCGGCCGGACGGGTGGACCGTGGTGTCGAACTTCGGCGCCTCGCCGGCGTCGTTGCCGGCGGAACTCGCCGGCGCGGAGGTGCTGCTCGCGAGCGGCCCGCTGCCCGAGGCCGCGGTCGTGCCGGGCGAGACCACGGTGTGGATGCGCTGAGCGCGGAGGCGACTCCGTGGCATCCGCTCGCCCCTGCTGCCCCGAGGGCCCGAGGCATGCGTTCGCCCGCCGCATGCGTTCGCCCGCGGCATGCGCGCGCGCGTTCGGCTCGTCCCAACCTTGTCTGAGGGCCATTTCTTCGTCTGAGGGCTGAAGATCTGGCCCTCAGGCGAAGATTCGGCACTCGGAGAGCGCACGCCGTCACCGCAGCCGGATGAACCGCGACGACCGGCGCACGAACGGCAGGCCGGCCTCCTCGAGCTTCGCGCGGAGCGGGTCGCGCGACCACGCATCCGACCACGTCCAGCGCACGAACGCGTCCACCCGGCGACGAATCGCGTCTTCCCGCGCCTTCTCGGCGAGCACCGTCTCGATCGTGGCGTCCACGCCCGGTTCGCGGCGGTACTTCCCGGCGCCGTCCGCCTCGCCTGCGACGCCGTATGCGGGCCACCAGAAGTCCACGTCAGCGTCCTGGCCGAGCTCGGCCAGCTCGAAGCGGTGCTGCAGCTCGGGTTGCGGGAGGTCGAACTCCTCGAAGTCCAGCCGGCTCACGGTCTCGAGCGGTGACTCCGCTCCGTCGGACGCGCGCGAGAGCACTGCCTCGACGCGCCGGCTGCCCGGGTACGGCAGCATCGCCTGGTGGATCGCGCGGAGGTGCTCGATCGTGGTCTTCGGCTGGACACCGTGCTCTCGCGGGCGCCACAACGCGGCATCCGTCGCTGCGAGCGCAGCGATCAGGGGTGCAGTGCGGGCCAACCGCAGGAGCGCGTGGTCGAGCGCAACGACGCTGAGACCGCCCCGCGTCACGGTCGACGGGGGCGTCTTCGTCGCCACGTAGCGGATGCCCGGTCGACGACTGCCGGTCGGCCTCGCCACGACGACCTCGACCACGTCGGGCCAGCGCCCGACGATGGGGAGCCCGTGGAGCGCGACCGCGGAGTACCCCGTGAAGACGGGAGTGCGCAGCGTCGCCGCGGCCGCGTGGACGAGCGACAGGTGGCGTTGGGCGTCGCGTTCCGGACCGGACATGGTCGCGGATGCGGGAGCAGGTGCGCGGTAGGCACCTGGCCGGACGCGGACGAGGTCGCCACGCCGCACGGCGGCGTACAGCGCTGCTTCCTGCCCCGCCGCGCGCATGGAACGTGCGAGCACGATGCCTGCGCCGTCGGCCGGGAAGCCGTTGGTGCCACGCGTTCCCGCATCCGCCATGCGTCGACCCTCGCGGATGACGTCCCCGCGCGAACGCATGACTCGCGTGTGCGCCCGATCGGCGCGCTTCGCCGTCTGTGCAGGAGGCGCTGCGCACGTGGGTGGCGACGCCCGCCCTGCACCCGGGCCTGCTCGCGCTCGAGGGCCGGTTCTTCGTCTGAGGGCTGAAAATCTGGCCCTCAGGCGAGGGAATGGCCCTCGGTCGGTGCTCGGCCCTGCCATCAGGATCGCACCCGCTGGCTACACTGGCGGCATGGCAGATTCGACGTTCGACGTGGTCAGCAAGGTCGACAAGATGGAGGCCGACAACGCGGTCAACCAGGCCCGCAAGGAGATCGACCAGCGCTACGACTTCCGCGGCGTGGGGGCATCCGTCGAGTTTTCCGGCGAGAAGATGCTGCTGAAGGCGAACTCGGAGGAGCGCGTCAAGGCCGTGCTCGACGTGCTGCAGTCGAAGTTCGTCAAGCGGGGCATCTCACTGAAGAGCCTCGACGCCGGCGAGCCGTACGCGTCGGGCAAGGAGTACCGACTCGAGGTGGCACTCAAGCAGGGCATCGACCAGGAGCACGCGAAGAAGATCGGCAAGCTGATCCGCGACGAGGCGCCGAAGTCGGTGAAGTCGCAGATCCAGGGCGACGAGCTGCGCGTCTCGTCGAAGAGCCGCGACGACCTGCAGGCGACGATCGCGCTGCTGAAGGGCGCCGACCTCGACGTCGACCTGCAGTTCGTGAACTTCCGCTGAGGCGGTGGGGGCCGCACGCGGCAGCCCCCACCCTGAGGGCCCGCCGGCCGAACGGCGGGGCCCCTCCCCGAGCTCAGTCGTTCCGGCGACCGCGGGAGCGCTTGCCGCCCGCGGCGGCGCGACCGTTGCCGTTGCCGCCGTTCCCGTCGGCACCGCCACCGGTGAGGCGGTCCATCGGGCCGACGACGTCCGGCAGCTTCCCGACGTGCACGCCCGCGACCCGCAGGAAGTCCTCCACGCCCCCGATCGCGCGACGCCCGCCTGCGGTCGGCACGACGATGCCCTCCTTGGTGACGTTGCGTGCGATGCCGTACTGGTTGAGCACGCTGTTCGGGTCCTTCCGCAGCAGCCCGATCAGGCACTCGGCGACGATGCGGCTGCCGACCACCCCGAGCGTGACGCCGCTGGCCTGCACGGCCGCCTCGCGCAGCACGTAGTACCAGAGCGGGGTGCGCCCGGTGAGCCCCGCGGCGAGCGCGTCCACGATCGCGGGCGTCTCGCCGGACGTGAGCTCCACCGGGGTCAACGGCTGCACGCCGCAGGCGCGCGCGACGGCCTGGCCGGTCGGCATCGACAGCGAGAACCCGCGGAGCAGGTTGCGCTGCGCGAGGTGCGCCATGACTGACGGGCCCCCGGCGACGAACGTGAGCTGCCCGAGCCCGCCGGCGATGCTCGTGTCGATGCGGCGCGCCTTGTTCGGTGCGTTGGTGCCGAAGAACTGGCCCCAGTCGACGGTGTTCGGCACCGCGAGCCGGAACGCGTGCGCGGGGTTCGCGCCGGGCACCGGCTGGAGCAGGTCGGGTCCGCCGTGGCGGTCCGCCGCGCTCACGCCGAGGATCTCCATGATCGTCAGCGTCCCGCCCCGCATCCGATAGCTCGGCCGGATCATCGAGTGCCCGAAGCGAAACGCCGCGACCGAGAACTCGAGGGGCATGAACAACGGCTCGCCGCCCGCGACCGGACCGTAGAAGACCGGGCCGTTGCGCAGGCAGTCCTCGACGACCTGCTCGAGGCAGACCGCCTTCAGGTACTCCTCGATCACGAGGTACTGGTAGACCCAGCGCACGTACTGGCGCGCTCGGGCGTAGGCGGTCGGCCCGGTGACGCCCTCGGCGGCCAGACCGTCCATGACGGCGTTGTGCAGCGAGAGGAACGCCGCGTGGAGCTGGCTGACGTTGACGTTCTCGTCGTTGCGGGCGTCGGCGACGAGCGCCGTGCGCCCATCGGGCCGGGGCAGGTCGACCGTCGGCCCGACGTCCTGCAGCCGGAACCGGAACGTGCTGTCGTAGAGCGCGTGCGCGTTCGTGTCGGCGCCGGGGCCCGCGGCGCCGGACCCGTCGACCAGCATCGCGGGCCCGTCGCCGTACACGCTGTCGAGGTCGAACTGCGGGCGACGGCCGTTGCGGAGCGTCGCCGCGACCTCGGCGGCCGCGCGCGGCACGATCGGCAGTGCACCGCCGTCGGGCGCGAAGATCTCCGAGGTCTCGGTCTCGCGGTCGGTGCGCGCGGTCAGGTCGTGGTCGATGAACTGGCCGAAGTAGGTGAAGAACGACGACGTGTCGGTGTCGCTCGGGCTCCCGGTCGTGAGCTCGTCGGTGGCCATCGCGGTGCCGAGCGCGAGCAGCGCCCGGGTGGTGTCCTGCCCGGTGGGCAGGCAGTGATCGGGGTTCGACGCGAGCTCCGGGAACATGTACCCGAACGGGGTGGAGAAGAGGATCTCCTCCACCGCGGTGCTCGCACCGGCGTGACTGAGGTTCTGCAGCATGGTGTCCTCCGACATCGTGGTTGCGGTTGCGTGGTGGCGTGCGATGAGGCGCAGGAGGACGTGCACCCGATGCAACCCGATACGGCGCGCCGCCGGCACCGGGGTGGCCCATCGGACCGCACCGTGGTGGCCCTGAGCGGGGCGGCGCCCGCGAGCTCCGGCGGAGGGCACGCGGGCTGCTTCGCAGCATCCGGCAACGCGGCCGAAACCGGCCGGGTCTAGGTTGCGGTCATGGCAACGCTCGCACCCCATATCCCGGCCGTGCCGGGATCCGGCATCCGCCGCATCTACGAGATCGCGGCCGAGCTCGACGGCATCGTCTCGCTCGGCGTCGGCGAGCCCGACGTGCCGGTCGCGCCGCACATCGCCGCCGCGGCGCGTGCCGCGTGGGAGCGCGACGACACCGACTACTCGCCGAACGGCGGCATCCTGCCGCTGCGCCGGGCGCTGGTCGACAAGCTCGCCCGCGACAACGACGTGCACGTGTCGGTCGAGCAGGTGTGGGTCACGATCGGCGGCACGCAGGCGCTCAACCTCGCGATGCACCTCATCCTCGCCGCGGGCGACGAGGTGCTCGTGCCCGACCCCGGCTACACCACGTTCACCATGAACGCGCGCATGCTCGACGCGGTGCCGGTGCCGTACCCGCTCTCGCCCGAGCGCGGATTCACACCCGACATCGCCGAGCTCGAGCGCATGGTCACGCCGCGCACGCGCCTGCTCATCGTGAACTCCCCGTCGAACCCGCTCGGCGCGGTCTTCGGCCGCGAGGTGCTCGCCGAACTGCTCGCGTTCGCGCAGCGGCACGACCTGTGGGTGCTCTCCGACGAGGTCTACGAGCGCTTCACCTGGGGCGAGCCGCACGTGAGCATCGCGAGCCTCGACACCGACGACCGCGTCTTCACGGTGCACTCGTTCTCGAAGACCTACGCGATGACGGGCATCCGCGTCGGCTCACTCGTGACGCCGCCGGGCCTCGCCGCCACCATGCGCACCATGCAGGAGGCGACGATCGGATGCGTCGGCATGCCGGCGCAGTACGCCGCCCTCGCCGCGCTCGAGGGCGACCAGTCCCACGTCGCGGCGGCCGGCGCGCACTACCGCGCGAACTTCGAGGTCGCCGCGACGGAGCTCGAGGCCCGGGGCATCCGCTACCTGCGCCCCAACGGGGCGTTCTACCTCTGGGCCGACGTCTCGCACGCGACCGACGGCGACGTGGCGGGCTGGGCCGAGCGCTTCCTGCTGCAGGAGCGCGTCGCGATCGCACCGGGCTCGGCGTTCGGCCGCACCGGCGAGGGGTGGATCCGCCTCTGCCTCGCGGTCGACGAGCATGCGCTGGTCACGGGCATCCGTCGCCTGCCGCCGGGGCCGGGGGCGATTCGGGGAGCGGATGCCGCGGGGCCGGAGATCGCAGGGTCGGATTCCGCGGGGGCGGATGCCGCAGGGCCGGACGTCGCAGCGTCGGAGGCCGCAGGAGCGGTCGCGCCGCTCGACGCGGGCGTCACGCCGTCGGTGCGGGCCGCCGGCGACGCATCCGTCGCCTGAACCTGCGCCAGGCGTCGTGCGTGCGCTCGGCGAGCGCCCCGCCGCCACGGAGCCACTCGGCGCCGGCGAGCACGTAGGCCGGCGCCATGAGCAGGGCGAACAGCACCAGCGGGAACGGGTCCTGCAGGGTCGCGAGGATGCCGACGTGCAGGCCGGCGCCCGCGAGGAGCACGAGCGGGAACAGCGGGCGCACCCAGAGCCCGATGCCGAGGAAGAGCTCGGTGGCGATGCTCGCGATCGCGAGCACCGGCAGCACCGGCGTGAGCGCGTCCATGAGGCCGTTGCCGAAGTTCGCGAACACGTCGCCGGCGAGGTAGTCGCGGTTCACCTTCGCGATGGCGGTCCAGAGGTAGACCGACGAGAGCAGCGCGCGGATGAGGAACGCGGGCCAGTACGGCACCTGTGCGGGCGGGCGACCACGGCGGCGCACGGAGAACGCCCGGTGCGCGCCGCTCGGAGCGAGCAGTGCGGCCAGCAGCACGAGCAGGAGCGCGTGGTTGCTGTAGGCCTGCTGGTCGGCGAGGAGGGCGACGGCGCCGGATGCCGCGACCAGCGTCGGCGCGACCGGGCCGAACACGCCGAGCACCATGCCGACGGCGCCGAGCACCGCGACGAGGTACAGCCACACGACGACCGGGGCGGCGACCACCGGCGCCCCGGGGATCACCGGAAGGGCGAGATATTCGCCGTCGGCCGCGCGGAGGAGCGGCAGGGTCCACTCGAACGAGACGCCGAGCGCCGCCAGGCCGATGAGGATGCGCGAGAGCGCGAGCGGCCTGGCGTCCACCGTGCGGGTCAGAAGTCCGCGCATGCGAACTCCTCGTCGAGGGCCGGATGCTCCCGCACGGCGCGCACGCGCACGAGCGTCGCGTCGCGGGCGCAGAGGAACCGGCTCCCCGGTTCGGCGTAGTCGACCTCGATGCGGTTGCCAGCGGCGATCTCGGCGATGGGCACGGCCTCGGTCGAACCGTCGTCGTGCTCGACCTCGAAGACGAGCCCCGTCTGGTAGCCCGAGTACATGTGCCAGCCCAGGAACGTGGGCGTCTCCGACAGGCTCGCGATGCCTGGCACGATCACCATCGCGGCGAGCGCGGTGACGACGATCGCGAGTCGGAGCCGGGGCATGACATGGAGCCTATTCGCGCGAGGCATCCGGGTCATCGCCCCGTTCGCGGGGCATCGATGCGGCCCGGCCGACTCGTCGCCGGCGAGGCATCCGTCACACCGTCAGACGGGCGAGAAGCCGCGCAACCACCGCGTCACGCGCGCGTAGGCGTCCTGGCGCACCTCCGGGCGCGAGAGGAACACGTCGTGCAGGGCGCCGTCGATGCGCTCGACCGTCACCGACGGGCCGAGCCGGAGCGCACGCTCGGCCATCTCGTCGACGACGAGCACGCTGTCGCTCGAACGCATCTCCTCGCTCCAGCGTGCCTGGATCGTCGTGCGCTTCGACAGCAGGGTGAGCACGGGCGCGCCGACGTCGATGCCGGCGGCGACTCGCGCATGCCCGGCGAGCACCGCCGAGAGCCAGCCGGCGGGCGCCGGGAACCCGCGGTCGGGGCGCCAGGCGTGGTCGTACGTCCACTCGCCGCCCTGCTCCTCCGCGACCGCGCGCGTGTAGAACCCGAGGTCGACGTTCGGCAGGCCGCCGCGCGGGTCGACCCGGGCCGAGAGGTCGATGAGCGGCGTCATCGCCTCGCGCCCGATGCGGCTGGCCTGGAACTCCAGCCACGGGCTGTTCAGAATCAGGGCGGATGCGACGCCGGGGTGTCGCGCGGCCCACAGCGCCAGCGTGAGCCCGCCGGTCGAGTGCCCGAGCAGGATGAGCGGGCGTGCCGAGACCGGCCCGTCGATCGGGTGCCCCATGGCGGCGAGCGCGGCCTCGATGTCCTCGTCGTAGGCGGCGAGGGCGTTCACGAAGCCCGGGGTCTGCCCGCCGCGGAGGCTCCGCCCGTACTTGCGCAGGTCGAGGGCGAAGAACCGCGCACCGGCATCCGCCCAGAACTCGGCGAGCTCGGTCTGGAAGAAGTAGTCGCTCCAGCCGTGCACGTAGAGCACGTCGCAGTCGGCCGCAGCCCCCGGCGTCAGCCGCCAGCGGAAGCGCGGGCGGTGGCGCACGAGCGTCGCGACGACCTCGCCCTCGTCGTCCTCCGCCAACGGCAGCGTCAGCTGCTCGTACCGCTCGCCGAGCACGTCCGGCTGCCAGTCGGGCTCGCTCCCCCTGCTCACGTCGGCCTCCCCACCCTCAGCCTACGGCCGGCGCGGGCGGGCGGGCCGCTAGACCAGGACGATCGCGAGCACCGCGCCCGCCATGATCGACGGGCCGAGCGGCAGGGCGCCGGCCAGTCGCGTGGCGTCGCCGCGCAGCACGGCGACGGATGCGGCGAGGAACCCGATCACAAGCATGCCGGCGAGGCCCGCCAGCCACGCCTCCCACCCCAGGTACCCGAGCATCAGGCCGGCGAGCACCGGGAGGCCGAGGTCCCGCCAGGCCACCACGCGCGGGAGCCAGCGCGCACCGGCGGCGGCGATGGCGGACATGCCGATGGCGCCGAGCCCGGCCCAGAGCAGCGACCACCAGGCGTCGTCGATCGCGGCGGCGACCACCAGCATGCCGGCGACGAGCACGCCGGCGCTGGTCACGGTGCCGGCGGGGACGCGCCGCTCCGCGGCATCCATCGTCGCGAGCGCCGCGCCGGTGATGAGGAAGACCAGTGCCGGCAGCAGTACCGGCGACACGCCGATGCCCCAGCAGATCGCGATGCCGCCGAGTGCGGCGAAGACGGTGACGACGATGCGCGAACGCCGGCTCCACAGCCGCGTGCCGTGGGTGCCGCTGCGCGCGGACCCCGCGATCGGCCACCAGCCCGCGACGGCGCCGAAGACCGCACCGCCGCCCAGGAGTATCGCCGTCACGCGAGGAAGGGTAGCCCGGGCGCGCTCGCGGGCGGGCCGGTGCGGCGCGAACCCTGTGGAGAACCGGCCCCGGTCGTCACGACGCGCGCCAGCGGCGGTGGATGCGGCGACGCGTCGGCACCGCGGCCGGGTCGATGCGCTGCACCAGGCGCCGGAACGCCTTCGCCGCCGCATCGCGCACGTCGTGGTGGATGAGCGGGACGCCCTCGTTGCTCGCGAAGAGCACCGCGGGCGAGCGCGGCACGTCGATGTCGAACGGGACGCCCACGACCTCCGCCGCCTGGGCCGGCGTGATGCCCGCGCGCCGGTTGCTGAAGTTCAGCACGACATGCCGGTTCGGGGGCATGCCGTCGGATGCCTCGAGCAGCTCGAGCTCCTTGCGCATCGCGTGCAGGCTCGGCGTGTTGATGTTCGCGATGAAGACGCCGTCGGTCGCGGCCGCGATGAGCGCGAGGCTGTGCGGGCCGACACCGGGGGTCGTGTCGACCACCACGTACCGGAAGCGGCCCGAGAGGCGTCGGACCACCGCGACGAGGTCCTCGGGCGTCACGTGCTCCGCATCCTCCGGCGTCGGCGGCGCCTGCATGACGAAGAAGTCGTCCTCGTGGCGCAGCAGCCCCGAGACGAGGTCGTCGTCGTCGCGTGTCTCGAGCGCACCGACGACCGTGCGCGACTCCGGCAGCCCCAGCGCGAAGGCGATGTCGCCGAACTGGAGGTCGGCGTCGACGAGCACGACCTCGCCCGGCACGACCTCCGCGAGGCCGACCGCGATGTTGATCGCCGCGGTCGTCTTGCCTTGGCCGCCCTTCGGCGCGGCGACGACGATGATCTCGCTGCGGACCCCGGTGGGCGCGTCGTCGGCGGGCCCGGCGAGCTCGGCAGTGGTGGCGCGCCCGGCATCCTGTACCGGCAGGGTCGCCGTCCGGGTCGGCGGCTCGACGGTCGACGGCGGCGGCTCAGGCGTGGCTTGGGACGCCGCGGCGGGCGCCCGACGCACCGGCGGCGGCGGGGGCGGCGGAGTGGGGCCCGGGCGCGGGACGGCGGTCGGGGCGCTCACGAGGTCGGGCAGGGCAGCGGGTACCCGCGACGCCGCGGGGTCGGGCGAGACTGCGGCGGACGTGGGCTGCGGGGTCGGGGGCGGCTCGGTGGCATCCGCCACCCAGACCACCTCGTCGTCGAAATCGGGCAGGTCGCGCTTCGGGGCGGCCGGCTCGGGTTCGGGCTCGTTCACGGCGTCGACGCCGCCGAACTCGCCCGCCTCCATGTCCTCGCCGTACTCGGCGAGCCAGGTGTCGAGCCGGTTGACCAGGTCGAGCGTCTCAGCGTCGGTCGCCTGAGCGGGGACCACGGCGTGGATGCCGCGGCCGATCCAGGTCTCCGGGTCGCCCGGCTCCGATTCGACGATCACCAGCCCGATGTTCGGGTGCCGGGCGATGAGCGCCTCCGTCAGCGCGACCGTCTCCGGGAAGCGCAGCTCCGGCCCGAGGATCGCGATGCGCGGCGAGGTGCCCACCCGGTCGAGCACGAGCGAGGTGCCGATGCCGAGGAACTCGCCCGGGATGGAGCGCAGGTTCGTGCCGAGGAGCCGCCGCATGCGCAGGTCGTAGGCCGTGTTCCGGCTGACGAGGATGTACGGCTTCATGCCCGATCGCCCCCTGCCAGGCTCGGCCGGGCGCGATGCGATGCCTCGTCTGCGGGTCTGGCGACGTCGTCAGCGCCGCCCATTCGGATGCGCATGGGGGGATGCTCGTCCTCGGCTCGGGATCGGTCGGGCCGCAGCGTCGCGAAGCCCAGCGCACCCGCGGGGGGACGGGCGCGAACGCATTCACGTTAGCGCGTCCGGGCCCCGTGACGAACCCGAGGATGGCTCGCTGGGGATCGGCTCGCGGTTCGGTGCTTCGACCACGACCGATCTCCGAGGGCCCTACCGCGCGAACACGCCGACGATGCTGACCGCGGCCGGGTACAGGAGCACGATGAAGAGCACCGGAAGGATGCAGAAGACCAGCGGGAAGATCACCTTCACCGGCACCTTCATCGCCTGCTCCTCGGCGCGCTGGCGACGACGGAGGCGCATCTCCCCCGCCTGCACGCGCAGCACGTCGGCGACGGAGATGCCGTAGCGGTCGGCCTGCAGGATGGCTCGGATGAATCGGCGCAGGTCTTCGCAGTCGGTCCGGGCGAGCAGTGCCTCGTACGCGTCGGCGCGGGAACGCCCGATGCTCATGTCCTGGAGGGTGCGGATGAGTTCGTCGTTGAGCGGCGTCGCCCCCGCCTGCGCGGTCTTGGTCATTGCCGCTTCGAACCCGAGACCGGCCTCCACCGCGATGGTCATCTGGTCGAGGATGTCGGGAAGCGCGAGCTCGATCGACTTCTGCCGCTCCGATGCGCGCCCGGCGAGGAACCCGTCGGGGACGACGAAGAGCAGGATGGTGAGCAGGATCGAGAGGAAGACCAGCACCCCGGAGCCGCTGGCTGCGATGGCCCAGATCACGATGAGGAGCCCGAACGCTGTGAGGACGGTCTTGAGGAGGAGGAACCCTCCGACGGTCCAGTCACCGCCTCGGCCGGCGTAGAGGATCTTGCGCTGGATCCACCCGGTGTACCCCGACGGCATCACGTCTGCCAGCAGTTCGGCGAACGTGCGCCGTTCGCCCGGGTCACGCACGCGCGAGCCGGCAGCGTCGGCGGAGACGACCTCCGCGACCGCCTTGCTCGACGGGATCGAGGCGATGATCACGAACAGCAGCAGCCCGACGCCCACGGCGATCGCCGCCGCCCCGATGTACCCGATGTAGTCGACCATGAACATCCCTAGAACTTCACCCTCACCGCGAAGATCATCCAGACCGTTCCGGCGATCAACAGGAGGACTGCGAGGACGAGGGCCGCGATCCCGAACACCGACTGGACGAACGGAGCCACGTAGCCCGGGCTCGTGATCGCGAGGAACCCGAACACGCCGATCGGGAGCAGCACCAGCACGACTGCGGAGAGACGTCCCTCCGCGCTGAGTGCCGAGACCTGGCGCTTGATCTGGTTGCGCTCACGGATCGTCGCCGACGCGCGCAGCAACGTCTCGGCCAGGTTTCCACCGGTCTCGCGGTTGATCGCGATCGCCTGCGTGACCCAGTCGAAGTCGTCCGACTGCATGCGGGCGCTCGTCGCCTCCAGCGCGATGTTCAGGTCGCGACCCAGGCGGGTCTCGTTCACCACCCGGGAGAACTCCTCCGAGGTCGGCGAGTCCGCGTCCCGGGCGACGGAGGACATGGCCTGGGTGAGCCCGTGACCGGCACGGAGGTTGCCGGCGAGCAGCTGGAGGGTGTCGTCCAGCTGGTCGGCGAACTTCGCACGGCGCCGCGACGTGCGCAGCGACAGCCACAGCTTCGCAAGAAGCGGGCCCATGAGCCCGAACAGGATCGCGAACAGCAGGGCGGCGATCGATCCGAGGCCGAGCAGCACCCCGAGCGCCGCGAGCACCATCGAGAACGAGAAGACCATCAGCAGGAAGGCGGACGGCTGCATGCGCACGCCGGCCAGCTCGAGGACCTCCTCGCTGAACATCCCGGCACGCCGTCGCTGCAGGATCGTCTCGATCCCCGCCACGGTGCGGTCGGTGGCCTTCGACAGCGAGGAGACATGCTGTTCGCCGGGAGCCAGCCGGCGTTCGAGGGACACTCGCGGCGCGGGCGGGGCGATGACGAACAGCACGAGCGCCAGGAGGGCGAAGAGGACGAGCAGCGTCCCGAGGAGCAGGAACGCGGGAGTCACAGACGATCACCCATACGCGGCGCCTGGGCCATGAACATCGAGTTCGGCACCGTGATGCCGTAGTCCGCCAGGTGGTCGACGAATCGCGGACGCACGCCGGTGGCGACGGCATGCCCCAGGAACCGGCCGTTCTCGTCGACGCCCGCAGCGTAGTCGAACTTGAAGGCATCCTCGAGCGTGATGATGTCGCCTTCCATCCCCTGGACCTCGGTGACGCTCACGACGCGACGCGTGCCGTCGCGGAGGCGGCCGATCTGGACCACGATGTCGATCGCCGAGGCGATCTGCTCGCGGATCGCTCGGAGCGGCAGGTCCATGCCCGCCATGAGCACCAGGGTCTCGAGACGCGAGAGCGCGTCTCGGGGCGAGTTCGCGTGGATCGTCGAGATCGAGCCCTCGTGACCGGTGTTCATCGCCTGCAGCATGTCGAGCGCCTCGGCCCCACGCACCTCGCCGATGACGATGCGGTCGGGGCGCATGCGCAGCGAGTTCCGTACGAGGTCGCGGATCGTTACCTCGCCGCGGCCCTCGATATTGGGCGGGCGGGACTCGAGCCGAACGACGTGATCCTGCTGCAGCTGGAGTTCGACCGCATCCTCGATGGTGATGATGCGCTCGTCATTCGAGATGAAGTGCGACAGCACGTTCAGGAGGGTGGTCTTACCGGTGCCGGTACCGCCCGAGACGAGGATCGTCAGCCTGCCGCGCACTGCCGCGCGCAGGAGCTCGACCATCTGGCTCGACATCGTGTCGAAGCGTACGAGGTCCTCGACGGTCAGCGGCGTCTTCGCGAACTTTCGAATCGTCAGCGAGGAGCCGTCGACCGCGAGCGGCGGGATGACGGCGTTGACACGTGAACCGTCTTCGAGGCGGGCGTCCACAAGCGGCGACGACTCGTCGATGCGACGTCCGACGCGCGACACGATGCGCTCGATCACGCGTCGCAGCTGGCCCTCGCTCGTGAAGACCTGGCGCGACTCGTAGAGGCGACCGTTCCGCTCGACGAACACCTGGTCGCGGCGGTTCACCATGATCTCGGTGATCTCCGGGTCGTCGAGCATCGGCTCGAGCGGTCCGAACCCGAGCACGTCCGCACCGATCTCCTGGATCAACCGGTTGCGCTCCACCGTGGTCAGGGCGACCTGCTCAGCCCCGACGATCCGGGTGAGCTCCTCGCGTGCGAGGGCGTGGAGCTGCTGCTCGGAGAGGCTCGAATCGTTCAGGCGCGCACCGATCCGTCGGAACAGCTCCTGGGCCGCGCGCTCCTTGAGCTCGGCGAGCGCGTCCTGGGCGCTGTCCCGACGTTCGTGGTGCTCCTCGCCGGCGATCGCCTCCCACGTGGAGGAGTGCTCGGGCGAATCGCCGTCGGCACCGGGAGACGGCACCGGCTCGTCGTGCTCGAGCGGCGAGGGGAGCGCCGCAGCGGGCGCGGACTCGTCGACGGGCGCGTCGCTCACAGCGCCCGCCGGTGCGAGCGGCGCCAGCGCCTCGGCGGGCTCGACCTCGGGCTCGCCTGCCGCATGCGCACCACGGGCGCGCTCCAGTCGATCACTCAGTCTCATGATGCTCTCGACTTCCTGTGGATTCGTCGCCTGGTCGGGACGGCGGACGGCTCGATCTTCTGGACCAGCTCGCGAAGCGCACCCGCTGCGGGGTCGCGCACGTCGAAGTGGATCAGCGGCTCGCCCTGGTTGCTCGCGAACACCACGGCGCCCGACCGCGGCACCACGGTGCCGATGTCAGCGCCGATGATGTGCTCTGCATCACCCACCGTGATCCCGCTCTTCTTATCCACGAAGTTCAGGACCACGTGGCGGTTCGACGGCAGCAACTCGATGTCGACGAGCAGCTTGAGTTCCTTGCGGAGCGCTCGGAGGCTCGGCACGGTCATGTTGGTGACGAAGACGGCGTCCGTCGATTGTTCGATGGCGGCGAGGGTGTGCTCGCCGAGGCCGGGACTCGTGTCCACGACCACGTAGCGGAACTGCGTGGAGAGGTTCTGGATGAGCGCGCCGAGGTTCTGCGGCGAGACTTCGTCTGCGAGTTCGGGAGAGTCCGGGGCCGCGGCGACGAAGAAATCGTCCTCGTGGCGCGTGAGCTGGGTCTTCAGTGCGAGCTCATCGCTCATCGACGCGATCAGGTCGGCGAGCGCGGTGCGCGGCGTGAGCGAGAGTGCATTCGCGATGTCGCCGAACTGCAGGTCGGCGTCGACGAGCACCACCGAGTTCGGATGCACCTCCGCCAGGCCGACAGCGAGGTTGATCGAGGTCGTCGTCTTCCCCTGGCCGCCCTTGGGCGCCGTCACGACGATGATCTCGCTCCGCACGCCCTCCTCGAGCGGCGGCGGGAGGATCCACTCCTCTTCGGGCTCGGCTTCCTCCGCGGGCGGCTCGGGCTCGGGTTCCGGCTCGGGCTCGGCCTGCTGCTCCGCGACCATCAGGAACGAGGTGTCCGCGGTCTCGGTCGAGTCGTCCTCGTCGTCGACTTCCGCCGGTGCGGCCGGGAGCCGCCCATACGCGACCAGCCAATCGTCGAGGCGCTCGATCAGGCTCGTGATCGTCTGGTCGGACGCATCGGGGCTGAGCACCGCGTGGATGTCCATCGCGTCGATCCAGTCCTCGAGGTCGCTCCGCTGTTCGCGCACCACGACGATGCCGATCCCGGGGTAGCGCTCCGACAACTCGGCGGCGACGGACTTCGTCTCATCGAAGCTCAGGAGTGGTCCGAGCAGCACGATGCGCGGCGCGCTGGTCATCTGCGCGACGACCTGCTGCGCACCGAACGCGAGGTACTCCCCCGGAACCGGGGTGACGCGCGCTCGGAAGAGGCGACGGAGTCGGGTCTCGTACTCCGCGCTTCGACTGACCAGCGTGTATCTGCTCACTCCCAGAAGTTTTCCCCAGTCACCTGGCTCGAACCCGACTCGCTCGCGCTCTCGGGCTCGAGCGTCAGCCAGATTCCCGCGTTGCCCTCGGCAGCCCACACCAGGCGTTCGACCTGCGGAGTCGTGGCCGCGAACGTCACCATGATCGTGGTGGCTCCGTCACCGGTCGACTCGGAGTCCTCGCTGACGAGGGCCGTCCCTCCCTGAATGCGGGTCACGAGCATCTTGTGATAGACGAACTGCGTGGTCGACTCGGTCTCGATCGTTCCGTCCGGCTGCTCCGTCTCCTGCTCGACCGTCCCGACGACACCCACGGTGCTGCCCGGCCGAACCGTGCCTCCCGCGACGCGATCCACCGAGAGCGCGATCGTGACCTCCTGCGCACCGTCGGGAAGCGGGACGTCACCGGACGCCGCGACTTCGAGCGGCGACGCGAACCGGCCCTCGACCAGCTGCTCGCCGATGAGCAGGTCCGTCGTCGTCACCAGTCCCGCGAGCTCGGCGAGGTCCTCGACGACGCCCGGCTGGACGGCGTTGGCAGTGATCCGCCGCTCCACGACGAAGTCGGCGATCGCCTCCCCGCTGGTGCCGCGCGGGACGTCCTCCTCGACGACGTAGACATCGACCAACTCGGCACCGGCTGCGGCGCGCTCATCGGCGCCGTTCACGTAGTTCACGACGAGGAAGGCGCCGGCGGCGGCGAGTACGATGGCGGCGATCGCGCCGATGATACGGATTCTCATGCGTCAGCTCTTGGGTCCTCGTTCGATTCGGGTTGGTGGGCGATCGGACGGCTAGTTGATCGGGTCGTCGTAGTCGAGCAGCCGGATCACCGTCAGCCCGCCGTCGGGAGTGCCGGAGTCGCCGAGCTCGAAGTCCTCGCCGATCTCGACGTAGCGGACGAAGTACCCCTGCAGCCCGAACTCACCGCCGGCGAACCCCGGCGAGTTCGACTCGCCAGGCAGGTAGCAGCTGTTGCCGGTCTTCTGGCCGGGTGCCTGGCAGCTGCCGCTCGCGATGTGGTAGCCGGTCACCTCGAAGGCGGCGAAGCGTGCGATGTTGTAGCTGCCATGGTTGCCGGTGGCGTCGGGCGTGAACGAGTCGTAGATGGGAACGAGCACGGTCTGGCCGATCACGTCGGCAAGGTAGTCGTCGGGGCAGCCGCCCGCCTTCGTGTCCGAGCTGCCGGGCACGCCCTGCTCCGGCACGCCCACCTCGACCTCGACGACGCAGTCCGGCGACCCGTCGCCGTCGATGTCGTCACCCTCGAGCCACCCGAATCCGCCCGGGTAGTTCGGCCCGCATTCCTCCGGGTTCTTCGCGCCGTTGCCGGGTCCGATGAGCATCAGGATGAACGGATCGCCGGTCTCCTCGGTGCCGGGATCGAAGTTGCGCGTCAGTTCGCACTCGGCGACCGCAAGCGGAATCGTCCCACCCTTGATCGGCGAGCCCCAGAGGGACGCCGCACCGGCACTGACGGTCGTAGTGCCCGCGCCGCCCCCGAAGAGGAAGCCGGCGAGCAGGTGCGGGAACTCGCCCGACGCGGAGACGCGGACGAAGTTCTGCGAGTAGTTGATGGTGTCGATGGTGGCCGTGCCATCGACCGGCGTGCCGGCGTTGCCGTCCACGAATGACTCCGCGATGCCCGGCCCGTCGACCGAGCACACGGCCTCGCTCGCTCCGCATGACTTCGCGATCGCCAGCGCCGCCGCGTCCGCACCATGCTGGAGCTGCGCTCGCTCCGCGTGCAGCGCACCGACGTCGACCGCGATCGCTCCCGCACCCATCAGCGGCACGAACAGCAGCGCGATGAGCACCGCGTTCGCACCTCGCTCACGTCGCAGGTCGTGGAGCCGGGCTTTCAACCACCGCATGGCATCTCTCCTGTCGCCGTGAGTGAGAAGGACGAACCGATCGCATTCGCGAACCACGTCGTGATCGAACCGGGGTCCACGCTGATGACGGATAGTGCTGAGCCGGTACCGTCGCAATCGACGGTCACGCCCACCGTAGCGGTCGACCAGTCGACCAGCCCGGGGACGGCGGTCGCCTCCGCCTGTGCATCGGCGACCACGGTGGCGTCCTCCGAGTGGATGGAGGCGTAGCGCGCGGATATCCGGGCAGCATCGGAGATGGTCGCCTGCATGCTCCATAGCCGAGCGAACTCGATGATGACGATGAGGATGATGACCACGATCGGGAACGTCATCGCGAGTTCCACCGCGGCGGCACCGCGTTCGCTCGATCGAGCTGCTCTTCGCTTGATCACTCCGTGCCTTCTCCTCGGAGGCTGAGACCGACCTGTCCCGGCGATTCAGGGGCCCGGGCGAGAACCGCCCGAGCCCCTGAACCCACGTCGAACCCTACTGGACGCCCTGCGCGTCCATCCAGGTGCCGATCTCCGCGACGAAGTCGCTCAGGATCGGCGTCAGCGCGAGCGCCGCGACGACGAGGGCGATCGCCACGAGGCCCAGCACCAGCGCGTACTCGACGGCGGTCGCACCGCGCTCCTCCGAGCGGACGGAGTTGGCAAGGGCCTTCAGGTGGGTCAGAAACATGAGCATGGGTAGGGTCCTGTTCTCGCTCGTACGGGGATCGCGTTTACCGCGACTTCGGCAGGCTATGCGAAGAGCCTGTTTCGGGCCTACGCCCCAGTTCGGGGGTGCACGCCGTCAATCGCGGGTGTCGTTCGCAGCGTTCTCGGAGTGCCGAACCCAGGCCGAGTACCCGGCGCTGGTTCCGAACCGCTCCCAGTCCGCACTGCGATCGAGCTTGTCGGCGAGCGGATACACGGCCGGAAGGATCGCGCAGTCCGCACCCGATGGGATCTGCCCTCCGTTGTAGATCTGGACCGTGTCGATGATGTGGTCGCGCCCGTAGAAGTCTGCACGCCCGTCGATCCAGACCTTGACGTCCGGACGCGTGATGATGATGAGCGCCGCGACCCGATCGTCTGTGAACGACCTGCACCCCATCGGAAGGTCTGCCACCAGTACCGCCTGATCGGGACGCCCGTCATTGCGCAGGGCGACCAGGACGGGAAGCAGCAGCACGATGCACACACCGGTGACGATGACCGCCCAGAACCGACCGGATGTGTACTCGATCATCCTGGGATTCGAGAGCAGGCGGCTGCCCCCGCGCGACCGCCGCAGGCGCCGCACGGCGTCGGACGCGGCGGCGGCCACCAACGGGAGTGACATCAGCATGCCCACGAAGAGGAACCTGAAGGTACCGATTCCGGCGATCGTCGCCGGGACGGCGATGAGCGCGATCGGCACGGCGAGTGCCGCTCGGCGAGATCGCCAGCCGCCCGAACGCACGACGCCTATCGTCCACCACGTCGAGACCGATGCGCTCGAGACCGCGATGCCCGCGAGGACGAAACCTCGCCAGTCGACCGCGCCGATCTCCCAGACGGGCTGCCACTCGGTGATCAGGCCACGGCCGACACCGGCGACCACGCGCGACCGTTCGAGGGTCAACGGGATCCCGTACGGCGACAGGACGCACCCCAGGAAGAGCCCGACAGCGCCGCCGCATGACACGGATACCCAGCGGCGCAGATCGACGCCCGGGGACAGGGCCCAGACCACTGACCAGACCATCGCGATGACTGCCGCCCACAGCATGAACGACAGGTGCACCCAGTTGCCGATGAGCGAGAGAACAAGACCCGCCAGGGCGACGAGGATCGCCTCGCGAATGCGCGATGCCATCGCGGGTCGCGCAGCCCACCACCACGCCAGCAGCACCGCACCGAGCATCAGGATCTGCGCGGCGATCGGCGCTCGAGCCGACAGCATCGCCGACGAGGCCGCGATCACCGGCACCCATGCCAGCAGCGACGGCAGCGCTCGGGCGCCGAGCGCCCGAGCTGCGGTGATGCCGAGGGCGAAGTACCCGCAGATCGCGACGAAGGCCACCAGGAGCAGTCCCCGGAACCCCAGCCAGTCCCACCCGACGGCGAGCACGAGGTTCCATGCGGGCGAGTTCGGATACCAGATGCCGTCCGCCGCCCAGCTCCAGGTGTCGGCACGTGCGAGAGGCGCCCCTGCGATGGAGTCCAGACCAGCACGGGCCGACCAGAACTGATCCTGCTCAGTCGGGTTCGCCGCACGGAACGCGGCGAACATCACGAGCAGCGCGGCGACCAGGCCCCAGCGAACACGCTCCGACATGAGGTACCGATCACGTCTGGTGCGAGCGAGCACGTCGGCGCGCGGACTGCCCATCGGTCACCTTACTGTTCGAACTGGCCAGTGGCGCCTCATGGACACGCGCATCGGCGGGACGCGTCCACGCTAGCTCGCCGTCGCCGTCCGTACCGCCCCCACATCGGGTGCCGCCCCTCAGATTTCGGCGAGCAGGGGCAGGGACGCAGCAATGACGGCCCCGGCGACCATCGACGGGCCGAACGGTACGTGACCACGCAGCGTGACCATGCGCAGGAGGATCGCCACCACCGCGATCACGCCGCCGATGAAGAACGCGATGACGAGTCCCGCGGCCCAGAACACCCAGCCGAGACACCCCAGCACCAACCCGATCATGGCGGCGAGCTTCACGTCCCCGAATCCCATCCCCCCGGGGGCGACGATCGCGACGAGGAAGTACAGCGCGAACATCGCCGCACCACCTGCCAGTGCACCGAGCAGGGACCACCATGTTCCATTCACGGTGGCCGCGAGCACCAGCAACGTCGCCACCGCTGCCATCGAGGGGAGGAGCATGCGGTTGGGCAGGCGCTGTTCCTCGAGATCGACCAACGACATGGCGATCCCCGCCGCGGCGAACGCGAGGAGCCCGGGGAGCAGCCACGACGGCCCGTACGCCCAGGCCAGCGCACCGAATGCGAGGAGGCCGGCCAGCGTCGCGACCGGTCGGTACCACGTCGGCATGGAATGCGGGCTCGCCACGACCCGGAGGCCCGTGCCGGAAGTATCGTCCTCCTCGTCCGTGC
Organism: Agromyces sp. SYSU T00194; assembly: GCF_040496035.1. Lineage (NCBI taxonomy): Bacteria > Bacillati > Actinomycetota > Actinomycetes > Micrococcales > Microbacteriaceae > Agromyces > Agromyces chitinivorans. Next base: position 1,538,906 of record NZ_JBEPJZ010000001.1, on the reverse strand, counting down.
CGCCGATCCGGTTGCGTGACGCCCAAGGGGCCAGCAGCAACCCTCCGATCAAGGCGCCGGCCAGACCCACGCAGATGACGAACAGCCATCCGTCCACTTGGGGAGTGATCGCATCCGGCATGCCGTGCAGCGTATCGTGCGACCGCCGTCACTCCACGGGCACGACGGTGCCGTCGGTACCGATCCTGCCGATCCAGATCGGCGACTTCCCGCCCACCCCCGGCTCGGCGCGGTGGTTGAGCGCGATCGGCCACGCGGTGATCGTCGTGCTGAGCGTCGCCGGCGGCGGCGACGAACTCCACGGGACACGCTCCGGGTCGAACGCGACGAGCATGACGGCGCCCTCTCCGAACACCTCGACCGCCGACGCGAGGTCGCGGTCGTCGACGTCGCCCGGGAACGACACCGCGTCGACGCCGCACACGGTGCGGAGCGTGGGGACGTAGCCGTCGATCCCCCGATCGAGTACGACTGTCGGCCGCCCGTCGAGTGCTGCGCAGACCTCGCGAGCCTGTGCGAGCCGCCCGCCGTGCTCGCGCACCGGGAACATCGGCCCCCATGCCAGCAGCGGCACGACGAGCAGCGCTGTCAGCATCACCGCAACGGTCGCATGCACGACACCTGTCCGAACCCGAGCGGATCGGGCGGCGCGCTGCGCCAGCAGGCGCACGAGCCAGATCGTGAAGAGCACCAGCGCTGGGATCGCCGCCGCAAGGAACCGTCGTTGCGCCCACACCTGATCTGCGACGATGCTGGGCCGGACCAGATAGAGCAGCGTCGGCACGCCGAGTATGCACAGCGCGAGGAAGAGCCTGCGGTCGGAGTCGAGGACGGCGCGCGTGAGCGCCGCCCCGAGGCCGAGCAGTCCGCACGCGACGAGACCCCAACCGAGATACAGCGACAGCCAGTGCACCGTGTACTCGACGTAATTGCGATCCGGCTCGACCGGGAGACCGAGGTACGACTGGAGGAACTCGATGTACGGGCTCTCGCCCGACTGCCGAGACACCATCCACAGCGGGCGGCTCACCAGCACCGCCCCCACGGCGGCCACCGCGGCGAAGAGGCTGAGCGCGATGCCCTTGCGGTGCCGCGACACCCAGCGGCGCGGCGGCCCCGAAACCGGTTCGGATGACACGATCTCACCGACGACGAAGACGACCGCGAGGCCGATCAGCATCGGGCGCACCACGTCGATTCGCCCTGCGACGTAGACGATGCTGTTGGCGGCCATCTCGGCGAAGCCGAGGATGAGCACGAGGAATGCGCCGATGCGGGCGGCGGAGGCGCCGCGCCGCAACGCCGCCCGAGCGTCCGCGTCCGCGCGCGTTGCCACGGCCGCGGCCAACGCCACCACCAGTCCGATGACGAGCAGGGCGCCGTCGACGCGGGCCAACCCTGCGGCACCGATCAACGCGCCACCCACGAAGTAGTGGCGGCGGTCGCCCGTCGAGAACGCGACCCAGAGGGTCGTGAGCCCGCCGAAGACCATCGCCATCATGAGCGGCTCGGTGAACGCGGAGCGGCTGAAGTACGCCATCGGCACGGTGATCGCCATCCCCGAGAGCGCCACCAGCCCCCACAGGGGTCCGAGCAGCCGCCGAGCGAAACCGTAGAAGCACAGCAGGGCGAATCCGCCGATGACGACGTTCCCCGCGAGCACCGCCGGAACACCCCCGATCCAGCCGGGAATCGCCAGCAGCCCCGGAAGCAGCTTCGCACCCTGGATCTGCAGCACGTCACCCTGCAGGGTGTACGCGTTGGACTCGATCATGGCCCCCGGCACGGCGGCGACGACGTCGGCGGATGACCCGACCGGAAGGCTGGGCGACAAGTGCTCCGTCAACCAGATACCGGCCTGCGCGAGGAAGGCCGGGTCGCGCGGGAGGTCGATCCATTCGCCGGCGAACGGGAGGTTGATCGCCACCCACGCCACCACCAGCAGCACTGCCGCGCCTGCGGAGCGTGCCGCGAATCGCGCGGTGTACGCCGGCAGCCGCCAGCGCCACGTCAGCACGCTGGCGACGACGACCACGACGAGCAGGAGCGGGTGGAACACGTGAAGCGCGATCGCCGCCGTGACCGTGACGCACAGCCAGAGGAACGGGACCAGGCCGACGTCGGGCAACGCGGCGACCGCTGACGCGACCCGACCCCGACTCACGAGCGAGCGGAACCGCGCGGCTGCCTCCGGGATCGGCTGGCTCACGGGCACCTCATGTCGTCGTACGGGTGCGGCGCAGGTGATCCGACGTGAGCGGATGCCGCAGTTCTGACGTGCAGCGTAGCGGCAGCCGCGCCGGGCCGGGCCTACGCTGTGAGCTCGCCCCGCGAGATGTCGACCATCTCGTCGCGCGGCACGACCTTGATGCGGGTGCGGCCGTCGGCGGCGCCGAGGGCGAGCTCGTGCTCGTCGAGGCGGTGCCAGCCGGCGAGGTCGGTGTAGCGCACGCCGCGCTCGTCGAGCAGGTCGGTGACCGACTGCTCGGAGGGCGAGGCGGGCGACCACCAGTTGCCCACGTCGTTGATGAGGTGGCGGATGGTCTCCATGGCATCCGACTTGGTATGGCCGATGAGGCCGACCGGGCCGCGCTTGATCCAGCCGGTGGCGTAGACGCCGTACATGCGGCCCGACTCACCGGTCTCGGGGTCGTGGCGCAGCACCTGGCCCTCGTGGTTCGGAATGACGCCGTAGTCGTGGTCGAACGGGATGCCCGGCAGCTCGGAGCCGAAGTAGCCGATGGCGCGGTAGACGGCCTGCACCGGCAGCTCGCGGATCTCCCCCGTGCCGACCACGCCGCCCTCGCCGTCGGAGCGGGTGCGCTCGTAGCGGAACGCGCCGACGCGGCCCGTGCCGTCGTCGACGACCTCGAGCGGCTTGGCGAAGAAGTGCAGGTGCAGCCGGCGCGACGCCTGGCCGGTCTCGCGCTGGCGCCACTGGTTCAGCACCTTGTCGATCACGAAGACCTGCTTGTTGCCGGCGACGGCCGCGCGCGCGGCGTCGTCGTAGTCGAAGTCCTCGTCGTAGACGATCATGTCGACGTCGTTCAGCTCGCCGAGCTCGCGCAGCTCGAGCGGGGTGAACTTCACCGAGGTCGGTCCGCGGCGGCCGAACACGTGCACGTCGGTCACCGGCGAGGCCTTCAGCCCGTCGTAGACGTTCGCCGGGATCTCGGTCGGCAGCAGGTCGTCGGCATGCTTCGCGAGGATGCGCGACACGTCGAGCGCCACGTTGCCGTTGCCGATCACCGCGACCGACTGCGCCTCGAGCGGCCACTCGCGCGGGTAGTCGGGGTGCCCGTCGTACCAGCTCACGAAGTCGGCCGCGCCGTACGAGCCCTCGAGCTCGATGCCCGGGATGCGCAGCGGGGCATCCTGCACCGCACCGGTCGCGAAGATCACCGCGTTGTAGTGGTGCTTGAGGTCGTCGAGCGTGATGTCCTCGCCGAAGCGCACGTTGCCGAAGATGCGGATGTCACCGCGGTCGAGCACGTCCCGCAGCGCGGTGATGATGCCCTTGATGCGCGGGTGGTCGGGAGCGACGCCGTAGCGGACCAGGCCGTAGGGCGCCGGGAGGTGATCGAACAGGTCGATCGAGACGTCGAAGTTCCGCTCCGACTTCAGGAGGATGTCGGCGGCGTAGATGCCGGCGGGGCCTGCTCCGACGATGGCCAGGCGCAACTTGCTGCGAGTCAACTCGTTCTCTCCACGATGGTGTCTGCGAACTTGGTCAGCGCCTTCTTCACGCTGCCCTCGGGAAGCGGGGCGATCGCCTCGACGGCCCAGCGCGCCCAGCGCTGCGCCTCGTCGATCGTCTCCCGCGTGACGGGGTGGTCGCCCAGTTCGGCGATGGTCAGTTCGGCACGTGCGATGACGGATGCATCCGCCTCGAGTGCGTCGGCGGATGCCGGTGCCCCGACGACGTCGCGCTCGATGCGGTCGAGGAGGGATGCCGCGTCGGCATCGGTCGCCGCGAGGCGACGCAGCTTCAGCAGGGGCAGCGTCACGACGCCCGCCCGCAGGTCGGTGCCGGGGATCTTGCCCGTGTCGTCGCCGGTCGGCGCGAGGTCGATGACGTCGTCGACCAGCTGGAAGGCGACGCCGATGCGCTCGCCGAAGTCGACGACGGGCTGCTCGAGGGCCGGGTCCGCCCCCGAGAACGCGATGCCGGCACGCGCGGCCGCGGCGATGAGCGCACCGGTCTTGTCGGCGAGCACCTGGATGTAGTGGTCGATCTCGTCCTCGCCCTCGGCGGGGCCGACCGTCTCGTGCAGCTGGCCGAGCACCAGCCGTTCGAACGTGGCCGCCTGGAGCTTCAGCGCGCGATCGCCGAGCTCGGCCATGAGCTGGCTGGCGCGGGCGAAGAGCAGGTCGCCGGTGAGGATCGCGACCGAGTTGCCCCACACGTTCTGCGCGGTGGGCACGCCGCGGCGCTTGTCGGCCTCGTCCATGACGTCGTCGTGGTAGAGCGAGGCGAGGTGGGTGAGCTCGATGGCCTGCGACGCGAGGAGCACCTCGTCGGTCGTTCCGTTGCCGAGCCGCGCGATGAGCAGGGTGAGCAGCGGGCGCACCCGCTTGCCGCCGGCCTCCAGGAGGTAGCGGCCGGAGACGTCGGCGATCGGGTCGGCGAAGCGCGCCTCTCGCTCGAGACCGGCCTCGACCTGCTCGAGCCCCGCGTCGATCGCACGGGCCATCGCACGGTCCTCACTCGAGCTGAAGATCCGTTCGCTGATCCCGAGGCTCGACGCCAGCTTCGAGCCGCGTCGCGGCACCTGCACGCTCGGATTCACCCCACCAGCCTACCGACCGCGCCATGCGCGAGCCGCCACGGGGGCGCCGGGAGACGCCGGGTGACGGATGCTACGCCGACGCGGGCACGAACCCGCGGTGCAGCGCCACCACGCCCATGGTCAGGTTGCGCCACTGCACGCGCTCGAACCCGGCCTCCCGCATCCACCCGGCGAGCGCCCGCTGCGACGGCCAGTTCGCGATCGACTCGTTCAGGTACTCGTAGGCGTCGTCGTTCGAGCTCGCGAGCCGCACCAGCGCGGGCATCACGGTGCGCTGGTAGAAGCGGTAGCCGGTGCGCACGACCCCGATCGGCGGGTGCGAGAACTCGCACACCACGAGGCGCCCGCCGGGACGCGTGACGCGCAGGAACTCCCGCAGCGCCGCCTTCGGGTCGACGATGTTGCGGAGCCCGAACGAGATGGTCACCGCGTCGAACTCGTCGTCGGCGAAGGGCAGGTTCGTGGCATCCGCCTCGACGAACGAGAGGTTGCGGTGCCGCCACTGCCGGTGCATGCCGACGTCGATCATGCCCGGCGAGAAGTCCGCGGCGACCACGGTCGCCCCGGTGCGGGCGATGCTCGCGCTCGAGGTGCCCGTGCCGGCGGCGACGTCGAGCACCTTCTGGCCGGGTCGCGGGTCGATCGCACGGGTCGTCGCGATGCGCCAGAGCGGCGCGTTGCCGAGCGACAGCAGGTCGTTGGTGAGGTCGTAGCGCTCGGCGACCTGGTCGAACATGGCCGACACCTGCTCGGGCCGCTTGGAGAGGTCTGCGCGCATCACGCCACCAGCCTATTGCGATTCGGCGGGCTCGCAGCGGGCGTCCGGGAGAATCCCAGAGTGGGCGGAATGCGTGCGAGGGCCCATGCGTTGTCATGCAACGAGGCCGACGGCCTCGGGGCGACGCCTCGCCGGCGGCGCCCTTCCACGTCCCCCTGGTGGAAGGAACACCCATGAAGGCGATCTGGAACGGCGCCGTGCTCGCCGAGTCCGACGAGACGGTCGTCGTCGACGGCAACCACTACTTCCCGCGCGGCTCGATCAACGCGGAGTACTTCACCGAGAGCCGCAACCGCACCGTCTGCCACTGGAAGGGCACCGCGAACTACTTCCACGTGAGCGTCGACGGGTCGAACAACCCCGACGCGGCATGGACCTACGCGCAGCCGCTCCCGGAAGCGCGCCACCTGGCCGACCACGTCGCCTTCTGGCGCGGCGTCGAGGTCGTCGCGAGCTGACGATCGATGGGCTGCGACGCACGATTCCGGGGCCCAGGCGGGCGGATACCCCGGGCGGCACGCACTCGGAGGTTGCTCCCGGTTCCGCGGCGTAGGCTGGTGCCGTGACGTTCACGGGCCCCATGTCGACGGCGGGTGCGGCGCACCCGGCGGCACGAACACGGCTCCACGTCGAGACCCGTGGCGTCGTCGACCCGGGTGAGCTGCTTCCGCTCGCCGACGCGTCCGCACCGCTCGCCTGGCTGCGCGAGGGCGAGGGCATCGTGGGCGTGGGCGAGGCCCTGCGGCTCGAGTTCCGCGGCGCCTCCCGGTTCGCCGATGCGGCAGACGCGTGGCGGGCCGTCGCGGCCGACGCCGAGATCGCCGACGCCGTCGAGGTGCCCGGCTCGGGCCTCGTCGCATTCGCCTCGTTCACGTTCGCCGACGCCTCGGCCGCGCGCAGCGCGCTCGTGGTGCCGGCGATCGTCGCCGGTCGCCGCAACGGGCGGGCGTGGATCACCCGCATCCGCGTCGTCGACGCCGACGGCGCTGCACCGCCGCTCCCCCACCCGACCGCCTACGGCGCCCCGTTCCACGTGCGGCTGCGCGACGGCGCGCTGCCGTCGGAGGCCTACGAGCGGGCCGTCGCCGAGGCCGTGCGCCGCATCGGCGACGGCGAGTTCGAGAAGGTGGTGCTCGCGCGCGAGCTGCGCGGGCGTATGCCCCGCGGTGCCGACGTGCGACGACTCGTCTCCCGACTCGCCGAGGACTACCCCGACACCTGGACCTTCGCGGTCGACGGCCTCGTGGGGGCGAGCCCCGAGACGCTCGTGCGCGTCGACCGCGGCGGCGTGAGCGCCCGCGTGCTCGCCGGCACGGCCTCGCGGGGCGTCGACACCGACGGCGACCACGACGCCGAGCTGCGGCTCGCGACCTCGACCAAGGACCGCGCCGAGCACGCGTTCGCGGTGCGCAGCGCCATCGACGCGCTGCGTCCGCACACGTCGCGGCTCGAGGCATCCGCCGAGCCCTTCACCGTGCGCCTGCCGAACCTGTGGCACCTCGCGACCGACCTCGACGGCACCCTCGGTGACGGGTCGACCTCACTCGACCTGGTCGCCGCGATGCACCCGACCGCCGCGGTCGCCGGGGTACCCACGGATGCCGCGACGGCCGCGATCGCGGAACTCGAGCGCTTCGACCGCGGGCGCTACGCGGGGCCGGTCGGGTGGATCGGCGCCGATGGCGACGGCGAGTGGGCCATCGCGCTGCGCTGCGCGCAGATCGGCGCGGACGGCACCGTGCGCGCACACGCCGGCGCCGGCATCGTGCGCGACTCCGACCCCGGCGAGGAGCTCGCCGAGTCGACGATCAAGTTCCAGGCCGTCGTCGACGCGATCGGCTGAGTCGCCGAGCGCCGCCCTCGCGGGCCGCGACGTACTCGCGGTGCATCCCGCCGACGGCCGCGACGCCCGCACCGAGTACGCAGAGTGCGGAAACCCCCTGCAGGTTTCCGCACTCTGCGTACTCGGTGGACCGGCCGGCGCGGGTCCGCGTCGGTCAGAGGGCGCCGAGCACGGCGGCCGCGTAGACGGCCTGGCCCTGTGCCGTGGGGTGCAGGAACGTGAGCGGGTCGAACTGGTCTGCACCGAGCCACGGTTCGACGTCGCCGACCTGGTGGCCGAGGAAGGCGAGGTCGAGGCTCGTGTACGTGACGTTCGCGCCCGAACCGGCGGCCGTTCCCGCCGCGAAGGCGATCTGGCCGTCGAGCGCGAGCGTCGCCGCGTTGACCTGGTCGGTCAGCGAACTCAGTCCGGCGACGAACGGGACCGGATAGTCGGTGACGACGATGCGAGCCCTGGGTGCGCGTTCGGAGATGGCGACCAGGAGTTGGGTGAGCTCTTGGCCGATGACCCCGGAGGCGAGCAGCTGCTCCGCCTCGCCGATCGCGGTGAGACACGCGAGCGACTCCGGGGCGGGCGCGCAGATGTCGAAGATCACGCCGACGCCGAGGTCGTTGCCGCCGACCGTGACGGTGACGAGCGTGGTGCCCTTGTTCACCTGGGAGAGCTGCGTGTCCATCACGTCCTCGATGGTCGCGCCCGAGCAGGCGGCGAGGCGCAGCAGGTTGATCTTGGGGTCGGCCTCCTGCGCGTCGAGCAGGTACGGGTACGCGGCGGTGCTGCGGAGGCACCCGTCGAGCGGCGTGCCGGCACCCTGGCCCGCCGCGTAGGAGTCGCCGAGGGCGACGAGCTTCTCGACGGGCGGCGGACTCGGCGGGGCCGCCATGGCCGGCGCTGCCGCGCCGAACAGCAGTGCCGCGGCCGCGAGGACGGCCGTGACGGCGGAGACTGCAGGACGACGGGAGTGCGACAGCAGTGTCATGGCTCGAAAGCTACTCTTCCTCACCTTTTTCCGCTCCCCCCGTTCGGGGGGTTTGCGGAGGCCGTCGTCCGCCCGTCAGCGGGCGAGCGGCACCTCGATGAGGACCGGGCGCTCGTATGCGGAGGTGAGTGCGGCGTCGAGGGCACCCGCCGTGTCGACCAGGCGGTGCTCCCAGCCGTAGGCGCGGGCGAGCGCCGACAGGTCGACCGACTGCGGGGTGAACTGCACGCGGTCGAAGTCGGCGGGGTCGGCGGTGCCGGCCACCTCGAGGGCGTCGAAGATCGAGCCGCCGCCGTCGTTGCCGACGACGACCTGCAGGCGGGGCATCCGCTCCCCCGCGCCCGCGAGCAGCGAGCCGACGTCGTGCAGCAGCGTGAGGTCGCCGACCAGGGCGCGCGTGACGCCGTGCGCCGCGGCCTCGGCCTCCTCGGCCGGGGCGCCGGGCAGCGGCGACTGGCTCGCGATCGCGATGCCGAGGGCCGTGGCGACCGTGCCGTCGATGCCCGACAGGCCACGGTTCGCGTGCACCGTGACGCGGCGACCGCCGACGGCGCGGTCGGCATCGCGCACGAGGCGGGACGCGCCGAACAGCAGGCGGTCGTGCGGCCAGGTCGCATTCCAGACGGCCTCGACGAGTCGGCGGCGGGTCACCGGCTCGCGCATCGCGTCGACGCTCGCACGCACGTACGCGCGGCGTGCGTCCATCTCGGCCAGGTCGAGGTCGTGCTCGTGCGGGGTCGGCTCGACCGACGGCACGTACGACTCGGACGGCGCCGGCTCCAGCATCCGCCGGCTCGTGAAGACCCAGCGACCGACCCACGCGCGGTCCTCGCCCACCGCGCGGCGGGCCTCGACGCGCACGGCGCGCTCGAAGCGATCGACGCCGTGGCCCGGGTCGTACCACTCGCTGCCCGACGGCGCGACGACGATCGACTCGACGTCTTCGCGCGCGACCAGCGCGGGCACCTCGCGGCTGAGCGTCGGATGCCCGAACACGACCACGCGCTCGATGCCGTCGGCGAACTCGGGCTCGCGCAGCAGCGCGCGGTAGGCGACCACGAGGTTCGGGCCGAAGTGCGCGCCGCTCACCACCTCGGCGAAGAGCGGCCAGTCGCCGTCGCGGGCGAACCGCTCGGCCTCGGGGCCCGCACCCGCGCCCGCGACCACGACGGTGCGCGGGCCGTGCGCGATGCGCGTGCCGTGCGCGCCGACCGCGGCGCGGGCGTGCGGGGCGGTGTCGACGACGGATGCCACGAGCGCACCCTGCGCACCCGACCGGTCGCTCGTGCGCGGTGACGCCTCCGCGTCGGGTCGGCCGGCACCGGGCGCCGGGCGCGTGCGCGCTCCCGACAGTGGCTCGCGCATCGCGAGGTTCACGTGCACCGGCCCCGGGCCGGGCTCGGGGCGGAAGCCGCCGTCGGCATCCAGGCCCATCGACGCGGCGACCGCGTCGCGGGCCACGGCGGCCGCGGCATCCGTCTCGCCGTCGAGGCCCTCGGGGGCGGCGACGTCGTGCTCGAAGTGCACCGCGACGCCGAAGATGCCGGGCTGCACCGTGGTCTGGTTGGCGCGGATGCCCTGCAGCTCCGCGGGGCGGTCGGCGGTGAGGACCACGAGCGGCACCCCGGAGTGGTGCGCCTCCAGCACTGCCGGGTGCAGGTTCGCGACGGCCGTGCCCGAGGTCGTCACCACGACGGCCGGGCGTCCCGACTCGCGGGCGAGGCCGATCGCGAGGAAGCCCGCGCCGCGCTCGTCGATGCGCACGTGCAGGCGCACGCGACCGGTGCGCTCGAGCTCGGCTGCGGCGAGCGCGAGCGCCTGGGAGCGGGATCCGGGGCAGACGACCAGGTCGGTGACCCCGGCGGCCACGGCGCCCTCGAGGAAGGCGTGGGCGACGTCGCTCGCCGGGCTCGGCGCGGGCGACGCGTCAGGCATTCGGGCGGCTGCTCGGGGGCGTGTCGCCGTCGTCGTCGCGACGCCGCTGCTCGGTGCGCTCGCCCGGCTCGTCGCGGTCGTCGAGCTCGGCGAGTTCCTCCTCGAGGCGGCGGATGCGCTCCTCCTGGGCCGCGTCGCGATCGAGGCTGCGCAGGAAGTCGGCGTCGTCGTCGGGGGCGACCGTGCGCTGCGATCGACGGGGCGGGCGGCCCGGACGGCCGCGCCCGATGAGGAACCAGAGCACGGCGCCGATGATCGGCACGAACAGGATCACCAGCAGCCACCAGATGCGCCCGATGCCGCGGATGCGCGAGCGGTCGAACATCGCGCAGTCGACGATCGCGTACACCGTGAAGATGACGGCGACGATGCCGAGTCCGAAGAGCAGCCGGGCCATTCCCACAGTCTAGGTGCCAGCGCTGCGGGTGGGCTGGGAACGGCGGGTTCCCGGCGGATGCGCGCGGATCCGCGGAAGTCCGCCGGCAGCGTCGTCGCCCAGCGAGCGCGCAGCCGCGCCGATCTACACTGTTGGGCGTGCGATCCGTCCCGACCTGGGTGACCTACACGGCCCTGCGCCTCCTGGCGTTCGCCGTGCCGCTCACCGTACTGCTCCTCGCCGGCGTGAGCCCCTGGATCTCCGCGCTCGTCGCCGCCCTGTTCGGTCTCAGCGTCTCGGTGATCTTCCTGCGCCGCTCGCGCGACACGATGTCGGAGCAGCTCTACGCCGCACGCCACCGCGAGACGCCCGTCGTGCACGAGGACGACGCCGCCGAGGACGCGGCGGTCGACGCGGCATCCGGTGACGCGGCGGGGCCCGGCGAGCCCGAGGCATCCGCCGACACGGGGGCACCCGTCGACTCCGGCGCAGTGGTCGACTCCGGCGCATCCGCCAAGCAGCAGCCGACCGACTCCGAGCGCTGAACCCGGTCGATCTCTAGAGCGCGAACGCCAGCCCGAGGCCGATGCCGTAGAGCAGCGACGTCGCGCTCGCGAGCTGCAGCGCGGTGATCAGCTCGCGCGAGGTGCGCGCCGTCGCGACGATGAGCACCGCGGGCAGAGCGGCGAGCAGCGCGAAGAACACCAGCCACGCCGTCGGGTAGAGCAGCGCGAAGAACGCCACGGCGAAGAACGGCACCAGCAGGAACACGGCGAAGAGCACGCGGCCGACGGCCTTGCCGACGAGCACCGCCAGGGTGCGCTTGCCCGCCGCGCGGTCGGGCCCCACGTCGCGCAGGTTGTTCGCCATGAGCACCGCGCAGGCGATGAGGCCGAGGCCTGCGCCCGTGACCCACGCCTCGAGGTTGACGGTGAGCGCCTGCACGTACGCGGAGCCGGCCGTCGCGACGACGCCGAAGAAGACGAACACGAACAGCTCGCCGAGGCCGTAGTAGCCGTACGGATGCTTCCCGCCGGTGTAGAACCAGGCGGCGACGATCGCGACCGCGCCGACGGCGAGCAGCCACCACTGCTGCGTGATCACGACCAGCGCGAGGCCCGCGACCGCGGCGACCGCGAAGCTCGCGAGCGCCGCGATGAGCACGTGGCGGGGCTTCGCGAGACCCGAGCCGGTGAGGCGGGCGGGACCGACGCGGTGCTGGTCGGTGCCGCGGATGCCGTCGGAGTAGTCGTTCGCGTAGTTCACGCCGATCTGCAGCGCGAGCGCGACGATCAGGGCGAGCAGGGCGCGGTACGGATGCCACGGGCCGTCGGGGATCGCCACGACACCCGCGCCCGTGCCCGCCACGACCGGCGCGATCGCGAGCGGCAGGGTGCGCAGGCGCGCACCCGAGATCCAGTCGCCGAGGGTCGCCCGGCGCCGCGGTGCGGCGGGCTGGTTCGTGCGACCGTTGCGCGCGGGGTTGCCGGAGCGGCCGTACGTCTTCGTGCGCTTCGCGGGCTGGGGGGCGGATCGGTCGGGGGTCTGACGTGCCACCCGACCATGCTAGTCAGGAGGGATCGCGGCGACCGTGCTCGTCGTCCGTGGCCCTGCTGGGGGCTTCCGATGCATCGGCCATGAGTGCGGCGATGGCGCGGCGATCGGGCTTGCCGCTCGCCAGCATGGGCAGCTCGTCGAGGGTGCGCTGACGCACCGGGCGCGCGGCGGGCGGGAGGCCGGCCTCGTCGGTGGCGGCCGCGAGCCGCGCCGCGGCGACGGCGGAGCCAGTCGTGACGACGGCCGGGCGCTCGCCCCACTCCGGGTCGGGCACGGCGACGACCACCGCATCGCCCAGCCCGTCGACGGCCCGCACCGCACGCTCGACCTCGCCGAGCGCGACCTTCACGCCGCCCGAGATGATGACGTCGTCCGCACGGCCGCGGATGCGCAGGCGACCCTCGTCGTCGACCGAGCCGAGGTCGCCCGTGCGGTACCAGCGGGTGCCGTCGGGGTCGGTGGCGAACGCGATCGCGGTGCGGGCACGGTCGAGGTCCACGCGCGCGGGCGAGCCGACCGGGGCCGCCAGGTAGCCCTCGGCGAGGCTCGGCGCAGACAGCTCGACCAGGTCGTCGACCACCCGAACGCACACGCTGTCCAGCGGGCGCCCGTCGTAGACGCAGCCGCCCGCGGTCTCGCTCGAGCCGTAGGTGCGCGTCACGCGGGCGCCGAGGGCTGCGGCGCGTTCGACGAGGCCCGACGGCGCGGCCTGGCCGCCGAGGAGCACGCGGTCGAAGCGCGCGAGCGCCTCGCGCACGCCGCGGTCGTGCTCGGCGGCCTCGACGAGGCGCGCGAGCTGCACCGGCACCAGCGAGGTGTACGCGCGGTCGTGCGCACGGCGCAACGGTGCCGCGACGGCGGCGAAGCCTGCCGGGTCGAACCCGTCGATCGGTGCGACGAGCGGCTCCGTGCCCCCGGCGAGCGCGCGCACGATCACCTGCAGGCCGGCGATGTAGTGGCCGGGCAGTGCGAGCACCCAGCGGCCGGCTCCGCCGAGGGCGTGCTCGGTCGCGGCGGCGCTCGCGCGCAGCGCGTCGGCACTCAGCGCGACGCGCTTCGGCGCAGCGGTCGATCCGCTCGTCTCGACGACCACGGCGATGCGGTCGTCGACCTCGCCGACCAGCGTCCCGGAGGCGGGCGCGTCCGCGCCGGGATGCATCGGATGCCCCGCCGGCACGGGGAACACGGCCGCGCCGCCACCGTGGAGCGCGGCGCGCAGCGCGGCGACCAGCCCGGGGACATCCGCCGCCGCGACCGCCACCAGTGGGCGGCTCATGCTCGCTCCCGCGGTCGCCGGCCGTACGGCCGCGTCAGAAGTGCCACGGGTACGGGCCCCAGTCGGGGTCGCGCTTCTGCAGGAACGCGTCGCGGCCCTCGACGGCCTCGTCGGTGCCGTACGCGAGACGGGTCGCCTCGCCCGCGAAGACCTGCTGGCCGACCATTCCGTCGTCGACCGCGTTGAACGCGAACTTCAGCATGCGGATCGCCGTCGGCGACTTGGTGAGGATGGTGCGCGCCATCGAGACGGCCTCGCGCTCGAGGTCGGCGTGCGGCACGACCCGGTTCACGGCGCCCATCTCGTAGGCGCGCTCGGCCGAGTACTCCTCGGCGAGGAAGAACACCTCGCGGGCGAACTTCTGCCCGATCTGACGGGCGAAGTAGGCCGAACCGTAGCCGGCGTCGAAGCTGCCGACGTCGGCATCCGTCTGCTTGAACCGGCCGTGCTCGGCGGATGCGACGGTCAGGTCGCACACCACGTGCAGCGAGTGCCCGCCGCCGGCCGCCCAGCCGGGCACCACCGCGATCACGACCTTCGGCATGAAGCGGATGAGGCGCTGCACCTCGAGGATGTGCAGGCGGCCCGAGCGGGCCGCGTCGATGCCGGATGCCTCCTCGCCGTCGGCGTACCTGTACCCGTCGCGGCCGCGGATGCGCTGGTCGCCTCCCGAGCAGAACGCCCAGCCGCCGTCGCGCGGACTCGGCCCGTTGCCCGTGAGCAGCACGACGCCGACGCGCGGGTTCGTGCGGGCGTCCTCCAGGGCCGCGTAGAGCTCGTCGACCGTGTGCGGGCGGAAGGCGTTGCGCACCTCCGGCCGGTCGAACGCGACCCGGGCGATGCGGCCGTCGCGCGAGTGGTGGTACGTGATGTCGGTGAAGGCTGCGCCGCCGGTGACGGATGCCGAGGCATCCGCCCATTCGCCCGCGTCGAAGAGTTCGGAGACCTGCTCGCCCATGCCTCCAGCCTAGTTCCGGGCGGCAGGCAGGGGCGGCAGGCGGGCGCGGTGCCAGACTGGGGGCATGAGCGCCGACGCACTGCCGACCCTGCACGACCTGCTCGCGACGGCGCGGGTGGTGGCGCTGCCGCTCGTGACCCGGTTCCGCGGCATCGACGTGCGCGAGGCGCTGCTCATGGAGGGCCCCGAGGGCTGGACCGAGTTCGCGCCGTTCGCGGAGTACGACGACGACGAGGCATCCGCCTGGCTCGCCGCCGCGATCGACTTCGGCTGGCGCGAGACGCCGCCGGCGCACCGCAACCGCATCGTCGTCAACGCGACCGTGCCGGCGGTCGACGCCGACGAGGTGCCCGCCGTGCTCGACCGCTTCCCGGGCTGCCGCACCGCCAAGGTGAAGGTCGCCGCCGGCGACCAGACGCTCGCCCACGACGTCGCGCGCGTGCGCGCCGTGCGCGAGGCGCTCGGGCCGGAGGGTCGGGTGCGGCTCGACGCCAACGGCGGCTGGAACGTCGACGAGGCCGAGCACGCGATCCACGCGCTCGCGGAGTTCGACCTCGAGTACGTCGAGCAGCCGTGCGCCACCGTCGAGGAGCTCGCCGAGATCCGGCGACGCACGAAGTACATGGGCATCCCCGTCGCGGCCGACGAGAGCGTGCGGCGGGCCGAGGATCCGCTCGCGGTCGCGTCGGCCGGGGCGGCGGACCTGCTCGTGATCAAGGCGGCGCCGCTCGGCGGCATCCGGCGCGCGCTCGACATCGTCGCGCAGGCGGGGCTGCCGGTCGTGGTGTCGAGCGCCCTCGACACGAGCGTCGGGCTGGCGATGGGCGCGCACCTCGCGGCATCGGTGCCCGACCTCGACTACGACTGCGGGCTCGGCACCGCCTCGCTGCTGGCGGCGGATGTCACGGGGCATCCGCTCATGCCCGAAGACGGGTCGATCCCGGTGCGGCGGGTCGAGGCGGATGCCGCGATGCTCGACCGTCACGCCGCCGACGCCGACCGCACCGCCTGGTGGATCGCCCGCCTCGAGCGCTGCCACGCCGTGCTCGCCGGCCGCGTCGCGTGAGTGCGTGCGAGACCCGTCAGAAGGCTGCGTTCCCAGGTGGGATACCGCAGCATTTCGACGGGTCTCGGCCCTGGAAGGTGGGAGACCCGTCAGAAGACTGCGTTCTCAGGTGCGAGAGTGCAGCCTTTTGACGGGTCTCGCCGGGGTGCACGGCGTGCGGGGGGGGTCAGGGGCGAGCGGCTCCGCGTGACGCGCGGTGGGCGCGGAGGCGCGGGGCGACGACGAGCGCGGCACCGGCGAGCGCCGCGAGCGCGAGGAGCGCCGCGAGGGCGGCCTGGGTCGGCGTGAGGCCGAGTGGGCCGAGCACCTCGAGCGCGGACACCGCCTCGATGCCCGAGCCCACGCCGACCAGGCGCACGTGGTGCTCGCCCGCCGGCAGGTCGGCCGGGATCGCGATGTGCGCGGCGACCGTGCCCTGCGCGTCGGCGACCCTCGCGGCGACCAGCTGCGGGGTCGACTCGACCCACACCTGCACGAGTTCGCCGGGCGCGAAGCCCGAGCCGGTCACGGCCAGGCCGTCGCCGGGCTGCACGGCCGCCGCGCCGATCCGCGCCGAGGGAGACTGCACGGTCGGGCCGGTCGCGCCGTTCGCCGCGGTCGAACCACCGGTCGCACCCGCGCCGCCGTTCCCGGCACTCGCGCCGGGGCCGGTCGGCTGCTGCGCCTCGACGAGCACCGCGGCGGTGCGCGCCGGGAGCGTCAGCGTGCCGCTCTTCGCCTTCCACTTGGTGTCGAGCACGACCTCGTCGGCGCCGTTGCGCAGCGCCTTCGCGAGCTTGAAGTCGCGGCCCGCGAGCCCGTCGACCTGCTCGGTGATCGCCTCGGCCGAGGCGTTGAACACGACCAGCGCGCCCTTCGCCGCGGGGTCGACATCGTCGCCCACCAGGTCGTCGATGAGCATCACGATGAGCCCCGGCGTGGCATCCGCCCCGCTGTTCGGGAACGACACCTTCTGCTCGATGAGCTCGGCCGAGCCGAGGCGCAGCAGGCCGACCTCGGAGCGCACGCGCAGCAGGTCGAGGGCGGATGCCTCCGCTGCCGCGATGTCGTCGGCCGTCGGCTTCAGCGCCGGGTCGGCGAGCAGCCCCTCCATGACCTCCCAGTGGTCGGCGTTGTCGGCCTCCATCGGCAGGCCCGACCCGAAGGTCGACTCCTGGCCGGTCCAGTCGATGCGGTTGAACCAGTCGCCCGAGTCGTAGCTGTTGCGGTCGAGCGACTTCGAACGCAGCAGCTCGGTGCCGGCGTGCCAGAACGACGGGCTCTGCGAGTACGCCACCGTCGCGAGCGACAGGGTGTTCATGCGGATGCGGTCGGCCATCGAGGTCTCCTGCGGCAGCTTCAGCACGCCGAGGTCGAACAGCGTCTCGTTGTCGTGCGCGTCGACGTAGTTGATGGTCTCGTCGGGCTGGTCGGCGTAGCCGGCCGGCGAGCCGTTGTAGTCGACCTCGGCGCCCGTCTTGAGGACCCCGTCGGAGCCGACGAGCTCGATGCCGCGCAGGTTGCCGGCGAGGCCGACCTTCACGAGGTCGGTCTGCTGCCCGAGGTCTCGGATGCCGTCGCGCACGGGCAGGCCGTTCGGCTCGCCTGCGAGACCGGTGCCGAAGCCCTGCTCGTACTTCGAGTCGCCCGCGACCGGGCTGCCGCCGTGCACGCCGTCGCGCAGGCGGTCGTTGAAGGTGGCGATGCCGGTGCCGCCGAGCTGGCCCTGCGTGGCCTGCTCGAACCGGGCGTTGTCTGCGACCTCGCCGAAGTTCCAGCCCTCGCCGTAGAGGAACACGGCCGAGCCGTCGACGCCGTCCTCCGCGAGCGTCAGCTCGTCGAGGGCCGCGCGGATCGCCGCCATGTTCGCGGTCGAGTGGTGGCCCATCAGGTCGAACCGGAACCCGTCGACCCTGTACTCGCTCGCCCACAGCACGACCGAGTCGACCATGAGCTTCTGGGCCACGGCGTGCTCGGTCGCGACGTTCTGGCAGCAGGTCGAGGTCTCGACGTCGCCGGTCGCGTTCAGGCGCTGGTAGTAGCCGGGCACGACCCTGTCGAGCACCGAGCGCTCGCCCTGGCCCGACTCGGCGGTGTGGTTGTACACCTCGTCGAGCACGACCTGCAGGCCCGTGGCGTGCAGGGCGCCGACCATCTCGCGGAACTCCGCGACGCGCGCGCCGCCGTCGGGGTCGACCGCGTAGGAGCCCTCGGGCGCCATGAAGTGGTACGGGTCGTAGCCCCAGTTGAAGCCGTCGAGGTCGCGGATCGCGGCGATGCACGCCTGCTGCTCCGGCGAGGCCGGGCCGAACGACTCGAGGTCGCAGTCGGGGGTCGCCTGCTGGTCGCGGCGTTCCTCGATGGTCGCGATGTCGAACGTCGGCAGCAGGTGCACGGTGGTGATGCCCGCGCCGGCGAGCTGCCGGAGCTGCTCGGTGCCCGCGCTGTTGCGCGTGAAGGCGCGGTAGGTGCCGCGCTCGTCCTCGGGCACCGTCTCGTCGGTGATCGAGAAGTCGCGCACGTGCAACTCGGTGATGGCGCGGTCGACCGCCCGCTCCACGACCGGCGCCGGGGTGTCGGCCCAGAGGGCGGGCTCGAGCGACGGGTCGTCGAGGTCGACGACGACCGTACGGGCCGAGTTCACCGTGAGCGCGGCCGAGTACGGGTCGGTCACCGAGTTCTGCTCGATCGCACCGGTGGTCGGTGCGTAGACGTCGACGAGCCAGCGGTACTCGCTGCCCGTCGCGATCGGCGAGCCGGTCGCCGACCAGACGCCGGTGGCGTCGTCGAAGGTCGCGGGCACCACGGTGGGCTCGCCCCCGGCACCCGACGCCCAGACCTGGGCCGACACCTGCTGCGCGGTCGGCGCCCACACCGAGAGGGTGACGTCGCCGCCGTCGACCACGGCACCGAGCGGGGCGGATGCCACTGCGTCGGCGTACAGGTCGTCGAGCACGCCCGGCAGCTGCACGCCGGTGAACGCGGTGAGCGCATCGCCGTCGCGCTGGGCGACCTGCAGCTGCTCGGTCACGAGCGCTGCGACGTCGGCGCGGTCGAGGCCGACCGGGCGCAACGCAAGGTGGCTCGCGAGGTGCGGGAATGCCGCGGCGAGCTCGTCGCCGATGCCTGCGGGGTCGACCTCGAGCGCGACCGGCTCGCCGCCGCCCGTGACGGCGGAACCGTCGACCGCGAGGCCGGCACCCGGCGCGTGCTCGAGGGTCCAGGCCAGGTCGGCCGCGTCGGCACCGCCGAGCAGCGACTGCGGCCATGCGAGCGTCTCGGCGTCGAGCCAGTACGCGCGCTCGGCACCGACGCCCTGGAGCGGCGGGTCCTCGACGACGATCTCGAGCACGTGGGTCTCGAGCGTGTAGCGGAAGACCACGAGCTTGCCGGTGGTCGCGCTGAAGGTGATGTTCGGTCCGTTCTGCACGCCGTCGGCGCCGTAGTTCACGTCCCAGCCGAGGCCGTGCGCGACCTTGACCTGGTAGGTGCCGGTCGGCAGCTGGTCGGTCGAGAACTCGTAGACGCCGTCCTTGTCGCCGTCCTGTACGAACGTGACCATGCACTGGGGCTGCCAGTCGCCCGGGCAGCCGAGCGCGCTCTGCAAGTCGCCGGGCAGCGTCACGATCGGACCCTCGGCGGTCGACGAGAACACGTTGGTGCGCGGGTCGAAGTAGAACGTCACCGGCCCGCCCTCGGTCGTGTAGACCACGTTCGGCCCGTTCTGCTCGCCGTTCGCGCCGTAGTTGAGGTCCCACCCGCCGTTGATGGCGACCTTGTACTGCCAGGTGCCGGCGGGGATCTCGAACGTGCCCTCGTAGACGCCGTCGGCGCGCTCGGTCAGCGCGGCGATCTCGCAGCCCGGCTGCCAGTCGCCCGGGCAGCCCATCTCGGAGTTGTGGTCGCCGGGGATGGTGACGAGGTCGATGCCGGTCTCGGGCTCCTCCTCGACGACGAGCGAGACGGCGTTGCCGACCGAGGCGTAGGTCGAAGCGGCCGCGCGGTTGCCCGCGGCATCCGTCGACACCGCGCGGTACTCGACGAGCGTGCCGTTCGCGAGCCCGTCGGTGTCGTGGAACACGCGGGGCGTGGTGTCCTCGGCCGTACCGAGTGCGGTCCACTCGTCGGAGCCGGCCACGCGCCAGGAGAAGCTCGTCTCCTGCCAGACGTCGGCGACGGTCGCCGCGACCGGCGTGCTGCCCGTGACGCCGGCGCCCGCCGACGGCACGTCGACCGAGATGGCGGCCGCCGCGTCGGGCGCGGTGACCTGTCGGTCCGCCGCCCACACCACTGCGCCGAGGGCGGGCACGGTGACGGATGCCACGCCGGCGGCGTCCGCCGTCACGGCCGCGCCGTCGCCGTAGAGCACCGAGAACTCGCCGCCGTGGGTGAGCGTCGGGATCTCGACGGACTGGTCGGTGTCTGCGTTGTTCACGGCGACGAGGTACTCGACCTGCTCGTCGCGGTCGACGCGGCTGAACGCGTAGACGCCCTGGCCGTCGGCCACGTAGCGCTCGATCTGCGCGCCCTGGTCGAGCGCGGGGTGGGCGTCGCGCAGTGCGGCGAGCGCTGCGATGTGCGCGTACAGCGGAGCATCCGTGTCGTACCGGTCGACGCTGCCCGCCTGCTCGCCGGTCACGAGCGTCTGGTTCGCGTACTCGTCGACCTGCGTGGCGAAGAGGGTCTGGCGGGCGTCCTTGTCGCCGCCGGTGCCCGCGAAGCCCTGCTCGTCACCGGAGTAGACGACCGGCTGGCCGCGGGTCAGGAACATGAGGTCGTGCGCGAGCTCGTCGCGTTCGAGCGCCGCACCGGAGTTCGCGAGGAAGTACCCGACGCGACCCATGTCGTGGTTGCCGAGGAAGGTCGGCAGCGCCGTCGACGACGAGTCGGGGGTCGTGTACCGGTCGTCGCCCGCGAACAGCGACTGCAGGTTGCCCGCCGAGCTGCCCGCGGCGAAGCTCACCGCCTGCTGCTGGAAGGTGAAGTCGAGCACCGAGTTCATGTCGGTGTCGCGGATGTACGGGGCGAGCTTGGCCGGGTCGGCGTCGTAGACCTCGCCGAACATGAAGAAGTCGGGCTTGCCCGCCGCGTGCGCGTAGTCGAGCACCTCGGTGGTCCAGGTCTCCCAGAACTCGAAGTTCACGTGCTTGGCGGTGTCGATGCGGAAGCCGTCGATGCCGAGGTCGACCCAGTCCTGGTACACCTCGACGAAGCCGTTCACGACGGTGGGGTCCTCGGTCATGAGGTCGTCGAGGCCGACGAAGTCGCCGAACGTGACCGACTCGCCCTCCCACGTCGAGTCGCCGCGGTTGTGGTACACCGTCGGGTCGTTGAGCCACGCCGGCACCTTGAGGTCGGCCTCCTCCGGCGCGATGACCGGGGTGTACGGGAAGCTCGTGGCCGGGTCGAGGTCGGGGAAGTCCGCGCTGCCGGCGATGGCGCTCGGGTCGAACGGGGCGCCCGAGGCATCCGTGTAGGGGCTCGTGGACTTGTCGACGTAGGAGTACTGGCCTTCCGCGTACGAGATCACGTCAGCGGTGTGGTTCGTGATGATGTCGAAGTAGATCTTGATGCCCTTGGCATGGGCCTCGTCGATGAGCGCCTCGAGCTCGGCGTTGCTGCCGAGGTGCGGATCGATCTGCGTGAAGTCGGTGATCCAGTACCCGTGGTACCCGGCGCTCGCGTTCGCGCCCTCGCCCTGCACGGGCTTGTTCGTGAAGCTCGGCGTGAACCAGATGGCGGTCGTGCCGAGGTCGGCGATGTAGTCGAGCCGGTCGCGGATGCCCTGGATGTCGCCGCCGTGGTAGAAGCCCTTGTCGGTGGGGTCGAAGCCGTGGTCGAGGCGGTCGCCCGCGATGCCGGCGGTGTCGTTCGTCGCGTCGCCGTTGGCGAAACGGTCGGTCATGACGAAGTAGAAGGTCTCGTCGCTGCCGGGCTGGCGCGCGGGTGCGGCGACGAGGGCCGCATCCGTCGCCTCGTCGTAGCCGGCCCGCGTGCTCAGCAGCTCGAGGCCCACGCGCTTGGCCTCGTCGTCGAACAGCACGCGCACGTCGGTGTCGCCCGCGACCGTGAGCGGGATGTTGTCGCCGCCGCCGTCCAGGCCCCACGAGTCGGCCCAGTCGTCGTTCGCGGCGACCTTGACCTCCCAGGTGCCGGCGGGCACGGTGAACTCGGCCGCGTACACGCCGGGGGTGTCGGTGGCGGCGAGCTCGGTCGCGTCGCACTCGGGCTGCCAGTCGCCGGGGCAGCCGAGCTCGCTCTGG
Source organism: Agromyces sp. SYSU T00194 (assembly GCF_040496035.1). Classification (NCBI taxonomy): domain Bacteria; kingdom Bacillati; phylum Actinomycetota; class Actinomycetes; order Micrococcales; family Microbacteriaceae; genus Agromyces; species Agromyces chitinivorans. The sequence continues at coordinate 1,517,106 of NZ_JBEPJZ010000001.1, read as the reverse complement.
AGCGAGCCGACGAGGGCGAACGTGTCGCCCTCGGCGGAACTCGCCGCGGTCAGGGGAACGACGGCGAGCACGGATGCCGCGAGGGCCCCCGTGATGCCTGCGGCGAACCATCTGCGAGCGCGTGCCCGTTGCGTCATCTTCGACTCCCGATTCCCGGCACTCACGACGTGCCGACGACATTGGGAGGGACGCTAGCGCGGGTGCGGCAGTTAATGCAAGCGCTTCCACTTTTCATGGCCCGCTTCGTGATCAAGGTGCAACACGGTGCAGAAAGATGGCGCTCCCAAGGTGAGAATGCCTCGCAAGCGCTTGCGATCAGCTCGTGCCCGTGACCACCCGCGCGTCCGAGACCCGTCAAGAAGCTGCACTCCGGGCGCTGGGAACGCAGGAGTTCGACGGGTCTCCGCCCGCGGCGGCGCGGGTGTGGGCAGTCGGCGCGGGCGCGACACCCTGCCGGTACGCTGTCACGCGTCGAGAGGAGCCACCGTGCGCAACCCATCGCCGCTCATCCCCGCGCTCGCGGTCGCCGCGCTGCTGCTCACCGGCTGCACGGGCGGCGGAGCGGATGCCCCCGAGGAGGACGTCTCGGCCACCGTCGATGGCAGCGGGGCGAGTGCCGCCGACGCGCCGGCCGACGGCGACGGGGACGCGTCCGGCGAGGCCGAGGGCGACCTCGGCGGCGACTGCCTGGTGGGCGACTGGGTGCTCTCGGAGTCCGACCTGCAGGCGTACTACTCGGTCGTGGGCGCCGCGAGCGGCATGGACATCACCGTCGACGGCACGTCGGGGCTGCGCCTCACGGCCGACGAGTTCACGTACACGCCCGACATGGTGCTCACGCTCTCGTTCGACGGCGCGACCGCGGTCGGCACGATCGGCGGGAGCCTCAGCGGCGACTACGCCACCGTCGACGGCGTCATCACGACCACGAGCGAGGTGCACGACCTCATCGCCGACGTGACCGTCGACGGCACCCCCATCGGCGACTCGTCGCTGGCGAACGAACTGCTCGCCTCGTCGCCCGTGAGCAACGCGCCCTACGACTGCTCGGGCGCGAGCCCCGTGATCGAGTTCGACACGGGCGTCGACGGGCGCGTGCCCGTGGCGCTGCTGCCCGCGGGCTGACGCCCGCTCAGCGGCATCCGCGGGTCACAGGCCCGAGTAGGCGTGCAGGCCCTTGAAGAACAGGTTCACGACGGTGAAGTTGAACAGCACCGCGGAGAAGCCGATGATCGCCAGCCACGCCGATCGCGACCCGCGCCAGCCGCGCGTCGCGCGCGCGTGGATGTACCCGGCGTAGACCACCCAGATGATGAAGGTCCACACCTCCTTGGTGTCCCAGCCCCAGTAGCGGCCCCATGCGGCCTCGGCCCAGATCGCGCCCGCCATGAGCGTGAACGTCCAGAGGATGAAGCCGATGATGTTCACCCGGTACGCCAGGCGCTCGAGCTGGTCGGCGTCGGGCAGCGTCGCGAGGAACGATCGCTTCACCGACGTCGCCGTCTCGAGCAGGGCCTCGCGGCGCGACTGCATGAGCTGCACCACCGAGAGCGCGAAGCCGAGCGCGAAGAACCCGACGCCGGTCGTCGCCACGAACACGTGGATGACCAGCCACGCCGACTGCAGCGCCGGCGGCAGCGGCACGACGCTCACGTAGAAGTTCACGGACGCGAGGCCGAGCAGCACGAGCACGAGTCCCACGACGAACGTGCCGAGGAAGCGCAGGTCGAACTTCGAGAACAGCAGCACGCCGAGGTACACCGTGACGATCACCAGCGTGCCGGTCATCGCGAACTCGTACATGTTGGCCCACGGCACGCGCTCGGCGGCGATGCCGCGCAGCACGGTCGCGGCCAGGTGCAGCGCCCAGCCGATGACGGTGAGGGCGACGGCCACGCGCAGCGACGGCGAGCGGCCGTAGGCCACGGATGCCGCGGAGCCGGCCGGTACGTCGGAGTCGGTGGATGCCGCGGTGGGAGTCGATGCCGCCGCGCCGGTCGATGCCGCCACGCCGGTCGATGCCGCGGAGCCGACGGATGGTGCGGCAGCATCGCCCGCTCCCGCCGCGGTCGCGGCGCTCGCACGGCCCGCGAGCGCCCGCTCGCGGCGCTCGGACGCGGTGCCCGCGGTCGCCGCCGTGGTGGTCGCCGTGCCGGCCGCGGCCGAGCGACGCGCGAGGTCGAGCGCGTACGCGATGAACGCGAGCGCGTACACGGCCATGGCCGAGGAGAGGGAGAGCACGGAGTACTGGTCGAGCGTCACGGCAACCACCTTACGTCTGCGCGTCTGTGCGCGCCCTGTCGGAGTCGGCCGCGGGCGCCTCGCTCGCGCCCCCCGATCGCGTCTGAGGGCCGTTTCTTCGCCTGAGGGCGAAGAAAATGGCCCTCAGACGAAGAAACGGCCCTCAGGCAGGTTTCCCGGTGGCGGGCCGGCGGGCCGGAGCGACGCGCGGGGAGGACGACGAGCCGCAGGGCGGAGCGGCGCGCAGGGGGCGTCACGAGCGGGGGGCTGCGCCGAGGGCGCCGGCATGGCGATCGGCGAGGTCGGCGACCGCGTCGGCGAGGCCCGGGTCGTCGCCGCGGGCGAGGCCGGCGTACTCGAGGCGCACGGTGCCGGCTGAGGCGTCGCCGCCGGCGCCAGTGCCGGCGCCAGTGCCAGTGCCAGTGCCGCCGGCACCGGCGTCGGCGCCGGCGCCGGCGCCGGGCGTGCCGCCCGAGGCATCCGTCGCCTTGACCCACACGCGACGGCGCGGGATGAACAGCGACGTCATGAGCCCCGCCAGGGCGAGCAGCGCGAAGACGAGCACCCAGCCCTGCGTCGGGTCGTGGTGGATGTCGAACGACGCGAAGCGGAGCACGCTCTGCGAGGTGTCGCCGGAGGGCGTTCCGGCGGGCGAGGCGTCGACGAACTCGACCGTGCCGAGCCCGTCGGGCAGGTCGGCCGACTCGCCGGGTGCGAGCTCGATCGAGTCGACGCCCGTGTCGCCGCCGGTGAGCTGGGTCATGTCGTCGGTGTCGAGCGCGTAGACCGAGGTCGGCACGCCGTCGTCGATGCCGAGGTCGCCCGCGTACACGTTCAGCGTGAGCACCGGGTAGAAGAGGTCGGGATAGGTCGACGTGTAGGCGCCCGTCGTCAGCACGTCCTGCGTCGGGTAGAAGAACCCGATCATGCCGAGTTGCTCGTCGAGGCCGTCGGGCACCTTGATGACGCCGAGCGAGGTGAGGTTCGCGTCCTGCGGCAGGAAGGGCACGGCGTCGGTGAACACCTCCTCGCCGTCGGCGTCGCGCACCGTGATGGTCGGCGCGTAGCCGTTGCCGAGCAGGTAGATGTCGGTGCCGTGCGCGCGCAGCGGCGCGTTGACCTTCACCTCGCCGGTCTCGGGCTCGCCGTCGCGGGCCTGCACGCTCACCGACGCGGTGAAGTCGATCGGCTGCCCGAGCGCGTCGACGTTCTCGGTCTCGTACACGGCCTCGAGGTCGTCGAGCCCGAGGCGGTACGGGTCGAGGGTCGTGTCGTCGAAGAAGCGTCCCGGGTTGAACGAGTCGTACGAGGCGAGCGTGTTCACGAACGACTGCCCCTCGACGAGCACGCGCTGGCCGGCGAATCCGAACCCGCCGCCGACGGCCACCGTCACGAGGATGCCGACGAGGGCCGAGTGGAACACCAGGTTGCCCGTCTCGCGCAGGTACCCGCGCTCGGCGGAGACGGATGCGACGGGGCCAGCGTCGTACCGCTCGACCCGGTAGCCCGACTGGCGCAGCATCCGCTCGGCCGCATCGACCGCGTCGGCCGCGGTGCCCGACGCCCGGCGCTCGGTGAAACCGGCGAGGCGCGACAGCCGCACCGGGGTCTTCGGCGGGCGGGCGCGCAGCGCGTCGAGGTGGTGCTTCGTGCGCGGGATCACGCAGCCGATGAGCGACGTGAACAGCAGCAGGTAGATGGCCGAGAACCAGACCGACGAGTAGACGTCGAACATCTGGAACGAATCGAGCACGGGCGCGAGGTCGGGGTTCTCGACGAAGTACTGGGTGACGCCGTTCGGATCGCTCGAGCGCTGCGGCACGAGCGAGCCGGGCACCGCGGCGATCGCGAGCAGCAGCAGGAGCAGCAGCGCGGTGCGCATGCTCGTGAGCTGGCGCCAGGCGAAGCGCAGCCAGCCGACGGGCCCCAGGCGGGGCTGGGTGACGGATGCCCCGGGGCGGGGCGCGGGCTGGTCGACGTGGTCGCTGGGCCGCGCCACGTCGGGCGCGTCGGTCGCGGCTCCCCCGCCGCGCACGTCGTCAGATCGGGAGGTCATAGCCGGTGATCACCGCCTGGAGGTCGTACATCCACGCGTTCCAGACGCCGGTGACCATGAGCAGGCCGATCACGATCAGCAGCGCCCCTCCGATGATGTTCACGACCCGGATGTGCCGGCGCAGGAACGCCAGCGACCCGGTCACCCAGCCGAAGCCGAGTGCCACGAGCAGGAACGGGATGCCGAGGCCGATGCAGTAGGCGAGCCCGAGCAGTGCGCCCCGCCCGACCGACGCGGAGTCTGCGCTCAGCGTCAGCACGACGGCGAGGGTCGGGCCGATGCAGGGCGTCCAGCCGAGGCCGAACACGATGCCGAGCAGCGGTGCCCCGGCGAGTCCGGTCGCGGGTCGCCACGACGGGCGCAACGTGCGCTGCAGGAACGTGAACTGCCCGATGAAGACGAGCCCCATGACGATCAGCACCACCCCCGCGATGCGGATGATCAGGTCGGACCAGACCTTCAACCACACGCCGAACGCACCCGCGACGGCGTTGAAGAGGAGGAACACGAGCGTGAACCCGGCGATGAACAGGAGCACGCCGAGCACGAGCCGGCGACGGTTGGCGCGCTCGGTCGAGGCGTCGGCCGAGGCATCCGCGAACCCGCCGACGTAGCCGAGGTACCCGGGCACGAGCGGCAGCACGCACGGCGAGAGGAACGAGACGAGCCCGGCGGCCACGGCGATCGGGATCGCGACGAGCAGCTGGCCGTTGAGGACGACCTCGCCGATGCCGCCCACGTCAGGCGCCCTCGTCGAGCACGTCGTCGACGATCGTCTGCAGGTTCGACCGGTTGAGCTGGCCCAGGATGCGCGCGGCGATGCGGCCCTCCGCGTCGAGCACGAGCGTGGTCGGCACCGCGTTCGGGGGCACGTCTCCCGCGAACGCGAGCTGCACGGCGCCGTCGTTCGCGTCGACGATCGACGGGTAGGTGATGCCGTAGTCCGACTCGAAGCTCGCCGCGGTCGGCGCCTGGTCGCGCACGTTGACGCCGAGCACGCTGGCGCCCTCGCCGGCGTACTGCTCGCTGATCGCCTGCAGGTCGGGCGCCTCCGCCCGGCACGGGGCGCAGCCGGCGTACCAGAAGTTCACGATGACGACCTCGCCCGCGTAGTCGTCGGAGGAGACCGGCTCTCCCTCGATCGACTCGCCCGCGAACGCGACCGGCTCGCCGCGCTCGCCGGGCGCGATCTCGGAGATCGTGCCGTCGCCGGCGATGTAGTTCTTGCCGCTGCCGTCGCGGTACTGCTCCGCGAGCGGGTCGGAGCCGCAGCCGGCCAGCACGACGACGGATGCCGCGGCGAGCGCCACGGCCGCGAGACGGCGCATCACACGGCCCCCACGTCGGTCGCGGCGACGGCCAGCGGTGCGGCCGGGTCGCGGTAGCCGACCTCGACGAAGCGGCCGCCCCGACGCTCGAACGTCGTGATGCTCGACAGCGCGCACCGGCGGCGCCGCGGGTCGTGCGACAGGCGGCTGCCCGTGACGCGACGGTGCACCATCCAGATCGGGAGCTGGTGGGAGACGAAGACGACGTCGCCGGACTCGGCGGCGTCGGCGGCATCGGCCATCGCGGCGACCATGCGGTCGGCGATCGAGCCGAACGGCTCGCCCCAGCTCGGCTCCCACGGGTTGACGAGGAACGGCCAGTTGCGCACGTCGCGCAGCGCACCGCCCGCGCCCGTCATGCGCTTGCCCTCGAAGCGGTTGGCGGGCTCGATCACGCGCTCCTCGAGCACGGGCTCCAGGCCGAACGCCGCCGAGATCGGCTCCGCCGACTGCTGGGTGCGCTGGAGTGGGGACGCGTAGAGGGCGGTCGTCGTGCGTCCGCGGGCGAGGAGGTCGTCGGCGGCGGCCTGCGCCATCTGGCGGCCCAGCGACGAGAGGCCGTAGCCGGGGAGACGGCCGTAGAGCACGCCCTGGGGGTTGAAGACCTCGCCGTGGCGCACGAGATGGATCTGGTCGGCCGGCACGGCACCCAGTCTAGGCAGCGCGTTCCCATGAGAACGCCGAGAATGCGCGGGCAGCAGGCGGCGGGCGCACCCGTTCGGCGCACAGGCGCGCGCGGGTAGGATGGTCGGCCGTGAGCACCCGCACCCTCGTCAAGCACCTCGCCGCCCTCGAGGACGGCCCCGTCAGCGTCTCCGGATGGGTCGAGACCGTCCGCGACCAGAAGAAGGTGCAGTTCGTCATCCTGCGCGACGAGTCGGGTGCCGTGCAGCTCGTGAACCCGGCCGTGCGCGAGCTCGCGGAGGACGCCGCGCCCGAGGCATCCGCCCGCCTGGCCATCACCGAGCAGATCTCGGCGCTCGCCCACGGCTCGTTCGTGACCGTGACCGGCGACCTGAAGCACGACGAGCGCGTCAAGCTCGGCGGGCTCGAGGTGAAGATCGGCACGCTCGAGGTCGTCACCGAGGCGCTGCCCGAGACGCCGATCGCCGCCGACTCGAGCCTCGACAAGCGCCTCGACTGGCGCTTCCTCGACCTGCGCAACCCGAAGCAGGCCCTCATCTTCAAGATCCAGACGACGCTGCTGCACGCCTGGCGCAGCTACTGGGTCGAGCGCGGCTTCGTCGAGATCCAGACCCCGAAGCTCATGGCCTCCGCCTCGGAGTCGCGCGCCGAGCTGTTCGAGATCGAGTACTTCGACGGCAAGGCGTACCTGGCGCAGAGCCCGCAGTTCTTCAAGCAGATGGCGCAGGTCGCCGGCTTCGGCAAGGTCTTCGAGGTCGGCCCCGCCTTCCGCGCCGACCCCTCGTTCACCTCGCGGCACGCCACCGAGTTCACCTCGGTCGACGCCGAGATGAGCTGGATCGACTCGCACGAAGACGTGATGCAGATGCACGAGGAGCTCCTCGTCGCCGGGTTCAGCGCGGTCAAGGAGCGCCACGGCGACGAGATCGCCGAGCTGTTCGACGTCGAGGTCACGGTGCCGGCCACGCCGTTCCCGCGCATCCCGCTCGCGCGCGCCAAGGAGATCGTCGCCGAGCGCGGGTACGTCGTGCCCCGCGAGGACGAGGACATGGACCCCGAGGGCGAGCGGCAGATCGCGGCGTACGTGAAGGAGGAGTTCGGCCACGAGTTCGTGTTCCTCACCGACTACGCCTCGAACATCCGGCCGTTCTACCACATGCGCCACGAGGGCGACCCGACGCTCACGAACAGCTACGACCTGCTGTTCAACGGCGTGGAGATCTCGACCGGCGCCCAGCGCGAGCACCGCGTCGACGTGCTCGTCGCCCAGGCGAAGGAGAAGGGCCTCGAGCCCGAGGAGCTCGAGTTCTACCTCGACTTCTTCCGCTACGGCGCCCCGACCCACGGCGGGTTCGGCATGGGGCTCGCGCGCGTGCTGATGCTCATGCTGCACGAGGCGTCGATCCGCGAGGTCACCTACCTCTTCCGCGGCCCGACGCGCCTGCTGCCCTAGCCGCTAGTCTGACCCCCGAGGGCGAACCTGCGGGGAGGACGCATGGCCGAGGAGACGGCGGCTGCCGAGGTGCCCGACGGTACCGGGAGGTCCGACCCGAAGCTGCTGCTGCAGCTGTCGATCCCGGCGATCGTCATCGGCATCGGCTCCGCGCTGGTACTGGCGGCCCTCGACCTCGTCTCCGAGTGGGTCGACCGGTTCTTCTGGGACCTCGTGCCCGGCTGGGCGGGCGTCTCGGGCGACGATCCGCTCTGGATCATCGGCGTGCTCACGCTCGCCGGCCTGCTCACCGGGCTGATCGTGCGCTTCATGCCGGGGCACGGCGGAGAGGACCCGGCGGCCGAGTCGCTGTTCCCGTCGCCGATGGCGATGTCCGCGGTTCCCGGAGTGGCCCTCGCGGCGATCATCACGCTGTCGATGGGCGTGAGCCTCGGCCCCGAGGGGCCGACCCTCGCCATCAACATCGCGCTCGCGGCCTGGGCGGCCAAGCGGTTCCTGCCGCAGCTGCCCATCGGACCGCTCACCGTGATCGTCGTCGCCGGCACCGTGGGCGCGCTGTTCGGCTCGCCGGTCGGCGCGGCGCTGCTGGTCACGAGCGTCGCGATCGCGGTGCCCTCGAAGCGCCCGCTGTGGGACCGCATGTTCGCACCGCTCATGGCCGCGGCCGCCGGATCGATCACGATGCACTTCCTCGGCTCCTACGGGCTCTCGGCCGGCACGCCCTCGTACGATGCGCCGGCGGCGATCGACTTCCTGTGGGGCGTGCTCGTGCTGCTCGCCGCAATCGCGGCCGGACTCGCCCTCGTCTACGGCCTGCGGCCACTGCACCGCATGTTCCACGCGCTGCGGAACCCGATCATCCCGCTCACGATCGGCGGGCTCGTCCTCGGGCTGCTCGGCGCGATCGGCGGCCCCATCACGCTCTTCAAGGGGCTCGAGGAACTGCAGGAGCTCACGAAGGACGCCGCCGAATACGACGGCTGGCAACTCGCGGGCATCGTGCTCGTCAAGATCGTCGCGCTGCTCATCGCCGCCGCAGCGGGATTCCGCGGCGGACGCATCTTCCCGACCATCTTCATCGGCGGCGCGATCGGCATCCTCGCGGTCGCGCTCGTGCCCGCGATCCCGCTGCCGGTCGCGATGGCCGCGGCCGTGCTCGGCGTCTGCCTCGTGGTGGTGCGCGACGGCTGGCTGTCGCTGTTCATCGCGATCGTGGTCGTCGGCGACATCGCCCTGCTGCCCATGCTGTGCGTGCTGATCCTCCCCGGCTGGCTGCTCGTCGCGCGCCTGCCCGAGATGCGGGTCGAGGAGGAACCGGCGGGCTGAGGCGGCATCCGCTCGCGGGTCGCGACGCGCGCGCCATCGACACGACCGCCGCCGCTCCGGCAGAGTAGCGAGGGTGGAACTCCTCCTCGTCTTCGCCGTCGTCCTGCTGGTCGCGATCCTGATCTCGGGACTCGCGCACCGCACCGTGCTGTCGACGACCGTGCTGTTCCTCGTCGCGGGGTTCCTGGTCGGCGACGGCATGGCCGGGTTCGTGCACTTCGACACGGACGACCCGACCGTGGAGATCATCTCCTCCCTCGCGCTGTTCGTCGTGCTGTTCACCGACGGCCAGCAGGTCGGCCTCCGCGAGCTGCGCGAGGCGTGGCGGCTGCCGGGTCGTGCGCTGCTGCTCGGGATGCCCCTGACCTTCGTCATCTCGGCGCTGCTCGGCGTCTGGCTGGTCGGCCTGGACTGGACGCAGGCGCTGCTCGTCGCCGCGGTGCTCGCGCCGACCGACCCGGTGTTCGCGTCGGCGATCGTCGGGCGCGGCGAGATCCCGTACCGGGTGCGGCACCTGCTCGGCGTGGAGTCCGGGCTGAACGACGGCCTCGCGCTGCCGGTCGTGCTGTTCCTCATCGCCGCGGTCGGCGGGCCCGACGCCGAGCCGCTCCAGCTCCTCGAGGAGCTCTCGCTCGGCATCGTCGTGGGCATCGTCGTGCCGCTCGTCGTCAGCTGGCTCGTGCGCCGGCGGATGTTCTCGCGCACCCCGCTCTACGCATCGCTCACGCCGGTCGCGGTCGGGCTGCTGGTGCTGGGCATCTGCGAGCTCACCCACGCGAACCTCTACCTCGCCGCCTTCGCCGCGGGCATCACGATCGCCACCGCCGCACCCGAGATGCGCGAGGCGTACCGCGAGTTCGGCGAGCAGTTCACCGAGCTCATCAAGCTGCTCGCGGTGCTCATGTTCGGCGCGCTCATCTCGCCCGCGTTCCTCGCGGACGTGCCGCTCGGCGGGTACGTGTTCGCGATCCTCCTGCTGATCGTCGCGCGGCCGGTCGCCGTCGAGGTCTCGCTCATCGGCAGCGGCATGCCGTGGCAGGAGCGGCTCACCGCCGCGTGGTTCGGGCCCAAGGGGTTCGCGTCGGTGCTCTACGGCATCCTGGTGCTGCAGTCGGGCGCGCCCGACGCCGACGCGATGTTCCACATCATCGTCGTCGCCATCGTCATCTCGATCGTCGCGCACTCCTCGACGGACGTGCCGATCGCGGGCTACTTCGCCCGCCGGTACCGCGAGGAGTCACGCGAGCCGGCGACCACGGCGGATCCGCATCAGGACGCGGCGGAACCGCCGGGCGATGCATCCGACGACACCGCCCCGCGGTCGTAGACGCGGCGCCGCCAACCGCGCTACGGTCGGGTCTGGGCGGGGGACCCCACCCCCGACGCATACTCCGTGAAAGGTTCGTAATGAGCTTCTGGGAATCGTTCTGGGACATCATCTGGGTGTCGTTCGTGATCTTCATCTGGATCGCCTACCTGATGGTGCTCTTCACCATCCTGGTCGACATCTTCCGCGACCACGAGCTCAGCGGCTGGTGGAAGGCCCTCTGGATCATCTTCCTGATCTTCGTTCCCCTCCTCACCGCGCTCGTCTACCTGATCGCCCGCGGCCCGAGCATGGCGAAGCGGCAGGCCGCGCAGGTCAAGGCCGCGCAGGACGCGCAGGAGTCCTACATCCGCCAGGTCGTGACGCCGACGAGCGCCGCGGACGAGATCGCGAAGGCGAAGGCGCTGCACGAGGCCGGCACCATCTCCGACGCCGAGTTCGCGCTCCTCAAGGAGAAGGCCCTCAAGCCGGATTCGAACAACGTGGCCTGACCCGGCCGCGCGAACCACGAGGGGCGGTGCCGACGTCGGCACCGCCCCTCGTCGCGTTCCCCCGCGGCGACCCGGACGCCCGGCTACGCGCGCTCGAGCAGGGCGGCCTTCAGCCGCACCGGGTCGACGCGCCAGTGCGCGTGCTCCTCGCCGTCGATGAGGAGCACCGGGATCTGCTCCCAGTACCGCTCGCGGAGCGCCTCGTCGTCAAGGATGGACGACTCCTCGTAGGCGAGGGCCGGCCCGTCGGGCAGTGCCGCGACCTCGTCGCGCACCGCCTGCACGACCTCGCGCGCGTCGTCGCAGAGGTGGCAGCCGGGCTTGCCCAGCAGGGTGATGCGGATGCCCGTGGCGGGCGCGTCGGTGCTCATGGAACCCACCTTAGACAGCACGAAGCCCCGGGCCGTTCGGCTCGGGGCTCGGGCGCAGTCGCGGGCGACTACTTCTTGTTGCGGCGCTGGTGGCGCGTCTTGCGAAGGAGCTTGCGGTGCTTCTTCTTCGCCATGCGCTTGCGACGCTTCTTGATCACAGAACCCACGGATTACCTCACAGAACGTTCGGGGTCGGCCGGGCGTGCCGCGGCCTCGGGCGAGATGCCTCGGGATAGTCTAGCCGATTCCGCCCGAGACGGGCGCTCAGGCGCGGTCGGCGACGCCGTGGTGCACCGCGTCGACGACCGCGGACTCCGGTACGCGGAACGACCGCCCGAACCGGATCGCCGGCAGCTCACCCGCATGCACCAGGCGGTATACGGTCATGCGCGACACTCGCATGATGGCAGCGACCTCCGCCACGGTGAGGAACCGCACGTCCGCCAGTCCACCCGACATCGCCGATCGTCTCCCTCAGGACTTGAGCTTCTGCGTGGCGCCCTTCACGGCGGTGCTGGCGCGCTGCGTCGTCGACGTGACCTGGTGGGCGGTCTCAGCCCACGCCTTGCCGAGCGCCTCGGCGAACGCGCGCTGCTCGGTGCGCAGGGTCTCGACCGCCAGTTCGGCCACGCGACCCGCGTCCTCGCCCGACACGAAGGGGTAGAGCCAGTCTTCGATCGCCTCCAGCGGCTCGGCGACGAGGTGGTAGTAGCGGTGCTGGCCCTCCTCGCGCACCAGCACCAGACCTGCCTCGCGCAGCACCTTCAGGTGCTTGGAGACCGTCGGCTGGCTGAGTCCGAGCGCGGCGACGATGTCGGAGACGCTGAGCTCGCCGACCCCGTCTCCCGCGGTCTCGGCCCGTTCACGGAGCACGCCGAGAATCTCTCGCCTGGTCGAATCCGCCACCACGTCGAAGATGTCCGCCATGGGTCAAGGCTAGTCATTCCCGTTCAGGAGTACCATGACTCACCGGTGAGGCCGCCGGGGGGTTCGGCCTCGACGCGGATACGCGGAAGGACATGATGCGCACGGAGGTCGGGGAGCGCGCCACGGGCCTGCGCCGCGCGCGCAACTTCGCCTCGGGACTCGCGGAGAGCTCGCCCGCGCGATTCGCCATCCTCATCTTCACGGCGCTGATCCTCATCCTCACCGCGGTGCTCGCCCTGCCGATCTCCGCCGCCGACCGCTCGGCCACCCCGCTCGCCGACGCGCTCTTCACGGCGGTCAGCGCCATCTGCGTGACCGGCCTGGTCACGGTCGACATGGCGACGCACTGGTCGACGTTCGGCAATGTGGCCATCCTGCTCGGCCTCCAGGTCGGCGGCATCGGCGTGCTGACGCTCGCGTCGATCCTCGGCCTCGTCGTGTCGCGCCGGCTCGGCCTGCGCCAGAAGCTCATCGCGGCCAGCGACACGAACCCGATGCGCACCCACGCCGGTCCCATCGCGGAGAGCCAGGCCGTGCGGCTCGGGGAGATCGGCGGGCTGCTCACCACGGTCGCCGTGAGCGTGCTGGCGATCGAGCTCGTGCTCACCGCCCTGATCGTGCCGCACCTGCTGATCCTCGGCTGGGAGCCGTGGCCGGCGATCTGGAAGGGCTTCTACTTCGCGGCGTCGGCCTTCACCAACACGGGCTTCGTGCCGACGGTCGAGGGCATGGCGCCGTTCGCCGAGGACGTGTGGATGCTGACGGTCATCGGCTTCGGCGTCCTCCTCGGCAGCGTCGGCTTCCCCGTGATCTTCGCCCTCGCCCGCAAGGCGCGCTTCCGCGCACGACTGTCGGTGCACGTGAAGCTCACCCTGGTCACCACCCTCGGACTGCTGGTCGTGGGCGCGGCGTTCATCGGCACCCTGGAGTGGAACCACCAGCCGACGCTCGGCTCCCAGGATCCGTGGTTCCGCCCCATCACCGCGACGTTCCTGTCGATGATGACGAGGTCGGGCGGCTTCTCGACCGTCGACGTGGCGCAGATGAACGGGTCGACCCTGCTCGGCATGGACATGCTCATGTTCGTCGGCGGCGGCTCGGCGTCGACCGCCGGCGGCATCAAGGTCACCACGCTCGCGGTGCTCTTCCTCGCGGCGTTCGCGGAGGCGCGCGGCGACCAGTCGATGAACGTCTTCGAGCGCCGCATCCCGAACGACGTGCTCCGCCTCTCGGTGAGCGTCGTGCTGTGGGGCGCGACGATCGTCGCGACCGCCGCGATCGCGGTGCTGCACATCACCAAGGAGCCGCTGGACGTCGTGCTGTTCGACACGATCTCGGCGTTCGCGACCTGCGGACTCAGCACCGACCTGCCCGCGAGGTCCCCCGATTCGGTGAAGTACATCCTGTCGGCCACGATGTGGGCCGGTCGCGTTGGTACAGTGACGCTGGCCGCGGCCCTCGCCGCGAGCCAGCGCAGGCAGTTGTTCAGGCGGCCGGAAGAGAGGCCCATCGTTGGTTGACCGCATCAGACACGACGCACCGGTGCTCGTGATCGGCCTCGGCCGGTTCGGCGCCGCGACCGCCGGGCAGCTCGACCGCCTCGGCCGCGAGGTGCTCGCCATCGACGCGAGCGAGTCGCTCGTGCAGAAGTGGTCGGAGCGCGTCACCCACGCCGTCGTCGCCGACGCCAAGTCGATCGACGCGCTGCGGCAGATCGGCGCGCAGGACTTCTCGATCGCCGTCTGCGCGGTGGGCTCGTCGGTGGAGGCGTCCGTGCTCATCACCGCCAACCTGGTCGACCTCAAGATCCCCCAGATCTGGGCGAAGGCGATCAGCCAGTCGCACGGCAAGATCCTCGAGCGCATCGGCGCGAACCACGTCATCTACCCCGAGGCCGAGGCCGGTGAGCGCACCGCGCACCTCGTGAGCGGCCGCATGCTCGACTTCATCGAGTTCGACGACGACTTCGCGCTCGTGAAGATGTACCCGCCCCGGCCGATCCGCGGCAAGAACCTCACCGAGTCGGGCGTGCGCACCAAGCACAACGTCACCGTCGTCGGCGTGAAGAGCCCGGGCAAGCCGTTCACCTACGCGACCGAGCAGACGGTGGTCTCGAACCACGACCTCATCATCGTGTCGGGCACCGAGGGCGACATCGAGAAGTTCGCCGCACTCGAGTAGCGCCCCACTCGAGTAGCGCGGCGCTGGCGTCGCGCGACCGCCGCGTCCCGCGCGCGGTTCAGGCGCCGGCGGCGAGTTCCCGGGCGCGCGCGAGCGCCGCGTCGGTGGCGCGGTCGAACACGTCCTGGAGGCCGGATGCCTCGAGCACGGCGATGGCGCGCTCGGTGGTGCCGTTCGGGCTGGTGACCCGCCGGCGGAGCTCCGCGGGCGGGTCGTCGGATGCCGCGAGCAGCTCGCTCGCACCGCGGAACGTGCCCTCCACCATGAGCGCGGCCTGCTCGGGGGTGAAGCCCTTCGCGATCGCCGTCGCGGTGAGCTGCTCGATCAGGTAGAAGACGTAGGCGGGGCCGGAGCCGGAGATCGTCGACAGCGCGTCGAGCTGCGACTCCGGAACCACCAGCACCCGGCCGACGGTCTCGAACAGGGACACGGCCAGCTCGAGGTCCTCGTCGGTGGAGCGCGTGCCGGCCGAGAGCCCGGTCACCGCCCGACCGACCACCGCGGGGGTGTTCGGCATCGAGCGGATCACGCGCACGTGCTCGGGCAGGTGCGCCTCGAACGTGGCGATCGTGACGCCCGCGGCCACGCTGACCACGAGCGCGCCCGGCTCGAGGGCGTCCGCGATCTCGTCGAGGAGGTCGGGCACCATGCCGGGCTTGACCGCGACGACCACGATGCGCGCGCCCGCCACCGCGGTGCGGTTGGCGGCCGCATCCGTCTCGGTCGCATACGACGTGACCGTCTCGTGCTCGTCGAGCTCGGCGGCCCGGGCCGCGCTGCGGTTGGTCGCCCGCACCCCGCCCTCGACCTCCACGCCGGGCTGCAGCAGGCCGGCGAGGACGGCGCGCGCCATCGAGCCCGCGCCCAGGAATGCGATTGTGGGCAGAACGACGGAGGTGGTCACGGCTCCATCCTAGGATTGCCCCATGAGTGCGTCCGGCGGAACCAGAGCCATCATCGCGGCCTTCCTCGCGAACCTCGGCATCGCGATCACCAAGTTCGTCGCGTGGTTCTTCTCCGGCTCGTCGTCGATGCTCGCGGAGGGCGTGCACTCGCTCGCGGACTCGGGCAACCAGCTCCTGCTCATCTGGGGCGGGCGGCAGGCCAAGCGCGAGGCCGACCAGGAGCATCCGTTCGGCTACGGCCGCGAGCGCTACGTGTACGCCTTCGTCGTCGCGATCATCCTGTTCTCCGTCGGCGGCGTGTTCTCCATCTACGAGGGCATCGAGAAGCTCGCAGACCCGCACCCGCTCGAGGTCTGGTGGCTGCCGCTGCTGGTGCTCGCGATCGCCATGGTGCTCGAGGGCTTCTCGCTGCGCACCGCGATCATCGAGTCGAACAAGACCCGTGGCGACCGGTCGTGGTTCCAGTTCGTGCGCCGGGCGAAGGCGCCCGAGCTGCCCGTGGTGCTGCTCGAGGACGTCGCCGCGCTCATCGGCCTGGTGCTGGCGTTCATCGGCGTCGGGCTCACCGTCATCACGGGCGACGGCGTCTGGGACGCGATCGGCACCCTGTGCATCGGCACGCTGCTCATCGTCGTCGCGATCGTGCTCGGCATCGAGACCAAGAGCCTGCTGGTGGGCGAGGGCGCGAACCCCTCCGACGTGCGCGCGATCGAGCAGGCGATCCTCGCGGGCGGCGAGATCGAGCGGATCATCCACATGAAGACGCTCTACCTCGGGCCCGACGAGCTGATGGTGGCGGCGAAGGTCGCGTTCCGCGCCGACCAGCGGCTGCTCGAGGTCGCAGTGGCGACGAACGCGATCGAGCGGCGCGTGCGCGAGGCGGTGCCGGTGGCGCGCGTGCTCTACTTCGAGCCCGACGTGTGGATCGACCCGAAGGCCACGCCGGCGACCGACGTGATCGTCATCAAGGGGCTGGACTGACGCCCGTGCGCACGGTGCTCGTCGTGCGCCACGACACGGCCATCGGGCTCGGCAACCTCGGGCCCGTGCTCGAACGCCGCGGGTACCGCATCGTGTTCGCCGACGCCCCCGCCGGCGAGGTCCCGGCCGTCGAGCCGCTCGCGCACGACCTCGTGCTCGTGCTGGGCGGCGACGAGTCGGCGACCGACCTCGGCCGGTACCCGTACCTCGCCGACGAGCTCGAACTGCTGCGCGCGCGCATCGCCGCCGAGGCCCCCGTGCTCGGGGTCTGCCTCGGTGCGCAGCTGCTCGCACGTGCGCTCGGCGCCCGGGTCTACACCGGACCGGCGCCCGAGGTCGGCTGGATCGACGTCGTGCCGACCCCCGCGGGTGCGCGCTCGCCCGTGCGCCACGTCTCCGGCGTGCCCGTCGTGCAGTGGCACCACGACTCGTTCGACCTGCCCGACGGGGTGACGCGGCTCGCCGGTTCGGCGCAGTACCCGAACCAGGCGTTCGGCCGCGGCGACTGGCTGCTCGCCGTGCAGTTCCACCCCGAGGTCACCGAGCAGATCCACGAGGACTGGATCGCGCTCTGGGGCGACGACCTGCCCGGGTACGGGCTCAGCGTCGGGCGGCTGCGCGAGGAGCGCGGCCGGTACGGCGAGCGGATGCAGGAGGCATCCGCCGCCCTGCTCGAGGCGTACCTCGACGGCATCGAGCAGCCGGCGCGCAGCACCGCGGCCTGACCCGCGGGTCGCCGGGCCCGCTCAGCGGTCGCCGCGACGGGACGGGTCGTCGAAGAACCCGCGCAGCAGCGCCGCCGACTCGGCCTCGAGCACGCCCGCGAAGACCTCCGCGCGGTGGTTCAGGCGGCGGTCGCGCAGCACGTCGTAGAGCGAGCCCGCGGCGCCCGCCTTGTCGTCCCAGGCGCCGAACACGACGGTGGGCACGCGCGCGGAGACGATCGCCCCCGCGCACATGACGCACGGCTCGAGCGTGACCACCAGGGTGCAGCCCGTCAGGTGCCAGTCGCCCGTGGCCTCGGCGGCCCGGCGGATCGCCAGCACCTCGGCGTGGGCGGTGGGGTCGCCGACCGCCTCGCGCTCGTTGCGGGCGGCGGCGATCACGCGGCCGTCGGCGGCCACCACGACGGCCCCCACCGGCACGTCGCCCGACAGCCCGGGGGCGGCCGCGGCCTCGGCGAGCGCGCGGCGCATCCACGCCTCGTGGCGCGCGTCGTGCGGCATCCGCTCCCCCTCACGTTCCGGGTCGCTCCCGAGCCTATCCGCGGCATGCGCGCGCGGGGCGGCGCGGCCTAGACTGGCGGGCATGCGAGTCCACGTCGCCGACCACCCGCTCATCACGCACAAGCTCACGGTGCTCCGCGACCAGGACACGCCGTCGCCGGTCTTCCGGTCGCTGGTCTCCGAGCTCATGACCCTCCTCGCCTACGAGGGCACGCGCAACGTGCGCGTCGAGCCGGTCGACATCGTGACCCCGGTGGCGCCGACGACCGGCGTGCGCCTCGCCGAGCCGCGACCCATCATCGTGCCGATCCTGCGTGCGGGCCTCGGCATGCTCGACGGCATGACGACGCTGCTGCCGAGCGCCGAGGTGGGCTTCCTCGGCATGGCGCGCGACGAGGAGACCCTCCAGCCGACGACCTACGCCGAGCGACTGCCCGACGACCTCTCCGACCGGCAGTGCTTCGTGCTCGACCCGATGCTCGCGACCGGGGGCTCGCTCATCGCGGCGATCGACTACCTGCTCGCCCGCGGCGCGCAGGACGTGACGGCCGTGTGCATCCTCGCCGCGCCCGAGGGCCTGCGCGCCGTCGAGGAGGCCATGCAGGGCCGGGACGTCACCGTCGTGCTCGGCGCCCTCGACGACCACCTGAACGAGCACGGCTTCATCGTGCCCGGCCTGGGCGACGCCGGGGATCGCCTCTACGGCACCGTCTGAGCTCGAACTCCGGGTCGGTGCGGATCGCACGCCCTGCGGCGGATCGGCCCTGATGTGCAGGTTCTTCGGCTGGATCGGCGCAGGGCGCGATTCGATCGCTGAAGATTTTGCAGAATCTCGCTTCGTCGAATCTTCTTCACGGTTACGTCGAATGACGGGGCTTCCTCCCACGCCGTGCCGATGCACGCGCACCCACTGCGCCGGGCGGAGTGCCGGACGTCCCGAAGCGAATTGACACGCTCCCGACGGCTCCGCTTTACTTGCCCGCATGACCGACACCACGCGCACCCCGACCTCCATCGAGGCGATCGGGCATGCCGGCATGATGATGCCCGGCCGCGCGCGCATGTGCTGTCGAATGTGCCGCTGACCCCAGGTCCACGTCGAGCAGTCCAGTCCGCCGAGATCCCGGCGGCGCCGCTCCCGGACACGCCCGATCGGCACGTCCGCCCCGCCCCGCCCATGGGGCCCGCGCAACACCGACCCGCTCCAGCGCCCTCCGCCGCGCCGGGTCGATCCGCATCATCACGAAGGAACCCACGATGTCTCTGGCCCAGCTCTCCTCGCCCGCTCCCGTCGTCCGCCCCGCGGTGCGCCTCGCCGACCGGCAGCCCGCCGCAGCACCTGCGGCCGAGCCCGCTCCGCGCATCCGCGCCGTGCCCGAGGGTTCCGAGGCCCGCGGCTTCGTCTTCTACGTCGGCATCGACGAGGCGAAGGCCGCCGCAGACGGCACGAGCCTGCACGCCATCGTCGCCGAGCTGCGCCGCCTGACCGCCGAGCTGGCACCGTCGGCCGAGACGTACGCCGCGGTCGCGCTGGCCCCCGAGGGCGCCGGCGGCCGCGACGTCGACGTCGTGCGCCTCGCGCTCCAGGAGCCGACCGCACTCGCCCAGCAGCGCGGCGACGAGCCCGACGCCGACCGGCACCCCGACGGGGTCATCATCGACATCTCGCGCAAGCGCGTGCTGCTCGACGGCGATCCCGCCGGCCTCACCTACAAGGAGTTCGAGCTCCTGCAGTACCTCGTGCTCCGCGAGGGTCGCACGATCGACCGCCACGAGCTCATCGACGGGCTCTGGGGCGACGCCGACGACGCGCCGAACGAGCGCACCATCGACGTGCACGTGCGGCGGCTGCGCTCGAAGCTCGCCCACTACGAGGACATCGTGCGCACGGTCCGCGGCGTCGGCTACCGGTTCGACCGCCACGCCGACGTGTCGATCCGCCAGGCATCGACGCCCAGCCCCGACGTGTTCTGAACCGCGCCGCCGACGCGTGCCCGGGCGGACCGGGTTCGGGTCCCGTTCCGCCCGGGCACCGCGCGCTCAGACCTCGCCGGTGAGCTCGTAGACCTCGGCCGTCGGGTGACCGGCGCGCTCGTGGACGCGCATGACCGCCTCCTTCGAGGGGCCGGTCGACAGGCACCACACCTTGCCGCTGGCCGAGTCGATCCACGCGTGCTCGAAGTGCACGCCCTCCTCCGACTCGATCGCGAGGTCGGCGTCGTGCGCCGCCGAGAGCTGGTCCGTCGTCACGCCGACGAATCCCTCGTGGACATCCATGAACTGTGCCATCGCTGGCTCCTTCCGTAGGACCTCCACGATGGCGGTCGCGCCCGCGCCGGGCATCGGTCGTGCGACCGATCATGTCCCGGAGCCGGCCGGCGGCGGTCGGTCGCGTCCCGCAGGGTCAATACACTGGCCGCATGCCGCCCGCGGACCCGTCGATGCCGGACGCCCCGTCCCGGGTCTGCCCGCTGCTGGTCGGCAGGGCCGACCTTCTCGCCCTCGCGGAGCGGCGCCTGGCCGCATCCCGCGAACGCGGCGAGGTGCTGCTCCTGGCCGGAGAGGCGGGCATCGGCAAGACCCGGTTGCTGGGCGAGATCGGCGAGCGGCTGCCGCACGGCACGGCGCTCCACGCGGCGGGAGCGTACCCGCGCGACTCCGAGGTCGCGGGGAGCCTGCTGCTCGCCCTCGCGGAGGCGCTCCTCGCCGAGCGGATCGGCGCGGAGGACGCCGGTGCGGAGGACACCGCCGCAGAGGACACCGCCGCCCGCTCGGTGCGGGCCCACGCGGCGGGTCGACGCCTGCGCGGGCTGCTCGCCGGCGAGCCGGACGCGAGCGGCGCGGATGCCGCGCGCCGTCGTCGCATCCTCGTCGGCGACCTCGCCGCCACCTGCCTCGAGCTGCTCCGCCCGGCTCCTGCCGTGCTCGCGATCGAGGACCTGCACTGGGCCGACGACCTCAGCCTCGACGTGCTCGAGCGCGTGGTCGACGGCGTGCCGCCGGGGGCCATGGTCATCGCCACGTATCGCAGCGACGAGCTGTACCCCCGCTCGTCGCTGCGCGCCTGGCGTGGCCGGCTGGTCGCCCGGCGCGCCGCCGAGGAGGCCCGACTGGCGCGACTCGACCCGGACGGCACGCGCGCGATGATCGAGTCGATCACCGGACGCGTGGCCTCGACCGAGACCGTGCGCCGGCTCGCCCAGCGTGGCGACGGCATCCCGCTGCACGTGGAGGAACTGCTCGCCGCCTCGGCCGACGGGGACGGCGACGACGCCGTGCCCGACACCGTCGGCGATGCGGTGCTCGTGCGGGTCGAGTGCCTCGACCCCGGCGCGCGCGACCTGCTCGAGGTCGCCGCCGTGGTCGGGCGTTCGTTCGACGTCGACCTGCTGGCGGCCGCGACCGACCGCGACCACGATGCCGTCGACGATGCGATCCTCGCGCTCCGCACGGCGCTGCTGGTGGTGCCGGGTACCGACGGGCGGCGGTTCGACTTCCGGCACGCGCTCATCCGCGACGCGGTGTACGGCGCCATCCCTCCCCTGCACCGGCGCCGCCTGCACGGCGCGGTCGCCGACGCCGCCGTCGCGGCGGGATTCTCCGACGCGCTCGTGTCCGACCAGTTCGAGCACGCGGGCCGCGCCGCCGAGGCGCACCGGCACGCCCTGGCCGCGGCGGCCGACGCCGTGCGGGTCTCCGCGCACCGCGAGGCCGTCGACCTCTACCGGCGGGCGGAGCGCACGATGTCGTCGTCGGCGCCGACGGGCGAACGGGCGGCGCTGCGTGCGCGCCTCGCGGCGGAGCTCGCCGCGATCGACGACAATGCGGCCGCCGCCGCACAGCTGCGCAGCGCGGTGGCGCTGCACCGCGACGCGGGCGACGAGGTGTCCGCGGCACGCCTGGTACCCGCCCTCGTCGCGGCGCGGCACCTCCTCGGCGACGACCTCGAGACCAGGCGCGCACTCGCCGAGGACGCCCTCGCGCGGCTGGACGGACGGGCGGACGTGCCGGCCGAGGTGCGCGCCGGCCTGCTCGCGTCGCTCGCGGCCGCTACGATGCTCGACCGCCGGCTGGACGAGTCCATCGCCTACGCGGAGTCGGCGCGCTCCGGTCTCGCCGACGGTGAGGCGCCGGCCCTGCGACGCAACATCGCGACCACCCTCGGCAGCGATCTCGTGTTCGCGGGGCGCATGGACGAGGGCTGGGCGCTGCTCGAGCAGGCACTCGCGGAGGCCGCCGCCGACGGGCAGGAGGCCGAGGCGTCCCGCGGGTTCCGCATGGTGGGCTCGTCGGCGTCGGTGCTCGTCGAGTACGCGCGCGCCGCGGACCGCATCGCGGCGGGCGTCGACTACACCGCCCGCACGGAGCGCTGGAACGACCACCACTACCTGGCTGCCCACGAGGCCCACGTGCGCTGGGCGACCGGCGACTGGGCCGGTGCCGACACGGCCGCGCGACGGGTGCTCGCCGACGGGCAGGGCGGCATCACGACGCGCGTCACGGCGCTGCACGTGCTCGGCTACCTCGAACTCGGGCGCGCGCGGTTCGCGCACGCGACGACGCACCTCGACGAGGCGCGCGAGATCGGCGAGCGGATGGGCGAGCTCCAGCGGCTCTCCCCCGCGCTCTGGGGCCTCGCCGAGGTCGCCCTGCACGACGGCCGCGCCGACGAGGCGCGCCGCCGCACCGGTGAGGCGCTGGCCGCGTCGCGCGAGGTGGCCGACGCCGCGTACCTCTTCCCGCACGTGCTCACGGGGCTGCGGGCCCGGCTCGGCGATCGTGCCGTCGCTCGCGCGTGGGTCGAGGAGACGGGCGACCTCGTGCGCCGGCGCAGCATTCCGGGCACCCTGCCCGTGCTCGACCACGCCGACGGCGTGCTGCTGCTCGCGGAGGGACGCACCGGCCGGGCGCGCGAGCTGCTGGAGCGGGCCGCCGCGGGGTGGCGCCAACGCGACCGCTGCTGGGAGGGCGTGCAGGCGGAGGTCGACCTGGCGCACGCCTGCGCGCGCACGCGCAGGCCGGCGGAGGCGGCCGCGCACGCGGCATCCGCCCTGCAGTGGGCACGGAAGGCCGGCAGCCCGCTGCTCGAGCGCCTGGCATCGGAGGCGGCGACGGATGCCCCCGCGGGCGGCATCGGCCCGCTCAGCGCGCGCGAGGTCGACGTCGCGCGCCTGGTCGGCACCGGCGCGACGAACCGCGAGATCGCGCGCACCCTGGTGATCTCGCCGAGCACGGTGTCGACGCACGTCGAGCACATCCTCGCCAAGCTCGGCATGGCCCGGCGCACCGAGGTCGCCGCGTGGATCGCCGCGCAGGACGCCCGGCGGGCCGGCGAGCAGGTCGTTGTCCGGTCGACCGACCGCGCGTAGGGT
The DNA here is from genome assembly GCF_040496035.1 of Agromyces sp. SYSU T00194. Lineage (NCBI taxonomy): Bacteria > Bacillati > Actinomycetota > Actinomycetes > Micrococcales > Microbacteriaceae > Agromyces > Agromyces chitinivorans. The sequence continues at coordinate 1,494,276 of NZ_JBEPJZ010000001.1, read as the reverse complement.
GACCGCATGCTGACCATCGGGACCGTCGTGCTCGGAGTCGACGACCTGCGGCGCGCGATGGCGTTCTGGTGCGCGGCGCTCGACTACGTGCCGCGGCGCGAGCCCGGCGAGGACTGGGTGATCCTCGATCCGCGGGCGGGCGCGGACACCGGCACGTCGATCGCGCTTTCGCAGGATCGCTCGCGCGTGAGCCTGCCGCCGCGCATGCACTTCGACCTCTACGCCGACGACCAACGTGCGGAGATCGACCGCCTCGTCGGGCTCGGCGCGCGCCACATCGACTGGGACCGCTACCCACCGGGCGCCGACTGGATCGTGCTCGAGGACACCGAGGGCAACCACTTCGACGTGATCGACACGAGCGGGTGACGACGTCCGACGCGCCGGGCGGCACGCCGACAGCGCTCGTCGCGCGACTGCGCGCCGCCGGATGCGTGTTCGCCGAGGAGGAGGCCGCCCTGCTGGTCGAGGCGGCGACGGATGCCTCCGAGCTCGAGGAACTCGTGCGGCGACGCGTCGACGGCGAACCCCTCGAGCACCTGCTCGGGTGGGCGGAGTTCCGCGGGCGGCACATGGCCGTGGGGCCGGGCGTGTTCGTGCCGCGGCGGCGGTCGGAGTTCCTCGCGCAGCTCGCGGCGGCAGCGTGCCGTGGGGTCGCCGGGCGTCCGGCGGTGCTCGTCGAGCTGTGCTGCGGGGTCGCGGCGATCGCCGCGGCGGCGGCCGCGGAACTGCAGCATGCGGGGGTCGCGGTGCGCGTGCACGCCGCGGACCTCGACCCGGTCGCAGCCGGCTACGCACGGCGCAACCTCGCGGAGTTCGAGGGCTTCGTCGGGGTCGGCGACCTCGACGCCCCGCTGCCGCGCGACCTGCTCGGCCGCGTCGACTGCCTCGTCGCGAACGCGCCCTACGTGCCGACCGACGAGGTCGCCCACATGCCGCGCGAGGCGCGCGAGGCCGAGCCGCTCGTCGCGCTCGACGGGGGTGCCGACGGCCTCGCGCTGCACCGTCGGATCGCCGAGGCCGCGCCGCGCTGGCTGGCGGCCGGCGGGGTCGTGCTGATCGAGACGAGCGCGCGCCAGGCCGAGGCATCCGTCGCCCTGCTGTCAGCGGTCGGGTTGGAGGCGCACGCCGAGGTGTCCGAGGTGCATGACGCCGTCGCGGCGGTGGGCAGGATGCTCCCGCGCGACAGCGCCTGAGCCGCAGGCTGGACACCGCGCGTCCGCGTCGGACACTATGGGAGTGGCGCACACACCTGAATACACGAACCCCTGACTGCTGGGAGGGGTTCACCATGGGCAAGCGCAACCGACTCGCGGAGCTCGCCGAGTCGAACATCACGAAACTGATCACGGGCATCATCGCGTTCATCGTCGGCGCGCTCGTCACGCTGATCTTCCCGATCTCGAATTGGTTCAAGATCCCCGCGGCACTCCTTGCCGGCGTCTCCCTCGTCGCCCTGGTCGTCTGGATCCGCGATCCGCTGCCGGTCTGGAAGCGGTACGCGACCAGACGGATCTCGATCATCGCGGTGCCGTTGCTCGTCTCCGGGGGCCTTCTGACGACCGGCGCACTCGTCCATCAGGCGCAGGTGGTCCTGGCGAATCCCGCCTACCTGATCGTGCTCGACTCCTCTGCGGCGATGGGCGAGTCGTTCGATGGCGCAGGGAGCAAGCTCGAGGCGGCTCAGGGCAACGTCGCCGAGCACCTGTTCGACTTCGGCGAAGAACAGCTCGGCCTCTCCACGTACGGGGTCGAGGAGTGCGATGCGGAGGAGCAGCTCTCCTTCGACGTACCGATCGCGTCAGGGCGGAGCGATGCGATCAAGTCGGCCAGTTCCGCACTGGAGGCGTCCGGCGCGTCGAACGTCGTCACCGCGGGAATCCAGGCCATCAACGCACTCAAGGGCTTCACCGGCGACCGCCAGGTCCTGCTGCTCGCTGGCAGCGTGGAGGACGGGTGCGGACGCAACCTCGAAGATCTCAAGGAGCGCGCGAACCTGGACGAAGTCCCGATCAAGTTCGATCTCATCGGTCTCGGGCTGTCGGAAAGCGAGAAGGAGGACGCAACGGACGCGTCGCTCGGCGAGGTCGCGTTCGCCGACACACAGGAGGAACTCGACGCCGCTCTTGAGGACTACCTGTTCACCCAGCGGGTGCGCGCCGGCATCGAGCGCCTCCAGTCGTTCCTCGGAACGGCCATCGACCCGATCAACGACTCGGTCTCGGCGATGAACCAAGGGGATGTCGAGGCCGCCGAGACCGCTGTCGAGAACGCGCGCGCCGGAGTGGACCACGGTCGGCGCCTGTTCGCGAACATCTCCAAGGACGAGCGGACCGCTGAGCTGGGCGACCTCGAGGACATGTTCGAGGATCAGATGGAACGACTCGCGGGCACCCTCCCCGAACTCGAGCACTGGTTCGACGTCACCGACGACGCGTACGCATCCGGGTCACCGGGCGGGGCGGAGGTCACGGAGGCGGAGCAGGAGGCGATGGAGGAGGCCATCAAGTCGTGGAATGCAAAGATCCGTGAATACAACGACGCCAACAGCATCGTCTACGACGAGGTCTCCGACCTCCTCACGAACTGGATCAACGACCCGGAGACGTAGGCCACCTCAGCGCGCGCGGTGGTCGACGAACGCCGCCCGCGGCGCGCGGCGCGGCTTGCCCGGGACCCCGGTCGCACCCAGCAGCCGCACGACCCGCTGACGGTGCCCGCGCCACGGCTCGAGCGCCTCGAGCATCTCGTCGTCGGTCATGTCGCGACCGAACATGGCGTGGCCGACGTAGTTCGAGAGGTGGTAGTCGCCGACCGACAGTGCGTCGGGGTCGCCGAAGGCGCGCTGCGCGATCTCGGCGGCGGTCCACTCGCCGATGCCGGGCACGTAGCGGAGTCGGGCGATGGCGTCGGCGGGCGCCATGGCCGCAGCCTCCTCGAGGCGGTCGGCGTAGCGGGCGGCCACCACGATCGTGCGCGACCTGGCCGGGTCGACGCCCGCGCGGTGCCACTCCCACGACGGCACGCGCGCCCACTCCCCCGGCGCCGGCACCACGCGCATCGGGCGGGGCACGGGGCCGGGTGCGGGCGCGCCGAACCGGCGCAGCAGGTGCCGCCACGAGGCATGCGCCTGCGCCGAGATGACCCGCTGCTCGAGCACCGCGGGCACGAGTGCCTCGAAGACGCGGCCGGTGCGGGGCATCCGCAGCCCGGGGTTGCGGCGGTGCGCCTCGGCGACGAGCGGCGTGATCGGGTCGAACCCGGTCGGGTCATCGGCGCCCCCGACGAGCTCGGGTGCGGATGCCACGGCTGCGCGTGCGCCCGGCCCCCACGCGTCGCAGTGCAGCGCGTCGCCCCGCCGCGTCACCCGCAGGGTCGCGGCGCCCTCGTCGGTGAGCGTCGTGCGCCACACGGCGCCCGCGTCGACGAACTGCGTCGGATCGCCCGGCCTGCGCCGCAACGGCGACAGCGTCGCCACGACATCGGTCGAATGCCGCGGGATCCAGCTCACCGTCGCATCCGCCCGCACCCCTCAAGTGTGCACCCGACCCCCGCCATGGGCGTGCAGCCCGCCGGTCGCCGAGCGGGCGGAGGGCACACGACGGAGGTCTGCCTATCGGTCGTCCGGGGGCGTGGTGTCCGCGCGGTCGCGCCTGCGACGACGGGATCCGCTGACCAGCATCGCGAGGGCGGGCAGCACCGAGGTCAGGCCGACGAACCAGGCGAAGAAGTCTCCCGAGACGACCCCCATCGCGATGAACCCGGCCGCGACGACCACGAAGGCCGACCCTGCGACGATGAGCGAGCGCGACGACCAGTCCTCGGGGAACATGTCACCGATCCAACCAGTCGCGCGCGCGGCTCCGGGCCGCAGCCGTGCAGGTGTGGAGAGCGCGGTCGCGGATCGGGGCGCCACGAGGCCGTCGCGCCCGCCGCCGACCGACCTGCGAGACTGTCGTCGTGACCGACCGACTCATGTTGCTGGACACCGCGTCGCTCTACTTCCGGGCGTTCTACGGCCTGCCCGACACGCTCCGGGCACCCGACGGCACCCCCGTGAACGCGGTGCGCGGGCTGCTCGAGTTCATCGCGAAGCTGGTCGGCGACTACGACCCGAGCCACCTCGTGGCGTGCTGGGACGACGACTGGCGGCCGCAGTGGCGGGTCGACCTGATCCCGAGCTACAAGGCGCACCGCGTCGCCGGGGTCGTCGAGACGGGCGCGTCGGTCGAGGAGGTGCCCGACCCGCTCGAGGTGCAGGTGCCGGTGATCCGCGAGGTGCTCGCCGCGCTCGGCGTGCCGGTCGTGGGCGCTCCCGACCACGAGGCCGACGACGTGATCGGCAGCCTCGCGTCGCAGGCGATCATGCCGGTCGACGTGGTGACCGGAGACCGCGACCTGTTCCAGCTCGTCGACGACGCGCGAGACGTGCGGGTGGTCTACACGGCGCGCGGCATGAGCCGGCTCGAGGTGCTCACCGCCGCATCCGTCGTCGAGAAGTACCGGGTGCTGCCCGAGCAGTACGCCGACTTCGCTGCCCTGCGCGGCGACACCTCCGACGGGCTGCCGGGGGTCGCCGGCATCGGCGAGAAGACCGCGGCGAGCCTGCTCGGCGAGTTCGGCGACCTCGACGGGGTGCGGCAGGCGGCAGCGGATGCCTCCTCGTCGATGTCTGCCCGGCTGCGCGCGAAGCTCGGCGAGGCATCCGACTACCTCGATGTGGCCCCGAGGGTCGTCGAGGTCGTGCGCGACCTGTCGCTCGGGCTCGACCCCGAGGACGCGCGGATCACGGCACCGGACGCGGACGCCCTCGAGTCGCTCGGCGAGCGCTGGGGCCTGGGGACGGCGATGCCCCGTGCAGCCGCCGCCCTGGGGGCGGCCGCACGGGGCTGATCGTTCGCGCGGACTACGCCGCGGCGGACGCGTCGCCGGCGTGCGCCGAGCGGAGCGAGGCACCGAGGTCGGCGTCGACGTTCGTCCAGTACACGAAGAACCGCTCGCGGATCTCGTCGACCGTGATCGCCTGCGCCTGGCCGGTCAGCGTCTCGAGGAACCGCGCCTTGGCCTCGGCGTCGAAGACGTCGCGGTAGAGCGAGCCGGGCTGGCCGAAGTCGTCGTCCTCCGCGTGCAGCGTCGCGGCGGTGCGCACGAGGGCGCCGTCGGACTCCCACGAGCCGGCACGGGCGAGCTCGGGGTCGGCGACCGGGCCGCCGAACGAGTTCGGCGCGTAGTTCGGTGCCGTCGCCGGCGGGAACTGGTGGCGCTGGGCGCCGTCGCGCGTGTACGAGTGCACCTCGGCGGCGTGGGGCGCGTTCACCGGGATCTGCTGGTAGTTCGTGCCGACGCGGTAGCGCTGCGCGTCGGGGTACGAGAACACGCGGGCCATGAGCATCTTGTCGGGGCTGATGTCGATGCCCGGCACGACGTTGGCCGGCGAGAACGCAGCCTGCTCGATCTCGGCGAAGAAGTTCTCCGGGTTGCGGTTCAGCTCGAGGCGGCCCACCGGGATCAGCGGGTAGTCCTCGTGCGGCCAGATCTTCGTGAGGTCGAACGGGTTGAACCGGTAGTCCTTCGCGTCGTCGTACGGCATGACCTGCACCTTGACGTCCCACGACGGGAACTCCTCGCGCGCGATCGCCTCGTAGAGGTCGCGGCGGTAGTGGTCGGCGTCGGCACCGGCGATGGCCTCGGCCTCCGCGTTGTCGAGGCGCTCCACGCCCTGGTTGGAGTGGAAGTGGTACTTCACCCAGAAGCGCTCGCCCGCGGCGTTGATCCACTGGTACGTGTGCGAGCCGTAGCCCTGCAGGTGACGCCAGCTCTTCGGCAGGCCGCGGTCGCCCATGAGGTAGGTGACCTGGTGGGCCGACTCGGGCGAGAGGGTCCAGAAGTCCCACTGCATGTCGGCGTCGCGCAGGCCCGAGCCCGGCAGGCGCTTCTGCGAGTGGATGAAGTCGGGGAACTTGATGGCGTCGCGGATGAAGAACACCGGGGTGTTGTTGCCGACGATGTCGTAGTTGCCCTCGGTCGTGTAGAACTTCACCGAGAAGCCGCGCACGTCGCGCCAGGTGTCGGGCGAGCCCTGCTCGCCGGCGACGCTGGAGAAGCGCAGCAGCGTCTCCGACTCGGCGCCCGGCTGGAAGACCGCAGCGGTCGTGTACTGCGAGACGTCGCCGGTCGCAACGAAGGTGCCGAACGCGCCGCCGCCCTTGGCGTGCACGATCCGCTCCGGAATGCGCTCGCGGTTGAACTGCGCGAGCTTCTCGACCAGGTAGCGGTCGTGCAGCGCGGTCGTGCCGTCGTTGCCGACGGTGAGCGAGTGGTCGTCGCTCGGGACCGGCGCGCCGGTCTGCGTGGTGGTGGGATGCGTGGTCATGGTTCCTCCAATATGTGCGGTTGCCCATGTTCCCGACCGCGGCGCGGCCGGACGTCTGCGGCTACGAGCTCGGCGAGCCCGCGGCATCCGCCCGGCACGTCGGGCAGGTGCCCCAGAACGTGACCTCGGCGGCTTCGATCTCGTACCCCTGGGTCGACGACGGCTCGAGGCAGGGCGGCGCGCCGACGGCGCAGTCGACGTCGGTCACCCGGCCGCAGTTGCGGCAGACGAGGTGGTGGTGGTTGTCGCCGATGCGCCGTTCGTACAGCGCGGAGGACCCCGCGGGCACGATGCGGCGGATGAGCCGGGCCTCGGTCAGGTCGGACAGGATGTTGTGCACCGACTGGATCGAGGTGGTCGGCACGCGCGCGGCGACGAACGGCAGCAGCCGGTCGGCGTCGACGTGCGGCAGGGCGTCGAGCCCGTCGAGCACCGCCAGACGCCCCGCGGTGACCCGCAGTCCCGCCTCGCGCAGTGCCTCGCCGTGCCGTTCCATCGCGCCCCAGCATAGCGGGTTCTTTTGAATGATTCAAAAGAACTCGCGGTACACCGCAGGAGCGAGCGGATGCCGCGCCGGCGGCGCCCCCGGAGGCCTAGAGCCTCCCCGCCAGGCGCGTGGCGTTCATGTGGCCGATCGCCTCGATCGTGACCATCGGGTTCACTCCGGAGCTCGTCGGGAAGCAGGAGGCATCGGCGACGACGAGGTTCGGCACCTCCCAGGTGGCGCCGTCCGGGTCGAGCGCAGTCTCCGCCGCGGAGCCGCCCATGCGGGCGGACCCCATGATGTGCAGCGCCGCCATGGTGCACTGCCCGGGCCCGTAGCCCGCCGCGTGGCAACGCGCGGTGAACTCCTCCACCGATTCGCCCGACGCCCGCTCCCACGTGACGCCCGCCTGGTGACCGGAGAACATCATCGTGGCACCGGCCGCCTCGAGCACCTTCGCCGCACCGTCGATGCCGGCGCGCATGCGCCCGGCGTCGCGTTCCGAGAGCGTGTAGTGCAGCACCGGCTCGCCGTCCTTGCCGACCTTCACCTCGCCCGAGTCCTGGTCGCGCGTGATGACGCCGACGCTCGACATGTGCGACAGGCGCCGCATCCGGTCCAGGTGCGTGTCCGCCCCGCGCCACGGGAGGAACGCGACCGAGATCGCCGGGTTCGCGGACGCCGTCTCGAAGACCACGCCGTAGCCCGAGCCGTCGATGTCGGAGAACTGGGAGGAGTAGCGGGTCTGCATGCCGCCCTCCCACGGCCGCACCTCCTCGTCGAACTCCGCCCACACCGCCGTGGCCGGGTGGAGCCGCAGGTGCTTGCCGATGTTCGGGTTCGACAGGCCCGAGCGCCGCAGGAGCGCCGGCGTCTGCACCGCGCCGGCGGCCGCGACGACCGCCTTCGCCCGCACCGTGACGCGGTGACCGGCGGCCGTGCGGCCCACGACGCCCGTCGCCTTCCCGCCCGCCGTCGTGACCTCGCGCACGTCGACCCCGGTGAACAGGCGCGCACCCGCGCGCTCGGCGTCGAGCAGCCACGTCTTCGTGGTCGACTGCTTGGCCCCGATGCGGCAGCCCGACCCGCAGCGGCCGCACTCGATGCCCATGTCGCACGCCCGCACGTTGCGCTCGAGGGAGCCGACGTGCCAGCCGAGCTTCGTGAGGCCGCGCTCGAGGATGCGGTCGCGGTTCGACGGGCGGCTGTAGTCGCCGTTCGCGCCGATGCGCGCCCAGACCGCGTCGAGGGACCGGTCGAACTCCTCGGTCGCGAACTGGGTCGCGCCGAGCGACGCCCACTCGGCGCGCACGTGGTCGGGCGTGCGGAACGAGGTCGAGTAGTTGACGACCGTCCCACCGCCGAGGCACTGCGCGTGCAGCAGGCTGAGCTGGCCCTCGGCGGTGGCGCTCGGGCCCGGCGCGTAGAGCGTGGTGAGGCCGGTCAGCTCGCCGCCGTCGAAGTCGCGGTCGTCGAAGTACCCGCCCTTCTCGAGCACGATCACGTCGTAGCCCGCCTGGGCGAGCACGGCCGCGGCCGTACCGCCGCCGGCGCCCGAGCCGACGACGACCACGTCGCACGAGAGGTCGGTGTCGGCGGCGGGCGCGACCGGCGAGAGCGGTCGCTCCGGGGCATCCGGCAGCACCCCCAGCGGACCGGGGTAGCCCATCGCCTCCCAGAGCGGCGACGTGCCGTTCGCACCCGGAGACAGGTAGTAGGAGAGCGTGGCAGCAGACTTCAGGTTCTGGAACAGCACGCGCTTGAGCGGCAGGCGCGAGTCGCCCAGCGCGATCATCGCGGACTCCTTCTGCTCGGCCGACAGGTCGGCGAAGCGGCGCGGGCCGATGCCGAGCAGCACCCCGAACAGCCGGGTGTTCCAGAGGGAGAGGATCTGGCCGAGCTGGTCGATCTCGGCCTGTCGGGGATTGGACCCCGCCATGCCCTCCGCGAGGGCGACCGCGCCGAGGGCGCTGGCCGGCGGGATGCCGTTGCCGTCGCCGGGGGCGAAGGTGTCGCAGATGGTCGTCAGGGCCGCACGCTGCGTTGCGCTCAGTTCCACGGGGGTCTCCACAGGGGTTCGCGTCATTGCTGCGGCAAGCATGCCCCGCAGGCGCGCGGGAACGCAAGGAAAAAGTTAATCGGAAATCACATCGTGACCGCCGCGTCCGACCAGCGGATCGCACACTCGCAGAAAAATCTCAGAATGATAACTAGCGCCCGTTATCGTTCCGTTATATATTCGTTGTGCGCCACCTGTTTGCTGTGGCAGGCGGCGCGGAATGTGATTGCAGGACACTCTTGGTGCAAGGGAGAGGGCCGGTCGTCAGCCTCTACGACCGGCCCTCACCCGCGTCCGGGGCCCGGCGCGACGCGCCGGATGCCACCCGTTCAGGTGAGAGCGCGATCAGCCCGCCGTTGCCTATTGTGGGAGCAACGAGGGGAGCATCCGTGTCGAAGCGCACGACGGCCGTTGCCGCATGGGAGTCGCTGTTCCGGGCGCAGGTCACCGTCATGCGATCGCTGGCCGCGGAGTTCCCGTCGGACATCATCTCGCTCAACGAGTACGACGTGATGTTCAACCTCTCGCGCGAGCCGGGTCGTCGACTGCGGCTCAAGGACCTCAACACCCACGTGCTGATCACGCAGCCGAGTGTCAGCCGCCTCGTGGACCGACTCGTGGCGCGCGGCTACCTGGCCAAGAGCGACGACCCCATGGACGGTCGCGGCACCATCGTCACGCTCACCGACGAGGGCTTCGACGTCTTCCGGCGCGTGGCGCTCGTGCACATGGACGGCATCTCCCGCCACATGGCGGACGGACTCGACTCCGCCGAACTCGCGCAGCTCACGGCGCTCTGCGACAAGCTGCGCCACGGCGTGGCCGGCACGGCCTGACGCCCGGCGCGTGACGCGTCGATGCCGGCTTCCGGCATCGATGGAGGGGCGAGAGCCCTACCCCCTCACCCCTCCTCGACGCCCCCCGGATCCGTCCCAGGAGGCCAGCCCGAACCGATGGCCGCCTGGCCGTTCGGGCGAGGACCCGTGGAGTCGCAGCGCATCGCGCGGGCCCGTGGGCCGACGCGAACCCGGAACCGCAGGCCGCGCGCGGGAACGCCCGCACCCGCCCGGCTCTCGTCCGGTGGCGACTGTCAACGGGCGTACGCCCGCCACCGTCGCTGCTCGGGTCACACCTCGCCCGTCCGGGTTCGGCCCCGTCAGGATACGACCGCGGCCCGGGTGCCGACAGTCCCCGTACGGGGGCGGAACGCCCGGTGTCGGGTCACGAGGTCGGGCGAGCACTCACGGCGCGCGCGGCGGCCAGCGCACGTGGTCCTCGTACTCCTCGTGGCGCCGCAGGAAGGCGGCGATGAACGGGCACCGGGGAACGATCAACAGGCCCCGCGCCACCGCGTCGTCGAGCACGAACCGGGCGAGCCGGCTGCCGATGCCCCGACCCTCGTACCGGTCGAACACCTCGGTGTGCAGGAACGTGATGCGATCGCCGCGCTCCTTGAACTCGGAGAAACCGGCGAGAGCCGCCCCGAGGTAGATCTCGAAGCGGCTCTCGGCGTCGTTGCGCGCGTAGGTGAGCTCGTCGCCCGTACCCTCGTCGTCACCCATGAGGGTCACGACTCTACCGGCGCGACCTCCTGCGCGGAAGCGTCCGCCGACTCGACCATGATCTTGCGCGGCTTGGCCTTCTCGCTGACGGGGATCTGCACGTTCAGCACGCCGTTGTCGTAGCGCGCCGAGATGCGGTCGGTGTCGATGCCCTGGCCGAGGTTCAGCTGGCGCAGGAACGACGCCGCCTCCCGCTCGCGCGTGATCCACTTCACGCCCTCGCCCGTGCTGAGGGTGCGCTCGGCGCGGATGGTCAGCAGCTGGCCGTCGACGTCGATATCGACCGAGCCCGGGTCGATGCCGGGCAGGTCGGCGGTGAGCACGTAGTGGTCGCCGTCGCGGTAGAGGTCCATCGGCATGCGCCGCGGGCCGCGCCGGGGGTCGAAGAGCGCGGATGCGACACGGTCGAGGTCGCGGAACGCGTCATAGGTGGTTGCCATCTCGAGTCTCCTCTGCATCGTGATGATTCGAAGAGTTGAGTCGGCTTGACTCAACTACGACGAGATTAGCACTCTCGACCTCCGAGTGCTAAGCCTCGGGCGTCCGCCCTCGGCGAACCCGACGGCGGGCCGAGCGGCTCGTCGCGCCGGCGTGCCCGCGGGGACGCGCACCCGGCGCCGCGCCAGCTCGTGATCCCCGCGGCGACGGGCGGCCCGAAGCACCCGCAGCGTGTGGCGGCGCGTGCGGCCGTGCACGTGCGGTCGCGGGGCGACGACCGGCACCGACCGGGTCGCGTCGACCGTCGCCATGGTCAGCACCGCGATCGCGATCAGCCAGACGAAGACCAGCGTGAACGCCACCAGCTCGAACACCGTCAGGTTGAGCAGTCCGACCCCGTCGTAGAGGAACATCGCGGCGACCTCCACCGCGAACAGTGCGAGCGACACCGCCACCAGCCGGCCCGAGACCCCGGGCACGGCGAACTTCAGGCCGACGGCCGGCACCGCGAAGCACACGGCCGCACCGAGCGCGAAGGCGTTGTGCAGGTCGGTCGCCGTGTCGATGGGCACGAGGCCGACGCCTGCGAGCGAGGCGCCCAGCAGCACGATGCAGACCCGCACGAAGAGCACGCCGCCCCGCCTGGCCCGATACCGCGGCTCACCGAGGGTCTGCGTGAGCACCCGGGCGAGCCCGGCCATTCCCGTGCCCGCGACGACGATGCAGGCGTTGAAGCAGAACGCGGCCAGGTCGTCGCCGGTGCCGAGCGTGGAGAAGTTGAGCGTCCACCAGTCGGTGTGGCTCGTGCCGCTCATGGCGGCGAGGCTGCCCGCGGCCAGCACCATGGCGACGAGGTTGAACGTGCGGTACCCGTCGTGGTCGAGCGCACGGTGGTGCACGTGGAACGTCATCGCCGCGAGGGCGGTCGCGAGCACCATGCCCGCGATCCAGGCGCCGCCCGGCAGGGGCTCGAACGCCTCCCCCGCGAAGTGCACGCAGAGCCCGACCACGACGAACCAGACGGATGCCACGATGGCGGCGCGGCCGCCGCGCGACGGGCGACCGAGACCGACGCGGCGCAGCACCTCGAGCCCCTCGTCGGAGGCCGACGCGACCAGCAGGGCGATGAATGCGAGCGCGGCCGCGGCCGCGCCGCACATCAGCCCGTAGACGGTCTGCAGCGCCTCGTGCCCGGCGACGAGGTGGTCGACCGCGATGCCCACCATGAGGGCCGTGAGCGCGGCGAAGACCCGGCGCATCGCCGCCGTGACGGTCGGCGACGGGCGCGCCGCCGGCCCCGCCTGCGGGGGCGGGGTCACCCGTGGGAGCGGGGACGCGATCCCCGTCTCCCCGTACTGCCGCAGTTCCACCCAGATCCCCCCGGACCGGTGCGATCGGGCACCCGCCGGGGCGGGTGCGAGCCTGATGCGTGCAGGAAGCCTAACCCGAGCGGATGTCACATGAATGCCCGGATCCCCGGAATGACGGGGAATCCGTCGGAATCGACGGGGAATCCGCAGGTTCGGCGCACGGAAACGGGCGGGAGACGACGAGGGCCCGCGCGATGCGCGGGCCCTCGTCTACTGTCTCAACACAGTGCGCGCCCGGAGGGACTCGAACCCCCAACCTTCTGATCCGTAGTCAGATGCTCTATCCATTGAGCTACGGGCGCTGGTACCGCCGCCTGCGCAGATCTGTGCAGGCAACCCGGAGAGTCTATCCGAGGAACGCGCGGCGCGCCAATCGAGCGCGCGCGCCCGCGCGTGTCATCCGCCGCTCACCCCTTCACCGCCCCACCGAGGCCCGCGCTGCGCAGGAACACGCCCTGGAAGACGAGGAACATCGCGATGGGGATGATGGTCGAGATCGCGAGCGCCGCGAGGAACACGTCGAGCTCGGTCTGCGACTGCACCGCCGGCAGGCGCACCGACAGCGGCTGCACCGCGGGGTTCGGCAGCACGAGCAGCGGCCAGAGGAAGTCCTTCCACGCGGCGATCACGGCGAACACCGAGACGACCCCGAGGATGGGCTTCGACATCGGCAGCACGATCGAGACGAACATGCGGAACGGGCCTGCCCCGTCGGTGCGCGCCGCCTCGAACACCTCGCGCGGCAGGTTGTCGAAGAACCGCTTCACGATCAGGATGTTGAACGCGTTCGCGGCCATCGGCAGCCAGACCGCGAGGTAGTTGTTCAGCAGTGAGAAGTCGCGGCCGAACAGCGGCGGGTTCACGATCGTCAGGTACAGCGGCACGAGCAGCACGACCGCCGGGATGAACAGCGTCGCGAGCACCAGCCCGTTCAGGATCGGCGCGTACCTCGGCCGCAGCACCGAGAGCGCGTACCCGGCCGTCGTCGCGACGAACAGTTGGAAGAACCACGCGCCGAGCGCGATCACCACGGTGTTGAAGAAGTACTGGTCGATGTGGATGTCGTTCCACGCCGTCGACAGGTTCGCCCAGTCGATGCCGTTCGGCCAGAGCGCCATCGGCTGGGTGAGCGTGTCCTGCGTGGGCGTGACCGCCGACTTCGCCAGCCAGAGGATCGGCCCGAGCCCCGCGATCACGAGGCCGAGGACGAGGAAGGCGTGCACCCCGCCGAGCCCTGCGCGGACACCCGGCTTGCGCCGATCGAACGCCGAGACGATGCCGCGGTCGCCCGTGTCGTCGAGGCCGCGGCCGTGTCGGCGACGCCGGAAGGAGAGGTACCGCTTCGTCGCGGGGGTCTGCGTCGTCGTCACGAGGTGCTCCAGCGGTCGGTCAGCTTGAAGTACAGCCACGAGAAGAGCGCGAGCACCACCGCGAGCATCACCGACAACGCGGTCGCCTCGCCGTAGTCGCCGCCCAGGCTGTTCTGGAAGGCGTACTTGTAGATGAGCAGCAGCACCGTGATGGTCGCGTTGTTCGGACCGCCGCCCGTGAACAGGTACGGCTCGAGGAAGACCTGCGCGGTCGCGATGACCTGCAGGATCAGCATGATGAAGAGGATGCCCCGCAGCTGCGGGAGCGTGACGTGCCACACCTTCTTCCAGATGCCGGCGCCGTCGACCTCGGCCGCGTCGTAGAGCTCGGGCGGCACGCCGAGCAGCGCCGCGAGGTAGATGATGATCGCCCCGCCCGCAGCCGCCCACGTCGCCTCGATGACGAGGGACGGCATGGCCGTCGCGGCATCCTGCAGCCAGGGCTGGGGCGGGATGCCCACCCAGCCGAGCACCGAGTTGAACACGCCGTTCTCGCCGCCCGCGTAGAAGAACTTCCAGAGCAGCACGGCCACGACCGGCGGCACCACCACCGGCAGGTAGGCGAGCGCCGAGTAGAACCCCTTGCCGCGTCGCACCTCGCTCATGAGCACCGCCATGAACAGCGGCAGCGGGAAGCCGAACAGCAGCGCGAGGGCCGCGAAGTACAGGGTGTTCAGCACCGCCTTGCCGAGCAGGGGGTCGTTCAGCACGGCGAGGTAGTTGTCGAGCCCGACCCACACCGGCGGGTCGAGCAGGTTCGTCTGCTGCAGGCTCATGACCACCGACTGCACGATCGGCGACCAGCTGAACACGCCGAACACGAACAGCATCGGCAGCAGGAAGACCAGCGTCGACAGCCCGCCGCCGCGCACCCAGGAGCGGATGCCCCGCCGTGGCGTGCGGCCGGCGCGCGGGGGCGGCGGCGCCGCGACGGCGCCCGCCTCGTCGGGCGGCGCCTGTTCGGTCATCGTCATCCCCATCTCTCCTTCCGCTGCGCTGCGGGGGTGCGGCGCGCGGGCCAGGGGTGCCCGCGCGCCGGGTGGTGCGGGCGGATGCCGCGGAGGTGAGGGGCCCCGCCGCGGCATCCGCCTCGGTGCTCAGCCCTGGTCGAGGATCGCCTGGGCGTCGGCGTCGGCCTGCTCGACGAGCGCGTCGATGTCGGCGTTCTCGTCGGTGAGCACGGCCTGCACGAGCGGGTCGAGCAGGGCGTAGATCTCCTGCGTGCTGCCCTTCGGCTCGCCCACCGGGGTCTGCTCGAAGATGTGCTCGGTGAACGGGGCCATCTGGTCGAGCGGCACGTTCACGTACGGCTCGATCCAGGTGAGCGACTCCTCGTAGGTCGCACGGTCGAGCACCGGGAGCACCGGGGTGCCCACGGCCTGGCCCGAGTCGGCGAGCGTCTTCGCGTCGAGCACGGCGGCGTCCTCGTCGAGGAGCTTCTGCATGTAGTACCAGTCGATCCACTGCACGGCCGCGGCCTTGGTCGCGTCGTCCACGGTCGGGCTCACGACCGCGATGTCGCCGCCGCCGAGCGTGCCGCCGCCGTTCTCCGTGGGGAGCACGGTCAGGCCGTAGTCGTCGCTGGACAGCCCGAAGTCGCGCACGAGGGCGGTGTAGACGTCGGAGCCCGACGAGTACATGCCGATGTTGCCGGCGGCGAACTCCTGGTTGATGCTGCCCCAGTCGAGGAGGTAGTTGTCGCCGAGCGAGTCGTCCTCCCAGCGCAGGTCGTGCAGGAACTGCAGCTGCGCCTTCGTGGCGTCGTTCGCGATCGTCGACGTGTAGGTGCCGTCGCCGTTCGCCTCCTGCGTCGCGCCGCCGCGTGCGACGGTCGCCGCGGTGAGCTGCCAGCCGCCGGTGTTGTTGGTCGACATCTCCATGAACCCGGCCTTGCCCGTGGCATCCGAGATGGCCTTCGCCGCCTCGCGCACCTCGTCCCACGTGGTCGGCGGGCTGTCGGGGTCGAGGCCTGCCTGCGCGAACAGCGCGCGGTTGTAGTGCAGGCCCATCGCGTAGGCCTGGCGCGGGAAGCCGAAGATGTTCCCGTCGGCGTCCTGCACCTCGGCGAGGATGATCGGGTTGAACTTGTCGGTGTAGCCGAGCTCCTCGACCTCGGCGGTCACGTCGGTGAGCTGGCCGTTCTCGAGCAGCGTCTTCGAGTCGGTGAACGGCACCGTGAAGACGTCGGGCAGGCTGCCGCCCGCGAGCTGGGCCGCGAAGGTCGGGCCCTCCCACTCGTACTCGACGCCGATGACGTCGATGTCGGGGTGCTCCTCCTCGAACTGCGCCTCCTGCGACTCGAACGCCTCGTAGGCGGCGGCGTCGGCGCCGGGCGGGAAGGTGGCGACGCGGAGTTCGACGGTGCCGTCCGCGGACGAGCCGCTGTCGGCGCTGCAGCCGGCGAGCGCGCCGGCCACGGCGAGCGCGGCGACGCCGGCGATCGCGGCCTTGGCTGGTGACTTCATTGTCGGTCCTTTCGGTGCTGTGTGCGGGATGTGGGTGAGGGAGGGTGCGTCACGGCGCTTCGGGCCGCGACCTCGACGGCTCGGGCCGCACACGCAGCCAGGCCGTGGAGTCTGGTGGGAGCCGGTCGCCCGCGAGGGGCGCGCTGGCGAGGAGGACGTCGTCGTGCGGCGGCAGGTCGGCCGGGGCATCCGACAGGTTGGTGACGTTCACGACGTCGCCGCGGGCGAAGGCGAGCACGCCGGGCGGCGCGTCGAGCCAGCGCAGGTGCCCGTCGCCGAGCGCCGGCTCCGCGCGGCGGATGCGCAGCGCCTCCCGGTAGAGGCGGAGCATGGAGCCGGGGTCGGCCTCCTGCGCCTCGACCGTGCGGTCGGCCCAGTCGGCCGGCTGGGGCAGCCAGGTGCCGGCCGATGCGTCGTCGGGGCTGAACCCGAACGGCGCCTGCGTTCCGCGCCAGGGGATCGGCACGCGGCATCCGTCGCGCCCGGGATCGACGCCCTCGGACCGGAAGTGCATCGGATCCTGCAGCACCTCCCGGGGCAGCTCGACCTCGGGCAGCCCGAGCTCGTCGCCCTGGTAGAGGTAGAGGCTTCCGGGAAGGGCGGCGGTCAGGAGCGCGGCGGCGCGGGCCCGCCGGGTGCCGAGCTCGAGGTCGGTCGGGGTGCCGAACCGCTTCTTCGCGAAGGCGAACGTCGAGTCCTCGCGGCCGTAGCGGGTCACCGGCCGGGTCACGTCGTGGTTCGAGAGCACCCACGTGCTCGGCGCCCCCACAGGCGCGTGCGCGTCGAGCATGAGGTCGATCGAGGCGCGCAGCTCCGATGCATCCCAGGCCCGCGACATGAAGTCGAAGTTGAAGGCGGTGTGCATCTCGTCGGGACGCAGGTAGTCGGCGAACCGCTTCGGGTCGGGCACCCAGACCTCGCCGACGAGCACGCGGGCACCGTCGTAGGAGTCGGCGATGCGCCGCCAGGTGCGGTACACCTCGTGCACCTCGTCGCGGTCCTCGGTGGGGTGCTGGCCGGGCGCGGGGCGCTCGGGCACCTCGGGCAGCGTCGGATCCTTGATCAGCAGGCCCGCCGAGTCGATGCGCACGCCCGCGACGCCGCGGTCGAACCAGAAGCGCAGGATGTCCTCGTGCTCGCGGCGCACGTCGGGGTGGTTCCAGTTCAGGTCGGGCTGCTCGGGCGTGAACAGGTGCAGGTACCACTCCCCCGGCGTGCCGTCGGGGTTCGTCGTGCGGGTCCACGTCTCGCCCTGGAAGTTCGAGACCCAGCCGGTGGGCATGCCGTCGCCGCCCGGCCCCTTGCCGGGGTGGAACCAGAAGCGCTCGCGCTCGGGCGAGCCCGGGCCGGCGGCGAGCGCCTCGCGGAACCACGGGTGCTCGCTCGAGACGTGGTTGGGGACGATGTCGACGATCGTGCGGATGCCGAGGCGCAGCGCGTCGGCGATGAGCAGCTCGGCGTCGCGGAGGGTGCCGAAGGCGGGGTGGATGTCGCGGTAGTCGGAGACGTCGTAGCCGCCGTCGGCGAGGGGCGACGGGTACCAGGGGTTGAACCAGATCGCGTCGACGCCCAGCTCGGCGAGGTACGGCAGCCGCTCGCGGACCCCGGCGAGGTCGCCCGTGCCGTCGCCGTTCGCGTCGGCGAAGCTGCGCACGTAGACCTGGTAGATGACGGCGCTGCGCCACCAGAGGTCGTCGCCGACGGGGTGCGGCGCGTCGGGCGCGGCATCGACTGCGGGGATCGTCACGCTGCGGTGCTCCTCGGTTCGGGCGGCGGTGCCGGGCCTCGAATCGAGTGACGCCGACGTCGTGCCCCCGAACGTAGGGATAGCAACAAGGTTGCGCAACTTTGAAACTGTACGTAAGCAACTTGCGTTGAATTACGTCAATTTCTTGCAGGGCGACTGGCACGAGCCGAGCGCCCGGGCCACTGGGGTCAGGTGCGGGCGGGCGGGGCGGTGGAGCGTCGCACCACCAGCTCGGGCGCGAAGAAGAGCTCGTCGGAGATCTCGCGATCGGTCGACATCTGCCGCATGAGCAGTTCGATGATCATGCGCCCCATCGACTCGATGGGCTGGCGCACCGTCGTGAGCGGCGGCTCGGTGCAGTTCATCAGCGCGGAGTCGTCGTACCCGATCACCGACACGTCCTCGGGAACCCGCAGGCCCGCGCGTCGCACCGCGCGCACCGCGCCGAGCGCCATCGGGTCGCTCGCGCACACGATGCCCGTGACGCCCGCCTCGAGCAGCTTCGCGGCGGCGGTCTGGCCCGACTCGAGCGAGTAGAGCGCGTGCGCGATGCGGTCGGGGCCGAGCTCGATGCCCCGTCGACGGGCCATGCGCTCCGCCGCCTCGAGCTTGCGCCGGCTGGGGATGTGGTCGCGCGGCCCGAGCAGGATGCCGACGCGCTCGTGGCCGAGCTGCAGGAGGTGGCCGAACGCCTGCTCCATCGACTCCGCATCGTCGCAGGAGACGGTCGCGAAGCCCATCCCCTCGACGGGCGCGTTCACGAGCACCGTCGGCAGGCGGAGCTCGCGCAGCCGGTCGTAGTGGTCGCGATTGGCCTCGTCCTGGGCGTAGGCGCCGCCGGCGAAGATCACTCCCGACACCTGCTGGTGCAGCAGGAGCTCGACGTAGTCGGCCTCGCTGATGCCGCCGGCCGTCTGGGTGCACAGCACGGGCGTGTAGCCGTTCTGCGCCAGCCCGCCGCTCAGCACCTCGGCGAGCGCCGGGAAGATCGGGTTCTGCAGCTCGGGCATGACCAGGCCGACGAGCCGCGCGCGCTCCCCGCGGAGCTTGGTGGGACGTTCGTAGCCGAGGACGTCGAGGGCCGTGAGCACGGCCTGCCGAGTGGCATCCGACACCCCCGGCTTGTCGTTCAGCACGCGGCTGACGGTCGCCTCGCTGACCCCGACCTTGCGGGCGACATCGGCCAGCCGTCTCGACATGGCGGACAGTCTATGCGCGCCGGTGCCCTGCCGGCACGCGGATGCGCCGCGCGGCCAGGGGCGCGCGGCGCATCGGGTCCCGGTGCCGGGTGCTCAGCTGGTGCAGGCCTCGATCATCGGGAAGAGGACGGGGAGGTATGAGTCCTCGAGGTGATCGATGCCGTGCCCGTCGGACAGCACCGCGTCGACCGGGTTGTTGCCGGCGATCACGCCGCCCGATCCGCGCGCACCGCCGGCCATGATGGTCACCGAGGTCGGGTAGCCGGCGCCGGTCCACGCCTCGAGCACGCAATCGACCTCCTCGGCCCCGAGGCCGAGCTCGAAGGTCAGGAAGTCCTCGACACTCGCCGTGAACCAGACCTGCGAGTGCTCGCCCGCCTTGGCGTTGCCCTGCGCCGACCTGCTGTCGTTGAAGCAGTCGAAGGCGAACGCGGCCGCCCCCGACCCGAGTACCATCGCGGCGCCGAGGCCGACGCCGGCCCCCACGTTCCGCATCGTCCGGGTGATCATGTCGAACTCCGTTCCGGGCGCTCCGTTGCGCCCTCGGGCCGAGCATCCTCCCGGCGGATCGGGGCGTCATCAGTGCTGCCCCCCGAGCCCGATCGGAGCCGCCGGAACTCGTGTCATCGAATACCCCCGGGGGACACTAGAGTCTCCTCATGGGCAAGCTGATCTACGGATCGTCGACGCGAGAGATCGAGATCGACGACCGCACCCTGGCGCACCTGAAGGTCGCCATCACGAACAAGCTCCGGCGCTCCGAGAGCTTCACCATGTCGTGGGACCACGGCGCCGAGAACGGCAGCGGTCGCAGCACGATCTGGATCCACGAGTCGATCCCCCTGCAGTTCGTGTTCGACGGCAGCCGCCGTCCGACGCTCAACCGCGTGTGGCTCGAACAGCTCATGGTCACCGCGAACAGCACGAACGGGCTGCAGCTCGTCCCGGAGCCCAGCGAGGACGAGCCCTTCCCGGGCGAGTGACCCCCCGCCGGCCGCAGCCGACCCGCCGGCGACCGGCCGGCCGAACCGAACGAACCGACCGACCCGCACCCCGTCCGGACATGACGAAGGGCGGCCCTCCCCAGTTGGCCGCCCCTCGCACCGCCCGCGAACGGGCGCGCCGTGGACCTCATCGGTCGCACGGAGTCGTCGCGGTCACACGGTGTTGCGTCCCCCCAGCGACCGGACGAGCCAGACGATCAGCGCGATCACGGCGAGCACGATGCCGACCCAGAGCAGGAACTGCAGCGACTCGACCAGTCCGCCGGTGAGCAGCAGGACGATGGCGATGATCCCGACGATGATGAGCAGGATGTTCATTGGGAGGTGCTCCTTCCGTAGTTCGGCCCGAGCATCCGAGCTCGGGCCACATGAGAACGGTAGGCGCGACCATGGCCCCTCGATAGGGGATTGACCGATCGGATGCCCCGGGTGTAAGCGCGTACACGAGGCGCGCGCTCAGGCGTCGCGCGCGGGCTCCTGGCGCCTTGGCCCCGGCGCGGCGGCATCGGACTCGCCCTCCTGGCCCACGAACGGCCCGGCGTCCATGTCGCCGACGAGGGTGCCCGCGGAGCCGTCGTAGCGCGCCCGGAGCTCGTCGCGCGCCCACACGTAGTGCCCCCCGAGGCACTCGTGCGCCACCTCGAGCAGGGTCTGGCCACCCAGCCACGGATACCGTGCCGGATCGGCCAATACCTCGTCGTCGAGCCCATCGAGCGCCGCCTCGGCGGCGGCGTGGCTCGCGTGGAGCGCCTCGATCGCCCGGTCGAGGTCGTCGAGCCGGAAGCGCTCGCGCAGCTCGACGTTGAGCTCGTCGAGCTCGTCCCAGGTGTAGCCGTCGGCCGGGAATGCGGGCACCTCTCCCGCGGCATCCGCCTCGACCCACCCCACGAAGAGCGCGTGCCAGGCGCGCAGGTGGGCCAGCACGTCGGCGACGCTGCGGTCGCGCCCGTCGCCGGGCAGCGGCACGCGCCGCTGGTAGGCGCTCATCGTGTCGACGTGGTGCAGCAACTCCCAGAGTCGGAGTTCGGACTGGGCGAGGAGGTCGTCCCGCGAAGACGGCTGCGTCATGGGCTCATCGTAGGGGTCGGGGGTGACGCGCGGGCATCCGAAACGGAACGCCACGGAGCCGTTACCCGGCCGAAACCCGAACCGATTCGATGCGGAGTACGTTCGCCGGAAACGGCCGCGACGAAGCGGGCCTCACGCGCCACCGACCACCCTGCAGGAACGCACGTCGAAGGAGCACGAGATGAGCGAGACCGTCGTCGACACCGACACCGATGCCGGCACCGCACCGGATCCCGGCCTGTTCAACGAGGACCTCGCCCCGCTCGCGAAGGACAAGCGGCGATGGGGCGCATTCGAGATCTTCAACGTCTGGACCAACGACGTCCAGAGCCTCGCGGGCTACACCCTCGCGGCATCCCTCTTCATCACCGCCGGCATCAACGGCTGGTACGTCTTCGCGGCGATCATCCTGGCCGGCCTGTTCGTGAACTTCCTCGTGAACCTGACCGGCAAGCCGAGCGTCAGGTACGGCATCCCGTACGCGGTCATGGCCCGCGCGAGCATGGGCGTGCGCGGTGCGCAGTTCCCGGCCCTGGTACGCGGCATCGTGGCGATCTTCTGGTACGGCGCGCAGACCTACTTCGCGTCGACCGCGGTGGCGCTCGCGATCAACGCGATCATCGGTGCGACGGGCGAGGCGACGGGCGGGGCCACCTTCCTCGGCATGAACCTCGTCGACTGGGTCTCGTACCTGATCGTCGCCGGCATCCAGGTGCTCCTGTTCATCCGCGGCATCACGTGGATCGAGCGGTTCCTGAACTTCGCCGGGCCGGCGGTCTACGTGGTCATGCTCGCGCTGCTCGTGGCGATCTGGGTGCAGGCCGGCGACGCGCTGCTGCCCGCGGTCGGGTCGATCTTCAACAACTCCAGCGTCGAGGGCTGGGCGGCGGTCGCGGCGTTCTTCAGCGTGATCGGCACGATGATCGCCTACTTCTCGGCGGTCATCATCAACTTCGGCGACTTCGCGCGGTTCTCCAAGAGCGAGAAGAGCATGCGGCTCGGCAACTTCACCGGGCTGCCGGTGAGCCTGACGTTCTTCACCTTCCTCAGCCTGTTCATCACCGCCGGCGCCTACATCGTGCTGCAGGACGGCCAGGGCGAGCCGCTCACGAACCCGGCCGACATCGTCGGGGTCGTCGGCAACGTGTTCCTCTCGATCGTCGCGGCGATCACGTTCCTGCTCGCCACCATCGGCATCAACCTCGTGGCGAACTTCATCCCGCCGGCGTACGACCTGTCGAACCTGGCGCCGCAGCGCATCAGCTTCACGTCGGGCGGCTACCTCACGGCGATCATCGGGTTCGTGGTCGGCGCCCTCTGGGTCGCGGTCATCTCGAACATCGGCCTGCCGACCTTCGTCGACACGCTCGGCGCCGTGCTCGCGCCGCTCTACGGCATCCTCGTCGCCGACTACTACCTGATCCAGCGGCGCATGCTGAAGGTCGAGGACCTCTACACGATGAACCCCGTCGCGCGGTACCACTACCAGAAGGGCTGGAACGCCCGCGCGCTCATCGCGTTCGCCGTCGCGGCGGTGTTCTCGGTGCTCACGGTCTGGCTGCCCGCACTCGCGGTGCTGAGCGGGTTCGCCTGGGTCATCGGCGCGATCATCGGCGCGGCGCTCTACACGGCGGTCATGTGGCCGGTGCGGCCGGCACCGCTCGAGGAGCCCGCCCCGACCGAGCCCGCCGTGGAGGGCTGAGCGCGGGTCAGGGGCGCACGAGCGCCGCAGCGCCGGCGGCGACCTCGCGGTAGCGCTCGCGCACTGCGGGAACCCCGGCCGCGGCGGCGGATGCCGCGACCGGGGTGGTCCAGTCGGGCCGCTCGCCCGTGAGCGCCCAGGCCGCCTGCACGGCGGCGCCGAGCGCCACGTACTCGCCGGGTTCCGGAACGTCCACGGGCACGCCGAACACCGTCGCCGCGACCTCCCGCACCGCGGGGTTCGCGGCGGCGCCGCCGACGAGCAGCACGCGCGACACCTCCACGCCGCCGGCGAGGATCGCATCGAGCCCCTCACCGAGGCCGCAGAGCATGCCCTCGACCGCGGCGCGGGCCAGATGCTCGCGGGTCGTCGAGGCGATCGACAGCCCATGCACGCTGGCGCGGGCCGTCGGCAGGTCGGGCGTGCGCTCGCCCTCGAACCAGGGCACGAGCACGACCCCGCCGGCGCCGGGCTCGGACGCGAGGGCCAGCCGCCCGAGCTCGTCGTGGTCGACGCCGAGCAGGGCGGCGGTCGAGTCGAGCACGCGCGCGGCGTTCAGCGTGGCGATGAGCGGCAGGAAGGCACCGCCCGCGTCGGCGAAGCCGGCGATCGTGCCCGTCGGGTCGGTGACGGGCACGGAGGTCACCGCGAAGACGGTGCCGCTCGTGCCGAGCGAGACGACCGCGTCGCCGGCGCGGGCGCCGAGCCCGAGGGCGGCCCCCGCGTTGTCGCCGCAGCCGGGGCCCACGAGCACGCCGGACGGCGTGCGGCCCGAAGCATCCGCCGCCCCCAGGACCCGGGGCAGGATCGCATCATGGCCGAGCGCGCGCACGAGCAGGTCGCGGTCGTACTCGCCCGTCGCGGGCGACCAGTAGCCGGTGCCCGAGGCGTCGGATCGGTCGGTCGTGAGCGCGTGCAGGTCGGGCCCGAGCGCGGACTCGCCGGCCGGCCCGTAGCCGCGCAGCCGCCAGGTGAGCCAGTCGTGGGGCAGGGCGACCGCGGCGACCCGGGCGGCGTTCGCCGGCTCCGCGTCGCGCAGCCAGCGCAGCTTGGTGGCGGTGAACGACGCCACCGGCACGAGGCCCGCGCGCCGGGCGTACTCCGCCGCGCCGACCTCGGCGATCAGGTCGGTCGCGGCTCCCGCGCTGCGCGTGTCGTTCCAGAGCAGGGCGGGGCGGATGACCCGACCGGCGTCGTCGAGCACGACCATGCCGTGCTGCTGGCCGCCGATCGAGATCGCGTCGACGTCGTCGAGCCCGCCCGCGTCGGCGATCGCCGCCTGCAGGGCCTCCCACCACGCAGCGGGGTCGACCTCGGTGCCGTCGGGATGCGTCGCGCGACCGGTGCGCGCGATGCGACCCGTCGCGGCATCCGCCACCACGACCTTGCAGCTCTGGGTCGACGAGTCGACCCCGGCGACCAGCGTCATGCCCTGCTCCTCCCGCCCGCGCACCTCAGCGCGCGCCGAGCAGGTGCTCGGTCGCGAGCTGCTGCAGCCGCACGAACCCGAAGCCCCTGCCGCCGAGGTAGGCGCTCGGGTCGAAGTCCTCGAACGCCGAGCGGTCGGCGAGCAGGTCGTCGTAGCCCTCACCCTCGCCGAGGGTGGGCTGCGCGAGCTCGGGCACCTTCGCGGCCGCGAGGGCCTCCTGCACCTCGGGGTCGGCGCGGAAGGCCGCGGCGCGCTCCTTCAGCAGCAGGTAGGTTCGCATGTTCGCAGCGGCCGAGTCCCAGACGCCGGTCTCGTCCTCGGTGCGGCTCGGCTTGTAGTCGAAGTGCCGCGGGCCGTCGTAGGCCGGCACGCCGCCGGGGCCGCCGTGCTCCAGGAGGTCGACGAGCGAGAACGCGTTGTGCAGGTCGCCGTGGCCGAAGACGAGGTCCTGGTCGTACTTGATGCCGCGCTGGCCGTTCAGGTCGATGTGGAAGAGCTTGCCGTGGTAGAGCGCCTGGGCGATGCCGGCGGTGAAGTTCAGGCCCGCCATCTGCTCGTGCCCGACCTCGGGGTTCAGGCCCACGAGCTCGGGCCGCTCGAGCGAGTCGATGAACGCGATCGCGTGCCCGAGCGTCGGCAGCAGGATGTCGCCGCGCGGCTCGTTCGGCTTCGGCTCGATCGCGAAGCGGATGTCGTAGCCCCGATCGGTCACGTAGTCGCCGAGGAGGTTCACGGCCTCGCGGTACCGCTCGAGGGCCTGGCGGATGTCCTTCGCGGAGTCGTACTCGGCGCCCTCGCGGCCGCCCCACATCACGAAGGTCTTCGCGCCGAGCTCGGCGGCGAGGTCGAGGTTGCGCAGCACCTTGCGCAGCGCGAACCGGCGCACCTGCCGGTCGTTCGAAGTGAAGCCGCCGTCCTTGAACACCGGCGCGCTGAAGAGGTTCGTGGTCACCATCGGCACCACGATGCCGGTGTCGGCCAGCGCACCCTTCAGCCGGTCGATCCGGGTCTGGCGCTCGGCGTCGGTCGAGCCGAACGCGAACAGGTCGTCGTCGTGGAAGGTCAGGCCGTAGGCGCCGAGCTCGGAGAGCTGCTCGACGGCGTGCACGACATCGAGCGGATGCCTCGTGGGCCCGCCGAACGGATCGGTGCCGTTGTAGCCGATCGTCCAGAGGCCGAAGGAGAACTTGTCGTCGCGGGTGGGCGCGAGGGCCATGGTGGTGCCGCCTTCCAGCGTCATCGGTGAGTTTGTTGGCGTGCACAACATAACCTGGATAGGGTCGTGGTGCAAGGGCGCCGGATCGGCGGCGGCCAGAATGGCGGGATGACGGTGCGCGGCAACAACCTCGAGGCGGTGCGTCGGCACAACCTCGCGACCGTGCTGCGGCTGGTGCACCACGGCGGCGGCCTGCCGCGCTCGCAGCTCACGCGCGACACCGGCCTCAACCGCTCGACGGTCGCCGCCCTGGTGGGCGAGCTCGTCGAGCTCGGGCTCGTGACCGAACGCGAGCCCGCCGCCACCGCCCGCGTGGGCCGCCCCTCCCCCACGGTCGTGCCGCGCGAGGACGTGGCCGCGCTCGCCGTGAACCCCGAGATCGACGCCGTCGAGCTCGCGCTGGTCGGGCTCGGTGGCGCGGTGCTCGGCCGCGCGCGGCATCCGATCGCCCTGCCGACCCCGGAGGACGTCGCAGCGGTGGTGCGGTTGCAGCTGGACGACTGGGGCCGGGGGTTCGCGGGCACGCGGGTGACGGCGATCGGCGCTGCCGTGCCCGGGCTGGTGCGCCGGGACGACGGACTCGTGCGGCACGCCCCGCACCTCGGCTGGCGCGACGCACCGCTCGCCGAGATGCTCGGCGCTGCGACCGGGCTGCCCGCGTCGGCCGCCAACGACGCCCGCCTCGGGGCGCAGGCCGAGCGCGTGTTCGGCGCCGGTCGCGGGGTCGACGACCTCGTGTACGTGAACGGCGGTGCGAGCGGCATCGGCGCCGGCGTGGTCTCGGGCGGGCGCCCGCTCGGCGGCGCGATCGGCTACGCGGGCGAGCTGGGGCACATGCGCATCGGCGACGCGCCGGCCCGCGACTCGGCCGGGCTCGCCGGCACGCTGGAGGCGCTCGTGCGCCGGGACGCGCTGCTCGCGCACCTCGGGGCCCACGCCTCGCGCGACGACGACTCGCGCCACACCCCGCTGGCTCGCCTCGAGGCGGCGGTGGCCGCCGGCCCCTCGACGGCACTCGCGGGCGAACTGCGCGCCCAGGCCGAGGCGCTCGGCACCGCGCTCGGCAACGCCGTCAACCTCTTCGACCCGAGCCTGGTGCTGCTCGGCGGGTTCCTCGGCGTGCTGCTGGACGCGGCGGCCGACGAACTGCGCGGGGCACTCGCGCGGACCGCGCTCGCCGCGTCTGCGGACGCCGTGCGCCTCGACCGGCCGGCGCTCGGCGTCGACATCCTCGCCATCGGCGCGGCCGAGATCGCGTTCGAGACGGTGCTCGGCGACCCCGCGGGCGCGGCGGGCTGACCGCGCGCTCCGCCGCGGCGGGGCGGCGGGGCGGCGGGAGGGGCCGGGGCAGGCGGCGCGCGCGTCAGCGACGCAGCAGGCGGGCGCGGGCGCGTCGCCGGGCGGACCCGCGGCGCGCCTCGGCGGCGAGGGTGCGCGGCAGGACGCTGCGGGGCCATTTCGTGAGCAGCACGAGCAGGATGCCGAGCAGCGCGCCGATGCCCGCAGCGAGCATGTCCTCAACGGTGTCCGACAGCCCGAGCTGCGACTGCGTGCCGAGCAGCGCGTCGGTCAGGAACTCGCCGATCTCCCAGGTCGCGGCGAATGCGAGCGGCGTCACGATCGCCGCCGCGTACACGACCCAGCGCGGCGCGGCCGCATCCATCTGCGCTTCGGCGCGCGCCACGGCGAACAGGCCGAGCCACGCGAGCAGCACGCCCGAGTCGAGGTGCGTGAGCTTGTCCCAGCCCGGGACGAGCCCGTAGACGAGGAGGGCGCTGCCGAGCACGGGCGCGGCGGTCAGGAACACCCCGTAATGCACCTGCACCGCGGTCGGCAGCGGGAAGTCCGCGAACGCGGCGAGCGCCGCGGGCACCCAGAGCACCGGGATGAGCAGCGCGATGAGGCCGAGGTGGACGGGCGCACCCGCCCACGAGGCGGCGAGCGCGCAGGCGAGCCATGCGAACTGGAACCACGCGGCGAGGCGGAGGTACGGCGCCGCGACGGCGAGCCGTCCGGGCGCTGGTCGCACCGGCGCGATGGGCCCGGCGGGCTCGACCGCCTCGGCGGCCTCACCGGCCGCATCGAACTCCCCCCGGGGTTCCATGGCTCTGAGCGTACTGCGCCTGCCGGAGGCGAGTGGGTCCTGCGACCTACTGCACGCCCAGCGCCCGGTGCCCCACCGCGAGCGAGACCCCGGAGATCGCCGCCGCCTGCTCCGACGCGAGGAACACGACCGCGGCCGCGACCTGCTGCGGGGTCGACTCGCCCGCTCGCGCCGGACGCACCTCACTCGACGGCGTGTCCGTGATCGCCCCCGGGTCGATGACGTTCACGGTGACCCCGGTGCCGACGAGCTCGTCGGCGATCGACTTCGACGCGACCGAGACCACCGCGTTGCGTGCGCTCGAGGTGACGGATGCCGTGAACTGCGCGTTCTGGCCGCTCACCTGCACGACGCGCCCCCAGCCGGCGGCGCGCAGGTGCGGCAGCGCGGCATCCGTCGTGCGCAGGTACCCCATCGCCTTGCCGTCGATCGCGTCGAGCACCTGCGCGGCGTCGTGGTCGCGCGCGGGGTCGAGCGTGCCGGCGGGCGGCGCGGCGGTGTTCACGAGGATGTCGAGGCGGCCGTGCTCGCCGACGACGACGGCGATGGCGGCGGCGACGGATGCCTCGTCGCGGGTGTCCATGGTGACGGCGCTGACCCGGTCGGTGCCGGCGTCGAGGTCGCCGACCGCGCGCTCGAGGCGGTCCTCGTCGCGACCGGCGAGCACGACCACCGCTCCCTCGTCGCGGAGCGCCGCGGCGACCGCGCGCCCGACGTAGCCGCTGCCGCCGGAGATGAGCGCGACGCGCCCCGCGAGTCCGAGATCCATGAGGTCAGTCCTTCCGTGGTGCGTGCGCGTCGTGCGAGCCCCCCGCTGCCGCATCGTACGCGCGACCGGGCGACTGGGTCGCGAACTTGCCGCCGCTCGTGTCGACCAGCGTGCCCGTGATGTAGCCGGCCTCGTCGCTCGCGAGGAAGACGAGCAGGCGCGCGATGTCCTCCGGCTCGCCCCAGCGGCGGATCGAGAGCTGGTCGAGCGTGCGCTCGCGAGCGTCGCCGTCGAGGGCGGCGAACCCGTTCATCGCGGTCGGGATCATGCCGGGGGCGTACGCGTTCACCGTCACGTTCCACGGCCCGAGCTCGCTGGCGAGCACCCGGGTGAACTGCACGACGGCTGCCTTCGAGGCCGCGTACGCGGCGCTGCCGACGCTCGGGATGATCGCCGCGAAGGACGCGGCGTTCAGGATGCGACCACTGCCCTGCGCCCGCATGACCGGCGCCACCTCGCGGGACATGCGGAACGTGCCGCCGACGTTCACGTCCATGCAGCGCTGCCAGGCGTCGTCGTCGAGCTCCTCCACACGGCCCTCGACGTTGATGCCGGCGTTGTTCACGAGCACGTCGATGCGACCGTGGCGGCGCACGACCTCCGCGACGGCGGAGCGGACCTGGGCGGTGTCGGTGATGTCGGCGGCGATGGAGTCGAACGCGGGCTCGCCGGGCACCTTCGCGAGGTCGACGACGACGACCCGTGCCCCCTCGCCCGCGAACGTCTCGGCGATCACGCGGCCGATGCCGCGACCTCCCCCGGTGACCAGGACGACGCGGTCGGTCAGGTCCAGGTGCATGCGGTTCCTCCTCGAACGGCGGGCTGCGGGCTGCGGCCACGTCATAAAAAGCATACTATTGAGCCATGGACTCGGCGAAGGTGCTCTGGATCACGGGCGGCGGCAGCGGCATGGGCCGCGCGACGGCGGAGCGCGCGGCGGCGGCCGGGTGGTCGGTGGCGATCAGCGGGCGGCGCATCGACGAGCTCGAGACGGCCGCAGCGGCGCTCTCGGCCACGGGGGCGGCGGCGGTCGCGCTGCCGCTCGACGTGACCGACGCCGCGGGCGTCGGCGCCGCACGCGACGCCGTGCTCGAACGCTTCGGTCGCATCGACGGGCTCGTCCTGTCGGCCGGACGCAACGTGCCGCAGCGCGCCTGGGGCGACCAGTCGATCGCCGAGTTCGAGTCCGTCGTCGCGACGAACCTCACCGGCGTCGCATCCGTCGTCGACGCCGCCCTGCCGTCGCTGCGCAGCAGCAGGGGCCGGATCGTCGCGATCTCGTCCGTCGCCGGCTGGCAGCACGCGCCGCTCGCCGGCGTCGCGTACAGCGCGAGCAAGACCGCCGTCGGATCGCTCTGCCGCACGCTCAACTCGGAGGAGGCCGAGCACGGCGTGCAGGCGTGCCACCTCTGCCCGGGCGACGTCGCGACCGACTTCCTCGACCAGCGCCCGATCGTGCCCGACGCCGACGCGCGCACCCGCATGCTCACGCCCGGCGACATCGCCCGCGCCGTCATGTTCGTGCTCGACTCCCCCGCGCACGTGCGCATCGACGAGCTCGTGATCAGCCCGAACGCGGCGGCCGCATGAGCAGGACACGGTGACCGCCTTCGACCGGGTGCTCGACGACACCGGCCGACGCATCGTCGACGGGCGACTGGCGGCCGGGTCGGTGCTGACCGTAGAGACCCTCGTGGCCGAGCACGACGTGTCGCGCAGCATCGTGCGCGAGGCCGTGCGGGTGCTGGTCTCGCTCGATCTGCTCGAGGCCCGGCAGCGGGTCGGGCTGCGGGTGCTGCCGTCTCCGCGTTGGAACGTGCTGGATGCGCGGGTCATCCGCTGGCGGCTCGCGTCCGGCGCCGCAGGGCGAGCGGCGCAGCGGTCGGAACTGGTCGCCGTGCGGCTCTCGGTCGAGCCCTCGGCGGCGGAAGCTGCAGCTCGGCGCGCGGCCGGCCCCGAGGCATCCGCGCTCCTGCACCTGGCGGACCGCCTCGCCGTGGCGGAGCACCCGGCCGAGTTCCTCGACGTCGACCTCGCCTTCCACCGCGCGCTGCTGCGCCTGTCGGGCAACCGCATGTTCCAGCGGCTCGGCGCGGTCGTCGACGAGGCGCTCGAGGACCGTGCCGGTCACGTGGCGCACCCCGACCCCCACGACGTCGCCCTGCACGCGGCCGCCGCACGTGCGGTCGCCGCCGGGCGCCCCGGCGACGCGGCCGCCGCGGTGCGCGAGATCGTGACGCGCACCGTGGAGCCGTGACCGCCGCTCGGCGCCTCAGCCCGACGCGCGCGCGAGCAGCCGGTCGGGCAGGCAGCGCGGGCACGGACGGCTGAGCACGGCGGATCCGGCGGCCGGGCCGGTGCCGATCGGGTCAGGGCCCGACGTCGATGCGCAGGATGCGGTCGTCGCCCTCGCGCGGGGAACCGCGACCGTCGGTGTTGTTGGTCAGCACCCACAGCGACCCGTCGGGCGCCGCCACGGCGTCGCGGAGGCGACCGTACTCCCCGGCCAGGAGGTCTGTGCGGGCCGAGGGGGTGGGGACGGGAACGGCCCGCAGCACCTGCCCGCGCAGGTTGGCGACGTACAGCATGTCGCCCACGCGAGCGATGCCGCTCGGGCTCGCGTCGTCGGGGTTCCACTGCTGCACGGGGTCGATGAACCCGTCGCCGCCGCCCGCGCCCTCGACCTCGGGCCAGCCGTAGTTCCCGCCCGGCACGATCACGTTCAGCTCGTCCCACGTGTCCTGCCCGAACTCCGACGCGAACATCGTGCCGTCCTCGGCCCACGCGAGGCCCTGCACGTTGCGGTGCCCGAGGCTGTAGACGAGCGAGCCGTCGAACGGGTTGTCGTCGGGCACCGCGCCGTCCGGGGTCATCCGCAGGATCTTGCCCGCCAGCGAGCCGAGGTCCTGGGCGGCGGGGCGATCACCCGCGTCGCCGGTGGTCGCGTAGAGCATGCCGTCGGGGCCGAATGCGATGCGTCCGCCGTCATGGAATCCCGCAGCGGGGATGCCGTCGAGGATCGTCTCGGGTGCGCCCAAGGACAGCGCGCCCGGAGCACCTGCGAGCAGGTACCGCTGGATGCGGTTGCCCGACGGCCCGGTCGAGTACGCGTAGAGGCGACCGGCCCTGTCGACCGCGAGCCCGAGCAGGCCCGCCTCGCCGGACGAGCGGATGCCGGCGACGACGCCGACCTCGCGCGCGGCCCCCTCGGCATCGAGTTCGAGGATGCGGCCCGAGTCGCGCTCGCTGACGAGCGGTGTCCCGTCGGCGAGGAACGCGACCGACCAGGGCGCGGCCAGGCCCGTGACGACGTCCGTCGGCCGACCGACGGCCGGACCTGGCACGGGCGTGGAGCCGCCGTCGGGTGCGGTCGCCGGTTCGGCGGAGCATCCGCTCACCAGCCCCACGGCGAGCAGGATCACGGCGGCGGACCGGCCACCCACGTCTCCGCTACGCCGCTTCCGCATGCGTCCATCCTCCCCCGCACATGCGCGAAGCCCCTCCGAGGAGGGGCTTCGAGTTGCGCGGAGACGGCGGGATTTGAACCCGCGGTCCCCATACGGGGACTCCACCTTAGCAGGGTGGTGCACTCGACCGGACTATGCGACGTCTCCTCGTGCGCCGCTCGCGCGACGCACGCCTGACATCATAACCGCACATGCCCCCGGGCGACGATTCGAGGCCACCGGCACCCCGGACGAGGGCGGGCGGATGCTACTGGTCGGCGAGCGTGCGGCCCGCGGAGCAGCGCGTGTCGGCCGCCGTCTGGCCGTAGACGTCGCTCGGCAGCGCCTCGGCGGTCGGCTCGGGCGACGCGGTCGCGGTGTCGCCACCGGCATCCGCCGTCTCCTCGGGCGCCGACGTCTCGGCCGGCTCCTCGGTGGCCTCGGCGCTCGGCGAAGGCGACGCGGTCTCCTCGGCGTCGTCCTTCGCCGACGCGAAGCTCGCCTCGTTCTGGTTCTCGTCGAACGAGACCGGCCGGTCCTCCTGCAGCGCGAGGTTCACGATGTCGGCCGACGAGGTCGGCACGACTGCACCGCCGTCGGCCGTGTAGCCCGTCGGGTACTGGATGAACGCGAGCTGCGCCAAGTCGATGTCCTTCATCGCCTTCGCGATGGAGACCATGCGCACGGGGTCGGTGAGGCTGTCGGAGAGCTGCATGTTGGCGAGCGCCGCCTTGGCGATCTTGAACAGCTTGACCGGGTCGTTGAAGGTGCCGTCGCTCTGGAGGGTGCGCGCGAGCGCGGAGAGGAAGACCTGCTGGTTCGAGATGCGGCCGAGGTCGCTGCCGTCGCCGACGCCGTGACGGGTGCGGAGGAACTGGAGCGCCTCGATGCCCTCCAGCGTGTGCAGGCCGGGCTCGAGGAAGATGCCCGTGTAGTTGTCCTCGATCGCCTCGGCGACGCAGACCTCCACGCCGCCGACGGCCTCGGAGAGCCCGGCGACGCCGAGGAACTGCACGACGCCCGCGAACGGGATGGTCACGCCGGTGAGGTTCTCGACCGTGCTCACGACGCAGGCCATGCCGCCGTAGGCGAGCGCGGTGTTGATCTTGACGTTGTACTGGTCCCAGAGGTCCTCACCGGTCTCGGGGTTCGTGCACCCGACGAGGTCGACGAGCATGTCGCGGGGGAAGCTGATGACCGAGGCGTGCGTGTGGTCCTCGGCGATGTGGAGAAGCATCGTGACGTCGTTCAGCACGGCGGTCTCGAGGGTCGGGTCGCCGAACCCGTTGCCCTGGCCCTGGCGACTGTCGCTGCCGACGAGCAGGAAGTTCACGCCGCCGTCGATCGCGCCCACGTCGGGCACGCCCTCGAGCACCTCCTCGTTGCCGAGGGTCACCGACGGCTGCACGGTGTCGGCGAGGTCCCAGGCGGCGTAGGCCGCGACGGAGACGCCCGAGACCATGAGCACGGCGGCCGCGGACGCGGTGAACTTCAGCACCGTGCGCCACGCGGTCGACTTCTTCAGGCGGCCGTGGCGGGCGACGGTGGGGTGCTTCGCAGCTCGGCGCGAGCTGGGGTGGGTCTCCTCGTTCACCCGACTCCTTCCTGGTCTCCTGTCTCGGTTCGCGTTGCTCGTGGCGGAGGGCGTGGGATTCGAACCCACGAGGCATTGCTGCCCACTGGTTTTCAAGACCAGCTCCATCGGCCGCTCGGACAGCCCTCCCGGCCGGGCACGCTGACGCGGCCGCACTCGGCGGCATCGTCGCTCCCGAACGGCCCGATTCTACTCGAACGCAGGTTGCGAGCCTGTCAGCACGCTCTGGGAGAGCGCTGAACGGGTGCTGTGGGGGAAGGGCGGTCGGATGCCTCGAACGGCATGTGCACCGGGAGCGCCGCCGTCGCGCCGGGGGAACCTCGCCGAGCGCTCAGGGCAGCGCGTCGAGCGCGGCGACGACCCCGTCGTGGTCGATGTCGTCGGTGACCTCGGTGGCCGCCGCCTTGACCTCGTCGGGGGCCTGGCCCATGGCCACGGCACGGCCCGCGGCGCCCGCCCACTCGAACATCTCGATGTCGTTGCGCCCGTCGCCCACGGCGAGCAACCGGTCGCTCGGCACGCCGATCCACTGCCGCACGCGCTCGAGGGCGGTCGCCTTGTTCACGCCCTCGGGCGCGATGTCGAGCCAGGCCGTCCAGCCGATGGCGTAGCTCACCTGGTGCAGTCCCATCTGCTCGACGATCGCGAGGAACTCGTCGAGGTCGTGCCCCGGTGAGATCACGACGACGCGCGTCGCGGGCGTGTGCAGCAGGTCGTCGAAGTCGACCTCGCGTGCGTTGTCGAGGTTCCAGTCGTCCATGCCCGCGGTGTAGAGGCGGAAGCCGGTCGGGTCCTCGACCATGAAGCTGCCCTGCGGGAGGTACTCGCGGATGCGCCGCAGCACGTCGGCCGGGTCGAACGTCTCGATGTGCTCGCGTCGCCAGCCGCCGTCGCGCTCCCCCTCGGGGCCATCGTCACGGCGCATGATGAGCGCGCCGTTCGCGCAGACCACGTACTCGGGCGCGATGCCGAGGCGCTCGAGGATGGGTCGCGTGGTCTCCCACGAGCGCCCGGTCGCGAGGGTGACGACGTGGCCGTCGTCGCGGGCCCGCAGCACGGCCTCGGTCACCTTCAGGTCGAGCGTCTCGTCCTCGTGCAGGATCGTGCCGTCGACGTCGAGCGCGACGAACCAGGGCGACGGATGCGCCGGGGCGACGACACCCGCCACCGGGGCGCCGGCGGTCGCGTCGGCGTGCTGCACGTGGTCGTCCTGCTGCATCCGCTCGCCTACCGCCCCACCGGGGTCAGCACCTCGAGGCCGCCGACGTACGGCCGGAGCGCCTCGGGCACGACGACGGAGCCGTCGGCCTGCTGGTGGGTCTCGAGGATGGCGACGATCCAGCGGGTGGTCGCAAGCGTGCCGTTCAGCGTGGCGACCGGCGCCGTCTTCCCGCTCTCCGTGCGGTGGCGGATGTCGAGCCGCCGGGCCTGGTACGTGGTGCAGTTCGAGGTCGACGTGAGCTCGCGGTAGGCGCCCTGCGTGGGCACCCACGCCTCGACGTCGAACTTGCGCGCGGCGCTCGAGCCGAGGTCGCCCGCGGCGACGTCGATGACGCGGTAGCTGAGGCCGAGGTCCTGCAGCATGCCCTCCTGCCAGGCGAGCAGGCGCTCGTGTTCGGCCTCGGCGTCGGCCGGGTCGACGTAGGAGAACATCTCGAGCTTGTCGAACTGGTGCACGCGGATGATGCCCCGGGTGTCCTTGCCGTGCGAGCCCGCCTCGCGGCGGTAGCAGGTCGACCAGCCCGCGTAGCGGAGCGGGCCGCCTGCGAGGTCGATGATCTCGTCGGAGTGGTACCCGGCGAGCGCGACCTCGCTCGTGCCCGTGAGGTAGAGGTCGTCGGCGGGGAGGTGGTAGACCTCCTCGGCGTGGGCGCCGAGGAACCCGGTGCCCTGCATGATCTCGGGGCGCACGAGCGTGGGGGTGATCAGCGGCGTGAAGCCCGCGTCGATCGCGCGGGCGAGGCCCATGTTCATGATGCCGAGCTCGAGGCGGGCGCCGACGCCCTTGAGGAAGTGGAAGCGCGCGCCCGAGACCTTCGCGCCGCGGGCCATGTCGATCGCGTCGAGCAGCTCACCGAGCTCGAGGTGGTCGCGCGGCTCGAAGTCGAAGGTGGGGCGCTCCCCCACCTCGCGCAGCAGCACGAAGTCGTCCTCGCCGCCGGCGGGCACGCCGTCGATCACGACGTTGCCGATCGCGCCGATCGCGGCGGCGAACCGCTCCTCGGCGGCGCCGGACTCGGCGTTCGCGGCCTTCACGCGGGCCGCCAGCTCCTGCGCCTGGGCGACCAGGGCGGGCTTGTCCTCCTTGGGCGCCTTCGCCACCGTCTTGCCGAACGCGTTCTGCTCGGCGCGGAGCGACTCGAACGCGCTGATCGCGGCACGGCGAGCCGCATCCGCCTCGAGGGCGGCGTCGACGAGGTCGCCGGACTCGCCGCGCGCCTCCTGCGAGCGCTTGACGACGTCGGGACTCTCGCGGAGCAGCACGGGGTCGATCACGCGAGCCAGTCTAACGGCGGCCCGCGACGCGCCCCGTCGCGCGGGGCACGGCGGGCGCATGTCCGGTGCGGCATGCCGTAGCGTTGAGGCATGGGTGGTGGGTCGGACGCGGCGTCGAACGGTGCGCGACGCGCGGCGGTGATCTACAACCCCACGAAGAAGGGCGTCGACGGGCTGCGCCGCGACGTGGCAGCCGCCATCGAGGAGGCCGGCTGGGCCGAGCCGGTCTGGATCGAGACCGAGGCCGACGACCCCGGCAAGGGCATGGCCGAGGACGCCGTCGCGAAGGGCGTCGACCTCGTGATCGCCGCAGGCGGCGACGGCACGGTCCGCGCGGTCGCCGAGGGCCTGCGCGGCACGGGCGTCGAGATGGCCGCCGTGCCGCTCGGCACGGGCAACCTGCTCGCCCGCACGCTCGGCATCCCCGTGAACGACGCGAAGGCGGCCGTGCGCACCGCGCTGCACGGCGTGCCGAAGGCGATCGACGTCATCATGCTCGAGGTGACCCGCCCCGACGGCGAGGTCGAGTCGTTCGCGTCGCTCGTCATGGCCGGCATCGGCATCGACGCCGAGATGATCGCCAAGACCAACGACGACCTGAAGAAGCGCGTCGGGTGGCTCGCGTACGTCGAGGGCGGGCTCCGCGCGATTCCGCAGTCCTCGCCGTTCCGCGTGTACTACCGGCTCGACCGCGCCCGCATCCACCGCGCGCGCGTCAGCTCGGTACTGGTCGCGAACCTCGGCGACCTGCCCGGCAACGTCGAGCTGATCCCGGATGCCTCGGTCGACGACGGACGGCTCGACGTCGCCGTGCTCCAGCCGAAGGGGTTCCTCGGCTGGCTGCAGGTCTGGCGACGGGTCACCTGGGAGAACCGGGTGCTGCGCCGCACGGCCGTCGGCCGCCAGGTGATCCGCATGCGCGACGCGTCGGGCGAGGACGGCGGGCGCTCCGACATCGCCTACCTGCGCGGCCGCGCCTTCAGCCTCGAGCTCGATGACGAGGCGCGGGAGCTCGAGGTCGACGGCGACGAGTTCGGCAAGGTGCTGAAGATCTCGGCGACCACGGATGCCGCTGCGGTGATCATCCGCGTCGACCCGTCGCAGCTCGACTAGCGCGCGTCGCCGACGATCCGTCGGCGCCTACGCCTCGGGCTCGCCGCTCAGGAGGCCCCGCAACCAGTCGCGTGCCTCCACGTACACCGCGTCCTCGTACTTCGAGTGGTACTCGTTGGGCTGCTTGTCGGCGCGCGGGTACGAGCCGAGGAAGATCACGTTCGGGCTGAAGCGGCGCAGGCCCAGCAGTGCGTCGGCCACGCGCTCGTCCTCGATGTGCCCGTCGAGGTCGACCACGAAGCGGTACCGGCCCAGCGCGTCGCCGATGGGCCGCGACTCGAGCAGGCTCATGTTGACGCCACGCGTGGAGAACTGCTCGAGCATGGCCAGCAGCGAGCCGGGCTCGTCGTCGGGCAGCTCGACGATGAGGCTCGTCTTGTCGGCGCCGGTGCGCGGCGGGATGGCGCGCGAGCGGCTGACGAGCACGAACCGGGTCACCGCGTTCGGGTTGTCGCCGATGCCCGTCGCGAGCACCTCCACCGGGTGGTGCGCGTCGATGCCGGGCGGCGCGACCGCCGCGTCGGCCACGTCGTTGTCGAAGAGGGATGCCGCCGCCTGCACGTTGCTCGAACTCGGCACGTGCGCGTGGCCCGGCAGCTCGCGCTCGAGCCAGCCGTGGCACTGTGCGTACGCGACGGGGTGGGCGTTCACGGTGCGCACGTCGGCGAGCGCCGTGCCCGGGCGCGCGACGAGCACGAAGTTCACCGGCACGAGGTACTCGCCGACGATGCGCAGGCCCGGCACGGTGGCCAGCGCGTCCTGCGTCGCCGAGACGCCGCCCTCGATCGAGTTCTCGATCGCGATCATCGCCGCGACCGCGCGGCCCTCGGTGACGTCGGCGAGCGCCTCGCCCACGTTGTTGACCGAGCGCCAGGGCTTGCCCGCGGCATCCGACACCTGCTTCAGCGCCGCCTCGGTGAAGGTGCCGGCCGGCCCGAGGTACGAGTAGGCGTCGGGGGCGTCGGCAGCGGCATCCGTCATGCAGGTCAGCCTAGCCAGCGGCGGTGCCCGAGCCGGTGCGGTCGCTGGCGCGTTCGCGGGTGGCGAAGCACCGAGCCCGGGCTAGCGTGACGGGTGACGGCCGGGCCCGCGCGAGCGGCCCGGCGGGAGGGAGGCGCCGATGGTCGCCGTCGACGGTGCACGGGCGGATGCCGCGAGGAGGCCGCCCACCGATGCCGAGCGGCGGGCCGCGCTCCGGCGCATGCAGCGGCTCGCCACGAGCCTGCTGGTGCTCGCGGCCGTGGTGTTCGCGTTCGCGTTCGCGCTGCAGGACGAGGTGCCGTGGCTGGGCTACGTGCGCGCCGCGGCCGAGGGGGCGATGGTGGGCGCGGTGGCCGACTGGTTCGCGGTGACGGCGCTGTTCCGGCATCCGCTCGGGCTGCGGATTCCGCACACGGCGATCATCCCGCGACGGAAGGACGAGATCGGCCGCACCCTCGGCGACTTCGTCGAGCTCGAGTTCCTCTCCGACGAGGTCGTGCTCGGGAAGGTGCGCTCGATCGACCTCGCCCGCCGGCTCGGCGAGTGGCTGCGGGAGCCCGCGAACGCGGGCCGCGTCGCCGACGAGGCGGCCGTCGTCGCCCGCGGCGTGCTGACGCTGCTCGCCGACGACGACGTCGAGGACGTCATCGAGCAGCTCGCCCGGCGGCACCTGTTCGGGCCCGAGTGGGCGCCCGCCATCGGCCGCGTCGGCGCACGCCTGGTCGCGGCCGACCAGCAGCGGCACGCGGTCGACGCCCTGATCGAGCACGCGACCGCGTGGCTCGAGGCCCACCCCGACGCCTTCGGCTCGACCGTCTCCGACCGCCTGCCGCGCTGGCTGCCCGGGTTCGTCGACCGCCTGGTGGACGACCGCGCGCAGCGCGAGGCGCTCGGCCTGCTGCGGGCGATCCGCGACGACCGCGACCACCCGTTCCGCGGGGCCGTCGACCGGGCCCTCGCGGAGCTGGCCGACCGGTTCCAGCACGATCCGGCCATGATCGGCCGCGTCGAGGAGCTGAAGCGCGACCTGCTCGAGAGTCCGCGGGTGCGCGAGTTCGCTGCGGAGGCGTGGGCGTCGGTGCGCGAGTCGCTCGACGCCGCGCTGGCCGACCCCACGAGCGAGCTCCGCGAGGGCCTCCGCTCCGCCGTGCGCGAGGTCGGCGCGCGCCTCGCCGACGACGCGACGCTGCAGGCGAAGGTCGACGGCTGGGCCACGGATGCCGCCGCGTACGTCGTGCGCACGTACCGGCACGAGATGGCCGCGGTCATCACCGAGACCGTCGAGCGCTGGGACCCGCGCGAGACGAGCGAGAAGCTCGAACTGCAGGTGGGGCGCGACCTCCAGTTCATCCGCATCAACGGCACCGTCGTCGGGGCGCTGGCGGGGCTGGCGATCTTCACGGTCGCGACGCTCCTCCACGGCCTGCTCGGGTGAGCCTCCGGGCTGCGCGACGGCCGAGGGTACGGGCGGGACGGATGGGTCGCAAGGGCGTGACGCCCGCCCGCCCCGGTGGAAGGATGAGCACATGCACGAGCGAGCGGGAACCCCGGCCCTGGCATCCGACCTCATCGACGTCGATGCCCTCATCCACGCGTACCACGAGCTGCAGCCCGATGTCTCGGTGCCCGAGCAGCGGGTCGCGTTCGGCACCTCCGGGCATCGTGGGTCGAGCCTGAAGACGGCGTTCAACGAGCACCACATCCTCGCGATCACGCAGGCGATCGTCGAGTACCGCGCCGCGCAGGGCACCACCGGTCCGTTGTTCATCGGCGCCGACACGCACGCGCTCAGCGCCCCCGCCCAGACCAGCGCCCTCGAGGTGCTCGTCGCGAACGACGTGCGCGTGCTCGTCGACGAGTTCGGCGACTACGTGCCGACGCCGGCCCTGTCGCACGCGATCCTGAAGTGGAACAACGACCCCGAGCGCCGCGCCGAGGGCGAGGCCGACGGCATCGTCATCACCCCGAGCCACAACCCGCCGGCCGACGGCGGCTTCAAGTACAACCCGCCGCACGGCGGCCCGGCCGACTCGGATGCCACGACGTGGATCGCCGACCGCGCCAACGCGATCATCGCCGATGGACTGCGGGACGTGAACATGCGCGAGGCGAGCGCGGTGGAGACCTACGACTTCCGCGGCAACTACGTCGACGACCTCGCGTCGATCATCGACGTCGACGCCATCCGCGAGTCCGGCATCCGCATCGGGGCGGACCCGCTCGGCGGGGCATCCGTGCACTACTGGGAGGCCATCGCGGAGCGGTACGGGCTCGACCTCACCGTCGTGAACCCCGTGGTCGACGCCACCTGGTCGTTCATGACGCTCGACTGGGACGGCAAGATCCGCATGGACCCGTCCAGCCCGTCGGCCATGGCGTCGGTGCTCGCGCACGCGTCGGAGTACGACATCGTCACCGGCAACGACGCCGACGCCGACCGGCACGGCATCGTCACCCCCGACGCGGGGCTCATGAACCCCAACCACTA
The DNA here is from genome assembly GCF_040496035.1 of Agromyces sp. SYSU T00194. Lineage (NCBI taxonomy): Bacteria > Bacillati > Actinomycetota > Actinomycetes > Micrococcales > Microbacteriaceae > Agromyces > Agromyces chitinivorans. The sequence goes on along the minus strand of NZ_JBEPJZ010000001.1, from coordinate 1,453,799 downwards.
CCTCGCGGTCGCGATCGAGTACCTCTACGCACACCGCCCCGACTGGCGCGACGACGCCGCCATCGGCAAGACGCTCGTGTCGAGCTCCATGATCGACCGCGTGGCATCCGCCCTCGGCCGTCGCCTGTGGGAGGTGCCGGTCGGGTTCAAGTGGTTCGTGCCGGGCCTCATCGACGGGTCGGTCGCGTTCGGCGGCGAGGAGAGCGCCGGCGCCTCGTTCCTGCGGAAGGACGGCACGGTCTGGACGACCGACAAGGACGGCATCCTGCTCTGCCTGCTCGCGTCGGAGATCCGCGCGGTGACCGGGAAGAGCCCGTCCGAGCTGTACGCCGAGCTCGTCGCGCGCTACGGCGACCCCGCGTACCAGCGCGTCGATGCGCCGGCCAGCCCCGCGCAGAAGGCCGCCCTCGGCAAGCTCGACGGCGACTCCATCACGGCGACCGAGCTCGCCGGGCAGCCGATCACCGCGAAGCTCTCGAAGGCGCCGGGCAACGACGCCGCGATCGGTGGCGTGAAGGTCACCAGCGCGGACGCCTGGTTCGCGGCGCGCCCCAGCGGCACCGAGGACGTCTACAAGATCTACGCCGAGTCGTTCCGCGGCCCCGAGCACCTCGCCCAGGTGCAGGCGGAGGCGAAGCGCATCGTCGACGCGGCGCTCGGCTGACACCGACGCGCTGCACATCCCCGTAACACGGGGGTGCGATGATGACGCATTGCTTCGGAAGGGGACTGCATGCAGGCGTGGCCCGGAACCGCATATCCGCTCGGCGCGACATTCGACGGCAGCGGCACCAACTTCGCCCTGTTCAGCGAGGCCGCGGAGCGCGTCGAGCTCTGCCTCTTCGACGCTGACGGCACCGAGACCCGCGTCGAGCTGCAGGAGGTCGACGCGTTCGTCTGGCACGCCTACCTGCCGCACGTGCAGCCCGGGCAGCGCTACGGCTACCGCGTGCACGGCACGTACGACCCGAAGCGCGGGCTGCGTGCCAACCCGAACAAGGTGCTGCTCGACCCCTACGCGAAGGCCATGGCCGGTGCGTTCGACTGGGACCAGGCGCTCTTCTCCTACGACTTCGGCGACCCCGACTCGCGCAACGACGACGACTCGGCCCCCCACGTCATGCACTCGGTCGTCATCAACCCGTTCTTCGACTGGGCCGGCGACCGGCCGCCGAACACGCCGTACAACGAGACCGTGATCTACGAGGCCCACGTGAAGGGCCTCACGCAGTTGCACCCCGACATCCCCGAGGAGCAGCGCGGCACCTACTCGGGCGTCGCGCACCCCGCGGTGATCGAGCACCTCCAGCGCCTCGGCGTCACCGCGATCGAGCTCATGCCCGTGCACCAGTTCGTGCAGGACTCGACGCTGATCGAGAAGGGCCTGCGCAACTACTGGGGCTACAACACGATCGGGTTCCTCGCGCCGCACAACGAGTACTCCTCCACCGGCGAGCTGGGGCAGCAGGCGCAGGAGTTCAAGTCGATGGTGCGCGCGCTGCACGACGCGGGCATCGAGGTCATCATCGACGTGGTCTACAACCACACCGCCGAGGGCAACCACCTCGGGCCCACCATCGGGTTCCGCGGCATCGACAACGCCGCGTACTACAGGCTCGAAGACGCCGACAAGCGGTACTACACCGACTACACCGGCACCGGGAACTCGCTGAACGTGCGGCATCCGCACGCCCTGCAGCTCATCATGGACAGCCTGCGGTACTGGGTGCTCGAGATGCACGTCGACGGCTTCCGCTTCGACCTGGCGGCGACCCTCGCCCGCGAGTTCTACGACGTCGACCGCCTGTCGAGCTTCTTCGACCTGGTGCAGCAGGACCCGGTCGTGTCGCAGGTGAAGCTCATCGCCGAGCCGTGGGACGTCGGTCCCGGCGGCTACCAGGTCGGCAACTTCCCGCCGCAGTGGACCGAGTGGAACGGGAAGTACCGCGACGAGGTGCGCGACTTCTGGCGGGGCGAGCCGTCGAGCCTCGGCGAGTTCGCGGGGCGCATCACGGGGTCGGCCGACCTGTACGAGAACAGCGGGCGCCTGCCGTTCGCCTCGATCAACTTCGTGACCGCCCACGACGGCTTCACGCTGCGCGACCTCGTCTCGTACAACGAGAAGCACAACGACGCGAACGGTGAAGGCGGCAACGACGGGGAGTCGCACAACCGCTCCTGGAACTCCGGCGTCGAGGGCGAGACCACCGACCCCGAGGTGCTCACGCTGCGCGCCCGCCAGCAGCGCAACTTCCTCGCCACGCTGCTGCTCTCGCAGGGCGTGCCGATGCTGCTGCACGGCGACGAGCTGGGGCGCACCCAGCAGGGCAACAACAACGTCTACGCGCAGGACAACGAGCTGAGCTGGGTCGACTGGTCGACCGCCGACGAGCCGCTCATCGAGTTCACCGCGGCGGTCGCCCGCCTGCGGAAGGACCACCCGACGTTCCGTCGGCGCAAGTTCTTCGACGGGCGCCCGGTCGCGAGCGAGGAGGGCGCCGAGCTGCCCGACATCGTGTGGCTGCGCCGCGACGGCACCCGCATGCAGCCCGCCGACTGGGACCGCCCGCTCGCACGCACCGTCGGCGCGTTCCTGAACGGCGACGGCATCAAGGAGCGCGACGCGCGCGGCGAGCCGATCACCGACGTCGACTTCCTGCTCTTCTTCAACGCCGACCCCGAGCCGGCGAAGTTCACGATCCCCTCGCGCACGAGGCGGCAGTGGGACATCATCCTCGACACGTCGGGAATGTCGGCGGATGCCCCGCCCAAGCGCGCCGGCCAGCGGCTGACGCTCGTCGGCAAGTCGCTGCTCGTCATGCGCGCCCACGCGGTCGAGGAGACCGAGCCCGATCACTCGGTCGCCGCGTCGCTCGCGGTGCGGAGCGCCCAGACCGGCACGATCCCGGTGCAGGCGAGTGCCGCCTACGACGCGGTGCTCGCCGGCAGGCGCGGCGACATCGAGACCGAGGAGGCCGACGCCGGGCAGGCCGCGCGCGAGGCGGCGGCCGAGGCGGCCGTCGCCGAGGCCGATGCGGCGGCGCGCCGGGCCGCGGTCGAGGCCGCGACGGAGCGCGAGGAGGCCGCCGAGGCGGAGGCCGTCGCCGAGGCCGCGACCGCGGCCGAGGCGCGCGCCGCGGCGAAGGCGGCGCGGCCGATGCCCGCCTCGGCGGCGATCGACGTGACCGATGCCTCCACCGAGCGGCGCACGCCGACGAAGCCGTTCCCGTCGCCGGCCGACGAGGGGCCCGAGGCCGATGCGGCGGCGGGCGCCGATGCCGTGGCCGATGCGCCGGGCGGGTCCGCGGAGGACTGATGCGCCGACCGGTCTCCACCTACCGCCTGCAGGTGCGGACGGGCTTCGACCTCGACCGGGTCGCCGAGGTCGCCGACTACGTGCGCGCGCTCGGCGCGGACTGGCTGTACCTGTCGCCGCTGCTGGAGTCGGAGGCCGGCAGCGACCACGGCTACGACGTGGTCGACCACGCGCGCGTCGACCCGGCCCGCGGCGGCGCGTCGGGGCTGGCGCGTGCCGCGGCAGCGGCCCGGGCGCAGGGGCTGGGGGTGCTCGTCGACACGGTGCCCAACCACGTCGGCGTCGCGACACCGGCGGCGATGCGGTGGTGGTGGGACGTGCTGGAGCACGGTCGCGCCTCGCGCTTCGCCGAGGCGTTCGACATCGACTGGGACTTCGGCGGCGGCCGGCTGCGGCTGCCCGTGCTCGGGTCGGCCGACGACCTCGCGTCGCTGCGGCTGGTCGAGGTGGTCGACGGGGCCGGGGCGGATGCCACCGGCGCGGCCGGCACCGACGACCACGCCGCGCTGCGGCTGGTCGAGGTGGTCGATGTGGCCGGGGCGGATGCCACGGTGCCGACCACCGCCGACGGGGCGTCCGGGCGGAGCGACCCGTCGGGCGCGCCACGGTTGGAGCTGCACTACTGGGACCACCGGTTCCCCGTGGCATCCGGCACCGCCGCCGCGGGCGACGATCCGGTGGCCGTGCACGACCGGCAGCACTACGAGCTGATCGACTGGCGGCGCGCCGACGTCGACCTGAACTACCGGCGGTTCTTCGCGGTGAACACGCTGGCGGCGATCCGGGTCGAGGTGCCGTGGGTGTTCGACGAGTCGCACGCCGAGATCGTGCGCTGGCTGCGCGAGGGTCTCGCCGACGGGCTGCGGGTCGACCACCCCGACGGGCTGCGCGACCCCGGCGGGTACCTCGACCGGCTCGCCGCGGCGACCGGGCACGCGTACGTGCTGGTCGAGAAGATCCTCGAGGGCGACGAGCCGCTGCCGCCGCACTGGGAAGCCGACGGCACGAGCGGCTACGACGCGCTCGACGACCTCGACCGCGTGTTCGTCGACCCGGCCGGCGAGGCGGCGCTCGACGCGCTCGACACCGAGCTGCGCGGCGGCGTGCCGGGGCCGGCCTGGCCCGACCTCATCCACGGCACGAAGCGCGCGATCGCCGACGGCATCCTCCGCTCCGAGGTGCTGCGCCTGACGCGCGAGCTGCGCGCCGCTGCCGACGTCTCCCCGTCGCCCGCCACCGCTGGTGCGCACACCGTGGCAACCGGCGCCGATGACCATGGGTTGCGCACCAGCGACGAGATGGGCGGCGATCGCGAATCCGGCGCGGGTGCGGAAACGGCGGCGACCGGGGCGGATGACCACGGGTTGCGCACCAGCGACGAGGAAGCGGTGCGTGCGGCGGCGACGGCGGCGACGACGACGGCGACGGCGACGGCGACGGCGACGGCCGAGACTGCGGACGCGGTCGTGGCGGTGCGTGCGATCGGCGCGACCTCGGCGGAGGAGGTGGCGGACGCGGTCGCGGAGGTGCTGGCGTGCTTCCCCGTGTACCGGTCGTACCTGCCGTACGGGCGCGAGCACTTGGAGCGCGCGGTCGCCGAGGCGCGCGAACGCCGGCCCGAGCTGGCCGCCACGATCGACGCCGTCGCGGCGGTGCTGGGCGACCCGGGGCATCCGGCCGCCCTGCGGTTCCAGCAGACGAGCGGCATGGTCATGGCCAAGGGCGTCGAGGACACGGCGTTCTACCGGGCGACCAGGCTCGGCACGCTCACCGAGGTGGGCGCCGACCCGTCGGAGTTCGCGATCGACGTACCCACGCTGCACGAGCGGTTCGCCAGGCGGCAGGCCGAGTGGCCGCACTCGATGACGACGCTCTCGACGCATGACACCAAGCGCGGCGAGGACGTGCGCGCCCGCCTGTCGGTGCTCGCCGAGGTGCCGGAGCGGTGGGCGGCGGCGCTCGGCGAGCTGCGGGAGATCCCGCCGACGGGCGACGGGCCGTTCGACGCGCTGCTCTGGCAGGCGATCGTCGGGTCGTGGCCGGCGTCGCGCGAGCGACTGCACGCCTACGCCGAGAAGGCGTCGCGCGAGGCATCCGTCTCGACCACCTGGACCGCGCCCGACGAGGCCTTCGAGGAGCGGATGCACCGTGCCGTCGACGCCGCCTTCGACGACGACCGGGCGCGCGCGATCGTCGAGGGTCTCGTGGCGGAGCTCTCGGCGCCGGGGTGGTCGAACTCGCTGTCGGCGAAGCTCGTGCAGCTCGCCGGGCCCGGCGTGCCCGACGTGTACCAGGGCAGCGAGCTGTGGGAGACGAGCCTCGTCGATCCGGACAACCGGCGACCGGTCGACTTCGGCGAGCGCCGGCGCCTGCTCGCCGAGATCGACGCGGGCGCGCTGCCGCCCGTCGACGAGACCGGCGCGGCGAAGCTGCTCGTGACCTCGCGGGCGCTGCGGCTGCGGCGCGACCGGCCGGAGCTGTTCACGCGGTACACGCCGATGGCCGTGACCGGGCCCGCCGCCGCGCACGCGATCGCGTTCGACCGCGGCGGAGCGCTGGCGGTGGCGACCCGCCTGCCGGTCGGGCTCGCCGCGCGCGGCGACGACCCGTGGGCGGGCACCGTGCTGCTGCGGCACTCCGGCCCGACGGTCGACGTGTTCACCGGGCGCCGGTTCGAGGGCGGCGTGGTGCCGATGGGCGAGCTGCTGGCGACCTACCCGGTGGCGCTGCTGGGGCCGGCGTGATGGGCGCGAGTCGGGCGCCGGCACGCGCGAGCCGGGCCGGCGTGTTCGGCGCGAGCCGGGCGGGCGCCGCCGCGAGGCATCCGCTCGCCCCGCAGTCGGCGCGACGACACGAAGACCGGAGAGGAACGACATGACCGAGTTCCGCGTGTGGGCGCCGACGCCCGAGCGGGTCACCCTGGTGGTCGGCGACGAGCGCGTGCCGATGACCGGCGGGGCCGACGGGTGGTGGTCGGCCGAGGCATCCGCCGCCCCCGGCACCGACTACGGCTTTCTCCTGGGCGACGGCGACACCCCGCGGCCCGACCCGCGCTCGCGCCGGCAGCCCGACGGGGTACACGGCCTCAGCCGCGTGTTCGACCCGGGCGCGCACCACTGGGGCGACGGCGACTGGACCGGGCGGCCGCTCGCCGGCGGCGTGATCTACGAGCTGCACATCGGCACGTTCACGCCCGAGGGCACGCTCGACTCGGCGATCGACCGGCTCGACCACCTCGTCGACCTCGGCGTCGACTTCGTCGAGGTGCTGCCGGTCAACGCGTTCAACGGCACGCACAACTGGGGCTACGACGGCGTCGCCTGGTTCGCGGTGCAGGAGACCTACGGCGGGCCCGCCGCGTACCAGCGGTTCGTCGACGCGTGCCACCGGCGCGGGCTGGCGGTGATCCAGGACGTGGTCTACAACCACCTCGGCCCGAGCGGCAACTACCTGCCCGAGTTCGGGCCGTACCTGCACCAGGCGGCGGCCAACACCTGGGGGCTGTCGGTCAACCTCGACGGGCAGGGCTCCGACGAGGTGCGCCGGTTCATCCTCGACAACGTGCAGATGTGGTTCCGCGACCACCACGTCGACGGGTTGCGGCTCGATGCCGTGCACGCGCTCGTCGACCACCGCGCCACGCACCTGCTCGAGGAGATCGCGATCGAGACGGATGCCGCACAGGCAGAGCTCGGCCGCCCCCTGACGCTCATCGCCGAGAGCGACCTCAACGACCCGCGCATGATCCGCCCGCGGGCCGACCACGGGCTCGGCATGACCGCGCAGTGGAGCGACGACTTCCACCACGCGCTGCACGTGAACCTCACCGGCGAGACCGTCGGCTACTACGCCGACTTCGACTCGGTGGGCGCGCTGGCGAAGGTGCTCGAGCGCGGGTTCTTCCACGACGGCACGTTCTCGAGCTTCCGCGGGCGCACGCACGGCCGCCCGATCGACCGCGAGCGCACGCCCACGTCGGCGCTCGTGGTGTTCGCGCAGGATCACGACCAGATCGGCAACCGCGCCACCGGCGACCGCCTCACCGCGACGCTCGACGAGGGCCGGCTGCGGCTCGCGGCGCTGCTGATGCTCACCGCCCCGAACACGCCGATGCTCTTCATGGGCGAGGAGTGGGCGGCGTCGACGCCGTGGCAGTTCTTCACGTCGCATCCGGAGCCCGAACTCGGCCGCGCCACCGCCGAAGGGCGCATCGCCGAGTTCGCGCGCATGGGCTGGGACCCGTCCATCGTGCCCGACCCGCAGGACCCCGAGACGTTCACGCGCTCGAAGCTCGACTGGACCGAGCCCTACGGCGACCGCGACGACGGCGGCGACCTGCACGCCCGCACGCACGCGCTCTACCGCGAGCTCATCGCGCTGCGCCGCGCGCGGCCAGAGCTCACCGACCCGCGCTTCGGCACCGTGCGCGTCGAGTACTCCGAGGACGACCGCTGGCTCGTGCTGCACCGCGGCGCGCTCGCCGTCGCCGCGAACCTCGGCGACGCGCCCGTCACCGTGCCGGCCTCCGGCCGCGTGCTCCTGGCGACGGATGCCGGTGCCTCGCCGTCGCCCGAGGGCCTGGTGCTGCCCGCGGCATCCGGTGCCGTGCTCGAGACCGCCTGACCCGGTCGACCCCTCCGCCTGAGGGCCGTTTCCCGGGCTGAGGGCGAACGCTTCGGCCCTCAGACGAGGAAATGGCCCTCGGGCGCGAATCTCGGGTGGGCGAACCGGGCGAGCGGGCGGCGCGACGGGCGCGAGCGGCGCGACGGACGCGGTGGGCTAGTGGATGCTCCAGAACTGGACCGAGCCGCCGGAGTTCGCGAGCGCCTCGTCGACGCTCCAGTAGTCGGAGTCCTTGGTGTGGCCGGCGACCCAGATCTTCGTGCCCGAGCTCGTGTGCTCGACACGGCTGACGATCGTGGTGTGGTCGCGGTCGCCCGAGTTGTCCCAGTCGAACTGGGCGATGTCGCCGACCTTGACCTCGGAGCGGTCGGAGCCGAGGTCGGTCGCGCGGTCGGGCTTCGAGGCGAGGTAGTCGCGCAACGCCGTCGAGCTGATCCAGCTCGGCGTGTAGCCGGCGGACGAGTAGCCCCAGCCCTTGTCCATCGTCCACCCGCGGGCGGCGAGCGACTGGCTGGCGAAGTTCGCGCAGTCGGCGCCCGAGATGACGATGTACTCCGCGCTGTTGTACGAGTTCCAGTGCTTCATGACGTACGCCATCTGCCGCTCGATGCCGGGGTCGGGCACGTAGGTGAGCACGAGGGCAGCGGATGCATCCGCGTCGCCCGCGTCGGCAGCACTCGCGTCGGCCGAGGCGGCGCCCGAGCCGGTGTCGGCGGGGGTCGTGAGCACGCCGTCGTCGCCGATGATGGTCGCGACCAGGTCGGTGCCGGCGACCGAGGCGAGGTGGTCGGCCGCGGCCACCGGGTCGACCACGGGGATCTCGTCGCCGTCGGCGTCGAGGAAGGTCACGTCGACGTCGCCGGTGCGACCCGCGTCGGAGGCCGGCATCTCGAACGTGATGGCGTCGTCGGCGTGGTCGGTGATGGAGACCTCGTCGCCGTCGACCGCGACCGCGGCGACGCTCGACAGGTCGGTGCCGGTGACCTCGACCTCGGTGCCGCCGGTCACGGGGACCTCGTCGACCGACGCAGCCGCGAAGACGACCGGCTCCGACGGGGCGGGGGTCACGGATGCCGCGATCTCGGCGTGCTGCAGCGAGGCCTGCGCGGCGGCGGTCAGCGTGCGGCCCGACTCGGGCGCCGCCCAGGCGCCGGTGACGGTCGCGCCGATGGCGCAGGCCGCGACGGTGCCGAAGGCAGCGGTCGCGAGCAGGACGCGCCGGATCGCGGTGGACGGCAGGGCGATGGCCGTCGCACGGCGGGCTGCGGGGGCGAGGTGGCGGCCGTGGCGGGCGTCGGTTCCGGCGGCGCGGCCGCCGTCGATGCGCGCGCGGGCACGGTGGAAGGGGGTGTAGGGCACGGAGGATCCAGGGGGGTTCGGGGGCCCGGGGCGATCGGGAAGGGGGGCGCCACGGTGCGCGGGGAGTCGGGCCGCCGGACACGGTTCCAGCCGGTTCTGGACGAATCCGTCACGTTTCCTGAGTGAAACATGAGCGGCATTCGAGAATCGGATGCCTCGGAGGCATCCGATCAGCCCCTCGCGAAATCAGCCGGTGACCGGCGACTTCCGCACCACGACGCGGATCGCGGCGACCACCACCGGCAACAGGATCACCGCCGCGACGGCATTCACCGCGCCGTAGCCACCGAGGCTGAGGATCAGCCCCGAGAACGCCGCCGAGGCGGCCGCGGCGAGGTTCATGGCCGCATCCGTCGCCCCCTGCAGGGGCACGCGCAGCCGCCGGTCGACCGCGTGGGTGAGCAGCGCCGACCCCCCGATCAGGCCCGCCGACCAGCCGAGGCCGAGCAGCCCGAGGGCGAGGGATGCGCCGACGAAGGCGCTGCCCCAGAGCCCGCCGACGGTCACCGCGGCGGCGAGCACGGCGACGCTGATGCCGATGACGCGCACCGCTCCGATGCGGTCGACGAGCCAGCCCATGAGCGGGCTCGCGCCGTACATGCCGAGGATGTGGATCGACACGACCAGGCCGATGAGCGAGATGCCGAGGCCGTGCACGTGCAGGTGCACGGGGGTCATGACCATGACGCCCACCATGACGGTGTGCGCGCAGACGATCGCGAGGATCGCGAGCAGCGCCCGGGGCTCGCGCACGGCGGTGCGGAGCGCACGGAACGCGCTGGGCGGGGGCGCGTCGTCGGCGACCGGCTCGGGTGCCTCGCCCTGCAGCGTGCCGGCGGGCGGGGTGCGCAGCAGCGCACCCACCAGCACCGCGCTCGCCGCGAAGGCGACGAACGAGAACGCGAACGGGCCGACGAACGCGGGCAGCCCGAACGACCGGCCGACCTCGTCGCCCCACTGCGACAGGTTCGGCCCGGCGACCGCGCCGATCGTGGTGGCCCACAGCACGATCGACATCGCGCGGGCCTGGAACTCGGGACGCACCACCTCGGGCGCGGCGAACCGCGCCTGCAGGCCCGCCGCCGTCGCGGCCCCCACTCCGGCGAAGCCCGGGATGATCAGCCAGACCATGCCCGTCACCGCGGCGAGCACGACGAGCACCGCCCCGACGGCCGACGCGACGTAGCCCGCACCGAGCGCGACGTGCCGCCCGCGGGCGACGGCGAGGCGCGCCATCGGCACGGCCAGCAGGCCTGCGCCGAGCACGATCGCGGTCTGCGCGAGGCCCGCGAGGGCGACCGCCCCGGTCATGTCCTCGACCAGGATGCCGCCGACCGCGATGCCGGTGGCGACGCCGAGGCCGGCGAGGAGCTGGCTCGTGATGAGCACGCCCATCGCGAGGCCGGTGGAGCTCCGGCGGGCCGTGCCGTCCGGCCGCGCCCACTCGTCGGCGCGCGCGACCCCGTCGGTCCGTGCCGGTTCGTCGGTCCGTGCCGGTTCGTCGGACCGTGCCGGTTCGTCGAGCATGACGGCCTCCGATCAGCGCCCGATCGTCAGGCTACCCCCGTCGGACCGACCGGCGTCAGGGTCGTTCAGCCCTGGTCGGCGGGGTACTCGGGAGCGGCCGGCAGCCCGAAGAACTCCTCGAGCGTGGTCACGCCGGTGTCGTGCATCTCGGTCGCGAGGTCGGTGCCGACGTAGCGGAAGTGCCACGGCTCGAACTGGTACCCGGTGACCTCGGTCTTGTCGGCCGGGTAGCGCAGGATGAAGCCGAACCGCCACGCGTTGTCGCGCAGCCAGACACCCTCCGGGGTGTCGGCGAGGCACACGTCGAGCGAGCAGACGCCCGAGGCGGCGCCGATGTCCATCGTGAGCCCGGTCTGGTGCTCGCTGTACCCGGGACGCGCGGTGAGCAGGTCGTTGCCGGTGTAGATCGACACCTGCGAGTCGTAGCTGCGGTAGGCCGAGTTCGAGGCGAGCGCGAGGCCGGCCTCCTCAGAGGCGGCGGTGAACATCGCGACGATGGCATCGGATGCCTCCTGCCGCATCTCGGGCACCCAGGTGTGGGCCACGGGCACCTGCACGAGGTCGGGCGGCACGAAGTCCGCCGGCTCGAGCGGGTTCAGCTTGTTGACGACCACCCAGATGCTGGTCGGGTCGTCGAGCGAGTTCGCGGACCGGTCGAAGGTGTCGACCGGCGCGGGATCGGGCGTGGAGGCGGGCTCGGGGCGCGGCGTCGGGGTGGGCGTGGGCGTCGGCGTCGCGGCGGTGCCGATGGCGCCCCCGAAGGCCCCGAACAGCGCTCCGGCGCCGAGCGCGGCCACGAGCGCGACCACGAGGGAGACGACGATCGTGGTGGTGGTGCGGCGCCCCGGGCGGGCGGCCCGGGATCGGGAAGCGGCGGCCATGCGACGAGCCTAGCCGGGTGCGGGCGTTCGCTCTGGGCGAACGGGTCGCGGGAGACATCCGCCCGCCCGCCGGCGCAGGGAGGAGGTCACGGAACGGTCACGATCGTCCTGATCGGACGACTTCGTGAGAGCGCTCTCTTGACAGGCTCCGCTCGGGGTGCAACCATCGACCCCGCAAGCGTGAGAGCGCTCTCACACTGTGGAAGAGAGCGCTCTCAGGCGAGCAGCATTCCGACCCCACGCACACACAAAGGAGTGACCGTGAAGCTCTCACGCCACACGAAGGTCGCGGCGGCACTCGCCGGCGCGGCATCCGTCGCCCTCCTCGCCAGCGCCTGCTCCACCGGAGACGGCAACGACGAGGGATCCGGCGACGAGCCCATCACGCTGACGATCACCACGTTCGGCACGTTCGGCTACGACGACCTCTACGAGCAGTACATGGAGGAGCACCCGAACGTCACGATCGAGGCGACCAACATCGACACCGGCGGCAACGCCCGCACCGACGCCTTCACGAAGATCGCTGCCGGCTCGGGCCTGTCCGACATCGTCGCGATCGAGGAGGGCTGGCTCGGCTCGATCATGGAGGTCTCCGACACGTTCGTCGACCTGCGCGACTTCGGCATCGAGGACCGCTCGAGCGACTGGGTCGACTGGAAGTACGCCCAGGCCACCGACGCCGACGGCCGCGTGATCGGCTACGGCACCGACATCGGCCCCGAGGGCCTCTGCTACAACGGCGCCCTCTTCGAGGAGGCCGGCCTGCCGAGCGACCGCGACGAGGTCGCCGCACTCATCGACGGCGACTGGGAGCACTTCTTCGACGTCGGCCGCGACTACCAGGAGGCCACCGGCAAGGCCTGGTACGACCACTCCGGCTTCGTGTGGAACGCCATGGTGAACCAGCTCGACGAGGGCTACTACACCGCCGACGGCGAGCTGAACGTCGACGGCAACGCCGAACTGCAGGAGCGCTTCGAGCTGCTCGGCGCGGCGACCGAGGACGGCCTGTCGGCCGCCCAGGCGGCCTGGGACTGGAACGGCGGCAAGTCGTTCGTCGACGGCACCTTCGCCACGTTCGTCTGCCCGGGCTGGATGCTCGGCGTCGTGCAGGGCAACACCGAGGCCGGCGGCGGCGACGCCTCGACCGGCTGGGACTTCGCCGACGTCTTCCCCGGCGGCGCGGCGAACTGGGGCGGCGCGTTCCTCTCCGTGCCCGAGACCAGCGAGCACCAGGAGGCCGCAGCGGCCCTCGCCGACTGGCTGACCCAGCCGGAGCAGCAGGTCGCGCAGTTCGAGGCGGCGGGCACGTTCCCGAGCACCGTCGCGGCACAGGACGAGCTCGCGGCGAACCCGACGCCGAACGAGTTCTTCAACGACGCACCCGTCGGCGAGATCCTCGCGGGTCGCTCGGTCGGCGTGGTCGCGCAGTTCAAGGGTCCGGACGACTCCGTCATCCAGGAGAACGTCTTCGGCCCGCCGCTGCAGAAGCTCGACCGCGGCGAGGTCTCCACGCAGGAGGCCTGGGACGAGGCGCTCGTGCTGCTGAACGAGCTGGTCGGCTAGCCGCACCGACTCGGCACCACCACGGCGGGGTCCCCGGGACGCACGCTCCCGGGGACCCCGCCCCACGAATCGCACGCACCGCACGACAGGACCCGCGATGACCTCCACCCTCACACCGCCGACCGGCACCGGCTCCCCCGACGACGAGCCGCGCCGCGACCGCGCGCCCCGCCTGACCTGGCGCCAGCGCCTGAGCGTCTTCGACGTCAAGGCCAGCCCCTACGCCTACGTCGCCCCCTTCTTCCTGCTGTTCGGGCTCGTCGGGCTCTTCCCGCTCGCCTACACGTTCTGGGTGTCGCTGTTCGACTGGGACCTGCTCAAGGGCCAGGGCGACTTCGTCGGGCTGGACAACTTCTGGGCGATCCTGAACGACCGGTTCTTCTGGAACTCGATCCGGAACACCATCAGCATCTTCCTGCTGAGCGCCGTTCCGCAGCTCGCGATGGCGCTGCTGCTGGCGTACCTCCTCGACCAGGGGCTGCGCGCCAAGACGTTCTGGCGCATGAGCGTGCTGCTCCCCTACATCGTCACGCCGGTCGCCGTCGCGATCATCTTCTCGAGCGTGTTCAACGAGGCCGACGGGCTCGTGAACAACCTGCTGAACCTCATCGGCATCCCCGACCAGCAGTGGAAGCACGACACGTTCCTCAGCCACATCGCGATCGCCTCGATGGTGAACTGGCGCTGGACGGGCTACAACACGCTCATCCTGCTCGCCGCGATGCAGGCCGTGCCGCGCGACCTCTACGAGTCCGCCGCCATCGACGGCGCGGGCGCGGCCCGCCGGTTCTTCTCGGTCACCATCCCGAGCATCCGCCCCACCCTCATCTTCGTCGTGATCACGGCCACCATCGGCGGCCTGCAGATCTTCACCGAGCCGCGCCTGTTCGACGTGTCGAACGCCGGCGGCATCGGCGGCGCCGACCGGCAGTTCCAGACCACCGTGCTGTTCATGTGGGAGCTCGCGTTCTTCCGGCGCGACTTCGGCGAGGCGTCCGCCGTGGCCTGGCTGCTGTTCCTGCTCATCGTGGCCTTCGGCCTCGTCAACTTCCTCCTCTCGCGCCGGGTCGCCACCGGCGATGCGCGAGGGGGGCGGCGCGCTGCGCGCCGCGCGGCCCGGAAGGGAGCCGACGCATGACCACCGCAACCCCCGAGCCCGTGCCCGCCGTCGAGGTGGACGTGGTCTCGCCCGACCGGCCGGAGCGCACCGAGCGCGTCGACAGGTACGGCCGCACGCGCCCCCGCCGCGGCTCCGGCAACGCCGGCCTCGGCAGCCGCCCCGGCTTCCTCACCTACGGGCTGCTCGCCGCGTTCGTCATCGGCGGCGCCTACCCGCTCTGGTGGTCGTTCGTCGTGGCGAGCGGCACCAACGCCACGCGCGGCGAGACCCTCCCGCTCATCCCGGGCGGCAACTTCCTCGCCAACGCCGTGCAGGTGCTCGACGCCATCCCGTTCTGGCTCGCGCTCTGGAACTCGATCGTCATCTCGTCGGTCATCACGATCTCGGTCGTGACGTTCTCGACGCTCGCGGGCTACGCCTTCGCGAAGCTCCGCTTCCGCGGCCGCGACGGGCTGATGATCTTCGTGATCGCGACCATGGCGATCCCGACCCAGCTCGGCATCATCCCCCTGTTCATGGTGATGCGCGAGCTCGGCTGGACCGGCGAGATCGGCGCGGTCATCGTGCCGACGCTGGTCACCGCGTTCGGCGTGTTCTTCATGCGGCAGTACCTGGTCGACGTGATCCCCGACGAGCTCATCGAGGCGGCGCGGGTCGACGGTGCGAACCAGATCCGCACCTTCTTCCACGTGGCGCTGCCGGCCGCCCGGCCGGCGATGGCGATCCTCGGGCTGTTCACGTTCATGATGGCGTGGACCGACTACCTGTGGCCGCTGATCGTGCTGAGCCCCACCAACCCGACGCTCCAGACGGCCCTCAGCCAGCTGCAGTCGGGCTACTACATCGACTACTCGATCGTGCTCGCGGGCGCCGTCATGGCGACCATCCCGCTGCTGATCCTGTTCGTGGTCGCCGGCAAGCAGCTCATCTCGGGCATCATGGCCGGGGCGGTGAAGGGCTGATGGCACGCACCTTCCCCGCAGGGTTCCTCTGGGGCTCGGCCACCGCCGCCGCGCAGATCGAGGGCGCCGCCCACGAGGACGGCAAGCTCGACTCGATCTGGGACGCCTACGCGCGCGTGCCCGGCGCCGTCGCGAACGGCGACACCCCCGAGCGGGCCGTCGACCACTACCACCGATACCGCGAGGACGTGGCGATCATGCGCCGCCTCGGCCTCGACTCGTACCGGTTCTCGACGAGCTGGGCACGGGTGATGCCCGACGGGCGCACGCCGAACCCCGCCGGCCTCGACTTCTACTCGCGGCTCGTGGACGAACTGCTCGACGCGGGCATCCTGCCCTGGCTCACCCTCTACCACTGGGACCTGCCGCAGGCGCTGCAGGAGCAGGGCGGCTGGACGAATCGCGACGTCGTGGGCCGCTTCGCCGACTACGCCGAGGCGACCTACGCGGTGCTGGGCGACCGGGTGACGCACTGGACGACGTTCAACGAGCCGTTCTGCTCGTCGCTGATCGGCCACGTCGGCGGGGAGCACGCGCCGGGCCTCAACGACCCGGCCGCGGGCCTCGCAGCAGTGCACCACCAGCACCTCGCGCACGGCACGGCCGTGTCCCTGCTGCGGGAGCGGGCGGATGCCGCGGGGCGCGAGATCCGGCTCGGCATCACGCTGAACCTCACCAACGCGGTGCCGCTGAACCCGCACGACCTCGCCGACGTCGAGGCGGCCCGGCGCATCGACGCGATCTGGAACCGGATGTACCTCGACCCGATGCTGCGCGGTGCGTACCCCGCCGACCTGCTCGAGGACGTGCGCGGCCAGGGCCTCGAGGAGGTCATCGAGCCGGGCGACCTCGAGGTGATCGCCGCGCCGATCGACTTCCTCGGCGTGAACCACTACCACGACGACTGCGTGAGCGGTCGTGCGCTGCCCGCCGACCACGTGCCCGGCGCGAAGCCCACCGCGAAGCCCGGCCGCTCCCCCTTCGTGGGCAGCGAGTACGTGACGATGCCGTGGCGCGGCCTGCCGCGCACGGCCATGGACTGGGAGGTGCACCCCGCGGGGCTGCGCACGCTGCTGGTGCGGCTCGGCGAGGAGTACCCGAACCTGCCGCCGCTCTACGTCACCGAGAACGGCGCCGCGTACGACGACGAGGTCTCGGCCGACGGCGCGGTGCACGACCCCGAGCGCACGGCCTACATCGCGGCGCACGTCGACGCGGTCGCCGACGCGATCGCCGACGGCGCCGACGTGCGCGGGTACTTCGTCTGGTCGCTCCTGGACAACTTCGAGTGGGCCTGGGGCTACGACAAGCGCTTCGGCATCGTGCACGTCGACTACGACACGATGGTGCGCACCCCGAAGGACTCGGCGCTCGCCTACGCGGACCTCATCGCCCGTTCCCGCCCCGCTGCGCCCGCGGCGAGTAGCGTGGACTCCAACCCGGCGAGCGCGGCCGGGCCCGGAGGCGGGAGCGGACGATGAGCCAGGCGGATGCCGCGGGCGCGGCCCCCACGCTCGAGATGGTCGCCGCCCGCGCCGGCGTCTCGCGCGCGACCGTGTCGCGGGTCGTGAACGGCTCCCCCAAGGTCACGCCCGAGATCGTCGAGGCGGTGCAGGCGGCGATCGCCGAGCTGAACTACGTGCCCAACCGCGCCGCACGCTCGCTCGCGAGCCGTCGCACCCAGGCCATCGCCCTCGTCGTGCCCGAGTCGACCGTCAAGGTCTTCAACGACCCGTTCTTCGCGACCCTCGTGCAGGGGGTCGCGATGGCCCTCGCCGACACCGAGTACACGCTGTCGATGCTCATGGAGTCGGAGCGCGCGGTCGACAAGACCCGCCGCTACCTGCTCGGCGGCAACGTCGACGGCGCCCTCGTGGTCTCGCACCACACCGGCGACCACTCGTACGCGCACGTCAGCCGGTCGCTGCCGGTCGTGTTCGGCGGCCGCCCGCTCGACCCCGAGGAGCGGGTCACCCACACCGTCGACGTCGACAACGCGCACGGCGCGGAGCTGGCCACCCGGCACCTGGTCGCCCGCGGCTGCCGTCGCATCGCCACCATCGCCGGGCCGCAGGACATGCCCCCGGGGGTCGACCGCCTCACCGGCTGGCGCCGGGTGGTGCAGGAGGCGGGCCTCGCCGAGGACCTCGTCGAGTACGGCGACTTCTCCCCCACCACCGGCGCGGCCGCGATGCGACGGCTGCTGGAGCGCGGCGAGCCGATCGACGGCCTCTTCGCCGCGAACGACCAGATGGCGATCGGCGCGTACTCGGCGATCCGCGAGGCGGGCCTGTCGATCCCCGACGACATCGCGGTCGTCGGCTTCGACGACGACAACTACGCCGCCACCGCGGTGCCGCCGCTCACCACCGTGCACCAGCCGTCGCTCGAGATGGGCGCGACGATGGCGCGCACGCTCGTGCGGCTCATCGAGGGCGAAGACGTCGAGCCCTCGACCCTGCTCCACACCGAGCTGGTGCTGCGCGCGTCGGCCTGAGCCGCCCCGTCGCCGCAGTGCGGTGGCCTCGGGTTCAGACGACGATCGCCGCGCCGTCGGCGCGCGGATCGGTGCCCGCGGTGAAGCCGTCGGGATCGACGCGCACCAGATGCGCGTGCCCGTGGCCGTCGGAGCGCGCGGGCACCTCGACGAGCGGATGCCCCGCTGCCGCGATCGCGTCGCGTGCGGTCGGGTCGAGGTCCGCCTCGACCGAGACGGTCCGCCCGTCGTCGTCGCCGTCGGCCCCCGCGATGCACCGCGGTGCGGCGACCGCCTCGGCCGGCTCGGCGCCGCCGAACGCCCGCAGCAGCACCTGGGCGTGGATCTGCGGCTGGCCCTGCCCGCCCATCGTCGACGAGACGTACTCGACCGCGTCGCCGCGCGTGACGAGCACCGGCATCAGCGTGTGGCGCGGGCGCTTCCCGGGAGCGACGACGTTCGGCGACGCCGGGTCGAGCGAGAAGCTCGCACCGCGGTTCTGGAAGATCACGCCCGTCGAGGGCTCGAGGACGCCCGAGCCGAAGCCGTAGTACAGCGACTGGATGAGCGACACCGACGTGCCGTCGGCGCTCGCCACGGCGACGCCCACGGTGTCGCCGTCGGCGTTGCGGTCGGTGTCGGCGTCGCGCGCCGGCGCGGTCGCCGCGACGAGCGCCTCGCCGTCGGGCGCGCCGAAGCGCGGGTCGCCGAGCAGCCGGGCGCGCACGTCGTTGCTCGCGAGGAAGGCGTCGACCAGCGCGCCGGCGTCGGCGCCGAGCGGGTCGGGCCACGCGGCATCCGCCACCGCCCGCAGGGCGCGCAGCAGCGCGAAGCCCTGCGTGTTGGGAGGGCTGGTGTGGATGCGACGGTCGCCGTACGGGGCCGAGAGCGCGTCGACCACCTCGGGCGCGAAGGCCGCGGCGTCGTAGGGGGCGATCGCCGAGCCGAGCGCCTCCAGGCCCGCGACCCAGCGCCGCGCCACGTCGCCCGAGTAGAACTCGTCGGCGCCACCCGCGGCGATGCGCGCGAGCGTGTCGGCGAGCGCCGGCTGCACGAGCGGACGACCGACGCGGGCCGGCTCGGGGTGCGAGAGGAAGACCTCGCGGAATCCGGCGTCCTGCTCGAGCAGCGGGCGGCCGCGCTCGATGCCGCGCGCGATCGCGGGGGCCAGCGGCACGCCCTCGCGGGCCATCCGCTCTGCCGGGGCGAGCCGGTCGGCCCAGCCGAGGCGACCGCCGAACGCGGCGAGCGCCTCCCAGCCGCGCACCGCGCCGGGCACCGTGATCGTGTCGATGCCGCGCAGCGGCAGTGCGTCGCCGTGGCGCTCGGCGAGCCGCTCGCGCGTCTGCCCGCGCGGCGCGGTACCGGTCGCGTTCACGCAGCGGATGACGCCGTCGGGCGTGCGCACGAGGGCGACCAGGTCGCCGCCCAGGTGCACCATGCTCGGGTATGCGACGCAGAGCGCCGCCGCGGTCGCGATCGCCGCGTCGATCGCGTTCCCGCCCGCGCGCAGCACCTCCGCGCCGACCTCGCTCGCACCCGCATGCGGGGAGGCGACGGCACCTCCCTCGGCGGGCAGCGGGGCGGATGCGGGCACGGGCGTCGTCGCGGCGGTCACCCGACGAGCCTAGACGCGCCGCGCGCCCGCGAGCTCCCGCTGTGGTTCACGACTCGACGTTGCGGTTGAACCGGAAGACGTTGTCGGGGTCGTACCGGTGCTTCGCCGCGCGCAGGCGCGCGACGTCGAGCCCGGCGTGCTCGTTGCCGCCGCCGTCGCCCATGCTGAAGTTGGAGTAGCGGCCGGGCCGGGCGTCGTCCGCGATCGCGGCGTGGAAGTCGCGCACCCACGCGATCGCGCGGTCATCGTCGGCCGCATCCGTCCAGGTGCCCGCGACGATGCCGAGGTACCCGGCGTCGCGCGCACCGAAGGCCGTGGCCTCGGCCGGCACGTCCTGCACCGCGCCGTCGAACGGATACAGGTGCATCGCCGAACCCGCCCCTGGCACGAGCGGCCCGAACCGCTGCACGGCCTCGCCGATCGACGGACCGATGTCGTCGAGGTAGAGCGGCCGCCAGTACTGTCGGTTGCCGGCGGGCGTGGACGCGTCGCTCGCCGAGTTCAGGAACGCGTACGACACCGGGCCGACGTGCTCCGCGACCGGCTCGGCCACCTCTCGGAAGGTGCCGATACGCGCCAGCCCCTCGTCGGGATCGCCGGTCCAGCACGAGACCACGGCCAGCAACGGCTCGCCCACGCGCTCGGGCGGCATGAACGGCGCCGGGGCGGCGACATCGAGCGCCGGGAACCCGCCGTACGCGCGCGGGGCGGTGCGGATGAACTCGGCGAACCGGTCGAGCACCGCCGGGGCGTCGTCGAGCGAGAAGAGCATCGGGCCGCCGACGACCGACGGCACCTCGTGCAGCTGGAACGTGAACGAGGTCACCACCCCGAAACTGCCGCCCCCGCCGCGGATCGCCCAGTACAGCTCGGGCTCGCTCGTCTCGCTCGCCGTCACGACGCTGCCGTCGGCGAGCACGACCTCGGCCGAGAGCAGGTTGTCGCAGGCGAGCCCGAACCGGCGCGACAGGAACCCGATGCCGCCGCCGAGCGTCAGCCCGCCGACCCCGGTGGTCGAGATGAGCCCACCGGTCGTGGCGAGTCGATGCGGTTCGGTCGCGTCCATCACGTGCCGCCAGCGCGCGCCGCCGCCGACGACCGCGGTGCGTGCGGCGACGTCGACCCGCACGTCGTGCAGGTCGCCGAGGTCGGCGACGAGCACGCCGTCGGCAGTGCCGAAGCCGGCCACATTGTGCGCCCCGCCGCGCACGACCAGGCCGTCGCCGCTCGCCGCTGCGGCGCGCACGACCGTGCGCACGTCGTCGACGCTCGCGCAGCGCACGACGGCGGCGGGCCGGCGGTCGATCATGCCGTTGTAGACGGCGCGGGCGTCGTCGTAGCCGTCGTCGCCGGGGGCGACCACCGGCCCGTCAACCTCGGCCCGCAGGGCATCGAGCTGCACGGACATGGTGCCTCTCCCTCGTCGTGCCTGGGCCGGGGGAAGGGGCAGGTACGTACCGGCGGCGCCAGGTCGGACTTCGCGACACACGCTAGCGAGGCATCCGCCCGTCGGGCAAGGGTCGCCCGGACGCGCGGGGCCGCGCACCGGCGCGCGCGTCGCTCACCCGGCCGCCGGGGCCTCCTCGAACGCCACGCCGCTGATCTCGCCGAAGCGACCGCGCATGACCTCGATCGCCGCGGGGTTCTCGTCGACCAGCACGAACCGCCGACCGAGCGCCGCCGCGACCGCACCCGTCGTGCCGCTGCCCGCGAAGAAGTCGAGCACCCAGTCGCCCTCGCGGCTCGAGGCCTGGATCATGCGGCGGATGACGCCCTCGGGCTTCTGCGTCGGATACCCCGTCTTCTCCTTGCCCGTGGGCGAGACGATCGTGTGCCACCAGACGTCCGTCGGCAGCTTGCCGAGCAGCGCCTTCTCGGGGGTCACGAGACCGGGGGCCATGTACGGCTCGCGGTCGACGGCCGAGGAGTCGAAGAAGTAGCGCTTCGGGTCCTTCACGTAGACGAGGATCGTGTCGTGCTTGGTCGGCCAGCGCCGCTTCGCCTTGCCGCCGTAGTCGTAGGCCCAGATGAGCTCGTTGAGGAAGCACTCGCGGCCGAACAGCGCGTCGAGCAGCACCTTCGCGTAGTGCGCCTCGCGGTAGTCGAGGTGCAGGTAGAGCGTGCCGTCGTCGGCGAGCAGCCGCCACGCCTCGACCAGGCGCGGTTCGAGGAACGCCCAGTAGTCGTCGAAGCGGTCGTCGTAGCGCAGCAGGTCGCCGCGGATGCGCTCGTAGCGCTGCCCTTGGAAGCCGATCACCGACCCGGTCTCGCTGCGCACGCTCGTCGTCGGGCGCCGCTCCTGGGCGCGGCCCGAGTTGAACGGTGGGTCGAGGTAGATGAGCGTGAACGCACCGTCGGGCAGGCCCGGGAGCACGTCGAGGTTGTCGGCGTGGATGATCCGGTCGGGCCCGGCGAGCGGCGGCACCCGCCCAGTCTGCCGCAGTTCGCGGCGTGCGGGCCGAAGGTCCCGCACAGGTCGCCGCGCCCGTCCCTAGGCTCGGCACGGGAGGGCGGAGCGATGCGGGTACTGGTGATCGTGGAATCGGCGTGGGGGAACACGGCGGCCGTCGCGGAGGCGATCGCCGACGGGCTGCGGCCCGCCGACATCGAGGTGCGGTCGACGGATGCGGCGGACGCGACGCTGCCCGCCGACCTCGACCTGCTGGTGGTCGGCGGCCCCACGCACGCCTTCGGCATGTCCACGCCGGCGACCCGCCGGTCGGCCCGCGAGCGCGGGGCGACGCAGGTGCCCGAGCGCGGCATCCGCGAGTGGATCGACGCCGTCGATGCGCCGCCGCACCGCATCCGGGTCGCGACGTTCGACACGCGCACGGTCGCACCGCGGCTGCCGGGGTCGGCGGCGAAGAAGGCGCTCAAGCAGCTCGTGGGGCTCGGGTTCGAGCCTGCCGCGAAGGCCGAGACGTTCGGCGTGCACGGCTACGAGGGTCCGCTCGCCGACGGCGAGCTCGGGCGCGCGACCGACTGGGGCGCCCGGCTGGCCGAGACCGTCGCGGCGGTCTGAGCCCGCGTCAGTCGACGTCGAGGCGGATGCGGCCGGCGAAGCGGTCGGGTGCGCGCCGCTGCGGCTCCGGGTCGGGCAGCAGCTGCGGGAGCGCGTCGTCGTCGGCCGCAGCCGGCCCGGCGGCATCCGCCGCCTCGACGATGCCCTGGTCGCCGTCGCCCGGGAGCGGCGCCGGTGCGGGCAGGAGGGTCTGCCGGTCGAGCTCGACCTGTGCCTCGTGCTTGCGCGGCGCGAACACCTCGTCGCCGATGCCGACGAGCCCGGCGCTGCCGGAGGTGCGGCCGGACTTGTTCGAGAAGTCGATCCACCCCAGCCGGGTCGCGACGATCACCGCCACCACGACGCCCGCGATGATCGCGGGAAGCACCCACCAGTCCACGCGGGCATCTTACGGCACGCGGTTGACCCACTCCTCGGTGGCGAACTTCGAGGCGACGAGCTCCTCCGCCTCGGCCAGCTCGTCGGGTGCGACCGTGCCGGGGGTCGCCCCGTAGAGCTGGGCGAACGTGCCCTTCAGCGCGTCGATGATCGCGCCGCGACTGAGGCCCGACTGGCTGCGCAACGGGTCGACGCGCTTGTCGGCCGACGTGATGCCCTTGTCGCTGATCTTCTCGCGGCCGATGCGCAGCACCTCGAGCATCTTCGCGTTGTCGAGGTCGTACGCCATGGTCACGTGGTGCAGCACCCCGCCGCCGCCCAGGCGCTTCTGCGCCGCCCCGCCGATCTTCCCGAGCGGGCTCGCGATGTCGTTCAGCGGCTGGTAGGTCGCCTCGACGCCGATCGCGTGCAGCCCCTGCAGCACCCAGTCGTCGAGGAACGCGTACGAGTCGGCGAAGCTCATGCCCTGCACGAGTTCGCCGGGCACGTACAGCGAGTAGGTGACGACGTTGCCGCGCTCCATCATCATCGCGCCGCCGCCCGAGATGCGCCGCACGACCTCGAAGCCGTACTTCGCCGCGCCCTCGGGGTCGACCTCGTTGCGCACCGACTGGAAGCTGCCGATCACGACCGCCGACTCGTCCCACTCCCAGAAGCGGAGCGTCGGCTTGCGTCGCCCCTCCCCCACGCGGTTCGCGAGCACCTCGTCGAGCGCGAGGTGCAGGCGCGGCGGCACGGCCGCATCGTGCACGATCTCCCACTCGTAGTCCTGCCAGCTCGTGGCATCCGTCAGCGCCCGTCGCACGGCGACCGCCACGCCCTCGGGGCTGAACCCCAGCAGGGCGGCGCCCTCGGGCAGCGCGCCGGTGATGGCCGCGGCGATATGGCGGGCGTCGGATGCCGCGGGGAGGCCGTTCAGGGCGCCGTCGATGTCGTCCAGGGCGGTGTCGGGCTCGAGGAAGAAGTCGCCCGAGATGCGTGCGTTCGCGATGACGTCGCCCTCGACGTCGAAGTCCGCGACCACGAGCTTGCCCCCGGGCACCTTGTACTCACCGTGCATGGCCCCAGCCTATTCGGGCGGAGCGGCACCGGTACGGCCCCCGCACTGGGGGCACCAGCACTGGGGGTTCCGGACCCCGGCGTCCTGCGAGAGCGTCGAGTGAACCGTTGCAAGCGGACTGATCTGTTCGGCTCGTCCACGAGCGCCCGCTCGTGGACGGTCTGGCATGCCGACCCGCACCACGACCAAGGAGAACCACGTGCACACGCTCACCAAGGCACTCGCCGCAGTCGGCGCCGCCGCCGCACTCACCCTCGGGGCAGCGCTGCCCGCGCAGGCCGCACCGCCCGCGGACGGGGCCGACCCGAAGAAGCCCAAGCTGAACTTCGGGTGGTACACCGAGGAGGACGACACGGCGCCGACCGTCACCGACGAGGGCGACTACCTGTTCGTGGCCGACGGGGTGCGGGCAACCGGCATCCGAGTCGGGTCCGACTTCCCGCTCAGCGAGCTCGAGCCCATCGAGTACGAGGCCGTCGGCTCCGACTACGCCCTGAACCGGTTCCACGTGCGCCTCGTCGTTGACCTGCCGGGGACCGTGCTGGTCGGCGACGGGTGCTCCGACTGGCGCAACGACTACCTCAGCCTCTCGGTCGTGGCCGACGAGGTCAACGAGCCGGTCACCCTCGCCTCGCGGGTCTACGTGCACGCCCCCGGCTGCACCATGCCGTGGGGCACGCCGGTCCACGGCAAGACCTACCCGCTCACCCAGGTGCTGACCGCCGTGTCGGCCGCCTCGAGTGGCGAGGAGGCGACCGTCACGTCGATCGGGTTCCACCTCGACTCCGGCGGACAGGCGGGGACGACCGTCACCGTCGACCCCGGCAACCTGCACAAGGTCGCGGTGCACGGCTCGCGCTGACACCCGACACGGATGCCCCGGGCGCTGCGTGCGGCCCGGGGCATCCGCTCGCCCGCCCGACGAGGGCGGCGGCGCATCGGGCGACGGGTCAGGTGCGCACCGGGAACCGCGCGTCGAGCCACGCGAGCAGGTCGGCGCGCACCTCGGCCTGGTTGGTCTCGTTGAAGATCTCGTGGCGCGCGCCCGGGTAGACGATGAGCTCGACGTCGGTCAGGCCCGACCGGCTCGCGTACGCCTCGGCCAGCCGCACGCAGCTCGCCTCCCCGCCGAGCGAGTCCTCCTCGCCGACCATGATGAGCAGCGGGAGCCCCGGCGGCAGGTGCTTCGCCGGGCGGCCGAGCAGTCGCGCCGAGTCGACCAGCCCGAAGAGCTTCTGCGTGGGCTCCGGCGTGCAGTAGGGATCGGCCATGAACGCCTCGGCGACCGCACGGTCGCGGGTCAGCCACTCGACGGGCGTCGGGCCCAGGTGCCGGAACCGCTTGTTCAGGTCGCCCGACTCCATGCCGAACACCGTGCGGTACGCGGTGCCCGTGAGCACGATCGCGTCGTGGTCGTGCGGGTACCGGTTCAGCAGGATCTGCACGACCAGCGACCCGAGCGAGTGCCCGATCAGGATCAGCGGGAGGTCGGGGTGGTCGGCCCGCGCGATGCCGGTCAGCCGGTGCACGGCGTCGATCAGGGCGCGCAGGCCACCCGGCCCCGGCCGGCCCAGGCGCGTGAGGTCGCCGCCGTGCTGCTCGAACCCGGTCTGCCCGTGCCCGCGGTGGTCGTCGGCGTAGACGGTGTAGCCCGCCTCCACCAGGGCATCGAAGAGCGGCCCGTAGCGTCCCGTGTGCTCCCCCACCCCGTGCGCGAACTGCACGACGGCGCGCGGATGCTCCGCCTCGCGCCGCACGTAGTGGATGTGCACGCCGTGCTCGTCGGTGAACTGCCGCATGCGCTCATCCTCGCAGAGCGGCCGGGCAGAACGCGGTCAGGCCTCGCGCGTGATCTCCACCGTGACGAACATCGAGGAGGCACCGGGACTCGCGTACACGCCGCGCAACGGGGCGACGTCGTGGTAGTCGCGGCCGCGGGCGACGAGCACGTGCCGCTCGCCGATCTCGATGAGGTTCGTCGGGTCGTAGCCCCGCCAGTCGCCCGCGTACCACTCGACCCACGCGTGCGACTCGCCGGTGACGGTCAGCCCGAGCGGGGTGTCGTGGTTCGGGTGCAGGTACCCCGAGACGTACCGCGCCGGGATGCCGATCGACCGCAGCGCGCCGAGGGTCACGTGCGCGATGTCCTGGCAGACGCCCTTGCGGTGCTCCCAGGCCTCGTGCGCGGTCGAGTGCACGCCGGTCACGCCGGGCATGTACTCGAGCGCCTCGCCGACGGCACGGGACACGGCGAGCGCCGTCTCCGCGACGGACCCGCCGCGGTCGGCGATCGACCGGGCGAGTTCCACGACCTCGGCCGGCGGCCGCGTCGCATCCGTCTGGGTGATCTGCTCGACGAACTCGGTGGTCGAGGCGGACAGTGCGTGCAGGTCGTCCCACGCGATGTCGACGGGCTCCTGCGGGAGCGGACGCACCTCGACGAGGCTCGACGCGGTCACCGACAGCTCGCGGTGCGGCGTCAGCACCTCGAAGGTCGACACGCGGGTGCCCCAGTAGTCGAGGTACGCGTGCTGGGTGGCCGCGGGGCGGATGTCGAGGTTCGACGACAGCACGAACTGCTCGCCGCCCGAGTGCGGCAGCAGCCGGGCCTCGTTGTACGACGCCGACGCCGGCTCATCGTAGGTGAAGCCGGTGCGGTGGACGATGCGGAGCCTGCTCATGTGACCTCCCCCGTCCATACCGGCATTCCGCTCGTCGGGAAGTACCGCCTCCTGATGGCCTCGCTCGCCGCCGAGGTGACCTCCTGGATGTGCTCCATCTTGCCCGAGAGGTCGACCGTGATGTCCGAGATCGGCCGGTACTCCAACTCGGAGCGGATCTGCCCGAGCAGGCGCCGAGCCTGGTCCTCGACGCCGACGCGGCCGGAGCGCGGGTCGATCTCGCGCAGCGACTCCTCGGCCCGGCTCACCGAGTAGAGGATCGAGCGCGGGAACAGCCGATCGAGGATGAGGAACTCGGCCGCGGACTCCGACGACGGCATGCCGCGGTAGCTGCGGAGGTACGCCTCGTAGGCGCCGCAGCTGCGCAGCAGAGTGGTCCACGACGGGCCGGACGCCTCGGTCAGCGAGCGCGTCGCGAGCAGGCGCGCGGTCATGTCGGCCTGTTCGATGGCCCGCCCGAGGGAGAAGAACTGCCACGCCTCGTCGCGGCTGTGGCCGGTGTTGGCGATGCCGATCGCGAGGGCGGCGCGGTCGCGCACCCAGCGGAAGAACTCGTGCGTCTTGTCGCTCGCGACGAGCCGGGGCATGCGCGCGTTGGTGGTGTTGAGGCACTCCCAGAGCTCGGTCGAGACGATCTCGCGGGCGCGGCGGGCGTTCTCGCGGGCGTTCGCGATCGAGTAGGCGATGGATGCCGCGTGATCGCGGTTCACGGCCAGCAGGTCCATCACGTCGGCACGGTTCAGCTCGACGTCGTCGTTGGGCTCGGAGCCCATGACCGACATGAGCGACCGGCACGCGGTGTCCTCGTCGATCCACGGGTCCTCGAGCAGGAGCTGGAGGTGGACGTCGAGGATGCGCGCGGTGCCGTCGCTGCGCTCGACATAGCGCCCGATCCAGAACAGCGACTCGGCGATGCGGCTCAGCATGACGTACCCCCGTCCCGCGATTGCTGCTGTTGTTGCTGCTGCTGCTGCAGCCGCACGTCGGCGTCCTCGTCCTCGGGGGCGCTCGAGAGCGGCGGGGCCACGTGCGGGGTCTGGATCGACGGACCGTTGCCGCCGATCGGCGCCTCCATCTCCTCGCCCTCGAGGTCGAGGATGTTGAGCACGCCCGTCGCGGGCCCTGAGGCCTGCTCGCCCACGAGCGTGCCCGCATCGCGATGCACCGGCGTCGCGGTCACCGGCGAGGCCGGCCCGTCGCCGACGATCCAGGTGTCCTTCGAGCCGCCGCCCTGGGAGGAGTTCACCACGAGCTGCCCCTCGGGGAGGGCGACGCGGGTGAGCCCGCCCGGCAGCACCCAGACGTCGTCGCCGTCGTTGACCGCGAACGGGCGCAGGTCGGCGTGCCGCGGTCGCATGCCGTCGTCCACGAGCGTGGGGATGGTCGACAGCTGCACGACGGGCTGGGCGATCCAGCCGCGGGGGTCGGCCTGGAGCTGGGCCCGCAGCGTCGCGAGCTCCTGCCGCGAGGCATCCGGCCCCACCACCAGGCCCTTCCCGCCCGAACCGTCGACGGGCTTCACGACGAGCTCGTCGAGGCGGTCGAGCACCTCCTCGAGCGCGCCGGGCTCCTCGAGCCGCCAGGTGTCGACGTTCGGCAGGATCGGCTGCTCGCCCAGGTAGTAGCGGATGAGGTCGGGCAGGTAGGTGTAGGTCAGCTTGTCGTCGGCGACGCCGTTGCCGACGCCGTTGGCGATCGTCACGTTGCCGAGGCGCGCGGCGAGCAGGAGGCCCGGGGCGCCGAGCACCGAGTCGTGCCGGAACTGCTGCGGGTCGATGAACTCGTCGTCGACGCGCCGGTAGATGACGTCGACGCGGGTGGGGCCGGCCGTCGTGCGCATCCAGACCCGGCCGCCCGAGCAGAACAGGTCGCGACCCTCGACGAGCTCGACGCCCATGAGGCGGGCGAGCAGGGTGTGCTCGAAGTACGCGGAGTTGTAGACGCCGGGCGTGAGCACCACGATGTTCGGGTCCTCGACGCCCTCGGGCGCGCTCGCGCGCAGCGACTGGAGCAGCCGGTTCGGGTAGTCGCCGACGGGCTTGACGCGCATCGAGACGAACAGCTCGGGCAGCGTCTGCGCCATGACGCGCCGGTTCGAGATGACGTAGGAGACGCCGCTCGGCACGCGCACGTTGTCCTCGAGCACGCGCCAGGCGCCGACCTCGTCGCGGATCAGGTCGATGCCCGAGACGTGCACCCGCACGTTGTTGGGGGTCTCGATGCCCACGGCCTGCCGGTGGAAGTGCTTGGAGGTCGAGATCAGGGAAGCCGGGATCACGCCGTCGCGCACGCACGCCTGCGGCCCGTACACGTCGGCGAGGAAGCGCTCGAGCGCGGTGACGCGCTGCCGCACGCCGGCCTCGACCTGGGCCCAGTCGCCGGCGGAGATGACTCTCGGAACGGCATCGAGCGGGAACGGCCGCTCCTCCCCCGCGAAGTCGAACGTGACGCCCTGCGCGAGGTAGGAGCTCGCGAGCGCCTCGGTCCGTCCGCGCAGTTCGTCCTGTGTCATGCGGGCGAGCGCGGTGTGGATCTCGCGGTACGGGGTGCGGACCCCGACCGCGTCCGAGGGGAACATCTCGTCCCACGGCGCCGCGCCCTTGCGCCTGCGCCGCCCCTTGCGGGTCGCGGCGTAGTCGTCGAAGAGTGTCGCCATTGGTGCAGCCTCTCAGGGAGTGGTTACGGCGATGTTACCGATGGTCGCAGGTTGCGCGCCGGGGGTTGACCCGGCCCGGTACCCTTGGCGCCCGCACGCCGGGTTTCCTTAGCAAGCCTAATGAGCTAGGCTAAGCGTTCGTGCAGAAGACCATCGCGGAACAGGGCTCGGACCTGCGGCTGGCGGTGTTCCGGCTCGCCCGTCGGCTGCGGGCCCAGAAGGCCGACGATGGCATGAGCGACGGCCAGTTCGCCGTGCTCGCGGGCCTGTACCTGAACGGTGCGCACACGCTCACCGAGCTGGCCGATCGCGAGCGCGTCTCGGCGCCGTCGATGAACCGCACCGTGAACTGCCTGCAGGACTCCGGCTACGTCGAGCGGTCGGCGGACCCCGACGACGGGCGCAAGACGAACATCGCGCTGACCGACGCCGGCACGACCGTGGTGAGCGAGACGGTGAGCAAGCGCGACGCGTGGCTCGCCGCCCGCGTGAAGGAACTGCCGAAGGAGGACCGCGCGGTACTCGCGCGGGCCGTCGAACTGATGGAGGAGATCGTCACCCGTTGAGTGCCATGTTCCGATCGCTCTCGAGCGTCAACTACCGGCTCTGGTTCATCGGAGCACTCGTGTCGAACATCGGCAGCTGGATGCAGGCCACCACCCAGAACTGGGTCGTCCTCACCGAGCTGACCGACAACGACGCGGTCGCCGTGGGCGTCACCATGGCGCTGCAGTTCGGCCCGCAGCTCGTGCTGGTGCCGATCACGGGCCTCATCGCCGACCGGTTCGACCGGCGGAAGATCCTCATGCTCACCCAGACCGCGCTCATGCTGCTCGGCCTGGCGCTCGGCCTGCTGCTCATCTTCGGCCACGCCTCGATCTGGCACCTCTACGCATTCGCGCTCGGCCTCGGCATCATCAACGCGATCGACGCGCCGGCGCGGCAGACCTTCGTCGCCGACCTCGTCGCCGAGCACAACATGTCCAACGCGGTCGCGCTGAACTCGGCGTCGTTCAACGCGGCGCGCCTCATCGGGCCCGCCCTCGCGGGCTTCCTCATCGTGCTGATCGGCTCGGGGTGGGTGTTCGTGGTGAACGCCGTCACCTTCCTCGCCGTGCTGGGCGCGCTGGCCGCGCTGCGGACCGACCAGCTCCGGCCCCGCCTCCGGCGCGCGCGGGGACGCGGCGACCTCGCCGCGGGATTCCGCTACGTGCGCGGACGCCCCGACCTGGTCGTGGTGTTCACGATGGTGTTCATCATGGGCGCGTTCGGCATGAACTTCCCGATCTTCTCGTCGACGATGGCCGTGGAGTTCGGCCGCGGCGCCGGCGAGTACGGGGTGCTCTCGTCGATCCTCGCGATCGGCTCGCTGACGGGCGCGCTCCTCGCCGCCCGGCGCGACCGCGCCCGGCTGCGGGTCATCATCGCCGCGACCGGGCTCTTCGCCGTCGCTGCGCTCGTCTCGGCGGTCATGCCGACGTACTGGAGCTTCGCGGCGTCCACGATCCTCATCGGCTTCACCGCGGTGACGCTGCTCACGACGGCCAACGGCTTCGTGCAGACCACCACCGACCCCGACGTGCGCGGTCGGGTCATGGCCCTCTACATGGCGATCCTGATGGGCGGCACGCCCGTGGGTGCGCCCATCGTGGGCTGGATCGCGAACGAGCTCGGCCCGCGCTGGGCGCTGGGCGCCGCATCCGTCGCCGCGGTCGTCGCGTGCGGCATCGGCCTCGGCTGGATGATCGTCGCGCGGGGCCTGCGGGTCGTGCGCCACCCCGAGGCGCGCTGGGGGGTGGCCGTGACCCACGCCGGTCGACGGCTGCCGGATGCCCCGGGCCTGGTCGACGGCGTGCGCCAGCCGGTGCCCGCGATCACCAGCCCGGTCGCGGTCGTGGCGGCCAACCCGCCGGCCCCCGAGGAGTTCTCCGAGGAGGTCGCGCTCACCTCGCCGATCCCGCTGCCGAAGCTCGGCCGCGACGAGCCGCCGGCCCCCAGGCCGCACGGCGAGGGCTGCCACGTGCCGCCCGGCGGCGCCGGTCAGCCGACGCGGCGCACCCGCAGCGCGAGCGCCTCGCCCGCCGGCAACGCGACCGGTCGGGCGCCCCGCGCGTAGGCGTCGTTCTTCGCCACCTCGTCGAGCTCGAAGACGCGTCCCACCGGCGTCACGGTCATGTTCCAGGTGTCGATCACGTCGACCTCGAACCGGTCGCCGACCGCCAGCTGCACGCCGCGCCACCCGATCGGCAGGCGGAAGGCCCACTCCTCGGGCGCGCTGCGCCCGAGGTACTGCAGGTAGGTGCGCCCGTCGACGCCCGCGACGAATGCGTCGTCCCACCAGTTGTCGATCGGGTCGAGGCCGGCCCCGTCCACGTCGTCGAGGATGCCGCGCAGGAAGCCGAGTCGGGCGGGGCTCTGCCCGACGAACGGACCGCCCTCGACGATGTGCAGGCTGCCCGACGGGATCACGAAGCTCTCGCCGTGGGACGCGTAGCAGCCCGAGACCGTCGTGATCCAGAACTGGTGGACGAGTTCCTCGGCGCCCAGGTGCCCCCAGCGGTCGGGCACGTCGCCCTCGTACTTGATCTCGTCGAGCACGACCGGCTTGCGGTAGGCGTCGCGGAACAGCGAGGCGCGCCCGAAGTCCTCGGTCGCCTGACCGAGCTGCAGCGAGGCGTGGGTCACCCACGGCCGGTTGTGGTCGAACAGCCGCACGAGGTTGTGGATGGACCGCGGGTGGTCGTACGGGTCGAGCCCGGCGAGGCGCACCCCCGCCGCATCCCACCGCTCGTCGGGCCGGTCGATCTGGTCGAACTCGTTGCACAGCGACCACCACACGTTCGGGAACGCCGACAGGCGCGCCACGAGGTACCGGAGGTAGGCGGCGTCCTGCTCCTCGGTCAGCCCGTCGAGTCCGAACCGGCCGTAGTCGTACGCGTTGTACACGAGCACCTCGGCCTGGATGCCCGCGGCGCCGAGCGTGCGGACGGCGCCCTCGAGGCGTCGGAAGAACTGCGGCACCGGCCGGGCGACGTCCCAGGCGCCGTCGGCGTCGCGCTCGAACGGCAGCAGTTCGGGGAAGTGCTCGACGTACCCGCCCGCCTGCGGGAAGACCATGAACCGCAGCTTGTTCATGCCGGCAGCGGCGACCGCCTCGACGGTCTGCGTGAACAGCGGCTCCTCCTGGTGGAGCCAGTTGTAGACGGTGGCGCCGACCGGGCGGAACGGCGTGCCGTCGGCGTGGGCGAAGTGGTACCGGCCGGCGATGCGCACCGGGCCGTGCTCGCCGGATGCCGCGGGGCCGACCTCGAACGCGCCCTCGCGATCGTGCAGTGCCGGCGCGTCCGACGTGCTCCGCCAGCTCCATCCACCCTCGAGCCCGGGCGCGAAGCGCACGACGTAGCGGTCGCCGCCGTCCCAGAAGCCGGGCACGTCGACCGTGCCGCCGTCGGCGTGGGCGAAGCGCACGCGCAGCGGCTCGACGTCGGCGGGGATCGGCACTGCGGGACCGGTGAAGGCGAGTTCCAGGGGGGCGAAGCGGGGGTGCATGCGGGTCCTCTCGTCGATGAGGTGGTCGGGCGGGCGGGGGTGCGGCACGCGGGGCTACGCTGACATCGAGCGCGAACCGACGGGGATGCCGGACGGGCTCGCGGTCCGCCGACGGCGGCGGATCGGCAGGCAACGGGGTCGGAGGGAACGGCCATGACCGGAATCGGACTCATCGCCGGCGGCGCGAAGCCGGAGCAGCTCGCGACGG
Source organism: Agromyces sp. SYSU T00194 (assembly GCF_040496035.1). Classification (NCBI taxonomy): domain Bacteria; kingdom Bacillati; phylum Actinomycetota; class Actinomycetes; order Micrococcales; family Microbacteriaceae; genus Agromyces; species Agromyces chitinivorans. The sequence continues at coordinate 1,420,794 of NZ_JBEPJZ010000001.1, read as the reverse complement.
GCTGCGTCTGGAGCGAGGGCCCGCTGTGGCTGCCCGACCGACGGCGCCTGCGCTGGAGCGACATCCCCAACGACCGCATCGTCGAGTGGGACGCCGCGACCGGCGAGATGAGCGTGTTCCGCGACGGTGCGGAGTACACGAACGGGCGGACCCTCGACCTCGAGGGTCGGGTGGTGCAGTGCAGCCACGGCCGGCGCGCGATCGAGCGCGAGGGGGCGAACGGCCCCGAGACGGTCGTCGGGCGCTGGGCGCAGGGGCGCTTCAACTCCCCGAACGACGTGGCGGTGGCATCCGACGGGGCGATCTGGTTCACCGACCCGCCGTACGGACTCGACCCGAGCGGTCGCGAGGGGCACCCGGCCCCCCAGGAGTACGACGGATGCTTCGTCTTCCGCGTCGACCCGGCGACGGGCGTCGCCGAGGCGGTCGTGACCGACCTCGTGCACCCGAACGGCATCGGCTTCTCGCCCGACGAGTCGGTGCTCTACGTGTCGGACACCGGCGCGCTGCAGGGGCACGAGGCCGAGGCGCACATCCACGCGTACCCGACGGACGGCGTTCGGGTCACCGGCCCCGGCGCACCGTTCACGCGGGTGCCGGCGGGCGTCTCCGACGGGTTCGCCATCGATGTCGAGGGCCGCGTCTGGACGTCGGCCGCGGACGGCGTGCACGTCTACACCCCGGGCGGCCGCCACCTGCACCACGTCAAGGTGCCGGAGGTGGTCTCGAACGTGACCTTCGGCGGCGACGACGGCCGCGACCTGTTCATCACCGCGACGTCGAGCCTGTACCGGGTCGCGACGCTCACGACCGCCGCGCGCTGACGCCCGCGTTCGCGGAGCGGGTCTCATGAACGCGCCTGCTCGGCCCGCCAGCGGGCGTACTCGTCGCGCCAGAGGTAGGCGGGCGCGAAGCCGAGCCGGTCGCGCGCCTTGTCGATGCACATGAGCGTCTCGAACTCGCCGAGCTCCTTCGCGAGGGGCACGTCGGGGTAGTGGCGCGCGACCAGCTCGGCGGTCGGCACCGTCATGCCTGTGTCCGGGGCGGCGACGTTGTAGACCTCGAAGCCGGGCTCCGCATGGCGCAGCGCCAGGGCGACGGCGGTCGCGCCGTCGCGCGAGTCGACGTAGCTGTGCAGGAGGTCGCGACGGTACTCGGGGTCGCCCGCCCGCTCGAACGAGCCGTACTCGTCGGGGTCGACCACGTTCGTGAAGCGCAGCGCGGTGATGCTGAGGCCCGCGCGCCAGCCCACGAGCTGCGCGGAGATCGCCTCCTCGGCGACCTTGCCGAGGGCGTAGGTGTTGTTCGCCTCGGTGGTCGTCTCGTCGACCGGGAGCGACTCGAGGTGCGCGAAGTCGGGGAAGCCCATCGCGGTGATGCTCGATGCGGTGACGATCGTGTCGATGCCGGCACGCACGGCGCCGTGCAGCACGTGGAAGGTCGCGGTGACGTTGTTGGTGAAGGTCGCGGCATCCGGCACCAGCCCGTTGACCGGCAGCGCCGCGAGGTGCACCAGCGCATCGAGGCCCTCGTGCCGGGCGGTCACGCCGAGGAGGGCGTCGAGCACCTGCCCGTAGTCCTGGAGGTCGACGCGCGTGAATCCGAAGCCCGGGGCGCCCACGATGTCGAGCCCGAGGACCTGGTGCCCGTCGGCGCGGAGGCGCTCGACGGTCGCCCGTCCGAGCTTGCCGGAACTGCCCGTGACGGCGATGCGCATCGTGACTCCCTCGTCGATTGATCGCATCAATCCTCCCGTACGTTTTGAAACGTGTCAATTCACTGGCATGATGGGCTCGACCCGGCTCCGCACCGACGCGGAACGCCCCGCACCAGGAGACTCCATGAGCATCGACGTCGCTGCCCCCACCTTCGAGCACCACCGCGAGGCGCTCGGGATCGGCACCCCCGAACCGCGCCTGTCGTGGAAGACGCAGGCCCCCGACGGGTGGACCCAGGCCGCCTACGAACTGCACGTCGAACGCGACGGGGCCGACGGCGTCGCCGGCACGGCGGGCGCCGGCACGGCGGGCGCCGTCGCGCACGCCGACCACGCCGCCGGGTGGACCTCCGACCCCATCCCCGGCGACGCGCAGGTGCTCGTGCCCTGGCCGGTCGCCGCGCTCGCCTCGCGCGAGCGCGCGAGGGTGCGCGTGCGCGTCACCGGCACCGACGGCAGCCGCTCCGGGTGGAGCGAGCCCGGCATCGTCGAGGCCGGCCTGCTCGAGGCATCCGACTGGATCGCCTACCCCGTGGGCTCTGCCCGGCAGGAGGACCCGCTCGCCGAGGAGCGCCGCCCGTCGATCGTGCGTCGCGCGTTCACCGCACGCCCCGGTCTCGTGGCCGCGCGCCTCTACGTGACCGCGCACGGCCTGTACGAGGTCGAGCTGAACGGCCGACGCGTGGGCGACGACGCGATGTCGCCCGGCTGGACCCCCTACCGCGAGCGCCTCCGCTACCTCACCTACGACGTGACCGGCCTCGTCGCCGAGGGCGAGAACGCCATCGGCTCCTGGCTCGGCGACGGCTGGTACCGCGGCCGCATCGGGTGGGACACCGGCTTCCGCAACCTCTACGGCAGCGACCTGTCGCTGCTCGCCCAGCTCGAGCTGCGCTACGCCGACGGCAGCACCGAGACCGTCGCCACCGACGACTCGTGGCGCGCCGCGCCGAGCCCCATCGTGCGCACCGGCAACTACGACGGAGAGTTGCACGACGCCCGGCTCGAGGAGGCCGGCTGGTCGAGCCCGGGCTTCGACGACTCCGCCTGGGGCCACGTGGTCGCCGCCCGCCGCGACCCGGCGACGCTCGTCGCGCCCGACGGCCCGCCCGTGCGCTGCACCGAGGAGGTCGCCCCGGTCGAGGTGCTCACGACCCCGTCGGGCGCCCGGGTGCTCGACTTCGGCCAGAACCTCGTCGGGCGCATGCGGATCCGCGTGCGCGGGGCATCCGGCGACCGGGTCGCGCTGCGCACCGCGGAGGTGCTGCAGGAGGGCGAGATCTACACCCGGCCGCTGCGCTCGGCGAAGTCGACCGACGAGTACGTGCTCGCCGGTCGCGAGGCCGAGGAGTGGGAGCCGCGGTTCACGTTCCACGGGTTCCGCTACGCCGAGGTGTCGGGCTGGCCCGGCGACCTCGACGCGGCCGTCGCGAACGGCGACATCGTCGCCCGGGTCTACCACACCGACATGGAGCGCACCGGCTGGTTCGACTCGTCGAACCCGCTCGTGAACCGGCTGCACGAGAACGTCGTGTGGAGCATGCGCGGCAACTTCCTCGACATCCCCACCGACTGCCCGCAGCGCGACGAGCGGGTCGGCTGGACCGGCGACATCCAGGTCTTCGCGCCGACCGCGTCGTTCCTCTACGACGTGTCGGGCATGCTCTCGGGCTGGCTGAAGGACGTCGCGCTCGAGCAGCTGCCCGACGGCACCGTGCCCTGGTACGTGCCGGTCATCCCCGCGCAGCGCATGTGGACGCCCATCCAGCCCGGCGCCGCCTGGGGCGACGTCGCGGCCATCACGCCGTGGACGCTCTACGAGCGGTTCGCCGACGCCGGAATCCTCCGCCGCCAGTACGAGAGTGCGAAGGCGTGGGTCGAGCTGCAGGAGCGGCTCGCCGGCGAGAACCGCCTCTGGGAGGGCGGCTTCCAGCTGGGCGACTGGCTCGACCCGGCCGCTCCCCCGCACGACCCGGCCGATGCCCGCACCGACCGCTACCTCGTCGCGACGGCGTACTTCGCCCGCTCGGCGGAGCGGCTCGCGCGCACCGCCGAGGTGCTCGGGCTGGCCGACGACGCGGCGCGGTTCGACGCGCTCGCGGCCTCGGTGCGCGCCGCGTTCACCGCCGCCTACGTCGGCGACGACGGCCGCATGACCAGCGACGCCCAGACGGCGTACGCGCTCGCGATCGCGTTCGACCTCGTGCCGGAGTCGCTGCGGGATGCCGCGGGCGCACGCCTCGCCGAGCTGGTCGAGGAGGCCGACCACCGCATCGCCACCGGCTTCGTCGGCACGCCCATCGTCTCCGACGCGCTCACCGAGACAGGGCACGCGGATGCCGCGTACGACCTCCTCCTCGAGGAGGGCGCGCCGTCGTGGCTGTACGCGGTGCGCCAGGGCGGCACCACGATCTGGGAGCGTTGGGACAGCCTGCGCCCCGACGGCACGGTGAACCCCGGCTCGATGACCTCGTTCAACCACTACGCGCTCGGCGCCGTGGCGGACTGGATGCACCGCGTGGTCGCCGGCCTCGCGGCCGCCGAGCCGGGCTACCGGCGCATCCGCTTCGCCCCGCAGCCGGGCGGCGGGTTCACCCACGCGTCGGCCGCGCACGAGACGCCCTACGGGCGCGCGGCGATCGGCTGGCGCATCGACGACGGACGGATGCACGTGCAGGTCGTCGTGCCGACGGGCGCGACCGCGACCGTGGAGCTGCCCGGCGCGGAGCCCGTTGCGGTCGGCAGCGGCACGCACGAGTTCGACGTCGCGGCCTGACGCGCGACGGCGCGGCCCTGCATCCCCGCCTGGCCGAGTACGCGAAGTGCGGGAATGCGCACCGCGTTCCCGCACGTCGTGTACTCGGAGGGACGCGCCCCGCCTGGCCGAGTACGCGAAGTGCGGGAATCCGCGAAGGATTCCCGCACTTCGCGTACTCGGTGGCGCGCGTCAGCGCTCGATGCGGTCCAGGTGGAGCATCCGCGCCAGGTTCCTGTCGAGCTCGTCGTCGCGGAAGACCTTCTTCCAGTCGTCCTTGATGATCGACTCCTTGCCGTAGTCCATCGCGATCAGGCACGCGTCGCTGAACGGGTTGTCGCCGCGCAGGCCGTTCGCGAGGGCGACCTGGGTGTGGCCGAGCAGGATGCTGCGGGCCGCCGCCTCGGGCACGCCCATCGTGTTGACGGCCTCGTCGAGCGACTCCTTGAGCAGGGCCCCGATCATGCACGCGATCGTCTCGACCAGGGTCGGCTCGAGCTGCGCGAGCTGCTTGATCGTGACCCAGTGCACGTCGACCACGGGCGCGTAGATCGCCCGCACGGTCGCCTCGACGATGGCCTGCTTGGCGGGGTCGTCCGACTCGATCGCCGCGATGGCGTCCTGCGGGGCGGCGATGCCGCCGAAGGTGTCGGCGTACTCCTCGGGCGTGGTGCGCTGCAGGAAGATCGACGGGTGGCACGGGTGCGCGACGGCCTGGATCACGTCGTCGCGCGTCGTGAGCAGCCCCGCGTAGGCGGCGGCGGGGTCGAGCGTGAGCACGATCGCGCCCGGCTTCATCTGCGGCACCACCTCGGCCGTCACCGGGGCGAGCGCCAGGTCGGGCACCGCGAACACCACGATGTCGGCCTCGCGCACGGCGTCGGACAGGTCGGTGAGCGTGCGGCCCGCGGCCTCGACGCGCTCGCGCCCGGCCGGAGCGACCTCGACGTAGAAGACCGCGTGGTCGGTCCGGACGAGGTTGTCGGAGACGCGCATGCCCATCTTGCCGCCGGCGCCGAGCACGGCGATGGTGTGGGTGTCGGTCTGCGGGGGGTTGTGCACGGTGTCGGTCATGACATGCTCCTCAGGTACTCCAGTGCGGTGGCCGTCCACTCCCGTTCGGTGCGGACGGTGGTCTCGGGGTCGCCCTGCCAGGGCAGCCAGTGCTCGACGATCTCGTTGATGCCACGCTCGCGCGGGCGGATCTGCTCGAACAGGTACGGGTACTCGCCCAGGCCCTCGCCCATGGGCGTGCCCGTGTAGGTGAAGCCGACCCAGCCGTCCTGGCGGGCGAAGGCCGAGTCCTTGGCGTGCACGTTGCGGGTGAGCGCCGCGCAGGCGTCGATCGTGTCGCGCGGCAGCTCGAGCGCGGCGACGACGTTGGCCGGGTCGAGGCAGATGCCGAGGCGGTCGCTGCCGACGCGCTCGACGAGGCCGACGAGCGCGGCGGTGGGCAGCTGCTCGTAGGTCTCGAGTGCGAGGGTGACGCCGGCGGCCTCGTAGTCGCGGATGCTCCGCGCGAGCAGCTCCTCGGCCTCGGCGAGCGTCGGGCGGAAGTCGGGGGCGAACACCATGCTGCGCACGAGCGTCGCGCCGAACGCGTCGGCGAGGCGCAGGAAGCGCGCGAGGTGGTCGGCCGCGATGCCCTTGGTGCCGAGTTCAACGGTGAGCCCGAGGTCGGATGCCGCGCGGGCGGCATCGCCGATCTCGCGGTCGGAGAGCTCGAGCAGCGGCGCGTAGTCGCAGACCTGGAACAGCTCGACGCCGAGCGCGCGGGTCGCCTCGAACGCGCCCACCAGGGAGAGCGGCTCGGGCACCCGGTCGGAGTGCTGCCAGAAGAACGCATAGGTGCCGAGGCCGATCACGAGACGACCCCCCGGGCGTCGGCGAGCGCCGCGGCCTCGTCGAGCACGGCGAGGAACGCATCGGGGTCGTGGCCGAACCGGCCGACGAACAGCCCGTCGACCGCGCCGTCGAGCGCGGTGAGCAGCCCGGGCCCGGCCGATCCGCCGTAGATCACGGCCGAGCCGTCGCGGCCCTCGAGCTCGGCGACCGCGGCGCGCAGGCCGAGCGCGACCTCGGTGATGTGCGCGGCGGGCGCGGGCTCGGGGGCGCCGATCGCCCAGACCGGCTCGTAGGCGACGATCACGCGACCCGCGGGGGCGCCGTCGAGCGCCCGGTGCACCTGGCCGACGACCTCGGCGACGGCGTCGGCCGGAGGCATCCGCTCACCCTCGCCCACGCAGAGCACCGGCACCAGCCCGTTGCGCAGCGCCGCCCGGGCCTTCGCCGCCACGACGTCCTCGGTCTCGCCGTAGAGGCGCCGGCGCTCGGCGTGGCCGACCTCGACGTGCGTGGCGCCGACCTCGGCGAGTTCGGCGCCGGAGACCTCGCCCGTGAACGCCCCACGATCCTCGGTCGCGAGGTCCTGCGCGCCGACGCGCACCCGCGTGCCGGCGAACGCGGCGACGGCGGCCGGCACCTGGAGGTAGGTGGGGATGACGAAGCACTCGACCCGTCCGTCGGCCACCGCCGGGTGCGCGGGCACGCGCGCGGCCACCTCGCGCAGCCAGCGCACGCCGTCGGCGTGCCCGAAGTACATCTTCAGGCTGATGCCGACCGAGACGGGTGCGGCCATCAGCAGCTGCCGGACGTCTCGTACGCGTCGAGCACGGCGACCTTCTCGGCCGACGCCGACGACGGGTCGAAGCGGTAGGTGAGCCACTCGCGCACCAGGCGGCGGGCGAGCTCGACGCCGACGACGCGCTGGCCCATGGTCAGCACCTGCGCGTTGTTCGAGAGCACGCCGCGCTCGACCGAGAAGCTGTCGTGCGCCGTCACCGCGCGGATGCCCGGCACCTTGTTCGCGGAGATCGCCACGCCGAGGCCGGTACCGCAGATGAGCAGCGCACGGTCTGCCTCGCCGGCGCGCACCAGCTCGGCGGCGGTCACGGCGACCTTCGGGTACGGGGTGCGGCCGTCGGCGTCGACCCCGACGTCGACGACGGACGCGACGCCGTCGCTCGCCTCGAGGTCGCGCTTCAGGATCTCCTTGTAGTCGAAGCCGGCGTCATCGCTGCCGATGACGATGCGGAGGGGCTGGGTCATGCGGGGGTTCCCTTCGTGTCCGCGGCGGGTGCCGCGGCGGTGGCGCCGGCTTCGCCGGCGAGGACGTGGGCCACGGCGCGCGCGATGAGTGCGAACGAGTGGGCGCCGGGGTCGGGCGTGCCGAGGCTCCGCTCGGCGTGCGGGCGGGCGCGGCCCATGCGGGGCAGCAGCTCGGCGGTCGCGGCGGCGGCGGCGGATGCCTCGTCGGCGGCCGCGGCCCAGGCGACGGCGAGTCGCGCCCCCGCATCGACCTCGCGCCGGAGCGCGTCCGCGAACGGGACGAGCGCGTCGACCATGGTCTTGTCGCCGACCTCGGCCCTGCCGTATGCGCGGATGCCCGCGACGGCCGCGTTGATGCCGGTGGCGACCGTGTCGCGGGTCGGGGCGGCCTCGTCGCCGAGGGCTGCGCCGACCTCGCGCAGGGCGAGGCCCCAGAGCGCTCCCGACGTGCCTCCTGCGCGATGCGACCAGGCGTCGCCGGCCCGGGCGAGCGTGGTGCCCGCGCCGGCCCCGGCGTCGAGCGCGACGCTCGCCGCCGCGAGGGCGGCGTGCGCGCCGCGCTGCATCCCGATGCCGTGGTCGCCGTCGCCGGCGATCGCGTCCATGCGACCCAGTTCGTCGACGTGGGCGTCGATCGTCGCCGACACGGCGGCGACGGCCCGGTGCACGAGGCGGGCGCCGTCGCGCGACGCGTCGGTGGCGTCGGGGATCGCGTCGGCGGCGGCATCCGCCACCTCGACGACGTCCTCGAGCGGGGCCGCGACGACCGAGCCGCGCCGGTAGGCGGGCGTGTCGACCGGGGTCTCCCAGAGCTCGGCGAGCTCGTCGTCGAGCCAGAACAGCGTGAGGGAGCAGCCGGCCATGTCGAAGCTCGTGCAGTACTCGCCGACGTGCGGGTCGACGATCTCCGCGCCGGCCTCCTCGAGCAGCTCGGCCACGCGCCGGTAGACGACGAACAGCTCCTCGTACTTCACCGCGCCGAGGCCGTTGAGGATCGGCACGACGCGCACGCCGCGCGGTGCGTCGACGCCGTCGGGCAGCTCGGCGTCGGCGAGGAGATCGCCGACCAGCCGTTCGGCGAGTTCGTCGGCGGTCGGGATCTCGGTCTCGTCGATGCCCGGCTCGCCGTGGATGCCGAGGCCGACTGCCATGCGCCCCTCGGGCACGGTGAACAGCGGGGCGTCCGCGCCCGGCAGGGTGCATCCGGTGAAGGCGACGCCGAACGACCGCGTGCGCTCGTTCGCCAGGCGCGCGACGCGGGCCACGTCGGCGAGGTCGGCGCCCGCCTCGGCCGCCGCGGCGGCCGCGCGGAAGACGGTGAGGTCGCCGGCGATGCCGCGGCGCCGGTGCTGCTCGGAGACCGGCGCGCTGGAGATGTCGTCGGTCACCGTGACCGTCTCGCAGGGGATGCCCGCGGCCCGCAACTGCTCCTGCGCGGCGTCGAAGTTCAGCACGTCGCCCGCGTAGTTGCCGTAGCTGAGCAGCACGCCGCCGCCGCGCTGGGCGGCCTCGGCGACCGACCGCACCTGCTGGGTGGCGGGCGAGGCGAAGAGGTTGCCCATCGCGGCGCCGTGCGCGAGGCCCTGTCCGACGAGCCCGCCGAAGGCCGGGTAGTGGCCCGACCCGCCGCCGATGACGACGGCCACCTGGCCGGCCGGCGACGTCGTGGCACGCACCACCCCGCCGGGAACGGGCCGGACGTACCTGCGGTTGGCCGCTGCGAACCCGGCGATCATCTCGTCGGCGAACGCGTCGGGCTCGTTGAAGAGTCGAGTCAACGCTGCCTCCTGGTCGGTGCGCGCCCGGAATCGTCTCGGGCGTCGCTCTATTCAAGCAAACCGGTTGACCAATTTCAAGCGCGCCGCCGTCGCCGTGCGCAAACCGGTTGATAGGTTGTGCGCATGCCCGTGTTCCGCGACGACTCGCCGGCGGAGATCACCGCCGCGCTGCAGGCCCTGCCCGCACGCTCGGCCGTGTCGGTCGTCGCCGAGCGCCTGCTCGAGCTGTTCACGAGCGGCACCTTCCCCGCGGGCACCCGCCTTCCCCCCGAGCGGCAGCTCGCCGCGACCCTGGAGGTCGGCCGATCGGCCGTGCGCGAGGCGCTGGCCGCGCTCGAGATCCTCGGCATCGTCGACGTGCGCCCCGGGTCGGGCACCTACCTGCGCGGCACCGCCAGCGAACTGCTGCCCCAGACGCTCAGCTGGGGCATGCTCATCGGCGAGCACCGCACCGCCGAGCTGCTCGAGGTGCGATCTGGGCTCGAGATCTACGTGGCGCGGCTCGCAGCCGAGCGCCTGACCGACGCGGAGCTCGCCGGGCTCCGCGCCCACCTCGACGAGATGGCCGCCGCGGTCGACGACCTGCCTCGGTTCGTCGCCGCGGACCTGGCCTTCCACCAGGACCTCGCGCGCGCCGCCGACAACACGGTGCTGCTCGACCTGCTGCAGATCGTCCGCTCGCTGCTGCGCGTCTGGGTCGACCGCGCCGTGCAGGACCCCGACCACGCGGTCGTCGCACTGGCCGAGCACCGGGCCGTGCACGATGCGCTCGCCGCGCGCGACGCCGACGCCGCGGCATCCGCCATGGCCGCGCACATGGCCACCGCCTCGGCGCGCCTGCGGTCCACGCCGGCCTGAGGCCGGGTCAGGAACGACCGCCGGTGGACTCGCGCACCACGAGCTCCGGCCGGAAGACCACGTGCTGGCGCTCGACGTCGGCAGCGGACGCCTTGGCGCCCGACGTCTCGTTCATGAGCAGGTCGACCGCGGTGTAGCCCATCAGCTCGGCCGGCTGCCGGATCGAGCTCAGCGGCACCACCGCCGCCTGCGCGAAGTCGATGTCGTCGTACCCGATCAGCGCGATGTCGTCGGGCACGCCGATGCCGCCCATCATCACGAGCGCCTGGAGCACCCCGGTGGCGAGCAGGTCGTTCGCGGCGAACACCGCGTCGGGGCGGTCGGCGGGTGCCCGCTCACGCAGCACCTCGCCCGCGCGGCGACCCTCCAGCACCGACAGCGACGTCGTCGGGACGACCTCGAGCGAGGCATCCGGCACCTGCTCGATCGCCTTGCGCGCGCCCGCGAGGCGGTCGGCGACCTGGCGGATCTCCTGCGGCCCGCCGACGAACGCGATGCGTCGCCGGCCGATCGACAGCAGGTGCTCGACGGCGAGCGCACCGCCCTCGACGTCGTCGACCGCGACCGACGAGATCGAGCCCTCGGGCGACTCGCGGTCGACGAGCACCACGGGAGTGCCGCGCTCGCGCAGCCGCGTGAAGCGGGTGAGGTCCTCGTCGAGCGGGGAGACGACGAGGCCGTGCACGCGCTGCTCCTCGAACGAGTCGAGGTAGCCCGCCTCGCGCCCGCGGTTCTCGTCGGAGTTGCCGAGCAGCACGTTCATGCCGTCCTCGGCCGCGCGATCCTCGGCACCGCGCGCGATGTCGGTGAAGAACGGGTTGCGCACGTCGAGCACCACGAGCCCGATGCTGCGACTGCGGCCCGCGCGCAGCTGCCGGGCGGCGTCGTTGCGCACGAACCCGAGCTCCTCGATCGCCGCGAGCACCCGCTCGACCGTCGCCGGCGCGACCTTCTCGGGTCGGTTCAGCACGTTCGACACGGTGCCCACCGAGACCGATGCCGCCTGGGCGACGTCGCGCACGCTCACCGCCATGGCGTCCGCCCTCCGTCCTGCCCCGTCGACCTGTCGGCGAGTGTAGGGCATGGGAGCGCGATCATCGCCGCGCCTCCCCGTCGGCGACGAACGCGACCGCCTCATCGAGGATCGCCGCCGTGAACTCGTGCCCGGAGTCGTGGAAGCTGCCCCGGTAGTCGATGCCCGACGCCTCGAGCGCCGCGTGCGCCGCGGCCATGCCCGCGGGCGGGAACAGTTCGTCGCGCCGGCCGTACTGCACGAGGCGTCGCGGGCCGGCGGGCGTCGCGAGCAGCTCGTGCAGCTCGGCGTGGCGCGGCAGTCCCGGGCTGTTGACGAGCCACGAGTGCGCCTCGACGTGGTCGGGCACCATGGCCCGCCAGGTCGACATCATGCAGGCGACGACGATCGACGCGAACCCGCCGTCGAGCGCGGCGAGGAACGACGCGCGCGCGCCGCCCCCGGAGTAGCCGAACAGCGAGACGCGGTCGGCGTCGACCATCGGGAGGCCGCGCACGACGTCGAGCGCGACGAGGTCGTCGTGGGCCGCGAGCCCGGCGAAGCTCGTGCCGAGCAGCGAGGCGGCACGGGCGAGGCTCGGTTCGAGCACGGATGCCTCCCGGTCGGCGAGCGCGGCCTGGTCGAGCTGCATGCCGCCCGCGGCATCCGTCGCCTCGAGCGCGGCGAGCAGGGGCGCGGTCGACGACCCGGGGTGCAGGCCCACCCGGCGCGACCCCCAGCCGAACGTGTCGAACGCGACCGCGGCGACGCCCGCGCGGGCGAACGCGTTGCCGACGGCGAGCCCGGCGTAGAGCCGCTCGCGCGCGGCGCGCACGCGGGCGTCGTCGCCCGGCACGGCGATCATCGGCTGCCCGCCGACGTGGGTCACGCCCCCGTGGCAGTGCAGCAGCACGACGGTCGGGAACGGCCCGCCGCCCTCCGGCGCGACCCACCACCCCTCGGTGCGCGGCCCGTAGCCGGCGCTCCAGTCGATGGACCCGCCGTGCAGCCCGTCGGTGCGCCATGCGCCGGTGTCGCGGGGGGCCGGCGGGTCATGCGCCGGCACGCCGAGCACGTCCGCGAGCCCGTCGGGCCCTCCGGCGCGCGTCGGGCGGCCGTCGAGGTAGGCGGCGAGCGCGGCGAGCCCGATGCCGCCGCGCCGCGCGGGTCCGTTCACCCGACCAGCCCCCGTTCGCGGTTGAGGGCGTCGAGCGCCTCGGTCACCGCGGCGACCTGCTCCGCCGTCGTGCGCATCATGATCGACTCGCCGAGCTCGCGAGCCGGCACCCAGCTGATGCTGCGCAGCACGGGCCCGGAGCTGCCGGGGTCGTCGCCGTCGAGGGCGTCGGCGACCGCCGCGTAGGCCTCGGGATCGTCGACGATCGCGGACAGCGGCGACGCGAGCGAGACGGCCGCGACGGCCTCGGCGAGGGGCGGCGCGGCGACGCGCCACGCGTGCGCGCCCGAGCCGACCTCGACCTCGTCGTCCGTGCCGGGCAGCCGCACGCGGGCCGTCGCGTTCGGCGGCACCGTGGCCTCGATGGCGATCTCGTCGCCGTCGCGGCGCCAGGCCACGCGAGCGACGCCGTACGGCGTGCGGTGCTCGGCCGACGCGTGGTCGAAGCCCGCGAGCGGCGTCGGCGCGATGCGCAGCTCCCGGTACCCGTCGGCGGCGGGCGCGAGGCCGGCGAGCACCCGATGCATCCAGTCGGCGATGGCGCCGAGCGCGTAGTGGTTGAAGCTCGTCATCTCGCCGGGGTTGATCGAGCCGTCGGGCAGCATCGAGTCCCAGCGCTCCCAGATCGTGGTCGCGCCCATCGTGACCGGGTACAACCACGAGGGGTTGCCGGTCGCGGTGAGCAGGCGGCGCGCGGTGTCGACGTGTCCGGTGCGGGTGAGCGCGTCGGCGATGATCGGCGTGCCGACGAAGCCGGTGCCGATGTGGTAGCCGCCGCGGCGCGAGAGCTCCGCGAGGCGGGCGCCGAGGGCGGCGTGCTGCTCGACCGGCGCGATGCCGAACTCGATCGCGACCGCGTAGCCGGTCTGGGCGTCGGAGACCATGCGACCCGACGGCGTGAGGTACTCCGCGAGGAAGGCCGCGCGGACCTCCTCCCGCAGCCTGCCGTAGCGCTCGGCGTCCTCGGTGCGGCCGAGCCGGTCTGCCGCGCGCGCGACCAGGTCGACCGATCGGAACAGGTACGCGCTCGCGACGACGTCGGCGTCGGTCTTGGCCGCGAACGGGTTCTCCGGCGGGGCATCCGGGTCGAGCCAGTCGCCGAACTGGAAGCGTCCCTCCCAGAGCCGGCGCTCCCCCGCGATCGCGAGGATCGCGTCGGTCCAGGCCACCATGCTCGGGTACTGGCGCGCGAGCACGTGCTCGTCCCCGAAGCGCTCCGCGAGCACCCAGGGCACGACCGTCGCCGCGTCGCCCCACGCCGCGGCGGGTCGCGGGTCGGGGTCGAGCACGTTCGGCACCACGAACGGGACCACGCCGTCGACCTGCTCGAGGGCGAGGTCGACGAGCCACGAGTCGAGGAACCCGCGCACGTCGTAGAGGAAGCTCGCGGTCGGCGCGAACACCTGGATGTCACCGGTCCAGCCGAGGCGCTCGTCGCGCTGCGGGCAGTCGGTGGGCACGGAGAGGAAGTTGCCGCGCAGCCCCCAGACGACGTTCTCGTGCAACTGCCGCACCAGGTCGTGGGAGGTGTCGAACCAGCCGATGCGCTCCATGTCGCTGTGGATCACGACCGCGGTCACGTCGGCGGGGTCGAACTCCCCGGGCCAGCCGGACACCTCGGCGTATCGGAACCCGTGGAAGGTGAACTCCGGCTCCCAGGTCTCCTCGCCGTCGCCGGCGAGCGTGTAGCGGTCGGTCGCCTCGGCGGCCCGCAGCGGCCGCACGCCCAGCTCGCCGTGCTCCAGCACCTCCGCGTGGCGGAGCACGACGGTGTCGCCCGCCGCGCCGCGCACCGTGATGCGCAGTCGCCCGACGAGGTTCTGGCCGAAGTCGACGACGGTGGCGCCCGACGGCGAGGTGATGACCTGCGCGACCGCGCGCTCCTCGATGCGGCGCACGAAGGGCGAGGTCCGCGCCTCGGGCACCACGAGGTCGGCGCCGGCCACGGCGGGGGTCCATCCGGATGCCGCGAAGCCGGGTTCCGACCAGCCCCGCTGCACCAGGCGCGCGTCGAACGACTCCCCCGCGTAGATGCCGCTGGCGGTGACGGGCGACGGATGCGTCCGCCAGGCGCCCGGCTCGGTGCGCACGCGCTCGACCGTGCCGTCGGCGTACTCGAGCACCAGCAGGGCCGCGACCGAGGGCTGCTCGTCGTAGACGACCCGCGCGTGCTCGCGGAACCCGTAGCGCTCGGTCGCCCATGCCCCGGCGAGCCGGATGCCGACCGCGTTGGCGCCCGCGCGCACGAGGTCGGTGACGTCCGTCGTCTCGTGGATGAGACGCTCACGGTACGGCGTCCAGCCGGGCTTCAGGACCTGGTCGTCGACGTCGGCGCCGTTGATCGCGACCTGGTACGCGCCGATGGCGGTCGCGTAGAGGGTCGCGGCGGCGACGGGCCGGTCCACGGTGAACTCCGCCCGCAGCAGCACCGGCTGGGCGGCCTCGGCGGGGTCGGCGTGGGCGATCGATGCGGCGTCCCACTCGCCGTCGGCGAGGAAGCCCGCCCGGATGACGCGCGGCGCACTCCAGTCGACGGCGACGCCGTCGGCGCCGGTCGTCCGGACCCGGAGCTCGACGCGCTCCCGCGGGCCCAGCGGGCCGAAGGGCCAGGGAACGTCGACCGCGTCGCGGCCGGTCAGCACCGCGGTCTCGATCGCGTCGCCCCGACGCAGCTCGAGCTCGGCGCCGGCCTGCAGCCAGTCGGGGGCGTCCGACTCGGTCGCCCAGCTGATCCGGGGGGTCGGGGAGGCGACCAGGTCACTGCCGTGCGGGGCCCCTGCGTCGACGCGCACGGTTCGGGAGTCGGTCATCGTGATCCTTCCGCACGGGCATCGTCGCCCGGGCTCTGGTAATCGTGAATCGATTCACAGACAATGTCAACCGACTGGGGGTCGGCGTGACCGATCCACGGGCCGCCGTGGAATGAAACGAATCAATGCGTTGCAGGATCGTTACCGGGAAACATTTGACGAGCAGGGCGGGGCAGGCCTACAGTCACCACTGAACCGTTTCAAAGCAGAGGCGGGGCAGCACTCCCGACGCTGTCCGCTCTCTTTACAAGGAGGTAAAGATGCAGATCGCACGCAACCGGCGCACCCGCGCCGTGGCGGTGGCGGGAGCGGCCCTGCTGGCCCTTCCGCTGGCCGCCTGTTCCGCCGGCGGAGACGACTCGTCGGGCGACGAGAACATCGAGCTCTCGTTCCTGATCGACAACGGCGAGCAGACCGTCTCGATGGTCGAGGCGCTGACCGAGGCCTACACCGCGGCGAACCCGAACATCACGTTCGACATCGAGCAGCGCCCGGGCGGCGGCGAGGGCGACAACATCGTCAAGACCCGTCTCGCGACCGGCGAGATGAACGACCTGTTCCTGTACAACTCGGGCTCGCTCTTCCAGGCGCTCGGGCCGGACCAGACGCTCACCAACCTTGACGACCAGCCCTGGGTCGGCGACCTCACCGACGACTTCAAGACCGTCGTCTCCACCGACAACGGCGTGTACGGCACGCCGATCGGCACGTCGATGGCCGGCGCCGCGCTCTACAACATCCCGATCTACGAGGAGCTCGGCCTCGAGGTCCCCGAGGACTGGGACACGTTCATCTCGAACAGCGAGGCAGTCAAGGACGCCGGCTACGTGCCGATCGCCCAGACCTACGGCGACACCTGGACCAGCCAGCTCTTCGTGCTCGGCGACTTCGGCAACGTGGACACGCAGGACCCGAGCTGGGCGGAGGAGTACACCGCGGGCAACGCCAAGTACGTCGACCAGCCGGCGCTGCAGGGCTTCCTCAACCAGCAGGATGCCTACGAGGCCGACCTGTTCAACGAGGACTTCGCCTCGGCGCTCTACGACGACGGCGTGCGCATGGTCGCGACCGGCGAGGCCGCGGTCTACCCGATGCTGAGCTTCGCGGTCGGCGTGCTGCAGAACGTCTACCCCGACAACCTGAACGACGTGGGCGTCTTCGCCCTGCCGGCGCAGGATGCCGCGGACACGACGCTCACCATGTGGCAGCCGGGCGGCCTCTACATCCCGAACACCACGGAGGGTGCGACGCTCGATGCCGTGAAGGACTTCATGGCGTGGACGGTCACCCCCGAGGGCTGCGAGATCCAGGTCACCGCGGGCGGCGCGAACGGCCCGTTCTCGATGACCAACTGCACGCTGCCCGACGACGTGCCCCAGCTGGTGAAGGACATGCAGCCCTACTTCGACGAGGGCCGCACCGCTCCGGCGCTCGAGTTCCTCTCCCCCATCAAGGGACCGGCCCTCGAGCAGATCACGGTCGAGGTCGGCTCGGGCATCCGCTCGGCCGAGGACGGCGCCGCGCTCTACGACGAGGACGTGGAGAAGCAGGCCGCCCAGCTCGGACTCGACTGGTAGGCGCGCCCGACGCGTAACGTGTCATCCATCGACGACGAGGGGCCGGCAGCCGCCCGGCTGCCGGCCCCTCGCTCATCGGCGGACCACTGATCAATGGAGATTCGATGACCGCGACCGCCACGCCCCCGACGGCGAAGACCGCACCGCCCCCATCGCCCGCGGGAAAGCCCAAGCGACGGACCATGAAGAGTCCGTACCCGCTCTGGTTCTACCTCCCGGCCGGCGTCCTCTTCACCGTGCTGTTCCTGGTGCCGACCGTCTCGTCCTTCTACTTCAGCCTGACCCGATGGTCGATCTTCGACGTCGAGTTCATCGGCTTCGAGAACTACGTGCAGTTCTTCCGCGAGCCGGCGCTGGTGCAGGGCTTCGTCAACACCTTCATCTACGGCTTCCTCACGTCGGCCCTCAAGGTCATCCTCGGCCTGCTGCTCGGCGTGCTCCTCACCTCGAGCGTCATCGGCCGCGGCTACCTGCGCTCGGTGGTCTTCTTCCCCGTGCTCGTGTCCGTGATCGGCGTCGGCTTCACCTTCCGTGCCCTCATGGACCCCTTCGACGGCGCCATCAACGAGGTGCTCTCGTGGTTCGGCATCGCCGGTCCCGGCTGGCTCACCGACCCCGCGTGGGCGCTGTACTCGGTCGCGTTCGTCGACGTCTGGCGCGGCGTGGGACTGGCCACGCTCATCTACATCGCCGGCATCGTCGGCATCCCCCAGGAGTACTACGAGGCCGCCCGTGTCGACGGCGCGAGCCCGTGGCGCAGCTTCTGGCACATCACGCTGCCGCTCTCGTGGCCGGCGACCAGCACCGTGGTGCTGCTCTCGCTCATCGGCGGCCTGCGCTCGTTCGACCTGATCTGGGCCATGACCCGAGGCGGGCCGGGCTTCACGAGCGACGTCATCGCATCCGTCATCTACAAGCAGTACCAAGCCGGCTTCTACGGCCTCTCCACCGCGGGCAACGTCATCCTGTTCCTCGTCGTGACGGCCATCGTGGTGCCGTTGTCCATGTGGCTCCGCAAGAGGGAGGTCGAGCAGTGAGCGAGACGCGAGTCGTCACGACCCAGGTTGCCGAGGGGCAGAAGCCCCTCAAGGTCCGCAAGCGCCGTCCGCTGACGTGGCGCGGCAAGCTGCAGCGCTACGGCGTGGGCACCCTCGCGATCCTCGCGTCGGTGGTCATCTTCCTGCTGCCGTTCCTGTTCATCCTGTTCACGGCGGCCAAGAACCCCCAGGAGTCCGCGCTGCTGGAGTTCACACCGCCCACCGAGTGGCAGCTCTGGGAGAACTTCATCGCGGTGCTCGAGACCCGCAACTACATGGTGGTCACCGCGTTCTGGAACTCGATCGTGCTGACCGTGGCGTCGGTCGCCGTCATGGTCGTGCTCGGCTCGATGGTCGGCTACGTGCTCCAGCGCCGGCAGTCGCGCTGGAACGGTGTGGTGATGCTGCTCGTCCTCGCCGGCCTCATCATCCCGCCGGCCGTCGTGCCGACCGTGTGGGTGATGCAGTCGCTGGAGCTCTACGGCACGCTGATCGGACTGATCCTCATCGAGATCACGTTCGGCCTCGCGTTCACGGTGCTGCTGATCCGCGCGTTCGTCGCGTCGATCCCCAAGGAACTCGACGAGGCCGCGATCATCGACGGCGCGGGTTCGATGCGACTGTTCTTCACGGTGATCTTCCCGTTGCTGCGGGGCGTGATCGTGACGGTCATCGTCGTGCAGGCGGTCGCGGTGTTCAACACCTTCGTGAACGCCCTGTACTTCCTGCCGGGCGAGCCGACCGTGCAGCTGACGCTGTACAACTTCCAGGCGCAGTCGGGCAACCAGTGGAACCTGCTGTTCATGAACATCCTGATCATCACGATCCCGCCGCTGATCCTCTACGTCTTCTTCAACCGGCAGATCGTGGCGGGCATGACGAGCGGCGCCGTCAAGGGGTGAGATCGCAGTGGGTCAGGCGTACTCGGCGGGCAGCGTGCCCCGGAGCCACGCCAGCTCGTTGTCACGGATGAACGTCGAGAGCGTGGACTCGGCCGGCAGCACGTCGCCGGTCCATGCCTCGACGGCCGCGACCAGGCGGCGGGATGCCTCGGGCGAGGCATCCGCCACCGTCTCGTGCCACGCTGCGGCGACGTCGGGCGGCACCGGCAGTTCCGCCATCGCGGCGGAGACGTACTTCGGGCCGCGCAGGAACCGTCGCGACGTCGCGAGGGCGAGCCGCCCGACCGCAAGCGCGAGGTGGGTGGTCGCATGGACGCGCAGGAAGTCGTCGCCGAACGCGTCGGCCTGTTCGAGGAAGTAGCCGCCGTGGAGACGCACCTGGGCGAGGTGGGAGGCCGCGCGCCGGTCCCACTCCGCCTCGTCGAGGCGGGTGACCGCCTCGATCGCGCGCGCCAGGCCGGGGTCGCGCGACCACGCCACGCGCGCGCCCTCGAACGAGGCGCGCGTCGGGTCGTCGCCGTGGCGGGCGGCCTCGGCCAGGTACCACGGGCAGGTGAGCTTGACGTCGACGTACCCGCCCGGGTAGTCGACGTCGTCGCGCTCGGTCCATGCGACGCGGTTGTCGGCGAGTGCGGCGCGGAACGCCTGGTCGGGCACGACGAGGTAGACGTCCACGTCGGAGTCCTCGCGCTCCGTGCCCCGGGCGACCGAACCCACGACGATCACGCCGGTCGCGTCCCCCGCCGCCCGCTGGTCGGCCACGAAGGCGGCGAGCGCCCGTTCCTGGTGTTCCATGTGCCGGGCTCCTCCGCATCGAGTGGTTCGCGGTCGAGCCTAGCCGCGGGACGGTCGCAGGCGGTACCGTTGGGAAAGCGCTTGCCCTCCGAGTGGCGCACTCCCCGCGCCGACGAGGTCCGGCGCTCCGGCGCGAGTTGCGAGCTCGACAGGGGAAGGCTATCGTTGAAACGATTCATCA
The DNA here is from genome assembly GCF_040496035.1 of Agromyces sp. SYSU T00194. NCBI lineage: Bacteria > Bacillati > Actinomycetota > Actinomycetes > Micrococcales > Microbacteriaceae > Agromyces > Agromyces chitinivorans. Next base: position 1,401,087 of record NZ_JBEPJZ010000001.1, on the reverse strand, counting down.
CCAACCCGAACGGAGCTCGACGATGAGCAGCAGCACCCAGCCGCCGCAGCGCGTCTGCTTCCAGCTGCAGGTGCACCCCGACCGGCTCGACGAGTACACCCGACGCCACGCGGCCGTCTGGCCGGAGATGCTGCAGGCGATCGCCGATGCGGGCCGCCGCAACTACTCCCTCTTCCTCCGCGAGGACGGCCTCCTCATCGGCTACTACGAGACCGACGACGACGCGGCCGCCCAGCGGGCGCTCGCCGCCGACCCGCGCACGGCCGCATGGGAGGCCGAGATGGCCCCCTTCTTCATCGCACTCGACGGCGCCCGCCCCGACCAGGGCGCGCCCCAATTGACCGAGGTCTTCCATCTCGAGGACCAACTCGCCGCGCTCGACGCCGAGCCCGGCCCGACCCCGCAGGCGGAAGCCGGCACCGACACAGAAAGCGACGACCAGTGAGCATCCTGACGCCAGACATCCAGGCCGAACTCGCCAAGCAGGCGATCGAGCTGCCCAGCTGGGCCTTCGGCAACTCGGGCACCCGTTTCAAGGTGTTCGGCACCCCCGGCACCCCGCGCGACCCCTACGAGAAGATCGCGGACGCCGCGCAGGTCAACGCGTACACCGCGCTCTCGCCCTCGGTGGCGCTGCACATCCCGTGGGACAAGGTCGACTCGTGGGCCGACCTCCGAACGTACGCCGAGGACCTCGGCGTCGCGCTCGGCACCGTGAACTCGAACACCTTCCAGGACGACGACTACAAGTTCGGCGCCCTGACCCACGAGGACGCGGCCGTACGGCAGAAGGCGATCGACCACCACCTCGAGTGCATCGACATCATGGACGAGACCGGGTCGCGCGACCTCAAGATCTGGCTCGCCGAGGGCTCGAACTACCCCGGGCAGGCCGACATGCGCGGCCGCCAGGACCGCCTGAACGAGTCGCTGCACACGATCTACGACCGGATCGGCGACGACCAGCGCCTCGTGCTCGAGTACAAGTTCTTCGAGCCGTCGTTCTACCACACCGACGTCCCCGACTGGGGCACCAGCTACGCGCAGGTCGCCTCGCTCGGCGAACGGGCGATGGTCTGCCTCGACACCGGCCACCACGCGCCCGGCACCAACATCGAGTTCATCGTCATGCAGCTGCTGCGCCTCGGCAAGCTCGGCTCGTTCGACTTCAACTCCCGCTTCTACGCCGACGACGACCTGATCGTCGGCGCGGCCGACCCGTTCCAGCTGTTCCGCATCCTCGTCGAGGTCATCCGCGGCGGCGGCTACGGCGACCCCGACGTGGCGTTCATGCTCGACCAGTGCCACAACGTCGAGGACAAGATCCCCGGCCAGATCCGCTCGGTGCTGAACGTGCAGGAGATGACCGCCCGCGCGCTGCTCATCGACCACGAGGCGCTGCGCGCCGCGCAGGTCTCGGGCGACGTGCTCGCCGCGAACGCGGTCTTCATGGACGCCTTCTACACCGACGTGCGCCCCGCCCTCGCCGAGTGGCGCGAGAGCCGCGGGCTGCCGGCCGACCCGATGGCCGCCTTCGCCGCGTCGGGCTACCTCGCGAAGATCGCCGAGGAGCGCGTCGGCGGCGTGCAGGCGGGCTGGGGCGCCTGAGATGACGCCCGCCGCCCGCGCCGGTGTGCGCACCGCGGACATCCGGGGGGATGTCCGCGCGTCGCGCACCGTCGGCGCGCGCGACGGGCGGACGACACTTCCCGCGGCGCGTTGCGTGGTGGTGGCGCGCCGCGGGATGCTCGACACATCCGACCGGGGGGAACGATGGGGCGCCAGGGCATGAGCATCGCGCACCTGCTCCGCGTCTACGAGGCGACGGATGCCGCCGGTGAGACGCGCCCGGAGCACGAGTCGCCCGCGCGCGCCGACCGCACGCTGCTCGTCTGGGCGCACGGCGGCGGCTTCGCCTTCGGCGACCTCGACATGCCCGAGGCCGACTGGGTCGCGTCGCGCTTCGCCGACCGCGGCATCCCGGTCGTGTCGGTCGACTACCGGCTCGCGCATCCGGACCGTCCCGGGTCGACGTTCCCCGCGGCATCCGACGACGTGCTGGTCGCCTGGCGCTGGGCGGTCGCCAACGCCGCGAACCTCGGCGCCGACCGCATCGCCATCGGCGGGGCGAGTGCGGGCGCCAACATCGTGACCGGCGCGGTGCTGCGCATGCTCGCCGCGGCCACCGGCGGCCTGCGCGAGCGGATGCCGGACGCGGTGTTCCTCGCCTACCCGACGCTGCACGCGGTGCAGCCCGCGCCGGCCGCCGACCTGCGCGCGGCGCTCGACGCGAACCCCGACGCCGATCGGTTCGGCCCCGATGCGGTGCGGGCGATGTACGAACGCTACCTCGGCGGCCCGGTCGAGGGCGCCCCCGTCGCGGCCGTCCCCGGCACGGCCCCGCGCTCGGCGCTCGTGGGCTTCCCGGCCACGCTGATCGTCAACGACGAGGTCGACGAACTGCGGGTCTCGGGCGAGGCGTTCGCGGCGATGCTCGCCGACGCCGGCACCGACGTCACCTGCGAGACCGAGCCCGGCACCGACCACGGGCACCTGAACCGTCCCGATCAGCCCGCCGCCGCGCGCACGGTCGCACGCGTCGCCGACTGGATCGACGACCTCGCCGCGAGCGCACACCGCGCAACCGCCGACGCCGCGACGGAGGCATCAGCCCCCGACGCCACCACGACCCACGACCAGACCCCGACCACCCCCATCACGGCCCGGCCGCCGGCGGATCCGCCCGCCGCCGGCGACCACCCGACCCCGACGCTCACGTAAGGAGCCACCCAGATGACGAACCCCGCTGCCGCCGACCTCATCGCGCGGTCGAACCGCCTCGGCGCCGACCCCAAGAACACCAACTACGCCGGCGGCAACACGTCCGCCAAGGGCACCGAGACCGACCCGGTCACGGGCGAGCCGGTCGAGCTGCTCTGGGTCAAGGGCTCGGGCGGCGACCTCGGCACCCTGCAGGAGCGGGGCCTCGCGGTGCTGCGCATGGACCGCATGCGCGCGCTCGTCGGCGTCTACCCCGGCGTCGACCGCGAAGACGAGATGGTCGCGGCGTTCGACTACGCGCTGCACGGCAAGGGCGGCGCCGCGCCGTCGATCGACACGGCCATGCACGGCCTGGTCGACGCCGCGCACGTCGACCACCTGCACCCCGACTCCGGCATCGCCATCGCCACCTCGGCCGACGGCGAGGAGCTCACCGCGAAGATCTTCGGCGACAAGGTCGTCTGGGTGCCGTGGCGCCGCCCCGGCTTCCAGCTCGGCCTCGACATCGCCGCGATCAAGGACGCCAACCCGCAGGCGGTCGGCTGCATCCTCGGTGGCCACGGCATCACCGCGTGGGGCGACACGAGCGAGGAGACCGAGCAGAATTCGCTCTGGATCATCGACACCGCGGCCGCGTACATCGCCGAGCACGGGAAGGCCGACCCGTTCGGCGGCGTCGTCGCCGGCTTCGAGGCCCTGCCCGAGGCCGAGCGCCGTGCGAAGGCCGCCGCGCTCGCCCCGACCATCCGCGGCCTCGCAAGCCACGACAAGCCCATGGTCGGCCACTACACCGACGCCGACGTCGTGCTCGACTTCCTCGCCTCGGAGAAGCTCGCGCCGCTCGCCGAGCTCGGCACGAGCTGCCCCGACCACTTCCTGCGCACCAAGGTGAAGCCCATGGTGCTCGACCTACCCGCGAGCGCCTCGGTCGAGGACTCGATCGCCCGCCTGAAGGAGCTGCACGAGACCTACCGCGCCGACTACCAGGCGTACTACGACGCCCACGCGACCGCGGAGAGCCCCGCGATCCGCGGCGCCGACCCGCTCATCGTGCTCGTGCCGGGCGTCGGCATGTTCAGCTACGGCGCCAACAAGCAGACCGCGCGCGTGGCCGGCGAGTTCTACGTCAACGCGATCAACGTCATGCGCGGCGCGGAGGCGCTCTCGACCTACGCCCCCATCTCCGACGCGGAGAAGTTCCGCATCGAGTACTGGGCGCTCGAGGAGGCCAAGCTCCAGCGACAGCCGGCGCCCAAGACCCACCAGGGCCGCATCGCGTTCGTGACCGGCGCCGCCTCGGGCATCGGCAAGGCCATCGCGACCCGCCTCGCCGCCGAGGGCGCGTGCGTGGTGGTCGCCGACCTCGACCTCGAGAAGGCGCAGGCCGCCGCGGCCGAGCTCGGCGGCACCGACGTCGCGATCGGCGTCGCCGCGAACGTCGCCGATGCCGAGGGCGTGCAGGCCGCGATCGACGCGACCGTGCTCGCGTTCGGCGGCATCGACCTGGTCGTCAACAACGCCGGCCTGTCGCTGTCGAAGCCGCTGCTCGAGACCACCGAGAAGGACTGGGACCTGCAGCACGACGTCATGGCGAAGGGCTCGTTCCTCGTCTCGAAGGCGGCCGCGAAGGCGCTCATCGAGCAGGACATGGGCGGCGACGTCATCTACATCTCGTCGAAGAACTCGGTGTTCGCCGGCCCGAACAACATCGCCTACTCGGCGACCAAGGCCGACCAGGCCCACCAGGTGCGCCTGCTCGCGGTCGAGCTCGGCGAGTTCGGCATCCGCGTGAACGGCATCAACCCCGACGGCGTCGTGCGCGGCTCGGGCATCTTCGCCGCGGGCTGGGGCGCGAACCGCGCGAAGACGTACGGCGTCGAGGAGAAGGACCTGGGCAAGTTCTACGCCCAGCGCACCATCCTCAAGCGCGAGGTCGTGCCCGAGAACGTCGCCGACGCGGTGTTCGTGCTCACCGGGCCCGAGCTCAGCCGCACCACCGGCCTGCACGTGCCGGTCGACTCCGGCGTCGCCGCCGCGTTCCTGCGATGAGCGCATCGGGCCACGTCGCCGCGATCGACCTCGGCGCGACCAGCGGGCGGGTGATGCTCGGCTCGGTCGGGCCGAACGCACTCGAGCTGCACGCGGTCGGCCGGTTCCCGAACCAGCCCGTGCGCACGATCAACGGGCTGCACTGGGACCTGCTCGCGCTCTACCGCGGGGCGGTCGACGGCCTGCGCGCCGCGGTCGCCGAGGCGCCCGACGTGGCGAGCATCGGCGTCGACTCCTGGGCGGTCGACTATGCGCTGCTGCGCGACGGCCGCATGCTCGGCACGCCGTTCCACTACCGCGACGAGCGCACCGCGGCGGGCGTGGAGGCCGTGCACGCGGTCACGCCGTTCGAGGAGCTCTACCGACGCAACGGCCTGCAGTTCCTGCCGTTCAACACGGTGTACCAGCTCGCCGCCGAGCGCGACGGCGGCCTGCTGTCGCTCGCCGACACGATGCTGCTCGTGCCCGACCTCATCGCCTACTTCCTCACCGGCGAGGCGGTGGCCGAACGCACGAACGCCTCGACCACGGGACTCGTCGACGTGATCACGCACGCGTGGGACACCGAGCTCGCCGAGCGGCTGGCGCTGCCGGCATCCGTGCTGCCCCGCCTCGTCGAGCCCGGCGAGCGGATCGGCGCGACCCTCGGCTACGTGAACGACGGGATCGGCGCGACCTCGCCGATCGACGTCGTCGCGGTCGGCTCGCACGACACGGCCTCGGCCGTCGTCGCGGTGCCCATGCGCGCCGAGACCGCCGCGTACATCTCCTGCGGCACCTGGGGCCTCGTCGGCCTCGAGCTCGAGCAGCCGGTGCTGACGGATGCCGCGCGGCAGGCGAACTTCACGAACGAGGGCGGCGTCGACTCGCGCGTGCGCTTCCTGCACAACGTGATGGGGCTGTGGCTGCTGAGCGAGTCGATCCGCGAGTGGGAGCGCGCCGGAGCGACCGTCGTGCTCACCGACCTGCTGGCCGCCGCGGCCGCCGTCACCGCCCCCGTCGCGGTGTTCGACGCGAACGACCCGCGGTTCCTCGCGCCCGGCGACATGCCCGCGCGCATCGCCGACTGGTGCCGCGAGCACGACGCACCCGTGCCGTCGACGCCCGCCGAGTTCGCGCGCAGCATCGTCGAGAGCCTCGCCGAGGCGTTCGCCGTCGCGGTGCGCACGGCCGCCGAGCTGTCGGGCCGCACCGTCGAGACGATCCACATGGTCGGCGGCGGCGCGCTCAACGAGCTGCTCTGCCAGCGCACGGCCGACCGGTCGGGCCTTCCGGTGCTCGCCGGCCCGGTCGAGGCGACCGCGATCGGCAACGTGCTCGTGCAGGCGCGCGCGCAGGGCTTCGCGGGCGGCGACCTCGAGTCGCTGCGCGACCTCGTCGCCACGGCGTTCGCCCCGCGCCGCTACGATCCGAAGGGCTGACCGGCACCCGGCCGGCCCCGACGGGAGGAACCGACGACGTGACGACGTACGACCACGCCTTCGACTGGGCGCGCCGCCACGTGGCGGCGGGCACGCTGCCCGGCGCCGTGCTCGGCATCGCGACGAGCGACGGCGTCGTCGCGCTCGACGCGTTCGGCGACGCCGGCACCGGCGACCACTACCCGCTGTTCTCGATCACGAAGCCGCTCGTGGGGCTCACCGCGCTGCGCCTGATCGAGCAGGGGCGGCTCACGCTCGAGACGCCCCTGGCGGACGCGGTGCCGGAGTTCGGGGCCGACCGAGCCGATGTCGTGCGCCTGCGGCACCTCGTGACCCACACGTCCGGCATCCCGGAGCCGGCCCTCGACGTGCCGGCCGGGCTGCGTCCCGCCCTCCTCGCCCCGGGGCGCGACTTCGCCGCGGGGGCGATCTCCCGCTACTCGACGATCGCCTACGAGGGCATCGCCGCGCTCATCGCGCACGCGGGCGGCGCCCCGTGGGAGCAGCAGATGCTCGAGACCCTTGCGGGAGCGGATGCCACGGGCGTCACGTTCGACGTCGAGTCGACGCGCCACGCGCCGGTCGAGTGCGCCGAGCAGGGGGTGGACTGGGACCTGTTCGCGTCGCACCGCAACCCCGGCGCGGGGGCCTTCGCACGGGCCGAGGACCTGCTCGCGGTCGCGACCTCGCTGCTGCGCGACGACGGCCGGCTGGTGCATCCGCTCACCAACGCCCTGATGCGTCGCTCGCACACGGAGGACGTGCCCACCATCGACCCCTACCCACCCGAGCGCGGCACCCACTGGGGCGTCACCTGGTGCCTGCGCGACGCCGCGCCCGCCGCGCTCGCACGCGACGGCTTCGGCCACGGCGGCTGGGCCGGCACCGACTTCTGGATGCACCCCGAGCACGACGTGGCGTTCGTGCTGCTGACGAACGTGGCGTCGTCGGGCCGGCTGGGTCTCAGCCTCGACGAGCTCGACAACGCGGTGGTCACCGCGCGCTGAGCGACGCCGTGCGCGCTCGCCCCGGGCAGGGTCAGGTAGGGCCGGGCAGGGCCGGCCGGTCGCGTCAGGTGCGCTCGGCGCGCATCGGCGGGTCGGCCCGCCGTTCGTGGATCGCCGAGTTCAGCTCCTCGGCCGTGAGCGGCTCGGTCGGCATCGCGTGCGTGCCGTCGACCGCGCGCAGCCCGTCGAGCGTGATCGTGCGGAAGCGCGCGAGGGCGACGCCGCGCACCGCCTGCGGGAACCGCAGCACGCTGGCCATGGCGAGCGGCAGCATGCCGATGTCGGTCGCCGTGACGTCGGTGCGCAGGGTGCCCTCGTCGTGCGCTCGCCGCACGAACGCCGTGACCGCCTCCTCCCAGCGCCCGCCGGGCCGGTAGTCCGGGTCGAACTCCGACATGCGGTGCAGCACGGCGGGCGTCGCGGGGTAGTCGACGAGGATCGCGAGGTTGCCGTCGAGGTAGCCGACGACCTGCTCCCACCCCGAGTCGAGGTCGGCGATGCGGCCCATGATCACGTCGATGCGCTCGACGGCGCGGTCGTAGAGCGCGCGGATCAGGTCGGGATACGTGGGGAACCGGCGGTAGAGCGTGCCGATGCCCACGCCGGTGCGTTCGGCGAGTTCGTGGAGCGAGGCGTCGATTCCGGCCTCGGCGAAGTAGCGTTCCGCCTCGTCGAGGAGGCGCTCGCGATTCAGGGCGGCGTCGCGTCGCAGCGGTCGGGTCGGTGCTGACACATCCTCAGTGTATTACCCGACAGGTGTCGCGCGTGGCCCCAAGCCGGGGGTCACGGTCCGGATGCGCCGCGAGACGGGGCGCACCCGGATGCGCCGCGGCTACGCGGACGCCGCCGAGAGTTCGGCCAGCTCGTCGCCGGCGAGCTCGAGCGTCGCCGATGCGACGAGCGCGGGCAGCTGGGCCGTGTCGCGCGCGCTCGCGATCGGCGCGACCACCGTCGGCTGCGCACGCAGCCAGGCGAGGGCGACGGATGCCACGGGCACGCCGTGCGCCGCGGCGATGCGGTCGAGCACCGCGAGCACGCCCCGACCGCGGTCGTCGAGGTAGGCCGACGCAGCGGCGGCCCGGGGACTGGCCGACCCCGAGGCATCCGCCCCGTCACGGTACTTGCCCGCGAGGAACCCCTTCGCGAGGGAGAAGTACGGGAACACCGCGAGCCCCTCGCGCTCGGCCCGCTCGCGCAGCCCGTGCTCGAAGTCGCGCTCGAGGAGGTTGTAGTGGGGCTGCAGCGCGACGGCGCGGTGGAACGCGTTCGCCGCGGTCACCTCGAACCACTCGTCGATGCGCTCGGGGGCGTAGTTCGAGATGCCGATCGCGCGCACCTTGCCCGCATCGACGAGCGCCGAGAGGGCGCCGACCGTCTCCTCGAGCGGCACCGACGGGTCGTCCAAGTGGGCGTAGTAGAGGTCGATCCGGTCGGTGCCGAGCCGCTGCAGCGACGCGTCGGCGGCAGCGCGCACGGTGTCGGCGGCGAGCCCGCGGAACTCCGGGTGCTGGCTCACCTTGGTCGCCACGACGATCTCGTCGCGGTTGCCCCGCGAGCGCATCCAGTCGCCGATGACGGTCTCGCTCTCGCCCCCCGTGTGCCCGGGCGCCCACGCCGAGTAGGCGTCGGCGGTGTCGACGAAGTTGCCGCCCGCGGCGACGTAGCCGTCGAGCACCGCGGCGGACGCCTCGGCGTCGGCCGTCCACCCGAACACGTTGCCGCCGAGGTTCAGCCCGAACACCTCGAGGTCGGAGTCGGCGATGCGGATGCGGGCGGCCTGCGCGGTCTCGGTCATGGAACTCCCTCGTGTCGTTCGGCGGTCGTCTTCAGCCCAACATCCGCGCGGCGCGCGTATTCCCCGCGTAGGCTCGTGGCGAGCGGTCCCGCTCGCGACGAAAGGCCTCCATGCCCACCACCGCGGAACCCCGCGTCGCCATCTACCTCGACTTCGACAACATCGTGATCTCGCGGTACGACCAGCTGCACGGCGACCTGTCGTACCGGCGCGACACCGGCAAGCGCTCGTCGACCGCGAAGGCGGAGACCGCGACGAAGCTCCAGGCCGCGACGGTCGACGTCGACGCCGTGCTCGACTTCGCCGCGACCTTCGGCACGATCGCCGTCGCACGCGCCTACGCCGACTGGTCGAACCCCGTCAACGCCAGCTACCGCGGCCAGCTCATCGACCGCGCGGTCGACCTCGTGCAGCTGTTCCCGCTCTCGGCCACCAAGAACGGCGCCGACATCCGCCTCGCGGTCGACGCCGTGGAGGACCTGTTCCGCCTCGACGACCTCACCCACGTGGTGATCGTCGCCGGTGACTCCGACTACGTCGCGCTCGCGCAGCGGTGCAAGCGCCTCAGCCGGTACGTCGTCGGCATCGGCGTCGCCGGCGGCACCAGCCGGGCGCTCACCGCCGCGTGCGACGAGTTCGCCGACTACGACGCGCTGCTGCAGACCGACGCCGACGTCGACGAGGACGAACGCGCCGCCGAGGAGGACGCCGCGGCGTCGAAGACGGCGAAGGGCGCGAAGGATGCCTCGGGCGGCGGCGCGAACGGGCGCAGGAAGGCCAATGGATCGTCGACGGAGGACGACGGGGCCACCGCATCCGATGCCGAGGCCACGCCCTCGACCCGCAACCCCGGGCGCCTGCTGATCAAGGCGCTCGAGCTGCTGCGCGCGAAGAACGACGAGGAGTGGCAGCCGTCGGGCTCGGTGAAGAACCAGATGCTGCGCATGGACCCCGGCTTCCAGGAGCGCCGGCTCGGATTCGGCTCGTTCACCGACTTCCTGAAGTCGCGCGGCGGGGTCGTGGAGCTCGACGAGACGACCGGGCAGAACCGCGTGCGCATCCGGCCGCGCAAGGGCTGACGCCCGGTTCGCCCCGCGGGGCGCGTGCCGGGGAGAATGGCGGGGTGACCGACGCCGCACTCACCGTGACCGTGCCCGATGCCACCCTGCGCGACGCGCTGGGCCCGCTGCCCGAGGGGGTGCGCGTGCTCGAGTGGGACTTCCGCGGGAAGCCGCCGGCCGAGCGGATCGACCTCGCCGTACCGCCGTACATGGGCGGCAACGCGGTGCTGGGCGCGCTCGACGGCGTGCCCGTGGGGCTCGTGCAGAGCCAGTCCATCGGCTACGACGGGGTGGCCGCCCTGCTGCCCGCGGGGCACGTGTTCGCCAACGCGACCAGCGTGCACGAGACCTCGACCGCCGAGCTCGCCCTGGCGCTGGTGCTGGCGTCGCAGCGCGGCATCCCGCGCTTCGTGCACGACGCGGCGGCGGGACGCTGGGCGCCCCTCCCCCTGCGCAGCCTTGCCGATCGCCGGGTGCTCATCCTCGGGTACGGCGGCGTCGGCCGGGCCGTCGAGGACCGGCTCGTGCCGTTCGAGGTCGAGGTGACCCGGGTGGCGAGCCGCGCGCGCGAGACCGACCGCGGTCGCGTGCACGGCATCGACGAGCTCCCCGCCCTGCTGCCGGAGGCCGAGATCGTGATCGTCGGCCTGCCGCTGTCGGACGCCACGGCCGGCCTGGTCGACGACGCGTTCCTGGCCGCCCTGCCCGACGACGCGCTCGTCGTGAACGTCGGGCGCGGCCCGATCATCGACACCGACGCGATCCTGGCGCACGCGGGCCGGCTGCGCTTCGCGCTCGACGTCGTGGACCCCGAGCCGCTGCCCGACGGGCATCCGCTCTTCGCCGAGCCGAACGTGCTCATCACCCCGCACGTCGGGGGCGCCTCGAGCGCGATGCTGCCCCGGATGGCCGCGCTCGTGCGCCGCCAGGTCGCGCACCTGCTCGCGGGCGAGGCGCCCGAGAACGTGGTGCTGCGCACCTGAGCGGGTGCCGGTCAGGCGACGGCGACGAAGCGACGGATGAACGCGAGCGCCTCGGGATGCGCGCGGGCCTCCTCCACGCTGGCCGGGTCGTCCGCCCAGCCGGGTGCGAGCGCGACGACCCCGCTCTCATCGAACCGCTCGCGCCACGGCCCCCAGCTGCTCGAGAGCAGCCAGAGGCCGTGGACGAAGACGACGGGCTGGCGGCCGGACGCGTTGGCACGATCGACCTCCGCCCGCTCCCACTCGGCCAGTGTGGACGTCGTGTCGCCCACGGCGCCCCTCTCGCCCTGCCCGCCGCGGGCGGGCTACGATCCTGCGCTCAGCGTACGACCGCCGGGGTGCGACGACCAGACCCGATCGCCGCCCGGGCGGATGCCCGCGACCGACGGGCGACCGACTCCGCGGCGAGCGCCCAGCCCCACATGAGCGGCAGCATGACGCTGCCCATCGAGGTGAGCTCGGTGATCACGAAGAACCCGGGCAGGAATGCGATGAGCAGCCAGGCGGTCGTCCGCGGCCGGAAGCCGCGACGCAGCAGCACGACGCCGAGGGCGGCGCCGCCGAGGCCGATCACGAGCGCGGCCGCGAGGCCGACGAGGAAGAACACGTCCGTCCACGGGGTGTAGTAGTCGCCGGTCAGCGCCACGGTGAGCAGGCCGTATGCGCCGAGCTGCACGCGCCAGAGCACGCGCTCGGCTCCGATCGGCCGGCGGGCGCGATACACGAGCACCGCTGCGGCGAGGAAGGCCAGGCACACGGGCAGCCAGATCTTCCCGTAGGTCCAGTAGACGAGCACCGGGTCGCCCCAGTCGAGGAGCGGCCGGAGCGCGTCCATCGCGGGCACGACCCACGCGGCCAGCAGCGGCGAGGCGAGGTCCTCGGGGTGCGCGGCCGCACGGCTCACGGCGTGGAGTTGGCCCGCGACCGTGCCGAAGGCGGCGAGGACCCAGGCGAGGGTCGCGATCAGGCGGGCGCGGGCGGCGGTCGCGGCGGATGCCTCTGGGCCGACGGGGCGGCGGTCGCGGCCGGTGTCGTCCGTGCCCGTGTCGGTGGGTGTCCGGGTGGTCATGGCGTTGCTCCTTCTCCGTGAGTCTCGACCGGCACGGCGCCGGCCGGTGCGACCCCGGCGGCCGTGGTGGGCGCCGCGGTGTCGTCCCCGACGCTAGGGACGGGTGCCCTGCGCGCTCGTCGTGCGGCGGGACCGAACCCGTGGCCCCCGGAACGACCCGGCGTGTCCTCCCACGGGAGGATGTGGCACGCGCCGGGCCGGGCGTAGCATCCCCACGTGAGGCCGCGCATCCGCCCCGTGGACGTCGCGATCGCCGCGCTCGTGCTGGTGCTGGGCCAGCTGGAGGCGTGGGCGGGCGTCGGCGCGATCAGCGCGCCCGGGCCGGACTGGGCGCGCGCGCTCGCGTTCGGGCTCGCGGCGGCGGCGCTGGTCCTCCGCAGGAGGCATCCGCTCGCCGTGCTGGCCGCCGTCTCCGGCGTGCTGCTGGTCGAGTTCGCGGCGTTCGGCGCACCCGAGGGGTACGCGATCCTGCTGGCACCGGTCATCGCGATCTTCACCGTCGGGCGGCTCACGCCGATGCCCGCGTCGCTGTGGGGCCTCGCCGTCGGCGCCGGGTTCTGGGCGGGGTGGGCGTGGACCGACCCGCTGAACGCCACGCTCGACGACCGGGTCTCCGCGCTGGTCTGGCTCGCGCCCTGGGTCATCGCCTGGCTGGTCGGCGCGCTCGTGCGCACGAGGGTCACGGTGCGCGAGCAACGGCGCACCGAGCGCGCCGCACACGAGTCGCGGGCGATCGCCGAGGAACGCAACCGCATCGCACGCGAGCTGCACGACGTGGTCGGGCACGGCCTGTCGGTGATGACCGTGCAGGCGGCCGCCGTGCGCCGCAGGCTCGACCCGTCGCAGGCGACGGAGCGCAGCGCACTGGAGTCGGTCGAGGCGGTGGGGCGGGAGTCGCTGGCCGAGATGCGGCGGCTCGTGGGCGTGCTGCGCACCGACGAGGCGGCCAGCCGCGAGCCGCCACCCGGCGTCGACGCGATCGACCGGCTCGCCGAGCGGGTGACCGACGCGGGCCTGCCCGTCACGGTCACCACGTCGGGCACCGTGCGCGAGGTTCCGGTGGCACTCGACATCGCTGCGTACCGGATCGTGCAGGAGGGGCTCACGAACGCGATGCGCCACGCGCAGGGGGCGACCGGCGCCCGGGTCGACATCGACTTCGGCGAGCGGGTGCTCGGGCTTCGGGTGCGCGACGACGGCACGGCGCCGGTCGATGCGGACGCGTTCGGCGCGGGGTTGACGGGACTCCGCGAACGCGCGGCGGTGCACGGGGGCGCGCTCCGATTCGGCCCGGCGGAGGGCGGCGGGTGCGAGCTGCGCGCCGAGCTGCCGTGGGCGGAGCCGTGACGGGCGCGGACGCGGGCCCGGGCGCCGAGGGAGTCGGGCGCATCCGGGTGCTGATCGTCGACGACCAGGCGCTCGTCCGCACCGGTTTCCGCATGATCCTCGAGATCGAGCCCGATCTCGAGGTGGTCGGCGAGATCGCCGACGGCGAGCAGGCGGTCGAGGCCGCGCGCACCCTCGCGCCGGACGTCCTGCTGATGGACGTGCGGATGCCGCGCATGGACGGCATCGAGGCGACCCGGCGCATCCTCGCCGACCCCGACGCGACCGCGCGCGTGGTGATGCTCACCACCTTCGACCTCGACGAGTACGTCTACGACGCGCTGCAGGCCGGGGCGAGCGGATTCCTGCTCAAGGACGTGCCGCCCGAACTGCTCGTCGCCGGCATCCGCGCCGTGCACGCGGGCGACTCGCTGCTCGCGCCGGCCGTCACGCGCCGCATGATCGAGACCTTCGTGGCCCGCCCGCGCGCGACGGCGTCGCCCGACGTGCTGGCCGCGCTCACCGACCGCGAGCGCGAGGTGCTCGCACTCCTGGCACGCGGGCGCACCAACGGCGAGATCGCCCGGGAGCTCTACGTGTCGGAGACCACCGTGAAGACGCACGTCGGGCGGCTGCTCGCGAAGCTCGGCGCCCGCGACCGCGTGCAGGCGGTGATCATCGCGTACGAGACGGGGCTCGCGACGGGGTCGTGGCCGACGGGGTGATCGGGCGTCCTGCGTCCTGCCGTCCTGCCGCACGGCCGCACGGCCGCACGGCCGCATGGAGGCCAGCGGTCGCTCTCGTCCGGATGTCGGTGGCAACCACTTGACTGATGGCATGAAGGAAGCGGACGGTCCCGGTCGCGAGCGGCGGCACGTGCCACTCGCCGCGGGCTCGGCGTCCGCCTTGGAGATGCTGCTCGCCGCAGCGATCGTGCGCTCCCGCACCGCGCTCGTCGAACGTACGGTGGGCCTGGCCTACGAACCCGGGTGGTCGAGCGGGCGAGCGGATGCCCCCGAGCCCACGCCCGCCGCACCGCGCACAGCGCTCCCGGTCCAGACCGAGCTCCCGCTTCCCGCACGGCCCTCGATCACGTCGCGGGTCGGCGCCGCGCCCGCCACGGGCCAGGCAACCCCCGACAGCCAGGCGCGTGCTGACGCCTCACTCGATCGCCTCGTCGCGATCGAGGCGGAGATCGCGGCGCTCCAGGCCGCTCGCGCGCGCGTGCTCGCAGACCTCGCTACCCACGCCGACGAGCGGGCCGCCGTCACCGCTTCCGCGGCGGAACACTCCCTGCGCCCCGAGCAGCGCGTGCGCGAACTCGAGCGTCGCTCCCTCGTGGCCGAGGTCGCGTGCGCGCTGCGCATGCCGGAGCGCTCGACGGAGCGGCTGGTCGACGAGGCCGAGTCGCTCGTGCACGACCTGCCCACCACGCTCGACGACCTCGCGACCGGGCACATCTCGTACCGGCACGCGCAGCGCCTGGTGGACCACGCGCTGAGCCTGCCTCCTCGGGCGCGGCCGGCGTTCGAGGCGGCAGCGTTGCCGCTCGCCGCCCGGCTGACCCCGGCCCGGTTCGATGCCCGGGCCCGGCGGCTGCGCGAGCGGATGCATCCCGACACCATCGCCGAGCGGGCACGCCGCGCCGCCGAAGACCGTACGGTCTCGCTCGAACCCGCCCGCGACGGCATGGCGTGGCTGCACGCCCTCCTGCCCGCCGCGCCCGCCGCCGAGGCCTTCGCCCGCGTGCGCGCGGCCGCCGCGAGCCTGTCGCGCATCGACGGCGAGACCCGCACCGAGACGCAACTGCGCGCCGACGTCCTGTCCGACCTCCTCACCGGTCGCGCGGATGCTCCCGCCGACGCCACCGGGTGCACCACGCCCGACCATGCCACCACCGGCCGCACCCCGCCCGACCAGGCCCCGCCCGACCAGGCCCCGCCCGACCATGCCACCACCGGCCGCACGACAACCGACCGCACGACAACCGACGAGGCGTCGAGCCGGCCGGGCACCGCACCCTCGACGGGTGCCGGGCGGTTCGCGCGCACCCGTCCCACGGTGTTCGTGACCGTTCCGGTCATGACCCTCCTGGGCACGACCGACGAACCCGGCGAACTGCACGGCGTGGGCCCGATCGACGCCGACACCGCCCGCGAGCTCGCGGGCCGGGCGCCGAGCTTCATCCGCATCCTCACGCACCCCGAGACCGGCGCCCGCCTCTCCATCGGCCGCGACCGGTACGCCGTCCCGTCCGACCTCCGTGCCGCGCTCATCACCCGCGACCAGACCTGCCGCTTCCCCGGCTGCGGCCGAGCCGCCGAACAGTGCGAGGTCGACCACGTCACCGACTGGGCACGCGGCGGACCCACCGACGCCGGCAACCTCGCCATGCTCTGCCCGAAGCACCACCACCTCAGGCACGAGACCGCCTGGAGCACCCGAACGGGGCCCGACCCCGGCACCATCCAGTGGCGCTCCCCCACCGGGCGCCACTACACCAGCGACCCGCCCACGCAGCTCCCACCCGCGCAAGACCCACCGGCGCAGGGACCATCGGCACAGGGCGGACCGGCACAGGGCGGACCGGCACAGGGCAGACCGACACCGGGCAGACCGACACCGGGCACGCCCGCGCAGGGCCGCCCGACACAGGAGACACCCGCGCACGGCCCACGTTCGGAGTGTCCACGTTCGGAGCATCGCGGCCCGCCGGACCGCTGCGCACCCGATGTCGACCCGGCCGACCGGCACCCGCTCGACCGCTGCAACCCGGATCGCCCGATGCTCGAACGAGCGCGCCGCCGACGCCCGCCACTCGCGGACGCGAACGACCCGCCGTTCTGATCGCACGCCCGGGGCCGGCGTCGGTCGTGCGCGCCGCCCGACGCCTGCCCCTACGCCCGACCGGCGCCGGACAGCGCCACCCACGCCCCCCGGCAATAGCCAGCGCCACCCACGCCCCCCGGCAACCAGACAGCGCCACCCACGCCCCCCGGCAATAGCCAGCGCCACCAACGCCCCCCGGCAACCAGACAGCGCCACCCACGCCCCCCGGCAACCAGACAGCGCCACCCACGCCTGCCCGCTGCCGGATGGCGGCGCCTCCGCCCGCCGGCGGGAGGGGTGGCATGTGGTCAGACCTCGATGTACCATGGTCGGACCACACAGGAGGAGCATGCCCGTGACGACGACGCCCGGCCCCGCGGCATCCGACGCCCCCCGCGCGTGGAAGACCGTGCTCGAGCACGTCGAGCAGGCGCTGCTCGACGGCACGCTCCGGCCCGGCGACCGCCTTCCCGGCGAGCGCCAGCTCTCGACCGACCTCGGCGTGGGCCGCTCGAGCGTGCGCGAGGCGATCCGCGTGCTCGAGGTGCTGGGGCTCATCCGCACCCGGTCGGGCTCCGGTCCGAACGCCGGCGCGATCATCGTGGCGACCCCGCGCGGCGGCATGTCGGCGCTCATGCGCCTGCAGGTCGCGGCCCAGGGCTTCCCGGTCGACGACGTGGTGCGCACGCGCCTCCTGCTCGAGGCATCCGTCGTCGGCGAGCTCGCCGCCGCCGCCCACGAGCACGACCTCGCCGACGCGCTCCAGCTCCTCGAGGCGATGGAACCGCCCGGGCTCGACCCCGAGGAGTTCCTCGCGCTCGACGCGCAGTTCCACGTCGCGCTGGCCGAGGCATCGGGCAACCAGGTCATCACCGCGATGATGGCCGGCCTCCGCAGCGCGATCGAGGGCTACGTGCTCGCCGGCGTGCCGCACATCCCCCACTGGGGCGAGACCGCCGACCGGCTGCGCGCCGAGCACCGCGAGATCGTGCGCGCGATCGACGCCGGCGACCCCGACGCCGCCGCCGCGCGCATCCGCGACCACATCGCCGGGTACTACGCCGAGTCGCTGCTCGACCCGCGGGCCCCCGCGACCTCCCCCACCCAGACCCAGACCACGACCCAGACCCAGACCCCGACCCCGCGATAGGAAGATCCACCATGGTGCAGCGACAGATGCCGAACCCCAAGGAGCTCGCACAGCTCATGCGGTTCAAGACCCCGACCCTGAACCCCACCGACCGTCGGCTCGAGTCGGCCCTCACGATCTGGGACCTCCGCGACATCGCGAAGCGCCGCACCCCGAAGGCGCCGTTCGACTACACCGAGGGCGCCGCAGAGGGCGAGCTCTCGCTGGCCCGCGCACGCCAGGCATTCCAGGACGTCGAGTTCCACCCGTCGATCCTGCGCAACGTGCCCGTCGTCGACACCAGCCGCGAGGTGCTGGGCGAGCGCAGCGCGCTGCCGTTCGGCATCGCGCCGACGGGCTTCACCCGCCTCATGCAGACCGAGGGCGAGGAGGCCGGTGCCGGAGCGGCCGGCGCCGCGGGCATCCCGTTCACGCTGTCGACCCTCGGCACCACCTCGATCGAGGGCGTGAAGGCCGCCAACCCGAACGGCCGCAACTGGTTCCAGCTCTACGTCATGCGCCAGCGCGAGATCTCCTACGGCCTCGTGCACCGTGCCGCCGCCGCGGGCTTCGACACGCTCTTCTTCACGGTCGACACCCCGGTCGCCGGCGCCCGCCTGCGCGACAAGCGCAACGGCTTCTCGATCCCGCCGCAGCTCACGCTCGGCACCGTGATCAACGCCATCCCCCGCCCGGCCTGGTGGATCAACTTCCTCACCACCCCGCCGCTCGAGTTCGCCTCGCTGTCGTCGACCGGCGGCACCGTGGGCGAGCTGCTCGACTCCGCCATGGACCCGACGATCTCGTTCGACGACCTCGACGTGATCCGCGAGATGTGGCCGGGCAAGATCGTCGTGAAGGGCGTGCAGACCGTCGAGGACGCGAAGCTGCTCGCCGACCGCGGCGTCGACGGCGTCGTGCTCTCGAACCACGGCGGCCGCCAGCTCGACCGCGCGCCCATCCCGTTCCACCTGCTCCCGCACGTCGTGCGCGAGGTCGGCGGCGACATGGAGGTGCACGTCGACACCGGCATCATGAACGGCGCCGACATCGTCGCGTCGATCGCGCTCGGCGCGCGCTTCACGCTCATCGGCCGCGCGTACCTCTACGGCCTCATGGCCGGCGGCCGCCGCGGCGTCGACAAGACCATCTCGATCCTCCGCACCGAGATCGAACGCACGATGAAGCTGCTCGAGGTCTCGTCGCTGGACGAGCTCGGCCCGCAGCACGTCACGCAGCTGTCGCGCATGGTGCCGGTCGCCAAGCCGGTGGCGGATGCCGCCGGGCAGGCCGCCGCATCGAAGCCCGCGACCGTGCGGGCGAACCGGTCGACCGCGTCGACCGGCACGAAGGCCGCTGCGTCGAAGTCGACGGGCCCGAAGACGGGCGCGGCGAAGTCGACCGGCACGAAGACCGCAGCGGCGAAGACGACCGGCACGAAGACCGCAGCGGCGAAGACGACCGGCACGAAGACCGCAGCGGCGAAGTCCACCGCCGCGAAGTCGGCGTCGAAGCCGAGCACCGCAGCGAAGTCGACCGGCCCGAAGGCCTCCTAGTCGACGACGGCTCGCGGGTCGGGCGGATGCCTCCGGGCGTCAGCCCGCCCGCGAGCTCGACCGGTTCGCGAGCGACGCGGTCGTGACCGACAGCGACGCCGCGCTGGCCATCTTCTGCACGGCCTTGAGCTGCTTGCGCCGCTGCTTCAACGCCTTCCGCTTGACCTTGTAGGTGCGCTTCGCGGCGCGCCGCGCCTCGCGCGTGCTGCTCGCCTCGGCGCGGTCCGCGGCGCGTTCGACGTCGCGCTTCGCGGCACGGGCCGAGGCCGCCGCCCGGTCGGGCGCAGACCTGGCCGACCGGCGCGAGGCACGCGCCGAGTCAGTGGCCCGCACGACCGCCTCGTCGACCTTCCGGCGCGCCTTCCCCGGCAGCGCGGCGGCCGCAACCGATGCACGGCGGGCGGCCTGCAGCGCCTGGTCGGCCGCCTCACGCGCCTCTCGCCGCGCTCGCACCGACGCCCGGGCCGCCTCGTCCGCGGCGCGCCTCGCCTTGCGCACCGACTTCGCCCGCACCGCCTTCGCGCGCTTCGACACCCGCGACCGGGCTCGATCCGAGCGTGCCATCGTGCTCCCTCCCCGGGCGGTGCGCCGGTGGCCCCGCCCACGCCGTCCCAGTCTGTCACCGACGCGCGGTCACGACGAGGGGTTGCGCCGCTTCCCTGGGCTCGGAGTGTGGATGCGACTGGCTCACGGGGTCTCCGCGACGCTACCGTGAGCGTCAGGCACGCGACGGACGGGACGGCATGGCGGAACGGATCGAACTCACGACCGCCCCGGCGGGACCCCCGGGACGCGCCCGGCCCACCCGCTCGCGCCGTCCGCGCTTCAGCGGCGGCTCGACGGAGCGCACCGCGGCGGGCCTCCTCCTGCTCGCGACGCTCGCCGCGATCCTCTGGGCGAACTCGCCGTGGAACGCGACCTACGACGAGTTCTGGTCGACCGAGATCGAGCTCGCGGTCGGCGGCTTCGACTTCCACATCAGCCTGCGCCACCTCGTCAACGACGGCATCATGACGCTGTTCTTCTTCGCCATCGGGCTGGAGGTCAAGCGAGAGATCACGATCGGCGAGCTCACCGACCGTTCGCGTGCGATGGTGCCGATGATCGCGGCGGTCGCGGGCCTGGTCGTACCCGCGCTGGTCTTCCTGGCCCTCGCCGGGCGCACCGACGAGGCATCCGCCTGGGGTGTCGTCATCTCGACCGACACGGCGTTCCTGGTCGGCGCGCTGGCCGTGATCGGCCCGAGGTTCCCCGCGCGGCTGCGCATCTTCCTGCTCACCCTGGCCGTGGTCGACGACGTCGGCGCGCTCGGGGCGATCGCGATCTTCTACAGCTCCGACATCCAGCTCTTCCCGCTCCTGCTCTGCGTCGTGTTCCTCGCCGGCATCTTCCTCGTGCGCTACCTGCCGGTCGGTCGCGGCCCCGCGTACGTCGTGCTCTCGATCGCGGCCTGGGCGGCGATGTACTCGTCCGGCGTGCATCCGACCCTCGCCGGCGTGGCCATCGCGCTGCTGATCCCGGTCTTCCCGCCGCGACGCCGCGACGTCGAGCGCGCGATGGAACTCACGACGGCGTTCCGCCAGTCTCCGAGCTCCGAGTACGCGGCCGCCGCGACGCGGGGCCTGCGCGAGTCGATCTCGGTGAACGAGCGTCTCCAGACGGCGTACTCGCCGTACGTGACGTACCTCGTGCTGCCGCTGTTCGCGCTCGCGAACGCGGGCGTGCGCCTCGACGCCGAGACCGTCGGCGCGGCGCTCGGCTCGATGCTCTTCTGGGGCATCGTCGCCGGGCTCGTGATCGGCAAGTTCGTCGGTATCACGGCGACCACCGCGATCGTGCGCGCCACCGGCATCGGCACGCTCGCGCCGGGACTGACCCTGGTGCGCGTCGCCGGCGGCGCGGCACTGTCGGGCATCGGCTTCACCATCTCGCTCTTCATCGTCGACATCGCCATCGAGGACCCGCTCGCCCAGTCGGAGGCGCGGTTCGGCGTGCTCGTGGCATCCGTCGTCGCCTTCCTGCTGGCGTGGGCGATCTTCCGCCTCGGAGACCGGTTCCAGCCGCCCGTCCCGGTGGGCGGCACGCTGGCGCGGCCCGTCGACCCCGAGCGCGACCACATCCGCGGCCCCGTCGACGCGCCGCTGACGCTGGTCGAGTACGGCGACTTCGAGTGCCCGTTCTGCAGCCGCGCCACGGGCTCGATCGACCACGTGCGCTCGGTGCTGGGCGACGAACTGCGCTACGTCTGGCGCCACCTGCCGCTGACCGAGGTGCACGAGCACGCCGTCGACGCGGCCCGCGCCGCGGAGGCCGCCGCGAAGCAGGGGGCGTTCTTCGACATGGGCCAGCTGCTGTTCGCCAACCAGGACCGGCTCGACGTCGACGACCTGTGCACGTACGCGAACCAGCTCGGCCTCGACGCCGACCGGTTCCTGGAGGACTTCAACTCGACCGAGGTCGCCAACCGGGTGACCGACGACGCGCTCGACGCCGAGGTGATGGACCTGCACTCGACGCCGACCTTCTTCATCGGCGACAAGCGCCACAAGGGCCCGTACGACGCGGCGACCCTCGTCGACGCGCTGCGCGCCTCGCGCGACCCGGCGCACTGAGACCCGTCGATTCCCTGCGCTCCCGGCCCTCAGCACGCAGCTGTTCGACGGGTCTCGGGCGGCGCCCATCCGGACCCGTCGATGCCCTGCACTCCCGGCGCCCAGAGCGCAGCGGTTCGACGGGTCTCGGAACGCGCATGCCGCGAGACGGGCACTCGCAGGGCCTCCCAGCGGCGCGGGCAGGGGCATACCGTGGAGGCATGGCCGAGCTGCGCGACGAGATCCGGGAGTTCCTGAGTTCCCGGCGCGCCCGCATCACGCCGGACCAGGCGGGCCTGCCCGCGTACGGCGGCAACCGCCGCGTGACCGGCCTGCGGCGCGAGGAGGTCGCGATGCTCGCGGGCGTCTCCGTCGACTACTACGTGCGCCTCGAGCGCGGCAACCTCGCGGGGGCGTCCGACGGGGTGCTCGACGCGCTCGCGACGACCCTCGGGCTCGACGAGGCCGAGCGGCAGTACCTGTTCGACCTCGCCCGCGCCCAGGGCCCCGGCCGCGCGCGGCCCGTGGGCTCGGCCCGGCAGGCGCCGTTCGTGCGACCGGCGGTGCAGCAGGTGCTCGATGCGGTGACGGATGCCCCCGCGTGGGTGCGCAACGCACGGCACGACATCCTCGCGGCGAACCTGCTCGGCCGGGCGCTCTACTCGCCCGTCTTCGACGACCCGCACCGCCCGGTGAACACCACGCGCTTCGCCTACCTGAACCCGGCGGCGCGCGAGTTCTGGCGCGACTACGACCAGATCACGCACGACGCGGCGGCCATGCTGCGGCTGGAGGCCGGCCGCACCCCGCACGACCCCGACCTCATCCGGCTCGTCGGCGAGCTGTCGACGCAGAGCGAGCTCTTCCGCGAGCGCTGGGCCTCGCGCGACGTGAAGTTCCACCGCAGCGGCCGAAAGCGCCTGCACCACCCCGTGGTCGGCGACCTCGACCTCGACTACGAGTCGATGGAGCTGCCGAGCGAGCCGGGGCTCGTGCTGAACGTCTACACCGCGCCGGCGGGCTCGCCGTCGGCCGACGCGCTGCGGGTGCTCGCGTCGTGGGCGGCCACCCACGAGGACGAGTTCACGCCCGTCTGAGGACGCCCCCGAACCCGCCCAGCGCCGCCCCCACCCGGCCCCGACCCCGACCCCGCCCCCACGCAATCCCGCCCTCCGAACGTCGAGGGTGCTCGATCCGACGCCGGATGCCCCGGATCGGGGTCGTTCGCGTCGGTTCGAGCGCACTCGGCGAAGGGGGTCAGGACCGGTGAACCACTCCTCGGGGTCCCTGCACGGTGGCTCCCGTGGGTTGCAGTTCGGTGCTCATCGTGCCCCTCCCCTGTCCGGGGCCTCGTGCCGGCGGGCGGCCCTCAGAACCCCACCATGACCTTGAGCGCCTCGCGGGCGTCCATCGCGGCGTACGCGGCGGGCACGTCGTCGATGCCGACCGTGCGGTCGAACACGCGGCCCGGGTCGATCTCGCCGTCGAGCACCTGCCGGATCGCCGGCTCGAGGTAGGCGCGCACGGGCGCCGGGCCGCCCGTCAGGGTGACGTTCTTGCCGAACAGCGAGCCGAAGCCGACCGGGGCCTCCTCGTACTGCGGCACGCCGACCCGCGAGATGACGCCGCCCGGGCGCACCACGCCGACCGACTGCTCGTACGCGGGCATGTGGCCGACGGCCTCGAGCACGACGTGGCTGCCCTCGCCGCCGGTCAGGTCCATGACCTTCGCGATGCCCTCCGCGCCGCGCTCGGCGACGACGTCCGTCGCACCCCACTCGACGCCCAGGTCGGTGCGGGAGCGGTGGCGGCCCATCAGGATGATGCGCTCGGCGCCCAGCGTGCGCGACGCGAGCACGGCCGAGAGCCCGACCGCGCCATCCCCGATCACGGTGACGGTCTTGCCCGGCTCCACGCGCCCCGTGTGCGCGGCGTGGTAGCCGGTGAGGTACACGTCCGACAGGGTCAGGAGCGACGCGAGCAGGCCCGGATCGGCACCGGCGGGGTCGACCCCCGGCACCTTCACGAGCGAGCCGTCGGCCTGCGGGATGCGGGCGAGCTCGGCCTGGAGGCCGCCGACGTGGGCATTGCCGTAGAAGCCGCCGTTGACGCAGGACGTGTGCACGCCCTCGCCGCAGAACACGCACGTGTTGTCCTGGAACGCGAACGAGGCGATGACGAAGTCGCCGCGCTGCAGGGTGGTGACCGCCTCGCCGATCTCCTCCACGACGCCGATGAGCTCGTGACCCATGGGCCGGCCGTGCTCCGCATGCGGCATCGAGTGGAACGGGTGCAGGTCGCTGCCGCACACGCACGTGCGGACCGTGCGCACGATCGCGTCGGTGGGCCGGCGGATGCTCGGGTCGGGCACCGTCTCGACGCGCACGTCGCCGGCACCGTACATCAGGGTGGCCTTCATGGGGTCTCGGATCTCCTTCGCGATGGTTCGCCGCGCACCTGCGTGGACGGCGCGGCGAGACCAGTCCATCCCGTCGCGAGCGTGCGCGGGAGGCCCCATCGTGACAGGTACCGCCAGGACCTGTCATCCCGTGCCGCAGCACGGCAGAGTGGTGGGGAACGTCCATGACGAGAGGAAGCACCATGCCCACGTGGACCCCCGATGACCTCGCCGAGCTCGAGCGCGACCACGAGATCCGCGTCGCCGGCCGACGGGCGGACGGGTCGCTGCGGACCCTCACGATCGTGTGGCAGGTCGTCGTGGACGGCGCGCTCTACGTCCGCTCCTACAAGGGCGCCGAGGGCCAGTGGTACCGCGGCGCCCTGCGCCACCTCGAGGGCGCGATCAGCTGGAACGACGTGACCCGCAGGGTCGCCTTCATCCCGGACGACACCCGAGACGACGCCGTCGACGACGCGTACTTCGCCAAGTACGGCGACACCGGGCCGACCCGCGCGATGGTCGCGCCGGCCGCGGCCGCGACGACCCTCCGCGTCGAGCCGCGCGACTGATCCCGTTCCCCGGCGCCGCACGGGTACGCTCGACTGCGACGGGGCGGGAGGCACGGGCATATGGCGGACCAGGTCGCGGCGACGAGCCGCAGGCGCGGCCCGTACGCGAAGACGAAGGCGACGCGCGCCGCGATCCTCGACGCGGCGCTCGACGTGTTCGCGCGGGGCGGCTTCCGCTCGGGGTCGATCCGCGACATCGCCGCCGCCGTCGGCATGAGCGAGGCGGGCCTGCTGCACCACTTCCCGAACAAGAGCGCGCTGCTGGCGGCCGTGCTCGAGCACCGCGACGAGCGGTCGCTCGAGGTGCTCGGCGAGGACGACGCGGATCCGCGTGCCTCGCTCCGCGGGCTCGTCGAGCTCGCCCGCTACAACGCGTCGGTACCGGGCGTGGTCGCGCTGTACTGCACGCTCTCGGCGGAGGCCACCGATCCCGGCCATCCGGCGCACGAGTACTTCGTCACGCGGTACGCCGACACCGTGGGTCGGCTCGAGCGCGCATTCGACGGATGCCGCGAGCTGGGCCGCCTGCGGTCGGGCACGTCGCCCGCGTCGGCGGCCCGCCAGGTCGTCGCCGTCATGGACGGACTGCAGGTGCAGTGGCTGCTCGACCCCGACGGGGTCGACATGGCGGCGGAACTGCGCGCGTTCCTCGACGAGGTGGTCGACCTCTCCGACTGAGCGCCGACAGGCGGGCACCCGGGCGACGCACGACGCGGGGCCGACGCAGGTGCGTCGACCCCGCGTGGGTGCGGATGCTACGACGCGGCGTTGCCCGTCGCGAGGAGCTGCTCGACGTCGTCGCGGGTGATCGGCATCCCCGGGAACGACGTGAGCCTGCCGATCGGGAACGAGGCCAGCATCTTGAACATCGCGGGGTCGGCCAGCACGGAGCCCTCGCCCGCAAGCGCCTGCAGCAGCACCGGACCTGCGACCGGGTGGGCCACGACCTCGCCGATGGTCGAGTCCATGGTCAGCGGCGCCCGCACGTCGTCGCCCGCCACCTCGACGGTCGCGGTCGCCCGCAGGTCGCGGCTCGACGCCCCGATGGACAGCTCGTACGCGCCGCCCTCCACGATCCAGGCGCCGGCGCGCGTGTCCCAGTACGCGAGGTCGTCGCGACGCAGGTGCACCTCGGCGACGCGCGATTCTCCTGCCGGCACGAACACCTTGGCGAAGCCCTTGAGCTCGCGCGGCGCGCGGACGACGTTCGAGCCGGGCAGCGCCGAGTAGACCTGCACGACCTCGGCGCCGTCGCGATCGCCCGTGTTGGCCACGGTCACGCGCACGACGACGCCGTCCGCGGTGGCCTCGGCCGAGGCATCCGCGTACCCGAAGGTCGTGTACGACAGGCCGTGGCCGAAGGGGAACGCCACGTCGATGGCGCGGGCGTCGTACCAGCGATAGCCCACGAACAGCCCCTCGCCGTAGCGCACGTGCGAGTGCTCGCCCGGGAAGTCGAGGAACGCGGGGCTGTCCTCGAGGCGGTGCGGGATGGTCTCGGCGAGGCGGCCCGACGGGTTCACGCGGCCGTAGAGCACGTCGGCGACCGCGCCGCCGCCGGCCTGGCCGAGCAGCCAGCCCTCGAGGATCGCCGGCACGCGCTCGGCGAACGGCAGGCGCACCACGCCGCCGTTCGAGAGCACGACGACCGTGTTCGGGTTGGCGGCGACGACGCGCTCGGCGAGCTCGAGCTGGGCGGTCGGCAGCTCGATGTCGTCGCGGTCGAATCCCTCGGACTCGAGCTCGGCCGGGACGCCGAGGAACAGCAGCACCGTGCCGGCCGCGGATGCGGCGGCCACCGCCTCCTCGGCGAGCGAGGCGTCGACGGAGCCGTCGGCGGTGTAGCCCGCGGCGAACGGGACGTCGTCGCCGGCGACCCGGCGGATCTGGGTGAGCGCGTCGTCCAGGCGGGTCGGGTTGATGAGCGACGAACCGGCGCCCTGGTAGCGCGGGGTGCGGGCGAGCTCGCCGATGACGGCGACGGACGCCGCCGGGTCGAGCGGGAGCACGCCGCCCTCGTTGCGGAGCAGCACGATGCTCGCCGCGGCGACCTCGCGGGCGAGCGCGTGGTGGGCGTCGACGTCGTACGCCGCATCCGGCCGCGCACCGGCCACGGCCTTGCGGACGAGGTCGAGGTTGCGCTGCACCGCGCGGTCGAGCGCGGCCTCGTCGAGCTCCCCCGCCCGGACCGCGGCGACCAGCTGGGCGTCGGTGCGCCCCCCGCTCGACGGCATCTCGAGGTCGAGCCCGGCGACGAGGCCCGTCACGCGGTCGTTCACGGCGCCCCAGTCGGAGACCACGAGGCCCTCGAAGCCCCACTCGTCGCGAAGGACCGTCGTGAGCAGCCACGGGTCCTCCGACGTGTGGACCCCGTTGAGCCGGTTGTACGAGCACATGACGGTCCACGGCTGGGCGTCCTGCACGACCCGCTGGAACCCGCGGAGGTAGATCTCTCGCAGCGGACGCTCGTCGATGTCGGCCGAGACCCGCATGCGGTCGGTCTCCTGGTTGTTCGCGGCGAAGTGCTTCAGCGACGCGCCGACGCCCTGCGACTGGAGGCCGCGCACCAGCGCGGCGCCCATGACGCCCGAGACGATCGGGTCCTCGGAGAGGTACTCGAAGTTGCGGCCGCACAGCGGCGAGCGCTTGATGTTGATGCCCGGGCCGAGCAGCACGCCCACGTCCTCGGCCAGCGATTCCTCGCCCAGCGCGACGCCGACGCGCTCGAGGAGCGCGGGGTCGAACGACGAGCCCAGCGCGACGGCCGGCGGGAAGCAGGTGGCCGGCACGCTGTCGGCGATGCCCAGGTGATCGGCGCTCGCGCGCTGCTTGCGCACGCCGTGCGGGCCGTCCGTCAGCATGATGGCCGGGAGCCCCACGCGCTCGAT
The DNA here is from genome assembly GCF_040496035.1 of Agromyces sp. SYSU T00194. Classification (NCBI taxonomy): domain Bacteria; kingdom Bacillati; phylum Actinomycetota; class Actinomycetes; order Micrococcales; family Microbacteriaceae; genus Agromyces; species Agromyces chitinivorans. The sequence goes on along the minus strand of NZ_JBEPJZ010000001.1, from coordinate 1,373,632 downwards.
CGGCTTCGTGGTCCAGAAGCTCGCACCGCTGGTCAGCGACGCCTTCTCCTCGAGGGTGAGGTCGGCCGGCTCCACCACGCGGCCGGTCGCCCCGGCCGTCGCCTCGGGGGGCGTCATCGTGTCGGTCATCATCGCTCCTTCGTTCTGGCACCGGGCCGCCGGACGAGGGGAACGCACCGGCGCGGTGAGGAAACCATAGCTCGCACGGTTTTGTATTTCAAGTGGTCACTTGGTTTTCACTGGCCGACCTGCCGAGCCGCTAGCATCGTCCGCATGGCACGCAGGGGCTCGTACGCGAAGGGCATCGCCAAGCGCGAGGAGATCCTCTCCACCGCGCTCGACGTCATCGCGCGCAACGGCTACCGGGGCGCGTCCGTCAAGGAGCTCGCCGACGCGGTCGGACTCAGCCAGGCGGGCCTGCTCCACTACTTCGGCAGCAAGGAGGAGCTCTTCGCCGAGGTGCTCCGCATGCGCGACGAGCGCGACGCCCGGAGCATCGACCGGACGACCGGCCGGTCGCTCGACGCCTTCGTCGACGTCGTGCGCGGGAACACGGGGGTCCCCGGGCTCGTGCAGCTCTACGCGCAGCTGTCGGTCGAGGCATCCGACCCCGCGCACCCCGCGCACGAGTACTTCGTCGAGCGCTACCGCACCTTCCGTGCCGGCATGGCCGACCACCTCCGCACGCAGCAGGACGCCGGCGTCGTGCGCGCCGACCTCGACCCCGACGCGCTCGCGGCGGTGCTCGCCGCCGCGGCCGACGGGCTCCAGACCCAGTGGATGCTGGACCCGGACATCGACATGGCCGCGCACCTCCGGGTGCTCATCGACGCCCTCGACGCCCCGGGAACCGCCCGCGACGACACCCCCTAGGGGACTCCCCCGCGCGCCCGGCGTGTGCCATGCTGGCGACATGATCCGAGGGGAACGGATGGGGGACGCCATGGCGCGCGCACCGATGGCGGATCCCGACGCACGCACGCGGAACCTCGCGCTGGTCGTCGGGCGGCTCGCCGCCGAGGGGCCGGTCTCGCGGACCGAGCTCGCCGACGCGACGGGCCTCGCACGGGGATCCATCCGCACGCTCGCGTCCACCCTCATCGACGCCGGCGTCGTGCGCGAGGCGACCGTCGGCGGTGGGAACGGCGGCGGCCGGCCGCGCACGGTGCTGCGCCTGGCCACCGACGACCTCGCCCTCATCACGGCGCGCATCGACGCCGACGCGGCCGTCGCCGTGCTGCACGCGATCTCCGGCGACGAGCTCGCACGATTCACCGCCCGCCACGGCGGCCCCGTCGAGGACCCGGGCACCGTGCTCGACGTCCTCGCGCAGGTGCTCGACGCGGCGATCGGCGCCGCCGACCAGCGCGACCGCCGGGTCGGCGCCGTCACCCTGGTCGCCTCGGGCGTCGTCGGCGGCGAGCCCGCCATCGTGCGCGTCGACCACGAGCTGGGCTGGCGCGACGTCGACGTCATCGGGGGCCTGCGGGAGCGGATGCCGCGCCTGCTCGCGCTCGAGCCCGGCCTGCCCCAGGCGGTGACGCTGCTCGGCGAGGGCACCGCGGCGGCGCACGCCGAACTCGACGCGCCCGACGCCCCGCGCGGGTTCGTGTACGTCTCCGGCCAGAGCGGCCTCGGCGGCGCGGTCGTCGTCGACGGCGCGGTCCTGCCGGGCGCCTTCGGATCCGCCGGGGCGCTCGGGCACCTCGCGATCGATCCCACCGGGGTGCCCTGCCGCTGCGGACAGCACGGCTGCCTCGTCACGATCGCCGGTCCCGAGATCGTGCTCGAGCGCGCGGGCCTGACCGAGCTGCGACGCGAGCACGGCCTGGCCGCCGCGCTCGAGGAGCTGCGCGACCGCATCGACGCCAACGACCAGCACGCGGTCTGGTCGTGGAACGACGCGGTGCTCTGGATCGGGCGCGCGCTGCGCGCGCTCGACACCGCCCTCGACCCGTCGGCGATCGTGGTCGGCGGCTACTGGGCCGAGCTCGTCGGCGACATCGCCGACGCGGTCGCGACCGACGGGTTCCTCAGCGACGATCCCGAGCAGGTGCCGCTGGTGCTCGCCGCCGCCGCCGGAACCGACGCCGCGCTGCTCGGCGGGTTCGCCAGCGCACGGTCGCGCCTGCTCGCCGACCCGCTGCAGCTGGCCGTCTGACCCGGGCGCCTCAGGCGTCGCCGGCGGAACCGCCCGCGACGGAGCCGACCGCGTCGCGCCGCGACGGGCGACCACGCCCGCGGAGCGCGTCCCACCACCCGCGCAGGCCCCAGCCCGTCACGCGCAGCGCGGCCTCGACCGCGATGCCGACGCTCATCTTGCTCGCCCCGTGCTCGCGGTCGACGAATCGCACGGGCTCCTCGGCCACCACGAGCCCGGCGCGGTGCGCATGCCAGAGCACGTCCACCTGGAACCCGTACCCGCGCGAGTGCACGTCGGCGAGGTCGATCCGGCGCAGCGCGTCGGCGCGGAACACCCGGTAGCCCGCCGTCGCGTCGCGCGCCGGAAGGCGCAGCACCAGGTGCGCGTAGGCGCTCCCCATGCGGGACACCAGCCGCCGGTGCGTGGGCCAGTTCTCCACCGACCCCCCGTCGACCCAGCGCGAGCCCACGACGACGTCGGGCGTCGTGCCGGAGGCATCCGCCGCCTCGAGCCGTGCCAGCAGTCGCGGCAGCTCCTCGGGCAGGTGCGAGCCGTCGGCGTCCATCTGCACGACCGGGTCGTACCCGCGCTCGAGGGCCCAGTCGAACGCGTGGAGGTAGGCCGCTCCGAGTCCCTCCTTGCCGGCGCGATGCAGCACGTGCAGGGCCGCGTCACGCGTCGCCATCTCGTCGGCGAGCTCACCCGTGCCGTCGGGCGAGCTGTCGTCGACGACCAGCACCGAGGCGTCGGGAACGGCCGCGCGGACGCGGGCGACGATCGGCCCGAGGTTCTCCCGCTCGTCGTACGTGGGAATGACCACGAGCGTGTTCGACATGCGCGCAGCCTAGCGCGAACGGCATGCCGCGCGTCGGGTCAGCGCACACCCCGCATGAGCCGCAGCACCGGGCGCACGGCGAGGAACAGGCACGCGCCGATCACGATGGCGATCGCGCCCAGCACCCCGAAGTACGTGGCCTCGTTGACCCGCGTGTAGAACTCGGCGAGGAGCCCGGCGATCGACGTGCCGAGCGCGATCGACAGGAAGAACAGCGCGACCATCTGCGTGCGGAAGATGGCGGGGGCGAGCTTCGTCGCGACCGAGAGCCCCACGGGCGACAGCAGCAGCTCGGCGACGGTGAACGTGAAGAGGATGAGCACCATCCACAGCAGCGGCGTGGAGTTCTTGCCGCCGTCGGCGAACGGGAGGAACAGCAGGAACGCGACCCCCATCACCACGGTCCCGAGCGCGAACTTCACGGGGGTCGACGGCTGCCTGGTGCCGAGCTTGGTCCAGAGCGCGGCGAAGACGCCCGACAGGATGATGATGAAGATCGGGTTGATCGACTGCACCCACGGCACGGGCATCTCCCAGCCGAGGATCGACCGGTCGAGCTGCTCGTCGGAGTAGATCGTGAGCACGGTGAACTGCTGCTGGTACAGCGACCAGAAGCCGACGCTCGTGATGAACAGGGGGATGAACGCGTAGACGCGCGACCGCTCGGTCGCGTCGATGCGCTGCGACGTCAGGATGACGGCGAAGTACGCGATCGCCGCGATGACGGTGCCCGCGATCACGAGGGTCACGAGGTTGTTGGCGTTCACGAGTCCGAGCAGCACGCCGACCAGGACCAGCACGATCGCGACGGCCGCGATCACCGCCGCGATCACCCGGCGATCGGCGGGCAGCGGGTTGGGGACCTCGCGAGCGACGTCGGGGATGCGCCGGCGGCCGAACGAGTACTGGATGAGGCCGATCGCCATGCCGACCGCGGCCAGGCCGAAGCCCCAGTGGAACCCCATGGTCGACTGCAGCAGCCCGGTCAGCAGCGGCCCCAGGAACGCCCCGAGGTTGATGCCGAGGTAGAACAGCGAGAAGCCGGCGTCGCGCCGCGGGTCCTCCGGGCGGTAGAGCGTGCCCACGACGGCGGTGGCGTTCGCCTTCAGCCCACCGCTGCCGAGCGCCACCAGGATCAACCCGACGCCGACGCCCCAGAACCCCGGCAGCAGCGCGAGCGCGATGTGCCCGAACATGATGACGACGGCGCTCCAGAACAGCACCCGTTCCGAGCCGAACAGCCGGTCGGCGATCCAGGCGCCGAGCACGGTCGACAGGTAGACCGCTCCCCCGTAGGCGCCGACGATGCCGGCCGCCGTCGACTGCTCCATGCCGAGGCCGCCCTCGGACGCGGAGTAGTACAGGTACAGCAGCAGGATGCCCTGCATGCCGTAGAAGCTGAACCGCTCCCACATCTCCACGCCGAAGATGTTGGCGAGCGCGCGCGGCTGCCCGAAGAACCCGTGGTCGTCCGTCGTGCCGACACCCGGCAGGCGGGGCTCGCCCTCCGAAGGGCTCGCGTCCCCCGGCGCGGGCTCGGCGACATCGTCGCTCATGGCGTCATGCTATGCCCGTGGCGCCCGCGGGTCGAGTGCGGTCGACGACGGATGCCCCGGCCGGACCGGGGCCCCCACCGGTCACCGCGTACGATCGGACGCAGTGACACCTCCAGACCGGGACGCAGCCGGCCGCGCGTTCCCGTGGCTGCTCACGGCGGGCATCATGCTCGTCGCCCTGAACCTGCGTGCGCCCATCGTCGCACTCGCACCGGTGATCGAGCGCATCGAGGACGACCTCGGCCTGACCCCCGCCACCGCGGGGCTCCTGACGACGCTCGCCGTGCTCTGCTTCGCGCTGGCCACGCCGATCGCGGCGCTCGTGATCCGGCTGAGCGGGGCCGAGCGTGCCGTGCTCATCGCCCTCGTCGGGGTCCTCGCCGGCACGATCATCCGCGCGAGCGCCGGCACCGCCTTGGCGTTCGCCGGCATGGTCGTGATCGGGGTCGCCATCACCATCGGCAACGTGGTCATGCCCGTGGTCATCCGACGCGACGTGCCACCCGAGCGCGCGACACTCGTCACCGGCGGCTACGCCGCGATGTTCAACGTCGGCACGATGCTCACCACCCTCGCGACGGCCCCGCTCGCCGATCTCGTGGGCTGGCGCGCGGCGACGACCGCCTGGGGCGTGCTCGTGATCGCCGCGCTCGTCGTGTGGAGCGCGTACCTGCGTCGCCGGAACGCCAGCGCCCGCCGGTCGCCGCACGTCCCGCAGGCACCGCCGCACACCGAGTCGGCGGCGCCGGCACCGCCGGAGGCCCTCACGGGCGGCATCACGATCGTGGACCACCGGCGCAGCGACCGCTCGGGCGCGCAGGACTCCGCATGGCGCAACCCGCTCACGTGGCTGCTGACCCTCGCCTTCGCGGCGCAGGCGTGGTCGTACTACGGCTTCACGTCGTGGCTGCCGTCGATGCTGTCGGACCTGCACGGGATCGACGCGGTCGGAGCCGGCGTCGCATCGTCGGTGTTCCAGGTCGCGGCGATCGTCGGCGCGCTGGGCGTGCCGCTGGTCGGCGCGCGTGCCCCGCAGTGGGTGCCCGCGGCCCTGGTCGGCGCGCTCTGGGTGAGCCTGCCGGTGGGCCTGCTCGTCGCGCCCGAGGCGTACGTGCTGTGGGAGGTCATCGGCGGGGTCGCGCAGGGCGGCGGGTTCGTCGTCATCTTCACGGTCATGGTGCGGCGCGCGCGCAGCGACCGCGAGGCGGCCGGCATGTCCGCGATCGTGCAGGGCGGCGGCTACCTCGTGGCGGCCCTCAGCCCGCCGCTGCTCGGCGCGCTGCACGAGGCGACCTCGGGGTGGGCGCTGCCGCTCGCGGTGCTCGTCGGCAGCACCGTCGCGTTCCTCGTGCTCGCCCTCACGTCGACGCGCGTCGCCGAGCGCCGGCCCTGAGGAGGTCGCTTCTCAGGACCTCGGCGCCCGAGCAACCGCCTCACACGGCGTGTCGCCCGCCGTGGCTCCTGGGATCCGGCCCAGGTTCCTGAGCAGCGCAGCCCACCGGCTCAGCCGGCGAGCTCCGCGAGCACGGCCTCGAGCTGGTCGACGGCCCAGTCGAGGTCGGATGCCTCGACGACGATCGGCGGCGCGAGCCGGATCGTCGACCCGTGGGTGTCCTTCGCCAGCACTCCGCGGCGCATGAGCGCCTCGCAGACCTCGCGGCCCGTGCCGAGCGCGGGGTCGATGTCGATGCCCGCCCAGAGCCCGGCGCCGCGCACGGCGACGACGCCGCGCCCGACGAGCGCGTCGAGCCGGGCGCGCAGCCGCGCCCCGAGGTCGCGCGCGCGGGCCTGGGGCTCGCCGCTCGCGAGCAGCCGCACGACCTCGAGGCCAACCGCGGCGGCCAGCGGGTTGCCGCCGAACGTCGAGCCGTGCTCGCCGGGCCGCAGCACGCCGAGCACGTCGGCGCTGCCGACGACGGCCGACACCGGCACGATGCCGCCGCCGAGCGCCTTGCCGAGCGTCACGAGGTCGGGGCGCACGCCGACCAGGTCGCACGCGAGCGTCGAGCCGGTGCGGCCGAGCCCCGACTGGATCTCGTCGGCGATGAGCAGCACGCCGTTCGCGTCGCACAGCTCGCGCACCCGCGGCAGGAAGTCGGCCGGCGGCACGACGATGCCCGCCTCGCCCTGGATCGGCTCGACGAGCACCGCAACGGTGTTCGCGTCGATCGCGTCGGCCGCCGCGTCGGCGTCGCCGTAGGGCACCGCCCGGAAGCCCGGCGTGAACGGGCCGAAGTCGGCGCGCGCGTCGGGGTCGTCGCTGAACGAGACGATCGTGGTGGTGCGGCCGTGGAAGTTGCCGGCCATGACGACGATGTTCGCGGCATCCGTCGGCACGCCCTTGACCCGGTACCCCCAGGCGCGCGCGACCTTGATCGCCGACTCGACCGCCTCGGCGCCCGTGTTCATCGGCAGCACCATGTCCATGCCGACGAGTTCGGCGAGCTCGGTCACGAACGGCCCGAGCCGGTCGTTGTGGAACGCGCGGCTGGTGAGCGTGATGCGGTCGAGCTGCGCGTGCGCGGCGGCGACGAGCTGCGGATGCCCGTGCCCGAAGTTCACCGCCGAGTAGGCGGCGAGGCAGTCGAGGTAGCGTCGCCCCTCGACATCCGTCACCCAGGCGCCCTCGCCCGAGGCGACGACCACGGGCAGCGGGTGGTAGTTGTGCGCCGCGTGCGCCTCCTCGAGGGCGATCGCGGCTTCGGTGGCGTTCTCGGCGGTGTGGATCATCGGCGCAGCTCCAGGGTGCAGCACTTCACGCCGCCGCCGCCGAGCAGCAGCTCGGAGAGGTCGACGCCGATCGGGGTGTAGCCGTGGGCGCGCAGCTGCTCGGCGAAGCCTTCCGCGCGGGCGGCGATGACGACGTTGCGGTTGTCGCTGAACGAGTTGAGGCCGAGGATCGCGGCGTCCTCCTCCGACACGATGATCGCGTCGGGGTAGCGGGCCTCGAGCACGGCGCGGGACGCCTCGTCGAACGCAGTCGGCAGGTAGGCGATGTGCTCGCGGCCGGGCGTGGGGTCGAGCACCGCGAGCGCGGTGTCGAGGTGGTAGTAGCTCGGGTTCACCAGGCGCAGGGTCACGACCTCGCGACCGAACACCCGGCCGATCTCCTCGTGCGAACGGGAGTCGCTGCGGAAGCCGGTGCCGGCGAGGATCGCGTCGCCGACGAGCAGGAAGTCGCCCTCCCCCTCGTTGATCTCGACCGGGCGGTGCACGCGGAACCCGGCCGCATCGAACCAGTCCATGTAGGCGGGGCCCTCGGCCTGCCGCTCGGGGTGGGTGAAGCTCGCGCCGTAGGCGATGCCGTCGAGCACGAATCCGCCGTTGGCCGCGTAGACCATGTCGGGCAGCCCGGCGATCGGGTCGATGAGCTGCACGTCGTAGCCGAGCTGCACGTACGTGTCGTACAGGGCCTGCCACTGCTGCACCGCGAGGCTCGTGTCGGTCGGCAGGGCGGGGTTCATCCACGGGTTGATGCGGTAGACCACCGTGAAGTGCTCGGGGCGGCACATCAGCACCGTCTTCCGCACCGCCCTGCGCTCGGGGCGGGCGGCGGTCGTGCGGGCCAGGGCGCCGGAACCGGCCGGGCCGGTGGTCAGGGCCTGCTCGTCGGTGGGGTTGTCTGTGGCGATCGACATCGCGCCTCCTTCACTCGTCGGCGGCGGTGCAACGGTGCCGGCGAGGACCGGCAGCCGCGGCGACGCCGCAGGGTGTCGGCGGACCAGGTCACTCTCCTCGAGCCCCGCAGACGGTGCGGGACGCCGTTTCCAGTGTCACACGCCCGAGCGCTGCACGACAGCGATCGAGGCGCACGGATGCTGCGTGCTCAGCGTCGGCACGCAGCATCCGTGCGCCTCTCGACCCCGGGTCAGGCGTTCTTGGCGTCGCGCCAGGCGAGCCAGCGCTTGACCTCGGTCACGTCGTAGTCGGGCCCGTTGAGGCCGAGCGTGAACATGCGCACGCCCGCGTCGTAGTACGCGTCGGCCTTCTCGTCGTCGGCGCGCGCGAGCTCGTTCGAGACCACGATGCCCGACGTGTCGCGCCCGACCTTCTCGCCCCACGCGTCGATGACCGAGACCTTGTGCGCGATCTCGTCGGGCTTGACGAAGCTGTGCCAGACGTCGGCGTGCTTGGCCACGAGCTTCAGCGTCTTCTGCTCGCCCTTGCCGCCGATGAGCACCGGGATGTCGCGCGTCGGCGCAGGGTTGAGCTTCGCCCAGCGGGCCTCGATGCGCGGCAGCGCGTCGGTGAGGTCGTCGAGGCGCGAACCGACGCTGCCGAAGTCGTAGCCGTACTCGTCGTAGTCGCGCTCGAACCAGCCCGAGCCGGTGCCGAAGATGAAGCGGCCCTCGCCGCCCTTGGCGCTGATGTGGTCGATCGTGCGGGCCATGTCGGCCTGCAGGTCGGGGTTGCGGTAGCTGTTGCAGTTCACGAGCGCGCCGAGCTCGACGCGCTCGGTCTGCTCGGCCCAGGCGGCGAGCAGGGTCCACGACTCGAAGTGCGGGCCGTCGGCCTCGCCGTAGAGCGGGTAGAAGTGGTCCCAGTTGAAGACGATGTCGACGCCGAGCTCCTCCGAGCGCAGCACCGCGTCCCGCATCTGCTGGGCGGTCGTGTGCTGCGGGTGGAGCTGGACGCCGAGGCGTACGGGGGTGTCAGTCAGCATGGGTTCCACGCTAGGCGAATTCGGGCCGGCGTCGAATCGATTCGTGCACAATCGACGGGCACCGATGACCGGATGCCTCCGGCCGACGCGTCGCGGTACCTGGGCGATCCGTGCCGCCGGACGCCCGACTCTGCATCGATTCGATCACGAGCGCGCGAGATGCTGCGTCGCGGGGTCCCATGACGCAACGATCCCGCCTACACTCCCCCGCATGGACAACCTCGATCGCAGCATCCTCGACCTCCTGCGTCAGAACGCACGTGCGAGCTACGGCGACATCGGGTCGACCGTCGGACTGTCCGCATCCGCGGTGAAGCGCCGCGTCGACCGCCTCGTCGCAGACGGCGTCATCCGGGCGTTCACGATCCAGGTCGACCCGACGGTCGACGGCATGAGCACCGAGGCGTACGTCGAGCTGTTCTGCCGCGGCACGGTCGCGCCCGAGGAGCTCCAGCGCATCCTGCAGAACGTTCCGGAGGTGGTCTACGCCGGCACGGTCACCGGCAGCGCCGACGCGATCGTGCAGATGCGCGCCCGCGACATCACGAGCCTCGAGGACGCGCTCGAGCGCCTGCGTGTCGCCCCGAACGTCGACCACACGCGCAGCGCGATCGTCTTCTCGCGGCTGGTCAACCGGCCCCGCGACTGAGTGGGCGGATGCCCGTGCTGGCCGTCACCGTCGATCCCGACGCGTCCACCCCGCCCTTCGAGCAGATCCGGATGCAGGTGCGCGACGCCGTCCGCGCCGGTGACCTCGCCGCGGGCACGAAGCTCCCGACCGTCCGCGCGCTGGCCGCAGACCTCGGCCTCGCGGTGAACACGGTCGCGAAGGCGTACCGCGCGCTCGAGACCGACGCGGTCATCGAGACGCGCGGCCGCAACGGCACCTTCGTCTCGGCGACGGGCGATCCGACCGCGCAGCAGGCGCAGCTCGCGGCATCCGCCTTCGCCGACCGCATGGCCCAGCTCGGCGTCGGCGAGGGCGCGGCCCTCGACTACGCCCGGGCCGCGCTCCGCGCCGACCGCTGACGCCGCGGCACGTCGACCGCCCGCCCGCTCGCCCACGTCGTCCGCCCCGATCCTTCGCACGCTGAGGGCCAGATCTTCGTCTGAGGGCCGAAGCTTCGGCCCTCAGCGAGAGAAACGGCCCTCACGCGCAACCGGGCGTCGGGCGGACGCGCGGACCGGCCGCGGGACGGGTCCGGGGCGCGAGCACGGCGGCGCGCGCGGGCGGAAACGCTAGATCACGCCGTCGGAGATCGTCGTCGGGTTGCCGAAGCGGTGGTTCGTGATCGACACGGCCTGCTCGTGGTGGAACGGCAGCAGCTCGACGCGGCCCGAGGGCGTCACGGGGTGCGACCAGACCGCCACGTCGGGGGTGCCGGCGAGCGCGCCGGCGAGCGCCGATGCGTCGCCGCCGACGAGGCGCACGCGCGCGGTCTCGATGCCGCCCCGGTGGGCGCGCTCGAGCCACGCGGCATCCGATTCGACCACGACCGACGCGTCGTTCGCACGCAGCACCGTCACGACGCCCGCGGGCAGCTCGAGCGCCGACGACACCTGGATCGGCGAGCGCGACAGCACCGCGGCGGCGAGCACGCGCAGCCCCTCGCCGAGGCCCGCGCCGCCGGAGATGCGCACCGTCACCGCGGTCGGGCGGTAGCGGAACACGTTGCGCTCGACCCCGAGGCCGGAGACGTCGCGCACCGCGCCGAACTCGTCGCGGTGGGCGATCGCGTCGGAGAGCGCCGAGCGGCGCAGCAGCTCGAACTCCTCGAACGACAGCTCGGACTGGGCGTGCTCGATCAGCGTCGTCACGCGCGAATCGAGGCCGCGCAGGTGCAGCGTCGAGCTCTGCTCGCTCGCCCGCGCGGGCATCCAGTCACCGAGGCCGAACAGGTAGTTCGGGCCGCCCGCCTTCGCGCCGGCGCCGACCGCCGAGCGCTTCCATCCGCCGAACGGCTGGCGCCGCACGATCGCGCCGGTGATGCCGCGGTTGACGTAGAGGTTGCCGGCTTCGACCGTGTCGAGCCAGGTCGCGAGCTCGTCGGAGTCGAGGGTGTGGATGCCGGCGGTCAACCCGTAGTCGACCGCGTTCTGCATCTCGATGGCCTCCTCGAGCGTGCGCGCCCGCATGATCCCCAGCATCGGTCCGAAGAACTCGGTGAGGTGCACGTACGATCCGGCCTTCACGTGGTCGCGGATGCCGGGCGACCACAGCCGCCCGGTGTCATCGAGGCGCTTCGGCTCGACGAGCCACTGCTCGCCCGGGTCGAGCTGGGTGAGCGCGTGCAGCAGCTTGCCGTGCACGGGCTCGACCACCGGGCCGATCTGGGTCGCGGGGTCGTCGGGGTAGCCGACGCGCATCGACCGGGTGGCGTCGACGAGCTGCCCCAGGAAGCGCTTCGAGTGCCCCACCGATCCGACGAGGATCACGAGCGACGCGGCCGAGCACTTCTGGCCGGCGTGCCCGAACGCGCTCTTCGCGACATCGGATGCGGCGAGGTCGAGGTCGGCGCTCGGCGTGACGATGATGGCGTTCTTGCCGCTCGTCTCGGCGAGCAGCGGCAGGTCGGGGCGGAACGAGCGGAACAGCTTCGCGGTCTCGTACGCGCCGGTGAGGATGACCCGGTCGACCGACGGATGGGCGACGAGCTGCCGCCCGAGGTCGCGGTCGTCGAGCTGCACGAGTGCGAGCAGTTCTCGCGGCACGCCGGCCTCCCAGAGCGCCTCGACCATGATCGCCCCGCTGCGGCGGGCGAGCGCGGCGGGCTTGATGATGACGCCCGAGCCCGCGGCGAGCGCGGCGAGCACCCCGCCCGCGGGAATCGCGACCGGGAAGTTCCACGGCGGCGTCACCACCGTGAGCTTCGACGGCACGAAGATCGCGCCCTGCACGTGGTCGAGCTCGCGGGCGCGCTCGGCGTAGTAGTGGGCGAAGTCGATCGCCTCGCTGACCTCGGGGTCGGCCTCGGCGATGGTCTTGCCGGTCTCGGCGGCCATGACCTCGATGAGGCGGTCACGGTTGGCTGCGAGCGCGAGTCCGGCGCGGTGCAGCACGGCGGCGCGCTCGGCGCCGGGCAGTTCGCCCCAGGCGCGGCCGGCGGCCGTCACGGTCGCGATCACGCGCTCGAGGGTGTCGGCGTCGCCGATGCGCGAGGCCTCGATGGCCTGGATGCCGAGGCGCGAGTCGGGCACGCGCTCGAGGATGCGCCGGCCCCAGAGCCGGTTCGCCGGCAGCGACGGGTCGGTGTCAGGCTCGTTCGAGAAGCCGTCGGATGCTCCCGAGGCGGCGTCCGGCACCTGCAGCGCGGCGGTGAGCGGGGCGCGGTCGTCACCCGCGACGGGTGCAACGGGTGCGCCGTCACCCGCCGACCCGCGGGTCAGCCCGAGCACCTCGGCGGTGAGGGAGGCGTCCTGCTCCGGGGCATCCGCCTCGCCCCCGACCGTGGGCACCGATGCCGGCGGCGCGGACATGCGCTCCCACTCGGTGTGCCGGTCCTGGGTGCGGTTCGGCTGCGGAACGGTCTGGTCGAGCGCGGCGAGCGAGCGGAGGAAGCGGTCGCGCTCGCGCTCGAACAGGCTGCGGTTCGAGGCGAGGTCGAAGACCGCCGACATGAAGTTCTCAGAACTCGCGTTCTCCTCGAGGCGGCGCACGAGGTAGGCGATGGCCACGTCGAACTCGGCGGGGTTCACGACGGGCGTGTAGAGCAGCAGGCGCCCGACGTCGCGCGTGATCGCGGCGGCCTGGCCGGTCGCCATGCCGAGCAGCATCTCGATGTCGATGCGGTCGGCGACGCCGCGGTCGTTCGCGAGCAGCCACGCGTAGGCCAGGTCGAAGAGGTTGTGGCCGGCGACGCCGATCTTCACGGCGTCGGCGTGCTCGGGCGTGAAGGCCCAGTCGAGCACGCGCTTGTAGTTGGTGTCGGAGTCCTGCTTGCTGCCGTAGGTGGCGAGCGGCCAGCCGTGCACGGCGGCGTCGACGCGCTCCATGGCGAGGTTCGCGCCCTTGACGACGCGCACCTTGATCGGGGCGCCGCCCGCGGCGCGGCGACGCTTCGACCAGGCGGTGAGCTCCTGGAGGGCGCCGAGCGCGTCGGGCAGGTAGGCCTGCAGCACGATGCCGGCCTCGAGCCGGCGCAGCCGGTGCTGGTCGAGCAGGGTCGTGAAGACCGCGATCGTCAGGTCGAGGTCGTGGTACTCCTCCATGTCGAGGTTGATGAACTTCGGCGTGGGGCTCGACGCGGCGAGCTCGTAGAGCGGGGTCAGGCGTTCGACGACGCGCTGCACCGCCTCGTCGAACGACCACATCGAGAGCTGGCTGACGACGCTCGACACCTTGATCGAGACGTAGTCGACGTCGGGGCGGGCGAGGAACTCTGTCGTGCCCGCGAGGCGCCGGGCGGCCTCCTGCTCGCCGAGCACGGCCTCGCCGAGGAGGTTGAGGTTCAGGCGGTTTCCCGACTCGCGCAGGTGCGCGATCGCGGGACCGAGCTTGTCGGGGGTGGCGTCGAGCACGAGGTGACCCACCATGTCGCGCAGCACCTTCCGCGCGATCGGCACGATCGGCCACGGGAAGGCCGGGGCGAGCGCGCCGCCGACCTGCACCGCCCAGCGGAGGTACCAGGGCAGGAACCTCGGCGTGAGCTCCGACACCTGCTGCAGGGCGCGCGCCGCGACCCGCAGGTCTTCCGGGCGCATGACGCCGTCGACGAAGCCGACCGTGAAGTCGAGGCCCTTCGGGTCCTCCAGCACGCCGGCGAGGTTGCGCGCGGCCGGCTCGACCGGGACGTTCGCGCTCTCGGCCAGCCACCGTTGCACGAGCGACACCGCCCGGTTCGCGAGGTCGCCGTGGGTCGCGCGGGTGGTCTCGATCGAGGTGGCCATACGGTCAGTGTCCTTCCGGGCGGTCGGGATCGGGCGCAGGGGCGCCGTGCGTCTCCAGTCTGCGTTGTCGCATCCATTCGGTACAGCGAATGATTCTGACGGATACTGATCATGTCTGCCGACGAATGAGCGGATGCCCCGAGGAGGACCGATGCTCGACGTGCGACGCCTGCGCCTGCTGGTCGAGCTCTCCCAGCGCGGCACGCTCGCCGCGGTGGCCGACGCGCTCTCGTACAGCCCGTCGTCGGTGTCGCAGCAGCTCGACCAACTGGAGCGCGAGGCGGGCGTGCCGCTGCTCGAGCCGGCCGGACGCCGCGTGCGTCTCACCCCGCAGGCGCTGCTGCTCGTCGAGCACGCGCGCGTGGTGCTCGACCGCCTCGAGCGCGCGGAGTCCGACGTCGCCGCGTCGCTCACCACGATCGCCGGCACCGTGCGCGTGGCGGTGTTCCAGTCGGCCGCCCACGCGCTCATGCCCGACGCCCTCACCCGCCTCGCGCGCACCCACCCCGACCTGCGGGTCGAGCTCGTCGAGCGCCCGCCCGAGCAGGGCCTGTTCGACACCGTCGCGCGCGACGCCGACCTCGTGATCGCCGAACAGTACCCCGGCCACACCCGCCCGCACCACGAGGGCCTCGACCGGGTGCGGCTCGCGAGCGACCCGATCCGACTGGCGCTGCCACCGGCGACGGATGCCCCGGGCGCGCGCGGCTCGGAGGCATCCGCCGCCCTGCCCGCCGTGGTCGACGCCGACCCGCAGCCGCTCTCGGCGATCGACGCCGACCGCGACGCGCTCGCGCGCCTGCGCAGCGCCGCCGCGCTGCCCTGGGTGATGGAGCCCGAGGGCAGCGCCGCCCGACAGTGGGCGCTGCAGCAGTGCCGCGCGGCCGGGTTCGAGCCCGACGTGCGCTACGTGACGACCGACCTGGTCGCGCACATCCGCCTCGTGCGCACCGGCAACGCCGCCGCGCTGCTGCCCGACCTCGTCTGGGCGGGCGACGCCCCGTCGGTTCGCCTGCACGAGTTGCCCGGCCGCCCCTCGCGCGAGATCTTCACGGCGACGCGGTTCGCCGCCGCCGACCGCCCGGGCGTCATCGCCGTGCGCGAGGCGCTCCGCGAGGCAGCATCCGTGATCGCGGCGCCGTCGGAGTGACGGCGCCTACTCGGCCAGGCGCTCGTCCGGTGAGAACGACGCCGCGCCGCGCCGCACTTGGGTGCGAGCACGGCGCGGCCGGTGGATGAGGGTCAGTTGTAGGAGCGCCAGACGGTCGCGAGGAAGATGTTCACGACCGTCAGCGACGCGAGGGTGGGCAGCACCCAGGCCGCGACGGCCTCCTTCTTGCGGTTGACCAGGGCGATCACGAGGATCACGACGAGCACGCCGAGCTTCACGGTGATCTTGGCGTTGTTCACCGGGTCGCCGACGGCGTAGTTCAGGCCGACCAGGATGACGCCGGTGACCAGCATGGTCCAGGCGCCGTGGAGGATCGCGGGGATGACGCGCTTGCCACCCTCGCGTCTCGACGTCATCTCGACCAGGGCACCGCCGAGCAGGCTCGCGACTCCGATGATGTGGATGGCGAGGACGACGTACTTGAGAATCTCCATGGCGGAGATCATACCGACACAGTGTCGGCAAACCGAATCGTCAGGCGGGGAGCACTCCCGAGGTGAGGATGCGGTACGCCTCGGCGCCCACGCGCTCGGGATCCGCGCCCTCCGTGACCTGGCGCACCGCCTCGCCGAGCAACCCGTTCACGAGCGGCACGGTCACGTGCAAGTCGGTCACCCCGACGTCGCGCAGCACGCCGATGAGCGGCACCAGCAGGGCGTCGTGCACCGCCATGATGTCCTCCATGCGCTGCGGCGAGACATCCGCCTGCTGCAGCGCCGTCGCGAGGTGGTGCGACCCGTCGGCGCTCATCTCCATGGTCACCTCGACATAGCGGCGCAGCCGAGGCAGGCCCGGCTCGACGCCGGCCAGTTCGCGATCGAGGTCGCGTGCCCACTCCTCGAGCGCGTCGACGGTGAGCGCGACGAGGATCTCCTCGCGCGACGAGAAGTACTCGTAGAAACTCGACCGGGCGAGGCCCGCCCGGGCGGTGACCGTGCCCGGCTTCACCGCCTCCACCCCCTCGGCGTCGACGAGGTGGGCGGCCGCGCGCAGGAGCGCGGCGCGCTTGGCGGCACGGTGTTCGGCAACCGTAGGCTCGGAGATCCTCGGCATGCCGTCATCATGCCACGCACGCGCCGCAGCCATCCCGGGGCAACTTCCCGACACAGTGTCGGTATGATGCCGTGCATGACCTCCACTCGTCGTTGGCTCGGCCTCGTCGTCATCGGCATCGCCGTCTCGCTCATCATCGTCGACACGACCGTCGTCAACGTCGCGATCCCGGCGATCGTCGACGACCTCGGCATCTCGTCGACCCAGGTCCAGTGGGTGCAGGAGTCGTATGCCCTCGTCTTCGCCGCGCTGCTCATCGCGTTCGGCACCCTCGGTGACCGCATCGGCCGCCGCCGGCTCCTCCTGATCGGCGTCGCGATCTTCACCGCGGCATCGGTCGCCGCCGGCCTCGCGCCCGACGGCGCGACCCTCATCGCCGCGCGGGTCGCCCAGGGCGTCGGCGGCGCCATGGTGCTCCCCGGCACGATGTCCCTCATCAACACCGGCTTCCGCGGCCGCGACCGCACCATCGCGTTCGCCGTCTGGGGCTCGATCATCGGCGGCATGGCCGCGCTCGGCCCGCTGCTCGGCGGCTGGCTGATCACCGACTTCTCGTGGCGATGGGCCTTCGGCGTGAACGTGCCGTTCGGCCTCTTCGTGCTCGCCGCCGCGGTCTTCACCATCCCCGAGTCGAAGTCCGAGCACCCCGAGCGCTTCGATCCCGTGGGCGCGCTGCTCGGCGTCGTCGCGGCCGGCGTGCTCGTCTTCAGCCTCATCGAGGGCCGCACGCTCGGCTGGCTCACGGTGAACGAGCGCGTCACGATCGGTGGCTGGAGCTGGCCGTGGGACCTCTCCCCCACGCCCGTGCTCATCGGCGTCGCCGTGCTCGCGCTCGTGGGCTTCCTCATCTGGGAGCGCGCCCGCGAGCGTCGCGGCGCCCCCACCCTGTTCCCGCTCCAGCTGTTCTCGCTCCAGACCTTCCGCAACGGCAACCTCGTGGCGCTGATCGTGAGCCTCGGCGAGCTCGGGCTGCTCTTCGTGCTGCCGATCTGGATGCAGAACGTGCTCGGCTACACCCCGCTGCAGGCCGGCTTCGCGTTGGTCGCCCTCGCGGTCGGCTCGTTCCTCGCGACAGGCATGGTCAGCGGCCTCGCCCGCCGCATGACCCCGGTCGGGATGCTGCGCCTGGGCGTCGCGCTCGAACTCGTGGGCGTGCTCGTGTTGGGCATCCTGCTCGCGACCGACACCGGCTGGCCGGTGATCGCGGGGCTCCTCTTCGTCTACGGGCTCGGCATCGGTCTCGCCAGCTCGCAGGTCACGAACGTGGTGCTCGTCGACGTGCCCGTCGACCGGAGCGGACAGGCCTCGGGCACGCAGAGCACCGCCCGGCAGATCGGGTCGGCGCTCGGCGTCGCGGTGCTCGGCACGGTGCTGTTCGGCACCCTCGGCACCGACCTCGAGCAGCGCCTGGGCGACCTCCCCGACGCGCAGCGCGAGCAGGTCGTCGACATCGTCACCGGCAGCGCCGGCGCCGCCATTCCAGCACTGCGAGCGGATGCCTCGACGGCCGACGCCGGCGACCTCGCGGCCGAGAGCCTCACCGCGGCCAGCTCGTACGCCGCGTACACCGCAGCCGGGTTCCTCGCGATCGCGCTGGCCGCGTCGGCGACCCTGCGCCCGCGCCGCGACGACGCCGACGCCGACGCGGCAGTCGAGCAACCCGCGAACACCACCGAGCCGGCGACGGAGACGTGACGCCTCAGCGGGCGCAGTCGGCGAGGAGACGCATGTACGCGGTCGCGTCGTCGCTCGCGAACATCCGGTCGAGCGACACATTCTGCTCGTAGAGCCGCGAGTAGGGCACCGAGATCGCGTCGAAGCCCGCAGACATGAGCATGCCCGAGGCCATGAGCTTCGCGGTGCGCTTGTTGCCGTCGAAGTAGAACTGGTGGCGCGTGGCCGCGGCGGCGTAGACGAGCGCCCGCCGACGCGGATCGTCGACCCCGGCGATGAAGTCCCGCAGGTCGTCGAAGGCCTGGATGAGCAGGGCTCCGCCGTCGCCGTGCTCGCGCCCTTCGACGACTCCGCCCGATGAGAGCCGCACCGAGCCGCCCCCGCGCGCAGAGCCCTCGCCGCGGAACCCGCCCGCCTCGATCGCCTCGTGCCGCGCAACGAGCCCGTGCAGTCGGTCGGAGATCGCCTTGTCTACGGTGAACTTCCTTCCCGCGATCATCCGATCGAGCTCGTTGTAAGCGTCGCTCAGCGCGAGCACCTGCTGCTGGTCCTCGAGCCGCTTCCCCTCGACCGTCACTCCGTCGAGCAGCGTCCGCACCTCAGGCAGCGTGAAGGTGTTGCCCTCCAGCTTCGCGGCGTCCCAGATGATGACGGGCAGGTTCGCCCGGAACCGCGCGCGAGCCCGCTCGACGTCGCCATTGCCGCCCATGACGCTCAGGTCGATGCCCGACCAGTCCCAATCGATGCCGACGAGACCGAGCCGCTCCGCCGCCGCGAGGCGCTCGTCAGCAGACGGATGCCTCGACGAGGCATCCTCCTCGCTCGACCGACCGGAGCCCGGCCGACGCACGTACACCGGCTGCTTCGGGTCGCGACCCGCTGCGTCAGCCATCGTTCACCAGCTCCTCGCGATCGCCTCGGCGATCTCGCGGTCGACCCCGCCAGTCGCGACGGCGTCGATGATCCCCTGCAACGGGCTCACCAGCTCGACGTCCTCGACCGTCGTCGATCCGACGAAGACCGTCGGATGCGCGGGCGCGATGATCAGGTTCGCCGCGGTCTCGACGCGTACGCGCCGGTGGGTTGCCGCGAGCAGCGCCGCCACACCCGCAGCATCCTCGGACCAGAGCACGACCGTGGTCGCCTCATCGGCGCCGAGCGCGTCGAGCGTCGCCGCACCGGAGAGCACCCAGCGTGCGCCGGACGCACGACCGACCGAGACGAGCCGGTCTGCGTCGACCCTGCCCTGCATCAGGATGCTGCCTGCCCGGTTCCGAGGCCCGGAGACGCGAGCCGCCTCCGTGATGAGGTCGAGGCGCTCCCCGCCTGTATAGCGTCGCAGCCGCTCGATCCACATGTCGAGGTCGCGGCGGTCCTGTGCCCGCTCGTCCGGATCGAGATCGCCGAGCAGCACTCGCGCCGCGGCGGCCGCCAACGGGTCGCTCGCGCGGTCGAGTTCGATCGCCACGTCGTAGCCGAGCGCGAGGGCGAGTTCGCGGAGCGTGTCGACACGCGCACGCGAGGTGTCCTCGCTCGCGGTGAGCGCGGTCGTGCGAGACACGCCGGCCCGGCGAGCGAGCTCGCTCCTGCTGAACGGCATGCCGGCGACCGCGTCGCGCAGGGTGATGCGGCTCATGATCTCGGTCACCGCCCCCTGTTCACTATTCTGAACAGTCTAGCAAACTGACCACTTAATTGAACAGTCTCACGAGGTTGCGATCGCCGCCTGCAGGTCTCGGATGATCGAGCCCAGCTCGCCGGTCGCCAGCAGCCCGGCCCCGAGCGGGCCGGACCGATCCGAACCGACGGGCGGGAGCAGCAGCAGCGCGCACCGCGCCGGCTCCGAGAGGTGCCCCACCTGCCAGGAGAGCTCCGCGGCACGCGCGTCGCCATCGGGCTCGGCGAGACCCACCGCGCGCACGGCGTACGCTGCGGCACCGAGCGCATGCGCGCCCATGTGGGCGACACCTGCTGCGATCCTCCAGGCTCAGCGCCTGCGAAGATCCCATGCCGTCAGTCCCGCCCCGCGCGTGTCGACACCAGCGGGAGCAGCTCGCGCAAGTCGGCGAGCTCGTAGTCGATGCGGGCGGACTCGGGCGGAGTTCGCCCGGCCGGGTTGATCCAAGCGACCCGGATGCCCAGGGCGTTGGCCCCCGCAACGTCGGAGGAGAGGGAGTCGCCCACGTGCAGGGCCTCCGCCGTGTCGATTCCGAGCGCTGCGAGTCCGGCGCGAAAAGGCGCCCCGTCCGGCTTGTACGCGCCGACATCCTCGCTCGTCACGATGGTGTCGAGCGGCAGGCGGTGGTGAGCGATCGCGGCCTCGATGTCATCACGGTCGATGTTCGACACGACGCAGATCGGGACGTCGCACTCCCCGAGGAACTCGAGCGACCCGTCGCGCCTCGCAGATCACTCGCCTGACATCGTCTTCCTCGTCGACGATCGTGCCGTAGAAGTCGAGGAGGATTCCGCGTCGTCGCACACGACAACCGTGTTGGCTGCAAGTCGAACGATCAGTCGGTCCGCGTCCCGCCGGGTGCCTCGGAGATCGGTGAACGCCGACGCTTCGTCGCCGAGCGCAGCAGCAGTGCCGCGAGCGCGGTCGCGACGAGTGCAGCGACAGCCGCGAAGGCTAGGGAGACACCGAACCAGGAGCCCGCGCTCGACGCGAACGCGCTGGCCACGCCGATGCCGAGCCACAACGTGGCCGCGCCGACTCCGGCTCCGATCGAACCGGCGAGGATCGACCCCGCGGATCGTGCGGCCCGGCCTGCGATGAGGAGTGCGAGCACCGCGCCGGCGACCGCCCCGATCGCGGTCACCCCGCCGAGCACTGCGCCGACTCCGACGAGATATCCGAACGCACCCCAGCCGCCCAGCGCACGGTAGTCGGCATTCGACGACAGGTACACGGCGACAGCGAGGACCACTCCCCCCGCGGACCCGACCGGCAGGGCGAGCATCAGTGGCACCCGGTTCCTCCGCCAACCCATGACCTCACCGTAGCCATCCGCCCTCGAGTGTGCTCGAAACGACTCGATCGGACCCTCGAATCGGGGCTACGAGCGCGAGAACGAGCACACTCAGCGGCGGAACGATCGCCCCCGGGTACCCTCGACCCATGCCTGTGGAACACGATGTCGTGATCGTCGGCGGCGGACACAACGGGCTGACCGCCGCCGCCTACCTGGCCCGCGCGGGCCTCGACGTGCTGCTGCTCGAGCGCGACGACCACCTCGGCGGCGCGGCGATCTCCGCCCCGGCGTTCGAGGGCGTCGACGCGCGGCTCAGCCGCTACTCCTACCTCGTGAG